>JBBSOX010000218.1:0-2164 GCA_038259325.1 Chroococcales cyanobacterium | reverse complement strand
GTACTTTATATATCTTTTTGCATTTTGGTTTTTACTGTTGAATCTTTTTAATCATGGGGAATTTAACAATGTATCAATTAATTTATCCTAAGTCTGGCTAATCCAGGTGTTTTTTTCTCTCTTGTGAGAAATCCGGGTTACGTAGTAAAACCAGGGAGAGATCATAATTACGAATTACTAATTAAAGCAGCTAGATGTTTTAACACTTTTACGACAGTATATAAGTCATCCCCACGATTAAGCGACAGTGTATAAGATAAGGCATATCTCGGTGTACTCTGTTTCGTCAACTTAATAAATTGAAATTCACTACCATTGGTGACAAACCCAAAAACAGGTTTAGCCGAAGTTGCATCTGCCAACATATAAGCCAATGCTTGTGGAATTGCTGGCACTAAGGAGTAATCTGCTCGTTTTGCCTCAATAACGAGAACCCAAAATGGAGGATGAAACACCAAAATATCAATACGTCCTCTAATAATTGTGCCTTCGTCTTCAGAAGAAATTCTGACCTCTTGTTCTGAGGCGATGTAAAAAGGCGGTTGATAAAAACCTGCTAGACGCAATATTGGAGATAGCACTACCATTTTGACTACAGGTTCTAAAATTTGGTAGCGGGATAAATGCAAATATTCTGCCTTGACTTCGTTGAGAGATTGCTTTTCTAAGTCACTCAACTCAGGTAAATCTTGCTGCCACTCTAAAAAAAACTGTTCGTTGTCTGCACGTTGTAGCCCAAATTGATCTATGAGTTGGGCTAGAGTGATATCTTTTCCTTGAATAACTTGAACCATTGTTAAACCTTTTTTTTAAATGGTAATTGCAGATAAAAGTCTTATTGCACTCCTAATGTACTTTTTTAATTTTTCAACCCCAAGCGATCGCAAAAATATTGACGATACAATTCACACAATGGCACTACTTTATTGCCTTGAAACTTAACTAACCCCATACTGCGGAGTTTAAACGCTTCAGTTGTGCCTACATCCACGGCGCGATTTGCCATCATCGCTTGTTTGACGGCAGCTAGCAATTCTGCATCCTCTTGCAAGTTCAGCCAATGGCGGCGCAGATGGTCACTGTAAGGGCCTTCTTCAGTTGCCGCGATTTTTTGCAGATTTTCCAGCGTCATCCGACCACGGGCAATTTCATAAAGCGCTACCCGCACTAAATAAGGATGGCCACCGACGAGTATCATTAATTCTTTAATTTGTGATTCAGTCCAATTGAGTCCGTGACGCTGTACCAAGTCTTGTACTTGTATTTGATTTAAGTCTGGCAACTCAATGGGTAAGCCCACATTAAAAGGCGACTGATTTATATTGAGTGGAATATAAACTTCCTTAGAATGCACAATCACCAACCGGAGATTTTTCCAAACTGTCTCATTCTTTGACCGCTCATGCCAAACTCGTAGCAATCCAAAAAAATCAGCCGCAATTATGGGATGCTTGAAGACTTCATCAACTTCATCCAAACCTATAGCTACGGGGCTATTAATCGCGGGTAATAAATACCGTTGAAAGTAATTTGTACATTTATTCTTGCTACCTAAAACACCCTTCCAATACTCATCTAACTTATCGGGTAGATTCAATTCGTAGGTAATACTGGCACAGAACCACTGCAAAAACTGATCTAAATTAGCGAGAAATTCTGCATCGGCTGACTGGAAATTTACAGGTACTGTCTGATAACCATGTTGACTAGCATGATGGAGAACCCGCGACATCAGCGAAGTTTTGCCCATCTGTCGGGGAGCTTTGATGCGAATTAAAGCCCCTGGTTGAAGAATCGTTTGATAACAGTCTACCTCAATAGGCGATCGCTCGACATAGAAAGCAGAGTTTAAAGATACCTGCCCTTCTGGATTTTCTAAGGAGACTGCTGGTTTTATCTCGGTAAGTGGAATACTTTTGTTAACAGAGATAGCACCTTGGGGATTGTTCCGACTTTTCAGCACTGGAGTCGAAGACTCTGGAATGCTTTCTAAATCAATAGCGCTACAGCCAAACTCATAAGAGACTTGCAAGAAAATAAGATACCAGTCAAACTGGGACAATGGTGATATCCCATTTGGGTAATGTTTCAGAACGCTGCCAGAAAGGTTGGTACTGTTCTAACTCTTGTGACACAACCTTAATTCCTTTTTCATAGGTGGTTT
>JBBSOX010000217.1:0-2463 GCA_038259325.1 Chroococcales cyanobacterium | reverse complement strand
TGCTTCTTTTACTGTTAAACTCAAGTCTTCTCGTTGCCAGGGTTTGGATATATAACGATATAAATTTGCATTTTTGATAGCATTTCCCACCGCTTCAATATCTGCTTGCCCTGTCAGCATGATTTTGATAGTTGGGGGCGAGATTAGATGGACTTGTTTTAATAGTTCATCCCCCTTCATCTCCGGCATGATATGATCGGAAATAATTAACGGTACTTCATACCCATCTGACAGTAATTCTTTCAGCAACTCTAATGCTTCCTCCCCACCCTCGGCAATTTCGATCAGATAAGCATTGCCGACAGCTTCTTGGAGTTCTGCTTTGAGGCTTTTGAGTACAGTGTTGTCATCATCTACACAGATAATTACCTGTTGTTTCATATCTTCGACAAACCAGATTTAATGGTTTCCAGCAAATCTGCCTCTGACCAAGGTTTAGATAAGCAGCTATGGAGGTTAGCCTGTTTTTTTGCTCGGTCAATTGCTAATTCATCAGCTTGACCTGTGAGCATAATTTTAATAGCCTGGGGGTAGTTTTGATGAATGCGAATCAGCAACTCATCTCCCTTAATACCGGGCATTAACCAATCAGAAATAATTACAATAACCCTGGCTTCTTCTTCGTCATAGAGTTCGCCGATTACATCTAAGGCTTCTTCAGCATCTTCGGCTCCTTCATAGGTGTAGGCATCCCCAAATTCTGCTGCTAGCTGCGTCCTGAGACTGTCTAACACCATTCTTTCATCGTCAACGCACAAAATAACTGGTTTAGACATCTATTTGTTCTCCTTTTTAATTTTCATTGGTAGCAAAAGTAGCAAAAGTAGTAAAAGTGTATTAGTATACCCGATCGCATTTTAAGATGCTAGTTCGCGATCGCGCGGGCGACTATCACCTTGGTTGTTAACCAAAATATTTGCTTGCAATCGTCTTGGGAGAGTTCAAAAACCCGATTTCTTTGTTCGGGGGCGATCGCGAACTAAATCCCACAAGCTGAGCGATCGCCAAATCTTCTCCCCTTCCCAGTCGCCGAAACCAAGCAATCTAGATGCGTAGCAGCTTAGCTGAGCATAACGCATCGTACAGCGGTTTTACATCAATTTCCGGTAGAATTCAAGTTATTGACTTTAAAGCGTTTTAACATTTGCCATCCTCCTAATGGGGTAGATTGCAGCTTGGGCCGAGCCAGTAATACCCGACCTAGTTACTGCGTTATAGTGTGCCGGAGCTCCTTGACCTGCTCATACAGCGCTCATTGGCAAGAAAACATTAAATGTAGTTTGGCCCGGAATCGATTCTACCTCTATTTTCCCCTGATGTTTGTCAACAATCTTCTTGACAATATCTAGTCCCAAACCGCTGCCTTCTCCGGCCGGTTTAGTAGTAAAAAACGGATCAAATATTTTTACTTTAATCTCTTCTGCTATCCCCTTACCGCTGTCGCTAATGCTAATCTTAACCCGATCCTCTAGAGCCGCCAACTCAATTTTTAGCGTACCTCGGTAATCCATTGCTTGCAAAGCATTGTGAATTAAATTCGTCCAAACTTGATTCAGTTCGTCTGGATAGCACATTATTGGCGGGATGTCTGCATAGTTTTTCACTACCTGAACGCCTTGTTTTAATTGATTTTGATAAAGGGTTAAGATTGTTTCAATGCCTTCTGTAATAATGGCTGCTGTCTTTTCTCCCGACTGTTCGTAGTGAGCATAAGTTTTCAAGGCAAACACGACTTTCGAGGCTCTGTCTGTGGCCGTGTTGATAGTAGCGATGCCTCTTTTTAACTCAGAAAGTTTGTAGGCGATTTCTAGTACGTGCAAGCTATCGGGTTTTTGCAGCAGCGGCACAAAGCTGTCAATTTCACTATACACTCCCATCATTACTAGGCGATCGGCTACGGTATCTGGATCTGATATTCCTAATTCTTGCAGTTGACCTCTCAAAGCTCTCTTCACTTTGCGTTCTTCTTTCGTTGATAAGTTTGTTTCTTGTTGCAGGGAACGCTGGAGTAAATTCAAAAAATTATGTGTTTCGTCTGGAGAGAGAGATTGAAACAGTGCGGGAAACTGTTCTAGAGTTTGATTCAAGAACTTAGAAACATTGCCCGCAGACGATCGAATTGCGCCCAGAGGAGTGTTAACTTCGTGGGCAACTCCGGCAACAAGTTGTCCTAAAGCGGCCATTTTTTCTGATTGAATCAATCCTTCTTGGGTAGCTTTGAGATAGCTTAAAGCTTGTGATAGTTCTTGGGTGCGTTCTGCGACTTTTGCTTCTAAGTTGGCATAGAGTTGGGCATTTTCTATGGAGATGGCGGCTTGGGAAGATAAAACTTGTAAGACTGCTAATCTGTCGGGAGTAAATGCACCTGTTGTCAGATTGTTTTCGAGGTAAAGAATGCCGATCGCCTTTCCTTGATGTTGGATTGGCAGACACAAAACTGACTTTGGTTGCTGTTGAATAATG
>JBBSOX010000216.1:0-2920 GCA_038259325.1 Chroococcales cyanobacterium | reverse complement strand
GTAAAATTTTGGGTGAACAGTTAGACACTGAAAAAGCGGCGGGTCGTCCTGTAAAGCTTGTCAGAAATCGCGTTGCAGCCAAAGGAGCAAGGTTACTGTTTCGAGAATTAATTAAAGGCTTGAAGTGACAAAAGGGGAATTAAGCATCACGGCTACTTTTACTTTGAGCTAATCCAGATGCCCCAGCAATCGCAGTCCCGGCAAGTCCAAACCCGCCGGCACCCTTTGCATCGCTAAGATTCGGGCAGAAGATGACTGCCATTCCAATTATCAGACCAGTTACGCCTAAGACCAAAGGGGTAATTGCTTGTATGGAGTCGGTCTTCATATATTTTTTTCAATAGTTAATCAAATTGTTAGAGTGAAGCAGAACGTCAGTTGAATACTTATTCTGAGCAAATGCTGTTGAATGTTGCATCTCGCTATGGCAAAAATAGTGATCCCGGATTTCTCACAAGACTTTAGAAAAGAGGGGTCAAAAACTGCCAAAATGTATATTGCACAAGCATCCCAGCAGTTGAAAGTATGACCCCAAATAAAAATCATTGTATATCAGAACAGTTCGTATTTGGACAAGTAAACTCACGTCCAGTTATAGTTAATTTCAAGGGTGAGCCTGTAACATCGGATGCAGGGTTAACATTAATTGCGGAACTAGATAAAAAAAGAGACATAACATCACGATTTGCAAAATGTTTCAAAGACTACCGAGACCCCAATAAAATTTTACATCCAGTTCATAGCTTAATTGCACAAAGAATATATGGCTTAATCATGGGTTATGAAGATATAAATGACCATGAAACCCTGCGTCACGACCCAATATTTGCGCTCGCAGTAGGAAAAGTAATTAACTCAGAACAAGAATTGATTACTTTAGCCGGAAAAAGTACCTTAAATCGTCTCGAACATTGTCCAGAAGATGTATCCTCAAGAGAAAATAGCCGATATCACCGTATTGAATATAATGCCAAGGCAATAGAAACACTTTTAGTTGAGCTATTTTTAGAATCTTATCAAAAGCCACCACGACAGATAATTGTGGATTTAGATGTTACAGATAATTTAATATATGGTAATCAAGAAGAAACATTTTTTAACCCTTATTACAAGGGATGTTGTTATGCTCAACTTTATATTTTCTGTGGTAAACAAATACTTGCAGCAAAACTTCGTGAATCCAACTTAGACCCAGCAGCATGGGGATTAGAAGAGTTAGAACGAGTCATAAAAATAATCCGCCTGCGATGGCAGAATGTCAAAATTACTATTCGAGGAGATAGTGCATATTCGAGAGAAGATATCATGGCATGGTGTGAATCTCAAACTGGAATTGATTATGTGTTTGGACTTCCTAAAAATAATCGCCTCATCCAGTTATCTCAATCAATCAAGTATCGTGCATCCCAAGAATACTCAAGGAAAATTGAACCAGTAATGGAGTGTTTTGAAAGCTTATTTCCGGGAGCGCTAGATTTAAAAAAAGATGCAGCAACCTGTGTTGATAATTCAGTTTGGTATTGTTCTTTTGATTATCAAACTTTAGACAGTTGGAGTCGTAGCCGTCGTGTTGTCGCCAAGGTTAATTATAGCTATGAAGAAGTCGATACTCGCTTTGTAGTAACTTCGCTCCCTGTTAAGAAAATTCCTCCAGGACAGCTTTATACTCAAAAATATTGTCCGAGAGGTAACCTAGAAAATTGTCTAAAAGAACAAAAATTAGATTTAAAAAGTGATAGAACAAGTACTCATACATTTGAAGGAAATCAATTACGTTTATGGTTTGCTGCGATTGCTTACATTTTAATGAATGCCATCCGCGAGAAATGTTTGGTTAATACGGAATTCAAAAATGCAACGATTGGGACTATACGCACAAAATTATTAAAGCTAGGGGCTGTTATTACTATTAGCAGAAGACGAATTTTAATTGGAATTAGTAGTACTTGCCCTTACAAGGAAGTTTTTGCAACGATTTATGACCTTTTATCTCGACTCCCTTGCTCTGGATAAGGAGAAAATTGGTTTCATAAGTAATAGCTAATTATGATTTTAAATAACTATTATTGGTGTTGTTTTGCTTAACTTAACCCAACAAATTGTCATGCCAATTTTTATCAGTTTTTTTTTCATTCTCTAAGTATCTCCCAGTAAAATGTATTCTATATATCTTTTTATATTTCGGTTTTTACTATTTAATCCTTTTAAGCGTGGGGAGTTTAACAATGTATCAATTAATTTATCTTAAGTCTGGCTAATCCAAGTGTTTTTTTCTCTCTTGTGAGAAATCCGGGTGATGAGTATGGGATGGCTGGTGGAACGCGCAGGTCAGACCGCAAAAAACCACGCCCAGTAGCAAAGCAAGCAGTCACATCTGTGAAGTAATTGTTTGGACTCGCCGCTTCTTTAGATAAAGGTGCGTTAACCTTTGTGACAACGCACCATTAAAATTAGTTGCCTAATATTGCTTGCTGTCATAAGCTTTTAATTTTTGTAGTAGCTCTGCTATAGATACAACTTTTTTCACGAGCATATTTAATTTTAACCTGCACTAGATATTGGTATTAGCCAGATTTTAGGATTTTAATTAGTCCAGCGATGTCTACAACGGGCTACGGCTACGCACCAATGACAATAGAGATACTGAGTGCGATCGCAAATGCGCTAGAAGGTGCAGGTATAGCAGTTCCCACTCAGATGCGGTACAACATTATATCGTCAGGTGTAGGGGCACGGCAGTGCCGTGCCCCTACGGGTGTACCTCACGTAAACGAGAACCGCTATAGAACCCATTTGATATCTACTTCTGGAAGCAGAAGCATTGCAACTAGCTGGATTTTCCCATTTTCTGGCAGAAAACGGTTTTGCTGAACAGGCTCTATCGTTGATCACTGAACGACGGCTTACTTCAAAGCCAAGT
>JBBSOX010000215.1:0-3146 GCA_038259325.1 Chroococcales cyanobacterium | reverse complement strand
CGGGTGTGGGCTTCTAATATCCATTGTTTGAGGGTGGTGAGTTCGGATGTGCGGTTGTTGTTGTAAGGGATGTCGGGCGCGTCGGTTAAGTCGATTAAGCGGGTATGGGCTTTGTTTTGGGGAGAATCGGGGGGAAAGGGCTGTTTAGCTTCTTTTGGATCTTGCCGATTTTCTCCACAGATATTTATATGACTATTAATGTTACTACTAACAATCTGTGAAGAGTTACCATAATTGTAAATACTAGATAATGCTTTTCTTTCTAAAATAGAGCGAGCATTAGATTGTTTAATATCTTCGTCAACTACATTAGATATAAGTTTCCATAATTTCCATGCCTCTTTTTTGATGTGATCGTAACTGCGCTGGTTATTTTTAGCAATTTCTTCATAATTTTGATGTTGCCAAACTCCTTCTAATATAGCCTTCTGTAGGGAATCAAGATGTTTTCCTGTGTTAGCTAATATCTGTTGGTCAGTCCATATTAAAACTTGCTGAATATCCATAGGTAAAAATGGGGTTATTCATTGACTATCCCACTCTATCACACTTTTTGCCCCTCGCTCAACTCAATCCCACTTTTTGCCACATTTTTGATTGTGTAAAAAAATGTAAATATCCCATTAAACACCACTTTTCTGACTAGACAAAAATAAATTGGCGTATTAAAGTAAGGAGAGATACAAGGAAAGACTTTCTAACTAACTAGAGTGTACTTTCTGCCAAAGTTTCATACAGTGAGGTTACTATGTTACAAAGCAAAATAGCAGAGACTCCGATCACCGATTCACAAAATAACAGTGCAATCACTCAGTCTAAGTATATCGCTCGTCCCGAAAACCACAGCGAATGGTATCAAGTTGAGGTAGGAACAGAACGAGCAAATGTTATGACTTGCGGCGCTAGTTCGAGGTGTAACGAGGCAAGAAACTAAAAGCCAATTACTAAAGATTGCACAAGTTTGATATGGGCGCGATAACGCGATACTATGTCGCGTCCTCAATGAATGACAAATAAATGGAGGAAAAATATATGTTAGTTCATCGGCACGTTGGCAATGTAGATTTCGCAGTTGATCCCTCTCAGCCTGTTGGCATTTTCTTAAAAAATCTTGAAGATTCTAACACGAGTTTTGCCAATGTTAACGCTTTTGTTAATTGGGTTTTGGCCGGAGCGAGAATACCTGCTACTCTCGAATGGGAGTTGCTTTCAGTGTGCAATTTTAAATGCGGCTTTTGTTATATTGTAGGACACACGCCAAAGACAATATTCTCATCGGAGCGTGCTTTTGAACTTATTGATGAGCTTGTTGAAGCGGGGGTTGTTCAAGTGATTTTAACTGGCGGAGAGTGCCTAATCCATCCAAATTTTACAGCAATTTATGAAAAACTCCGTTTGGCAGGTATTATTGTGTCGGTATACACCAATTTGGAATTGTTAACAGCCCAGCATATCGAAATATTTAAACGTTATCCACCTTATATGATTGAGATTAGCATTTACGGTCACGATGAAGATAGTTACGAAAGAGTAACTGGACGGCGAGCTTTTGAGAAGGTACTCCAAAACATAGAGCTTCTTCGCACCTATGGCTTTAATCTTTTTTGTAAAACACCTATCACTACTCTGACACATAATTCTATTGAGTGGATATATAACTGGTGTACGACTCGTAACTTGGAGTATTTTGTATCTCCAAGTATTCAAAATGGTCTTGATGGTGATAATTTAGCGCATTTTGCACTAAAAGGTGAAGACTATTACTCAGCAGAAAAGTTTAGGCTTAAGTTAGTGAAAAACCAAATACCCCCTACCCAAACACAAAATAGAGAGCCGTCCCGTGTTTTTAACTGCGGGGTTGGTAAAGTAGGCGCTTACATTAACTATGATGCTAATCTTTCTCCATGTTCAGACATTCGGAATCAGCGGTTCAATCTAATGGAACTTTCGTTTTCTGATGCTTGGGAGCAGTTAGTTAATAACATAAAACCACAGGAAGGTTTAGTTATAAGTGGATGTAATCCCAATTGTTCTGCTAAGTCAATATGTAAGATGTGCCCAGCATTGGCTCTCCGTGATGAACAAGGAAATTATGCTGTTAATCCAGCTTATTGCGAACGAACAATTGCACTCGCAAAGGTTCTTTCAATTAGCTCTTAGTCACACTTTTGATTAAACCAAGATACAGAAACGTGAATAGCTTTGTTAAAAGTTTATTATTTTGATTGTGGTGCTGCTGGTGGGATTAAATTGTGATAAGTTAGTACGCATCTAATTAAGTAGTCCTGCACAATGAATTACACTTGCATCTCGCCTGAAAGCCTTACAGCGTCAAGATTCTTTATGTAATTAATTTTGCGTGGTTACTTAAGCACAATCAAAAAATTCATGACCAAGAATCAAGTAGTAGGGTGCGTCACTTTACAATTTTTTGCCAAAACTATCTATTCTCGCAGGTGACGCACCCTATATCTGTTAATAATCAAATAGCGACGATCGCCCCTTCCGCTACCACAAACAATAGCAGAAGAAGGGCGAACCTTTTATTTAAAATAATTGACAAAACCATCTCAACTTTAGAGGTTCTCCCAATCACTAAAATCAACTTTAGCCTGTCCCAAAATTTTAGCTAAAAAGTTCGCACTGATCTCACCTTGATGAGGATTGGGATGGTGATACGAAGACTATCTTTCAACATAAACTGATGCCTTTTTCCCGAATATCTGCCGTCAAATCCCAGTTGTTTCAGATGATAAATTAAGTCTCGACGTTTGATTGGTTTTAAAGGAGGCATTACGCAACTTCCTTGGTAACTGTAAGATCGATATTATCAAGGACAGGTAAAGGAAGATTCAGGGTGAGACTAAGTAAGATCCAGTCTTCCAATACCTCTTGCAATTGTTCACGGGCAACTTCGAGAGTTACAGCATTTGCATAGACTCCCTCACAGATAGGAATTTCTCCGTAGAAAGTCCCATCATCAGGGAAAATTTCATACTTAGCTTGCTTCATGGCAGCTTGGATGTATTTAGTTAACATATTAAAGCAATCTCCTTTTGGGATTTTTAGCTGATGACGTTATGATAGAATGGCGATCGCGCTTCTGGAACAATCTCGATCCCGCCTCATGGGATGAAAAGCCGACT
>JBBSOX010000214.1:0-3331 GCA_038259325.1 Chroococcales cyanobacterium | reverse complement strand
TGGGTAACCTCTCGATCAACAGGGGTTCAAGAATTGCCCATTCTTTGTCAGTGAGGTCGCTAGAATATGCCATGAGCATTGGATTCAAGGGGCGTGAGTACTTTAATCCCAAAATGTAAAGATGTCAAATGGATTCTATAGCAAGCAGAGAATGCTCAACTCTCACTGCCTCTCCTCTCAATTCGGTAAACCCTCTACCCGCATCAAATCCAATTCCCGTTCAAATATTTCATCAATTTGCAACATTTGACCATCAACAGTCATAAATTTATGATCTTTTGTTGCTTGAATTAATGAACCATCTTCTAAACAATACTCAAACACCTCTTGTTGTCCGCGATCGTGCCATTGCGCTACAGGTTGCGTGTAAATATTTCCATTCTTATCAATACTGTAAACAGTACATTCAATGCGTTTTTCTACAATTTTCCCAATCGGCAACAATCCATATTCTACTGTCAATATTTCCGTATCATAGCTTAAACAATATTCAGCAAACTTCAACATTTGCTCAAATAATTCATCCGCAACTTTTTTCGGAACACCATTCTTAGCTGCGCCATCCACGAATTTTTCTCGCTGCTTTTGCATCTCAGAAACTTTCTTCTTACCCATTGCGCGACGCAGCAAGTCAGCTTGTCCTAAAGAATATCCAGCCATATCCTGAGCAATTTTCATGATTTGCTCTTGATAGACCATAATTCCATAAGTTTCGTCTAATATTGGTTCTAAAACAGTGTGTTGATAATCAATATTTTCTCGACCATGTTTGCGATTAATAAACTTAGGAATCAGCCCTGCATCTAATGGCCCCGGTCGATAAAGTGCCAAAATTGAAGAAATATCTTCTATATTAGAAGGTTTCAAATCTCGCACGATCTGACGCATCCCAGAAGATTCTAGTTGAAATATTCCTTCTAACTCACCAGCTTCTAATAATTCATAAGTTTTTTGGACATCTTTTGGCAGACTGCTATGTTCACCTTTAGCTAATATCTTTTGGGCTTTTCTTTCCTGGCGGGGAATTTCATCAGGATCAACTCGATATCCTCTAGTTTCTTGAATCAAATCAACGGTCTTTTGAATCAATGTCAGGTTCCGTAAACCTAAAAAATCCATTTTCAACAAACCCATTGATTCCAAGTCTTCCATGAAGTATTGGGTAATCACGGAACCGTCATTATTCTTCTGTAGCGGCACAATTTCATCAAGTGGTTCGTCTGAAATTACCACGCCTGCTGCATGAACACCAAAAGTTTTGTTAGTTCCTTCAATTCGCATCGCCATATCAAGCCAATGGCGAACATGGGGTTCTTTATCATATTTCTCTTTAAACTCTGGTTCTGGAGTTTTATCAGAAACCATCACCTTGAGTTTCGTTGGTTTCCCTCGCACCACAGGAATTAATTTCGCCATTTTGTCAGCTTCCCCATAGGGAATATTCAATACTCTGGCGACATCTTTCAAAACTGCTTTAGAAGTTAGACGGTTAAAAGTAATAATTTGGGCAACTCTGTCTGCACCATATTTTTCAGTTACATATTCAATAACTTTATCCCGTTGTTCAATACAGAAATCTGTATCAATATCAGGCATAGATTTACGTTCTGGGTTCAAAAAGCGCTCGAATAGTAATCCATGATGTACAGGATCAATGTTGGTGATTCGCATCGCGTAGGCAACTAATGAACCAGCCGCAGAACCCCGACCTGGCCCCACAGGGATGTTATTATCTCTAGCAAATTTGATGTAGTCCCATACAACTAAAAAGTATTTGGAAAAACCCATCTGCTGAATCATTTTCAGTTCGTATTCCAATCTTTCTTTATAGACGGAATCGACTTCTTGACGCGATTTGCGATTTAACCGTTCTAAAAGTCCGCTCCATGCAACATCTTCGGCGTAAGTGTCAGCAGTATGACCGGAGGGAATGGGGGGTGTAGGAATCTGAGGCTCACCCATGATATGGTAAGGCTCGACTTTATCAGCTACTTCTTCAGTAGTGGCGATCGCTTCTGCAATTACATCATCCGGCAAATGGTCACGAAATAGCTGCCGCATCTCCTCACCAGATTTGAGATACTCTGTGCCGCTATAACGCATCCGCTTATCTTCAATAATTAGCTTGCCAGTTTGAATACATAGCAAAGCGTCGTGGGCTTCAACGTCAAAACAAGAAATAAAATGAGAATCATTAGTGGCAACAATTTTAATGCCTAGTTCCCTAGCAATTTTCACTATTTCAACATTAACAATTCGGTCTTCTTGGGAACCGTGGTCTTGAATTTCTAGATAATAATCATCACCAAATACATCTTTATACCATTGAGCAACTTTCCGGGCTGCATCTGGTCTATTACTGAGAATCGCTTGGGGAATTTCTCCACCCAAACAAGCACTGGTGACAATCAAGCCTTCATGATATTCTTTTAATAAATCTTTATTAATACAAGGACGGGAAAAAATTCCTTTTCCTTGAACACCTTTGAGGTGAGAAATTGTGGTTATTTTAACTAGATTTTTGTAACCTTTGGTATTTTTAGCTAAAACAACTTGATGGTATTTGGGACGGCGTTCTTGTTTTTCGATATCGCCGTTAATTACATACATTTCATTGCCGATTATCGGCTTAATATTTTGACTACGGCAGATTTTGATGAGTTCAACGGCTCCATACATGACACCATGATCGGTAAGAGCGATCGCTTTCATTCCTAGTGCGATCGCTTGATTCACCAACTCTGGTAGCTGACTTGCCCCATCGAGTAGACTGTAGTCACTGTGAATATGTAAAGGGACAAAGGACATAAGCATCTCCAACCACAAGCCAAGATATCTCTAGGGGTATACCACAGGGTAGACCCTTTCAAGCCGGATTTTGCAAAGCAACGGAATATTACTGAAAAATTGGGTTTAAAGCCCCGTTGTTCTACGACGGCTTTCAATTAATTAGTGTACTAATACACTATACTAATGATAGTGGAAAGGTAATCAACCACTTAAAAAACCTAGCCGTCGAAAGACAAAGCGCTGAACCTTGATAATTAAATCTATGCGGTTCTACTGCATTGTTCTAGTTTCCTCCTAGCAGTAGGTAAAAGATTTATAGGAGCTAGGCGACTCAGATTTTTGGAACTATTTGTTTCAAACTAAACAGGACTTGCACGGCAGTTGCTTGAAGTCGGCATATCCGCAAGTTAGCACTGCCTCAGAAATGCAACTAGGGTAGGGCATACCCAAAGTTAACGCTTGGGGAGAGTCCCACCTCTGGGCTAGGTAACGCAAGGAACCACGTTTTAAGTGGTCTCAGTGAACCAAGAATCCCCGTCGA
>JBBSOX010000213.1:0-3369 GCA_038259325.1 Chroococcales cyanobacterium | reverse complement strand
GTATCATTAGGGATTTTTTTACCGGCTTTGCACTCGCCAACTAAGGGGTAAGGTTTGGAGCATAATAAATCTAAGCCACCAGCACCACCTTTGTGAGCATAATCTATTGTAAATCCCAAAAACTCAAGGCTATCGCGCACTACAATTTCAAAGTCTGTTCCTGCTTGATAGTTGCTTTTGTCTGTATCTAGTTCTTTGGTGCGATTTCCCAAAGCTGCTATGGTATTTATCCAAGCTAAATCCGGTTTGATTGGTTTTACAGGCTTATCGCTACTCCAACCTAGAAAGATTTTGATTTCTGCGTCTAGTTGTTTGGCTTGTGGGTTGGTGGTGGATAAATGCACTAATGCACTTTGCAACTCTTCCAATTCTGGATGCTCGGGAGGCTCTAGTTTTTCCAGTTGTTGGCGGCGTTTGGCAAAGATAGACTCGCTCAACACAGGCGTTGAATCAGTAACAGTTAGGGATTTTGGCAATGATACAAAATTACCGCTGGGATGCACTGGCATTTCAAGAGGCTGAGGTAGCAAATAAACCCGCAGGTAAGCTACAAAAATAAAAGGACGCTGCTGGAGAATTTGCTGTAGCGCCTCTGTTTTCCAGATGGTTAACCGCGATAAAGCTTCTAATGATTCAGAATTGTACGGTAGGCACAATTCGCACCTAGCCCAAGCTTCGATCGAAACTTTATCTGAATTTAACTGAGCAAGTGCCTTTTGAGCAACGGGTAAAAAGCTCGATCGATAATATCGATCGTAGGGCAAGTTACTTGAAACAGCGCCTGGATAGAGTGCATATTGTTCTCCCGGATTAAACGTTCGCCACACTATAGCTGCAATCATTCGCCCTTGAATTAAAGCTTCTACGTCTGGGGCTGGCAAACGGATAGCCCTGTCAATGTTGACTAGCGACATGAGAGTATTTGTGCCAATATGAAATTGATAGTTTATGAAGCCTTAATTAAATTGGCTGAGTAAATTATCGCACGACTTATCCTAATTCTTCTGAATCAGATAGATCGTCCATAATAGATTCCGCTACAGTTACGGGTTCATCTTCAATCAGATCGGTAGGAACCTGATAGGACGGATCGCTAAGAATCTCTGTAAGCAAGGGGTTGCTAGGCCCTAGCATTTTCTCAGCACCTTTTTCTGCAATAAAATTGAAAATTTCCTCCTCACTCACCCCATAATCTACTTCGCGCTTCTGATGAACAGCCCGAATAGCTAACAGCGGTTTGATTTCATCTTCTTTCAGTGGAACATATTCTCCACCTTGCTGTTTAATGAGCGGGACAAGATACTGTTGCTCAAGGTAGGAAGTAATCTTTTTGCTCTGGGAACGAACCAAACAACCACGAGTCAGATTAAAAGCTTCGTAATCATTTAACCTTCTTAAACCCGCTCCTAACCCTCTGCCACCAGCATACTGAAGCACTGCTACTCCAATGATTACATCTTTTCCGTTGTCTTTGCCAATTACTTTGAAATTGATGTAATCATCCTTGCCTCCACGTATTTTAACTCGATCTGTGGCTTCCTGAACTGTTACCCTTTCCACCGTCTGACCAATCAAACTCTGAAAGCCAAATAAAATAGCATCAGCAAGCAGATAATTATCTTCTAAATAATTTCCTATGTCTTCCTCTAGCTCTTTGACAAAAGCAAGTTCAACTGGATTAGAAATATCGGGATTTTTAGTGCCTTCACCCGTAGAAATAGGAGGCTTACAATTTTCTTTACACCACTTCAAAACCTCTCTAACAGTGGGTTTTCCTTTGCCAAGCTCGCTAAGTTGAATTTGAGTGAATGGATAAATTGGCTCAGGAGGAATTAAGTTTTGCCGTTCATAATATTTGTCTAACCAAAAGGTAACTAAGTTAACAATTGATTCGGCATCCATGTATTTTAAGTCAATCGGATTTCCCTGAACCGAAACCTTAGTGAACACTCCACCAGGTAGCTGCTTTATTTTATTGCTCCATTGAGGAGGCATCATTACACTCAGTATCAAACCCCGGTTTAGATTTTGGAACAAATCTTTGATTAGTCCTGCAACAATCTGACTGATGTGTAAGCCACTAATATCGTCGTAGGCATCAGGCGTGTCTAACTCATCAAAGCAAATGACCAGTTCCTTGTACTCACTAATCAAATCTAAGATTTGCAAAACCGCCTCAAAAGATTGGCATTGAGTTGGTAGTTCCAACTCATCGGCTTTGTATTTAGCAAGTTCTTGACCTTCTAACCATTTGATTGCATAAAGTGATTGCTCGTCGGAGAGTGTCCAAAAAATTGCCTTGACAATATCAGGATCGTTAACACTTTTCGCTTGCAGAAATGCTTTTGTTAGATCCTTAACCCACTTCTTTAGTTGCTTGGGCGTGCCTGCCTTAAATTTTCCCAATAATTCTTGAGGAGAAAAAACTTTAGCATTGGGTTTGGAAACCTTTAAAGCATTGTTAGCCATTGCCGTTGCTAGTTCTTGCCACTGTCTAACCCCATCTCTACCAATCTTTCCGAGGCTCTCAGCCAATATTCGCTGAAATCCTTGCTTAATTTGATTGATATTACCATATTTATTAGCGTAGACAAACAAGCCCCCGCTATGCTCCTGTAGGCGATGGCGAATGCGGCTAATGATGTGAGTTTTGCCTGTTCCATCCTGAGCAGTTATAGCGAAGGAAGTTGTCTTGTAGTGACCAGCACGAATTTGAGCGAGTGCCTGAAATACAGCATCAGAGGCGTGGGCATTTATTGTCTCAACATCGAAGAATTCCTGGCCCCAAACATCACCAGCATTGAGAAAAGGAGGTTTAGCAAATGGATTTTGATTTAAAAGAGCCACGTTCAGGTCTTCAATGGAAGAAAAAGAAGAATTAGTCATGGTTTTTTGTGTGAGGTTAACGAATTTACAAAGGGATTTAGGCTAATTTTAAGGATTTAGCCGTTTGACATAGTAACGGAGTGCACCAAGTGCAGTTTTGATGGAATCTTCAGCTTTATCGGGCGTGATGTCTGTCATTTCACCACCTATAAGCTGAAAAATGTCATTAGCCTGCATTTCCAACAGCCACTCATTGAACTCCGATCGCCCTACCCTTTCCCCGATCGCCCGTCGCATCCGATAAATCGGCACTAAATCGTCTAAATTATAATCCCGGTTCAAGCTGTCATACACATCGATCGCCAAAGCCTTAAAATCGTTGTATGATGCGATCGCCCCTCCAGCCTTCTTACCCGTCTCCACAGCAACACCCGCCGCACCATCCCGATGCCGAATCCACTTGAGCAAAGCATTTCCCAGCCGAGTACCGATTTGAGAACCATCGAACTCAAACAGAGAATCAGCACTTTTCAGGCCATCCGC
>JBBSOX010000212.1:0-3390 GCA_038259325.1 Chroococcales cyanobacterium | reverse complement strand
GTATCAAAGATTTGTTGCAGAGATTTTTAGAAATAATCGTCAAATGACTTGCTAGCAATCTTTTTGAGATACCTCATCAAGATGATTTCTCGTTTAAACCAGTATTTTATTTGTAAATAAAATCGCCACTAATACCAATTCTCTATGAAGATGCACAGAATAAAACACTTGAAACTCCTGCCGGACAAGGAAATTATTCTATGCAGCCTCACATAAATTTGGTATAACTTAAATATTATTTTAGCGATCGCTTGTTTTTGATCCGACTTCACAAAATCGCGTTGCTCCCCCGAAGCCGATCTTAGAGCAGCAGACTTGCGACGTGCCAGTATCAATGTTGCTAACCTGACTAATACAGACTTGAGAGGAGCGAGATTTCACAACACTAGCTTCCATAAGGCTAATTTAATAGGGGCTAACTTGAGCGGAACTGATTTGGGGGGATGCGACTTCTGGGAAGCTGATTTGACTGGAGCTAATTTGGAAGGAGCTAATTTGCGTCGCACTACTTTTCGTAACACCATTATGCCAGATGGCACTATTCGGAATAGTTGAGTCTAATTCTCTAATTTACTTTTAAGCAAAAGGAATCAAAAATATCTGAAAGATATAAAGAAGACTAAGGAAGATAGGAATTACACTTGATATAGAGTGTAAAAACCCTCAAGAAAGAAAATTTCTTTTTATAATGCTTATGGATTTAATAGTTGAAAATTTAGCCGCAATTGATGATAAACTTTCCCAGCGTCATATTGACCTTGATCCCGGTGGATATTTCATTATTTACTTAGATCGAGACGCAGGTTTAATTTATGCCAAGCATTTTACAAATGTAATTGATGAGCGTGGTTTAGCTGTCGATCCCGAAACGGGTAAGGTAATTCCGGCACGAGGAAAGGTAGAACGAACTCACACGACGGTTTTTAGTGGGAGGACGGCTAAAGAACTTTGCGTGAAAATCTTTGAGGAAACTCAGCCCTGTGTAGTAACTCAATTAAATCATGCAGCTTATTTAGGTCGAGAATTTGTTCGGGCTGAGGTGGCTTTAGTAACAGAGCAAGAGTATGTTCAGGATTAAGCCAATTTTAGATTTTTAATTTTGGACTTCGACTTCTCTACGAGACGCTGCGCGAACGCTCAGTCGAACGATTTGGATTGAAGGAAAAATCTAAAATCTAAAATCTAAAATTGAACAACTCTCCCATTACCCATCAGATGATGGCTGATTTATCTGATAGATATAGTAAGTCGCCATTGGGATAACGGTGGCGGCAATTAACAATCCTACTACCCAAGCAGTAGCGTTACCTTGGTTGGTTTCTTCTGCTTTCTTGAACGTGCCTTTTACCTGTACATTCTCAGTGATTTGGGGTGGCCCTGGATCGGGTTTGCCGGAGAGGACAGCAACAAGGCGATCGCTTGCATCTAGAAATGCCTGATTGTATTTGTTACCATTGCGTAATGGCACACTTACTGTTTCAGTAGCTACACTTTCGGCAATGGAGTCAGTAAGTAAAGGCTTGACTTGATCGCCAGTAATAATGGCAGTACCATTAGTAACTGTATCAATAACCAATAAGGCTTGATTAGCTTGGGCTTCTTTTGTAGGAAACCATTTTTCAAACAGTTCTTTGGTAAAGCTTTCTGGCGTTTCACCGTAGTCGAGGCGGCGAACAGTCACAATTCTAACTTCCTTATCTGTTTGCTTTGCCAAATCCTCGAAAGCGCTGCTAATCTTACCCTCATTTAGACGGCTGATGACTTCACCTTGATCCAAAACCCAGGTATTATTCCCTGCTTTGAGGTTGGGTATTTGATTCACACCTGTGGCAAAAGCAGGTGCGGCAAACAGCGAAGCTGCTAAAATAACCGTTATTAAAGGGAAAATGAGCCGAATGAGGTGCTTTTGACTGCTAAAAACTTGTTTGAAGAGCTGTTTCATTGTATGAACCTTAAGACAGACTTGCACCAAAAATACTACAGAACCACTGTCAAAATCACCTTGTTCCCAGTTTTCTTCAGTATCAAGTTTCTGCTACTGCCAGCAAATATATATTTTTACGAGATTTTTTGATTGCACAAACTTGTTCTGAGGGCGGCTACAAGTATTAACCTGACACTACCGGCCTTGCTAGTTACAAAAAATACCGTCCATTTCGGGAATTAACCCAAATGCTCGGGGCGGAATTTGCAAACCATCTACAAATCATATCGTAATTTTTGGCAGAATCAAGCATATTTTTTCATATCTGCAAGTAGCTTTTCTTGCTGTACCCATTGATGGCTTGATATCTGCATTTTGCGGATATTTTAGCTAAATCCATATCAATATAATATATACATGACCATAATTTTAACTAACGACGACGGCATTGATGCCCCCGGTATCCGAGCGCTGCTCAAAGCTGTAAACGGCAAAAATGCTATTATCGCTGCTCCTGCTGATCATCAGTCTGGCTGTGGACATCAAGTTACTACCACTCGTGCCATTAACCTCCAACAACGTTCCGAGACTGAGTATGCGATCGCAGGTACTCCCGCTGATTGTGTGAGAATTGCTTTAACACAAATTAGCGCGGATGTCAATTTTGTACTTTCAGGCATCAACGCTGGAGGCAACTTAGGAGTCGATGCCTACATTTCTGGCACAGTGGCTGCTGTGCGGGAAGCTGCAATGCACGGTATTCCCGGAATTGCCATTTCCCACTATCGCAAAGCCAAGCAGAATTTTGATTGGGATCTGGCCGCCAAATTCACAGTTGAAGTTTTAGCGGACTTACTCAAGCGTCCCTTAGAACCGGGAAGCTTTTGGAATGTGAACTTGCCGCATCTGCAACCAGGAGAACCAGATCCTGAAATGGTATTTTGCCAACCCTGTACCAAACCTTTGCCTGTCAACTATCGAATTGAAGGCGATAATTTTTATTATGTAGGCGAATATGGCAAACGCGATCGCACTCCTGGTAGTGATGTGGATGTATGTTTCTCCGGCAATATTGCGGTAACTCAGTTAAAGGTTTGACGATTTCTACAACAGTAGCCCTGAACGCTAAGAAACTGAAATTTGAACTAAAGCAATAGGATTGTAAGTTGAACAATCAAGTTTTAATTAAGGACAAATTACAAGACAGACTTGAGAAGATTCAAACCAAGAGCGATGGCTCTCCTGTTACCAATTTGAAGCTAGATAAAATCTTAGCTGAAGAAATTGAACAATTGACGGCGGAGCTAGAAAGCGTTAATCCCAATCTGGTTGAGTCGATGGGGGATATTATTCCCCGCACCTCTCAGTTAGATCCGTGCGTACCCGTTTCCGTGTACACGGCTCCCGATGTTCTTAGCTTGCGCTTTTGCTCATGTGTTTGTAATCGTGGCAACTCTCATGAATTG
>JBBSOX010000211.1:0-3631 GCA_038259325.1 Chroococcales cyanobacterium | reverse complement strand
TTTACTTGCCCAAATACGAACTGTTCTGGTATACAATGATTTTTATTTGGGGTCATACTTTCAACTGCTGGGATGCTTGTGCAATATACATTTTGGCAGTTTTTGACCCCTCTTTTCTAAAGTCTTGTGAGAAATCCGGGGTAAGAGTTTGTCAAATGCTGTCAAATCTTTATAAAGACATCCGTTTATTTCGATTTGACGATAAAAGCGGAGAAGTTTACATTTTATCTGCGGATGAACTGCAAATCATTGTTTATCGCAATGGCGAATGGGAGTTTGTCAATGAACCCGAATTATGGGCAAATGAGTTATTACAGAGTTGAGAGCTTATGTCGTAGAAAACCGCGAAGACATCGAAGCTCTACGTTTTTTGATGAGCAAACGCGACCCTAATTCTCCAAAGTATCCTATGCCTGTGACAGAAGCTGATATGCAAGCCCAGATGGAAATCATCAGGCGCAAGATTAACGGAGAACTTTGAGATTATTGTCTAATTCAGTAAGCATAATTAGGGTGGGTAAATCATATTCACCCGATTATTTTATTAACACTGCCGGATTTAGCTAAAGGCTATCTGGATCGATATTTAATTCTCGAAGTTTAGCAGCTAATCTTTGCGCTTTTTGCTCTGTTTGCTGTCGAGCCTCTTCTGCGGCTTGTCGTGCTGCTGCTTCCTCTTCATGAGTTAGCAGTATTTGACTCGTAGCTGGATTGTAAAAACGCAGTTTTCCTCCTTCCAGGCGTAACTCTAGCCCTAAAACTTCACTGGGTAGGGACACTGTACCATCTGGCAGGGTATTGGCTGCTACTGGAAAATAATTCCCATCGACTAAGTATAAACCCTGGAGTTGGGGATTGAGATAATCGCCTGTGGGGTCATATTGGAAATATTCACGCACTCCCAGAAAGGCATAAATTCCTTTCTTTGCACCTTGGTCTTTGCTGCGGGTGCTTTTTGAGGTAATCTCTAGAACAAAATCAGGGGTTTGATTATTTTCTTCCCAGGTTTTGTAAGAGCGTCTGTCACGGTTTTCCACTCCAAACACCACAAATACATCTGGGGCGACAACCGATTCTGGATAACCTTTTTCGTAGTAAATAAATAGATTACCAGCGACGTATACATCTGGGTGATTTTGGAAATAAATTTCCAGCACAGTGGTAGCGTATACAAGACACTTGCGCTGTAAATCACCTTCGGCCATCGGCTTACCATCCTCATCTGGGTACTCAATCGTGGTAACGGGGATATACTCTATTGAGACTGTCATGGGCGAATCCCTCAACTCAACTAGGGCTAGATTCAATACTATCGCTCAAAATGCGATCGCTATGAGTGGGAGGCTGGGAAATCACCAAAAATTCCAAATCCCGTAGGCGTAGGCATTCCTTTCATTGAGCATCTGATGAGGAATATTAAGTGCTTTAAGTTTCGCTAATGCTAGCCGTGTCCAATCACCGCTTACTCTTCATTTTTATCATCAGAATGTTCTAACTCACATTCTGCAAGTAGATTCTCCATACTTTCAGGAAAATCCCCATTCTCTACTTTTTTGTTAAAAACTTGATAACAATCTTTTTTATCGCCTTCCTTTCGAGGAAAACCTAACCAAAGAATAATAATAATTTTTTGTTCTTTGAATGCCCTAAAGAATAATCTATATCGTTCAGGTAGACCCATTTTTTTGAGACGGCTATACTTTTGCAAAGGTTTTTGCAAAGCAAAGTGACTAGCAAAAGGGTCTTGAGGAATTTTTTCTTTAATCCCAATATTCAATGCTTTTAAGAATTTGACATCTGAATGTGTAATAAATTCTTCTTTCGGTAACTCATTTTTTAAAACACGAACCCTATTACGCAATTCTACCCATTGTTTAACGAACAATGGGTAGAAAAAAATCTGCCAACCATTACAAGTGAATGCAGCCATTAATCTATAACTACATCAGCCAGTAAATCATCCATTTCATCGCTCATTTCTTGGGTATAAGGAACGAGTTTAGAAGGGTTTTGCATAGCATCCTTCATCAGAAAGTCCAGAAAAAGGCTCATCATAATGCCCTCGTCTTCATCAGCTTCATCAATATTATCAGTTTCTAATCTAACTAAGAATGTGTTATCAGATAGCACTTCAATATGGCCTGAAGCATTAGCTAAATGGGGATAATCCTTAGAGAATGCGCGAGGTAAGCGAAATCCATCTTGATTTCCTACCTTTGCATGAGTTACGGGATAAATTTTTACAGCCATGAGCTAATTTTTAAGTAGGAAGATACTAAGTATTTAAATAGAATACTTAGATACTCTAAATTTGATGTGAGAAGTTATGTTTTGTTATAACAAATGTTATAACTTACAACTAAAATATAACAGATTCCATAAAAAAAAACTAGAAGTTAATATAATAATTTTTGATTAAGTAGATATACTTTTAAAGCAAATTGCATATAAACTTCTGAGTGCTATATGCAGACTCGGAAGCATAACATATAAAAAAGACAGGCATCTTGCCTGTCCTACAAATAATGATTTAGCAAAGAATTTAGAAATTCATTTCAGCAGCTTGAACTTTTTCAACCTGCTTCTTCTTCAGCACAAGCATAACTTGAGCTAACATTACAAGAGCGATGAACGCAATCATCCATTTAACTCTAGAGGCGTCTTGAAGTACGATTTCTCCATCTGCTTGACCGAATCCACCGACATTTGGGTTGCTGGTCAAAGCATCACCAGTTTTAACTGCTTGCCCTTCGGAAACAACCAGTTCTGGCCCTAAAGGAACCGTATCAACGACAACATCACCAGATTCAGCTTGGATGTTGACTAGATATTTAACGTTACCGTCTCCATCTTCCTCTTTGGCAATCTTAGTAATTGTGCCAGTAGCGGAAGCGTTGTAAACATTGTTGTTGCTCTTTTCGCCAGTGGGATAAACTTGTCCGCGTCCTCGATTAGCACCTAAGTGAACTGAATATTTACCGAAGTGGATGTTTTTGTCGGTTGCGGGGTTGGGAGAAAGAACAGGGAAGACGATTTCCTGATACTGTTCACCTGGTAAAGGGCCGACGATGACGACGTTTTCTTTGTCTTCGCTGTAGGATTGGAAGGGAGTGTCGCCAACTTCTTCTTTAAGTTCCTCGGAAAGACGGTCTTCAGGAGCAATCTTAAAGCCTTCAGGTAGCATCAGTACAGCACCGACGTTCAAGCCAACCTTAGAACCATCAGCACCAACTTGCTGGGCGCTCAGATCGTAAGGGATTTTCACCACAGCTTTGAATACAGTGTCAGGTAGCACCGATTGGGGAACTTCCACTTCTGTCGGCTTGGCTGCTAGGTGACAGTTGGCACAAACAATCCGCCCTGTTGGTTCGCGGGGGGTTTCGGGATAGGTTTGCTGTGCCCAAAAGGGATAGGCGGCAGCTGATTGGGGAAGGGCTAGGTCGCTGGTGAAGTAAAATGTCACAGTAGCGATCGCTATGAGCAATGTTTTTACAATCGCTCTAGCGCTGCGAGTTAACCTCGCTTTTAAGAAAACATTTCTCATCTCTAATAAGGGCAACGATTGAATTAGTCATTGGGCATTGGGCATTGGGCATTGGGCATGGGTTATTTATTCTCCTTGTCCCCTTGT
>JBBSOX010000210.1:0-3646 GCA_038259325.1 Chroococcales cyanobacterium | reverse complement strand
TTGCAGGTTGGTGAGTTGGTCAATTTCCGGTGGCAGACTGCTCAGTTGATTGTAGCTGAGGTAGAGGGTTTGCAGGTTGGTGAGTTGGCCAATTTCCGGTGGCAGACTGCTCAGTTGATTTCTGCTGAGGTAGAGGGTTTGCAGGTTGGTGAGTTGGTCAATTTCCGGTGGCAGACTGCTCAGTTGATTGTAGCTGAGGTAGAGGGTTTGCAGGTTGGTGAGTTGGCCAATTTCCGGTGGCAGGGTTGTTAAGCGTTTATCAGAAAGGTTTAATTCTGTCACCTTGTCTCTAGCAGCTTGTTCAATAATTTGCAGCAGTTCTTCGTTAGTCATTTCGGGTTTTATGGAGGCTATGCCTGACGACGAGTTGCTGCTTGGGCGTGCAGCAGAAAAATTGACCTAATTAATAATGTAGCCTGTATCAAGGATTGCATTGAGGCAATGTGCGATCCAAGCTCGTAGGTGTCTACGTTTGATCTCAAGTCTTGTTATTACCGACATTTTTGCAACAGTCAAAGTGTCGCACTGACCGACATCCCGCCAAGAAATAAATTTCTTGGCTAATAGCTCAACTCCACTGAAGTGGACTGAAATTTTTAATTTTACAGACTATGGCTATCTACAAATTGCGTGACGTACCCACACTCATCGGAGTACCGATTGAGTTTGGGCTTCTCAGAGACTCTTCATTGAAGACATAATCTGAGCTTTTAGATCGTGCGTCCCACGATTCTTTATGTTTATGCTTGCATTTAGATCCCGACAAATAGAAATCTCGCAAGCAGGACAGTTATGCATCCTTTGGGATAACGGCTTTTTGACTTTCTGACCACAACTAGAACACTCTTGGCTTGTACCGCTTGGGTTTACTGCAATGACTTTTAGCCCAGCGTTTTCGGCTTTGACTGTTAGTATCGAAATAAATTGACCCCAACCAGCGTCGTTTATACTTTTCGCCAATCGTGTTTTAGCTAGCCCTTTGATATTTAATTTTTCTACGGCAATAACATCATACTTTTTGAGTAAATTGTTAGCCGCTTTGAAATGAAAATCTTTTCTAGTATCCGCTACTTTTTTATGTTGCGTAGCTAGTTTTTTAATCGCTTTTTTACGACGATTGGAACCCTTCTTTCTTCGAGAAACACGACGCTGGGCTGATTTTAGTCTTTTCTCTGCCTTGCGTAAAAACTTAGGTGCAGCAATTCTTTCATCGTCAGAAGTAACAATAAAGTCAATTAATCCTACATCAATGCCAACAATATTATTGATATCAAAATCAGGCTTAATTGTTGGAACTGTCTTATCTTCTAAACTCAAACTCACATAGTAACCATCTACTTTTTTGGTTACAGAGACAGTTTTAATATCAAACCCGTCTGGTATTGAACGATGAACGATTACTTTTACTCTGCCTATTTTTGAGAGTGTTATTTTATTATTGCTAAAATGCTCCTTTTTGAATTGTGGATAGGTGAAAGTCTTATATTGTCCTCTGCCTTTAAATCTAGGCTTACCAGATTTTTTACCATTAGCGTCACCCTTTAACCATTTGTCAAAAGTTATCTCAACTTTCTTAGGTACTTCTTGCAATACTTGAGAATGAATATTTTCGTACCAAGGACGGTCTTTTTTGAGTTGTGTTAAAGTTGCTTGCTGGCTAAAACGATTAGGCTTATCTTTTAGTTCTGGGATATGGCAAACAAAAAGAGAACATCTATCTATAGAGCATCTGTTTTGCTCGTACCAATCAAACCTTTGGGCAAGCTGATAATTATATTGATATCGCAGCATATCTAATGTGTTATCAATTTTTTCAGCCTGTTCTTTTGTTGGCTTTAATCGGTACAGGTAGGATGTTCTCATTTTATTTCCTTTGTTTCGACCTCTTGTTATAATACCATAAAGGATAGCCAATAGCCACCCAACATGAAAAACAAAAGACTAAGCCTAAGAATTAGCGAAAGAAGAATGCGAGTGTTGCAAGCTTATGCTGCGACTAAAGACAAAACTATTACATCGTGTGTAGAAGACTGGATTGATTCTCTCAATTCAGAAAAAGTTCGCTCGTTATCGACCAACGATACTAATTGAACTGCGTTCAATATCGCTTGTTGGTCAATTCCTCGCTCACGCGCATTCATCACTACACTCAATTGGGTACAATTTCAGTGTGAGACTTCTGCTGTTCTAGTTAATTACCTTTCCACTATCATTACTATAGTATATTGGTACACTAATTAATCGAAAGCCGTCGTTCTACGACGGGGCTTTAAACCCAATTTTTTGGTAAATCGAGAAAATAATCGATGAGTAATCAATTACAAGACTACAATCCTAGCGGCATAGGTGAAGTAAATGGCAACCTCTTAGGTTTGCCCTGTGATTATGAGTCTGCAAACTTGATTGTCTTTGGTGTGCCGTGGGAAGTCACTGTTTCCTATGGCGCAGGCACAGCTAACGGCCCACAGCGAATTCTCGATGCTTCGACTCAACTAGATTTGTTCGATTTCGATAACCCTGATGGTTGGAAGCAGGGAATTTTTATGGTGGAAATTCCCCAAGATATTTTAGAGAAAAATACATACTACCGCGCCTTGGCAGCAAAAATTATTGAGCGATTAGTCCAAGGTAAACAACTTTCAGATGCACCAGATTTAACACCTGTCCTCACAGAAATTAATCAAGTTTGTCAACAGGTAAATCAATGGCTGTTTGAAAATTGTCAGGAAGCAATTAACAAAGGTAAGCGAGTTGCAGTTATTGGTGGGGATCACAGTTCACCATTAGGTTATTTCCAAGCATTAGCGACTAAGTACGCAAACTATGGCATTTTGCACCTTGATGCTCACGCAGATTTACGCGATGCTTATGAGGGATTTGAGTTTTCCCATGCGTCGATTATGTTTAATGCGATGAAAATACCGCAAATTTCTAAGCTAGTGCAAGTGGCTTTGCGTGATATTAGTCATGACGAAGTGGAAATGATTGACCAATCTGATAGTCGCATTATTGCATATTACGACCCAGCCATTAAACAAAAGCTTTACTCTGGAACAACTTGGATTGATTTGTGCCGAGAAATTATTAGTCATTTACCTGAGTATGTTTACATTAGCTTTGATGCAGATGGTTTAGATCCAAAACTCTGTCCGAGTACAGGTACTCCTGTTCCAGGTGGGTTGGAATTAGAGCAAAGTTTTTGTCTGTTCCGGGAATTAGTTAATAGTGGGAGAAAAATTATTGGCTTTGATATCTGCGAAGTCGGTGATGGTGAGTGGGATGGTAATGTCGGGGCGCGGGTAGTTTACAAGCTGGCAAATTTGATGGATTTATCTCAGCAAAAAATATAATAGACATCTGGTGAAAATGAATGTAGAGACGTTGCATTGCAACGTCTCTACAAGGGTTTCATATCATAACGCATAATTAATTTCTGGAGATGTCTAATGGTTCTCACTAAGATGGGGCACAACATCATATCAAAAGGTGTTGGGGCACGGCATACCCATTGGTGTCAACTTAAGCTAAAAATAGCTTCTCGCTTCGCCTCCTCGCCCGCCTTGGAATGAATTCCAAGGGCCAAAGCGAAAGTCTACTAAAGTAGACTCAAGATTTTGGGCAATATCTAGTCATCAATAGAAGACTT
>JBBSOX010000209.1:0-3717 GCA_038259325.1 Chroococcales cyanobacterium | reverse complement strand
TGCGATTTTGTGAGGTGCTTAAAATTCGGGTGCTAAATCACCTATTGAGGGGTGCGATCGCAGCTTAATAACTGTTTTTATTGAGAATCTAGCTCTGTAACTGAGAATTAAAGTCCGATCTAACAAAATCGCATCGCTCCCATTAAAACCTTCAAATTATCACAGGTTTAAGAAATCGGTTCAAAAACCATTTGGGGAATCAACACTTCATCTTGTAATTGCCCAATACCTAAAAAGCGAGTCTCCTCATCATAAACTCGAACTATTTTAGGAACATCAAAAGTTAGAGAAATTCGCTGACCTTGACACCATTTTTGAGCAGATGCTGCTGGTAAAGTAACAGATGACAAATGTTGTAAAGCTGCATCTGGGGAAATCGGTTGAAATATTCCGGCTTGCAGTTTAGTTTCTAAGTCGCTCAAAGTGAGACTATCTGTTAAATTGAAACCACTGCTTTGGGTGCGAATTAAAGCGGCCAGAGTGCCACCAGTTTCTAAAATTGCACCTAAGTCACGAGCGATCGCTCTAATATATGTACCAGATCCACAGGCGATCGCCACATCCAATTCGGGAAAATCCCCTTCTCTCCAGTCTAAAATATCTATCTGAAAAACTTCCACGGTTCGCACTGGAACTTCCACCGTTATCCCTTGGCGTGCTAAGTCGTAGAGACGTTTACCATCTACTTGAATTGCACTGTAACTAGGTGGTATTTGCTCAATCTTGCCTTCAAATTGCGCCAGTGCAGTTTTCACATCTGCCAAACTCAATCCAGCACAAGGTTGAGAAGTGATGATTTCACCTTGTAAATCATCGGTTGTGGTACGCACACCCAGCCGAATAGTGGCAATGTACGCTTTGTTTTCTGGCAGATATTGCAATAATCTTGTGGCTTTACCAAGGGCGATTGGTAAAACCCCAGTAGCAGCTGGATCTAAGGTTCCCGCATGTCCGACACGTTTGAGGCGCAACAATTTTCGTACCCGCGCTACGCAGTCGTGGGAAGTCCAGTCAAATGGTTTGTTTAAGTTGAGAAAACCTTGAAATAACACAAAATCAATACTTACAGCTTCTAAACTCTATTAAATACTTATTTAATGCTCAAAGCATTAATATTGGGTAATTAAAGCTTAATTATGCATTAATTTATACACATTAATCAAATTCAAGACATTCTGTAAGCAGTTTACAGAATGATACACAAAAAATGCAAATAACGCCGAGCATGTACAGTAAATACCACGTTGTCACTTGTAAGTGACAACACATAAAGCGATATGAATCAAATCTTACCCTACCTCGGATGGTATCACTTTGTTTCCAACAAAGATTGCTGATCGGGCGAGTCCTCTTGTCAATAGGTTTTGAGACGCGCTAACCCTGGCTTTTAGTTGAAGGCTTTTTTATTGCTGATATTTTTAATGCGTAAAGAAAAGAATTTTCTACACAAGTTAAATCTGCCCGGATATGGCACTCAAGAAAGCGGATTAATAAATGGTAGATGCACCCTAATAAATTACAGCCCTCGGCTTAAAGCTGGGGGTTTTTATTATCTAAATATAGATGGCAGCAAACTGGGAGCTAACCATACTGCATAACCAAGAAATCCAAAGAGCAAGGTAATTAGGACAGTAATGCCGTAGCTGATGCAAATTAACAAACCGTCAGATTCAATGGTGGCAACAGTCAAAAGTAAAATACCTACAGTGGGGATGGGATTTGTCAAGGGAATTGGTAATATTAATAATACTGTTAACAAAGAGATACAAAGCCCATTAATTCGCCAGATCAAAGGATTATGGGCTATTTTTGCCAATCGGGGACGAGTTATTTTCTGTAATACTTTGGTAAGACGTCCCAAATTCTGCAAAAGTAAGTGGGCAAAAGGACGAGGAAATTTATAGTTAGCAATTCTTTTCGGCAGCCAAGGCGATCGCCTTCCTAAAACCATTTGCACCGACAACAGTAAACAAGCACCACCAAAGGGACCAGTTAATCCCGGTGGCATAGGAAATAAAAAAGGCAAAACTAATAATGTAATTACCAGACAGAACCCTCGTTCTGAGGTTTCTGCCAGAATATCACCTAGAGTCAGCGGTTGTTCAGCTAGGCGTTGCAACAAAGACTTTATATCTTGAGAAAATCTCAGACGCATTTGGCGTGAGTTGATGCGAGTTCCCAACATTTTTAGCAAAGGGAGATCGGGAAATGAAGGAGATAGGGAAGAATAACTCTTAACTCTTAATGTCTGGAGGCACTAAAACAGCTATAGCTTTAGGTATAACCCGAAAATGAGCAGGTGTGTAGGTAGTGATTTCACCATCTGTATTGATAGGTCGTGGTTTACGAGTATATACCTCTATTTCTTGACCTTGAAGAGAGCGTACACTCTCCCAATGTATATGTCGCCCTTGCCGCATCGCAGGGAGTAATAATATAATCTGCCACCAGTGTTTCATTTCCAAGCTATAGAGGTCTAGCCTTTGGTCATCTATTGTGGCATCATCAGCCACTGCCATACCACCGCCGTAATAGCGACCGTTACCCACAGCAATTTGCACTGTTTTCACGCGAACTGATTTACTATTTATCACAATCTCCGCAGTAAAAGGTCTAGCTTCGCAAATCACTTGCAATGCAGTGGCGGCATAAGCAAATATTCCCCAACGGCGTTTGACTTCTTTGGTAAGTCGCTGAGTAATTTTTACACTCAATCCCAAGCTGGCAACGTTAAAAAAGTGCTTGCCGTTCACCCAACCCAAGTCGATGCGGTGTAAATTTCCATAGGCAATAATCTTGCAAGCTTCGCTAAGAGAATTCGGGATTCCCAAAGTCCTTGCTAGGTCGTTGGCAGTTCCCAGAGGTAAAATTCCTAAGGGCAACTGAGTATCAACTAAAGCATCTACTGCGGCATTGAGAGTCCCATCTCCTCCGCCAATGATTACCAAGTCAACTTGATGCTGATAACGAAGTATAACTTCAGCAAGATGTTTGGGGTCTTCTGTAGACTCCTCAATTAAATTAAAGCCGAGTGACTTCAGGTATTCAATCGCTTCCGACAGACCCTTCTGGCCCTGGCGGGCATGACTATTTACTAACAGCAGTGCGCGGGAACTCATGGGTAGTAACTTTTGTAGTCGATATGTCCAATTATCCGCATCTATGTATTCTGCTTGAAGTTGACTATAAAAAATGTTTAAGCTGTTGTGAAAGCTATCAACAATTCGTTTTTCAATGCTTATTATATTGTAGTTACTAATTTTTAATTTATATTTTATCTAGTTTATCTTTATAATTACTCTGTGTGTTGATACTCAGCAAACATCATTTCTACTCACTGAATGACTTGATTTAGGTATCTTTCTTTATGATAGATATATTTATAATAATATAATAACCACAAAATAACATTTTCTATTAGTTTAGATACATATTAGGAGATGAAGTTTGTATAAATACTATTAATAGTTACAATTATTGAACTTTTGGCTGAGAAGACATTTATTTATGTATTAACTCCTGCTGTACTAGATTGGAACTTATCTACGGCTCTGAAGCCACTATTTATACTAATTCTTTCTATAGAACCCATTTGACATCTTTCCCTGTGGTACTTGGCTTTGAAGTAAGCCGTCGTTCAGTGATCAACGATAGAGCCTGTTCAGCAAAACCGTTTTCTGCCAGAAAATGGGAAAATCCAGCTAGTTGCAATGCTTC
>JBBSOX010000208.1:0-3904 GCA_038259325.1 Chroococcales cyanobacterium | reverse complement strand
TAACAAGTTAATATTAATACAAATGATTTATCTATCACTGATGGTTGCTTCTACATCGCCATCGTAAATTTTTGATGCCTTTCTTCCCTATTGAATCTCTACGCACAATCCGGCATTTTATTACCCGCAACTTGGGTTATTTAATTTTTCAACTGCTACAACATCATACTTTTTGAGCAAATTATTAGCCGCTTTGAAATGAAAATCTTTTCTAGTATCCGCTACTTTTGTATTATCAATTTTTTCAGCTTGTTCTTTTGTTGGCTTTAATCGGTACTGGTAGGATGTTCTCACTTGTTCGACTAAATAAGTGCTAATTTTTTAATATACACTGATTTAGCTATAGTTGCAGAAAAGTATGAAAAATGATTTTGTTGTCTATTGAGAGGTCTGTTAGTGACCTTAAAGTGCATTTAGTATTGGTGACTAAATATCGGCGTAAAGCCTTCACTTCAGTTATGCTGAGTAGACTAAATACTGTAATGGAAGAATTGCTAGAAAAATGGGATTGTAAGCTGGTAGAGTTTAATGGTGTTCGCGTAGCGTCTCGTAGATAAGAGGATCATGTACACCTACTCTTTCAGTACCACCCAGATGTTGAATTGAGCAAATTAGTAAAGTCTAGTGAGATGTGGGACTTCTGCTAAAAAAGTTAAAATTTCTTGACAAATAACAATTATTTTCTATAATACATATAAATGCACACGTGTGCGAAAGTTTAAAACCTCATATAAAAAATGAATAAAAGAAGAATTTCAATTGAAGATATTGCTCAAAGAGCAGGTGTTTCTCACTCCACAGTTTCACGCGCTTTGCGAGATAACGCTCTCATTAGCCCTAAAGTGCGAGAAGAAATTAAGCAACTGGCACAGGAGATGAACTATGTGCCTAATGCTATTGCTCAAAGCTTACAAAATAAACGCACTAATACCATCGGAGTAGTAGTAACTTCAATAGCAGATCCCTTTTTTGCTGAGGTAGTAGAGGGAATCGAAAAGATAGCCAGACCCGCAGGTTTAAGTGTTTTGTTAAGTGCTTCACACCGAAATTTTGAGCAGGAAATAGCAGCTATTGATAGTTTTCATCGCCGGAGAGTAGACGGTATTTTAGTAGCCGACTCACGAATTAGCAAACAGCATACCAAACAACTAACGCAAATTGCTGTGCCAACAGTTTTGATTAATAGCCAGACAGAAGATCAATCCGAAATATTTCACTCAGTGACAATAGACGATCGCTTAGGTGCTAGATTAGCCACAGAGCATCTGATAAGTTTGGGACACACTGCCATTGGTTATCTAGGTGTAAGCGATCGCAGCAGATCGAATCAGCAGCGCCTAGAAGGATATCAAATGGCTCTTGCTGAAGCTGGTTTACCACAAAATCCTGATTGGGTTGCAATTAGTGATCAAGATGATACCAGAACAAGCGACGTTACTACTGGGCAACAGATGCTATCTAAACTATTGACTGCTGAGGTTACAGGCATCTTTTGTTACAACGATATGGTGGCGGTTGGTGCGCTGTTAGCTTGCCAAGAACTAGGTATTTTAGTACCGCGCAGTTTAAGCCTGGTTGGATTTGATGGTATTGCTTTGGGTAGTTACGTTACTCCGCCACTCACGACAGCCAGTCAACCAATGCTAGAAATTGGTGGCATAGCCATGCAAATGTTACTTGATTTATTAGAAGGAAAAACTGTCGAAAACCGCGTTTTATCTCCTTTTCTATTAGAGCGTGGTAGTACCGCAGCATTACAGTAATTTTCAGGTAAGTAAGTTGGCACAATAAAATCAAACTATAGGGCTAGTATTTGATTTATGAAAAAGCTTGGTACAGATCGAAAAGCCTAATTCCTTATTCCCTACTCCCCACTCCCCGCCCACGTAGATAATTTCAAAAATCAACTAAGCTAAAACCCTTATGCCTATTGCCTATTGCCTATTGTCTAGTGTAGATGATTGGTCTTTCAAGACGCGATAAATCGCGTCTCTACAACTGTATTGTGTAATAAATAAACACAATTAATTTGAAAAAATTTTAACAAAACAAAAATTATGTTAACCAAAAAACTGGCTTTATCTCCCGATCGCTGCTTTTCTCCAGAACCAGTTCAAAGACGGCTAGCTCATCAATTTTTTGATAGTATATCTGCGCTACCCTTGGTCTGTCCACATGGGCACGTAGATCCAGCTTTGTTAGCTAATCCCGCAGCCCGTTTTGGTTCACCGACCGAATTATTTATTGTCCCTGACCATTACCTTTTGCGGATGCTTTTTAGTCGGGGCATACCTTTGCAAGCTTTGGGTATACCTACTAGTGATGCACCAGGAGAAACTGACCATCGCAAAATCTGGCAATTGTTCGCCGAACATTTTTATCTATTCCAGGGTACTCCGTCCGGGTTGTGGCTTAAAGACGAACTAACTAACGTCTTTGGCGTAGATGAACCTTTAAACTCTCGTAATGCCGGACATATCTATGATTACTTGGAACGTCTGTTAGCTTTGCCTGAGTTTTCCCCTCGTGCTTTATTCAAACGCTTTAACATCGAAGTGCTTTGTACTACCGATGCAGCCAGTGATACCCTAGAGAATCAGCGATCGCTCCACGAAGAAGGTTGGACTCAAATCAGACCAACTTTTCGACCAGATGCAGTAGTTAACTTAGATGCTCCTGGTTGGCGCGAAAATCTGACCAAATTGGAAAGCAGTGTCGGTAGAGAAGTTAGCACTTACGCCACTTTTATAAAAGCCTTAGAAGAACGTCGGGCTTTCTTTAAAAAAATGGGTGCGACAGCTACCGATCAAAGTGCAGCTACACCTTATACCACACGCCTTTCTGACCAAGAAGCAGAAGCTATTTTTGCTAGAGCATTAACCGGCAAGCTGAATCCAGGTGATGTTGAGAATTTTACTGGTAATATGTTCATGGAAATGGCTCGGATGAGTGTGGAAGATGGCTTAGTGATGCAAATGCATTGTGGTGTTATGCGTAACCATAATCCGGCTCTGTTCGAGACATTTGGATCTGATAAAGGTGCTGATATTCCCCTAAAAATAGAATGGACTCAAAATCTGCATCCGTTGTTGTCAGCCTATGGAAACGATCGGCGCTTTAGCTTAATTCTTTTTGGCATGGATGAAAGTACTTACAGCCGAGAATTGGCTCCGCTAGCCGGTCATTATCCCACCATATTGCTTGGCCCGCCTTGGTGGTTTCATGACAGCGTAAATGGCATGGAACGCTACTTTAATCAGGTAATGGAAACTGCTGGACTTTATAATACTGCTGGGTTTAATGATGATACCCGCGCTTTCGTTTCTATTCCGGCTCGTCATACAGTTTGGCGGCGGGTTGCTTGTAATTGGTTAGCTGGATTGGTAACACGAGGATTGGTTGAGGAAGAGGAAGGGTATGATATGGCCCGCGCTTTAGCTTACGACCTTGCTAAGGTTGCTTACAAATTGGATTAATAGTAATTCTCCCAAACCAAGCTATTAGAATTAGCTCTTTCAACGTGACTCGGAAAATCTCTTTTGTTCTCTCTGCGTCTGGCTTGGTTTATAAGTCAATATGGTTCAGTTAGCGCTTAGGAACCTAACCCAACATTCTCGGAGCTTTGTTGCGCTTTGCTTAAGAGGATGTTTGAAAAGTCCTATTATCGGTATCAAAAGTTTTAGATCCCCCTAAATCCCCCGATAAATTGGGGGACTTTGATTCCGGCTCCCCCCTTTTTAAGCTACGGTGTATACACAAGTCTTGCCGCAGCCATATCATTAATAAATCTCGCACTGCGTTTCTATCCCGCCTCGGAATTATTTCAGAGTCTCATAGCTAAAGTCCACTCAAGTGGACTGAATCGATTATTTAGTCCACTTGAGTGGCCTTGAGCTATCAGCCC
>JBBSOX010000207.1:0-4185 GCA_038259325.1 Chroococcales cyanobacterium | reverse complement strand
TCCCCGGTCCCCGGTCCCCAGTCCCCAGTCCCCAGTCCCCAGTCCCCAGTCCCCAGTCCCCAGTCCCCAGTCCCCAGTCCCCAGTCCCCAGTCCCCAGTCCCTTGCTATAAATGAGCCGTTTTTTTGTCGCCCTTTTACCACCACAAGACATTCAAGACTACGCTAACCAGATTAAGCAGCACTTTGCCGATCATTATGCTAGTAGCGGGGCGCTTAAGTCTCCGCCTCATATTACCCTGCAACCACCCTTTGAATGGGCAGATGCTAACTTGCCACTGCTAGAAGCATCCTTGAAGGAATTTGCTACTGGACAACAGCCTGTAGCAATTACACTCAATGGGTTTGATGCCTTTGCACCTCGTGTCATATTTATTAATGTAGTCAGAAGTCAAGAACTTTTGAATTTGCAAGCTGATTTAATGGCCTACACAGAAAGCAACTTGGGAATTGTTGACAAGGTTTCTAAAACTCGGCCTTTTGCTCCCCACATAACGGTTGCGTTTCGAGATTTAAAAAAGCAAAACTTTAGAGCTGCTTGGCCAGAATTTGAAAAACGTCACTTGCATTTTGAGTTTACTGCCGACAAATTAACACTACTGCTTCACGACGGTAAGCGCTGGAATATTAAATCGGAGTTTGATTTTTTGCCTACTGAGCAATGAGTAAATATTATTTAGTAAATAATTTAAAAATTAATATAGTCATCACACAGGATATTAACGGCTGACTGGTATTATTTTGATGCACTAACGCAATAATGATAAACCACAATGGATGAGGAACAGCGTCGTTCTTATTGGCGTGCTAATACTGCTTTAATTCGTAATCTTTTAATTGTCTGGGCATTGGTTTCCCTAGTTTTTAGTATTTTGTTAGTTCAACCTTTGAATGCAATACGGTTTTTTGGCGTTCCCTTTGGCTTTTGGATGGCACAGCAAGGATCAATCCTGGTATTTGTGGCCTTGATTTTCATTTATGCCTTCCAAATGGACAAGCTAGACCAAAAATACAATCTGAAAAAGTGAGGAAAAACCGTGTCAGTTGAAATTTGGACTATTGTATTAGTTGGACTTTCCTTCCTCGCCTACATTTATATAGGTTGGCAATCACGAGTTGAAAATAGTAAAGACTTCTTTATAGCAGGTCAAGGGATACCTTCAATTGCCAATGGTGCGGCTACTGCCGCCGATTGGATGTCCGCAGCCTCGTTTATTTCAATGGCGGGACTGATTTCTTTTTTGGGCTACGATGGTTCTATTTATTTGATGGGCTGGACTGGCGGCTATGTACTGCTAGCATTATTATTAGCCCCCTATCTCCGGAAATTTGGTAAGTATACAGTGCCAGATTTTGTAGGCGATCGCTACTACTCTAATATCGCTCGTCTGGTGGCGGTAGTGGCAGCCATTTTCGTCTCCCTCACCTACGTTGCTGGACAAATGCGGGGTGTGGGCATTGTTTTTAGCCGCTTTCTCCAAGTAGATATCAATACAGGTGTGATCATCGGCATGGTGATTGTGGGCTTTTTCTCTGTGTTGGGGGGCATGAAAGGCATTACATGGACACAAGTTGCACAGTACTCTGTCTTAATTTTTGCTTACCTGATTCCAGCGATCGCGATCGCCTGGTTTCTCACTGGTAATCCTGTTCCCCAGCTAGCATTTACCTTTAGTGATATTGCTGACAAACTTAATAAAATCCAAGTTGACCTGGGGTTTAAGCAGTATACTGAGCCATTTGTGAATAAGACGATGCTAGATGTCTTGTTCACTACCATTGCCCTGATGGTAGGCACTGCTGGCTTACCCCATATCATTGTCCGATTTTACACAGTAAAGAGTGTGCGGGCAGCCCGCTTTTCTGCTGGTTGGGCGCTGCTATTTATCGCTATTCTTTATACCACTGCTCCGGCCCTTTCCATGTTTGCCCGCTATAACCTGATTGATTCCCTACACAATCAAACAGTTGCAGAAGTACAGCAGTTAGACTGGGCGACTAAGTGGGAAAAAACTAAACTGTTGGCTTTTAATGACATCAATAAAGATGGGCGTTTCCAGTTAACTCCAAACAAAGACACCAATGAAATAAACATTGACCGAGATATCATTGTTCTTTCCACCCCAGAGGTAGCTAACCTGCCGCCGTGGGTGATAGGCTTGGTAGCAGCTGGCGGTTTGGCTGCTGCTTTGTCTACAGCATCCGGCTTGTTATTAGTAATTTCTAGTTCCATCGCCCACGATATCTACTACCGCATCATAGATTCATCAGCCTCAGAACAAAAACGGGTATTTGTTGGACGGATCATGGTAGGTTTTTCCCTCGTCCTTGCCGGATATTTTGGGGTGAATCCGCCGGGATTTGTGAGTGAGGTGGTAGCTTTTGCCTTCGGTTTAGCTGCTGCTAGTTTCTTCCCGGTGATTTTTCTAGGAATTTTCGATAAGCGCACCAATTCTGAAGGTGCGATCGCCGGCATGTTGACGGGTTTAATTTTTACGATCATCTACATTGTCGGCGTTAAGTTTGGGGGTATGCAACCTTGGTTCTTTGGAGTTTCTCCAGAAGGAATTGGTACTTTGGGGATGCTAATCAACTTCGCTGTCACCCTAGTGGTTTCACGCCTAACACCCCCTCCTCCAGCAGAAATTCAAGCAATGGTAGAAGATCTCCGCAGCCCGATTATTGAAGAGTAGGGAATAGGGAATGGGGAATAGGGAATGGGGAATAGGGAATGGGGAATAGGGAATAGGGCATTGGGCATTCATTGCTTCTTTCTTCCCCTGCCTCCCCTGCTCCCTCATCCCCCCACTCCCCACTCCCCACTCCCCACTCCCTACTGTCCAAGTTCTTTGATATTTTTCATCACTTGTTGGTATAACTCGTTGTTACCTTGAGTTTGAAAAATGCTTGCTGCTTGTTCCAAGTCTTTCAATGCTCCCTGTCTGTCTCCATTGGTGGCGCGAGCATTCCCCCGGTTATTGTAGGCAGGGGCAAAGTTAGGATTGAAGCGAATGGCTTGATTGTAATCTGCGATCGCCCCCTGGGGATCTCCATTGGCAGCACGGGCATTGCCTCGGTTATTGTAGGCGATCGCATATTTGGGGTTGAGGCGAATCGCTTGATCAAGATCATCTAGTGCCCCTCTTTTTTCTCCCAAGGTGGCGCGGGCATTTCCTCGGTTATTGTAAGCTTCGGCATAGTTGGGATTCAGGCGAATCGCCTCACTGTAATCTCTAACTGCTTCTCTGTTATTTCCTAGTGAGGCGCGGGCATTTCCCAAGTTGTTGTAGGCTTCAGCGTCGTCAGGATTGATGCGAAGTGCTTGATTGTAATCTGCGATCGCTTTTTCCTTGTCTCCCGAATCAAAGTAGGCTAATCCCCGGCCGTTGTAGGCAGCGCCATATTGAGAGTTTTGCTCAATTGCCTTATTATATGAAGCGATCGCAGCTTGTAAATCGCCATTTAAATGTTGATTCTTTCCCTGAAGATAGAATTCCCCACCTTTCGATGCTGTCGCTAAACGACGGCTAGGTGGAGTAACTTTTATTTCTGTTACCAGAACATTGTCATTTCTACTACAAGAAATACTGCTTATTGCAGTTAATGTAGTAAAAATAGCTATGGTAAAAAAAGTATTTACCCTTGTTCGCTTTTGTCTAAATAAACCCCGTTTCATAGTTAATATAAACTGCCATAACACCTGAACAAATTAGTACTAAAATCTAAGTTCCCATTCTTTTACTCAATAATTATTCTAGCTTTTAATAGTAAGTATAAAGTTAATTGACTGATTTACCTGATATTCAATAGCTTTATTTAATGGTTATGTATAGGAGCAATTATAAAACATCAAGTACAAAACTTATCATTTTTGTGCTTTTATATCATCATCTTTCTGCTTTTTCTACCAATTAAAATACATTTGCAATATATGAATCGCCTGTCGAGGGATACAGATGTATGTCTTTATCCATGCATCTGTATCAGATTTACAGGATATTTCAGGTAAATGAAGTACATAGGTAGGGGCACCTCACTAACCATTGGTGTCAACTTAACGCGAAACCCTCATCCCGCAAGGAACTGAAGTTCCTTGCTCATAGCTTAAGTCTTCTATTGATGACTAGATATTGCCCAAAATCTTGAGTCTACTTTAGTAGACTTTCGCTTTGGCCCTTGGAATTCAT
>JBBSOX010000206.1:0-4365 GCA_038259325.1 Chroococcales cyanobacterium | reverse complement strand
TAAGCATTATCCATCAACTGGGCAGTTTGCACCAAGTCGATAATATGCACACCATTGCGGGAAGTATAAATGTAAGGAGACATTTTCGGGTTCCAACGCCGGGTCTGATGCCCAAAGTGAACCCCTGACTCCATCATTTGAGCCAATGAAACTACTGGCATATATTTTTTAACTCCGATTCGGGTTAAACCTCCATCCAAGTGCATTTCCCAACTGGGAAACACCCGAATTCTCAGATGTGCGAGATTAGTTAACCATACTAGGTTAACACAGGTTAACCCAGTAAAAAAGTTGTAGATTATGGGCGAAAAATTCAGATATAGCAAATTTTCAAACCGTCTTGCAAAAAACTACACATTTATCGGTTTCATGCATGGTCTAAAATACTACTCATTTCTTGCTGATAACGCTTGGGAGTTGTATGTATCATTCGTTGAAACACAGATGTCATGTGGCTTTGGCTACCAAATCCGGCTTCTGCGGCTACCTGTGCCAGCGATCGCTTTTGGTTTTGTAACAGTTTTTGGGCAAGTTCCAGCCGACACCGGAGGACATATTGATAAGGCGACAGTCCAGTTGTTACCTTAAATGCTCGTGCGAAATGGTAGGGACTAAATCCTACTGTGGCAGCAATCTGGTTTAGGTTAAGTTCTTGGGATAGATTTGCTCTAATGTATTCCAAGACAAGCTTTAACAAATTTGGGTCTAAAAACTCTGGTGGACGTTTGAGCCGTTTAGATAAATTTGAACGTCGGTGAATAATCTGTGCCAACACCGCCGTTGCAACTGATTCTAAGTAGAATGCACCACCAGTTTGTCCATTATAAAAAAACTCTTGCATAGCGATCGCAGCACTCAAACCCCAATGAGTCTTGGGAATTTGCCCTGGCTGCAATTCAATTGTCTGTCCTTCTGCTTCCACTTTGACTATCCGTTCTAGAAACAATTGGGAATATCCAAACACCACAAAACAAGAAGCATCTTCCACCGAAGTATAAGTACTGCCTTGAGGCACAATATCAAAACCTCCTGGTAGTGCTTGGTAAGGTTGCAGTCGATCAGCATTGAAGGCAGCAATCCCACGAGTTTCTCCAAAACTTGTGACTATAAGGTTAAGTGGTGAGCGAATATTGACTTCTAAATGTCCTGGCGGAATGATTGCTACCATCAACTCTGGTGTTTCTAACCAGTGTCCCCATTGGGGTAGAGCTTCTAGTGGGGGCTGATCAAGGGGAATTTTACATTCTGGGGGATTGAATAAAAACTCTTTTAGCTTCATCGGCAGAGGCAATTAGGGACTTCCAACTAAAAAAATATTCCATTACCACTGTTAACTGTCGACCGTTGACGGTTCACAGTCAACAGTCAACGACCTCAAGCGGAATAATTTATTTTTTGGAGTTCCCTTAATAGCAATGTAAATGCTCAACCCTATTGTCTCAAAAAGCAGATTTCGATATTCCGCAAGAATTGAAAAGACAGTAACAATTGCAGTCAAGTATTTTCAGAGTTACGATTTTGATTCGAGTGATTGTCAATGCCTGTTCTGATTCCTATTTCAACCTTTTTTATCGGCTGTCATGGGCTACTTGCTTTGGGTTTATCCTACCGAGTAGCAATGGAACGCACCCGTACTCGGATTTGGCATGGTGCGTCTACATCTGAGGTTGCTTCACAGCCCAATTATCTAGATCATCCAAATGCTTGGGCAGAGTTTGTGGAAAAAATGACACAACAATCTACTGTCACGAAAAATATGGAAGATGGGGTGTTGCAGCGTACTATCCGAGCGCATGGTAACTTTACAGAATACGTACCCCTTGGTCTTATATTCCTAATTGCCCTGGAGTGTATGCAGGCTGGGAGAGGACTGTTGTGGATGCTAGGGACTCTTTTGACATTAGCTAGGATTGCCCATGCCTGGGGATTGATACAGACTTATGGCCCATCACCGGGCAGGGCGATCGGTTTTTTCGGAACTTGGTTAGTTTATATCGTCAGCAGTTTGGCTTGTCTTTACTACAGCGTGCAGCAATTTTTATAGTCTAGCGACGGTTCTAACTCAAAAATTATAATGCTTAAAGCAATTGATACCGACCTTTGGGTTGCTGAACAACCTCTAAAATATTTTGGCTTGGAAGTAGGGACGAGGATGACTGTGATTCGTCTGAGCAGTGGTAAATTAATGGTGATCTCGCCTATTAAGATGGATGACGCAACTATCAATGAGCTAAATCAATTGGGAGAAGTGATTTATATTGTTGCCCCCAATTTGTACCATCATCTATTTGTTGCTGACTTCAAGCTGTATTACCCTCATGCCAAACTATGGGCAGTATGTGGTCTAGAACGTAAACGACCAGATTTGCAAATTGACTATATTATTAGCGATCGCAACATTCACCAAATTAATGGAATTGAGTATTTATTAATACAAGGATTCAACACATTAGACACTAGCGGATGTTCACCAATCAATGAATGCGTCTTCTTTCATATCAAAAGCCGAACTTTGATTGTCACCGATACAGTTTTCCATTTTGACGATCAATGTTCACCAAGCACAAGGTTAATAGCCAAACTTCTAGGTAGTTACAACCAACTTCGTCCATCGATATTGGAGAAATTTGCAACTCAGGATAAAGTCAAAGTCAAATGCTCAATTCAACAGCTTCTTGCTTGGGATTTTGAACGAGTAATCATGGCGCATGGCAGCATAATTGAACAAGATGGTAAACCTCAGTTTAAAGCAGGTTATGAGTGGTTTTTAGAAATCTCTTTGTAGCAATACTTAACCCATAAGTTAAGTCGGCACGATAAAATCTATGTCTAATTACACCCTGCGTGTTACTGAATAGTATCGGGATCTACATTAAGCGATCGCAACCTTGCCTTTAACTGCTCTATCTGCAATTCTGCCTGTTCTGCTCGTTGGCGTTCCTGCTCTGCTCGTTGGCGTTCCTGTTCTGCCAGTTCTTCTGCCTGCTGTCTTGCTAAAACTTCCTGCCTTAAAGCCTGTGCCAGTTCATCAGGAATCAGTAATTTTTCCCCTGTATCCTCTCGATAAAACCCAATTAACCTTCCCTCAACCACCAAACGCAGTTGTAATGGTTCACTGCGTCCATCCTCTATAGGTTCGTAGATTTCTCCCCGCAAGCGATAGCCACGTAACTGTTGTTCCACCCACTCGCCTTTAGGGTCAAATAGCCAGTATTCCTTGACACCTAGCTGCTCATAGAGGGTCTTTTTAAAGATTTCGTCTTGTCCTTTTGTACCAAAGGATGTCATTTCAAAAATAACTATGGGTACTTGACCCTCTTCCCAGATTTTATAGTTGTCCCGACCGCCAGGTGCAACATCAAAAATCACCATCACATCTGGGGCTACCCGCAACTTGGGAAAGCCTTGTGCATAGTAAAGAAATTGATTTGCCAATACTGTTGCCTGACGATTTGCCAAATACTGTTTCAGGACTTCTAAAGTACTGAGCAAGGCATAAAGGTGGTCGTAGGTTTCTGCCACTGGTTGACCATCAGCACTAGGGTAAAAGATTTCTGATTCGACACTAACAGGTAGAGTAGCCGTCATAATTGTAAAATCAGTGCTACGAGATTATTGTAGAACAACTTTACTTCTCCCTAACTTGAGATGTGCAAGCTTTTCAAAATATAACTAGATAACTCACAAAATCCTGCACCTTCGGCAGCGTTAGTAATATAAGTAGGGTGATATTTCAACTGATTCACATATTCCAGCATGTTTGCCACGCCTACAGAAACAGGAAAATAACGCTGATCAAATAAACTTTCATCATTGGGACTATCGCCAACAGTAACAATTTGTTCTGGTGAATACTGGGGCAAGTATTCGCCCAATACTTGCAACAATCCCACAGCTTTATCTTGCCCTTGGGGTTTAATGTGACACTGCACGTTGCTATAAGTAAATCCCCAACCCATTTGTTGACAAAGACTATCTAGGGTTTGTAGTTCATCTTCACGCAAACCAGCTACATCAAAAGTCCAGTCGGTGATGCGAAAGCGATTATCAGCAGATTCTTGAATTTGGGGAAATTTAGTTTGTAATTTCTCAAAAGTTGTAGCTAAGTGCTGGCGATGTTTAGCTAAATCAGAAATAGGTGTTAAGACTACTGGTTTCTGGTTTCCAGACGGAAAGTACAAACCGCCATTTTCTGCCATAGCACCTGCCACTGGCATCAAACTACTGGTTGAGTCGATGGGGGATATTATTCCCCGCACCTCTCAGTTAGATCCGTGCGTACCCGTTTCCGTGTACACGGCTCCCGATGTTCTTAGCTTGCGCTTTTGCTCATGTGTTTGTAATCGTGGCAACTCTCATGAATTG
>JBBSOX010000205.1:0-4465 GCA_038259325.1 Chroococcales cyanobacterium | reverse complement strand
ACATGAGCAAAAGCGCAAGCTAAGAACATCGGGAGCCGTGTACACGGAAACGGGTACGCACGGATCTAACTGAGAGGTGCGGGGAATAATATCCCCCATCGACTCAACCAATTTTCCAGTTTCCCTTCTCCCAAAGATGGGAGAAGGGGTTAGGGGATGAGGGCAAAACATTCTTACAAAACGGGTTTCGCGTTAAGTTGACACGTATGGGCGATGCCATGCCCCTACGAGAAATCTATATGTATCAGGATTTTTGTGAATTGGTATTACCTATTGCCTTTTGCCGACGCTCTTTACGTTCCCTGCGGGATGCTACGCAAACGCGCAGCGTGTCGCGGACAGACGCTACAAGCGTAGCTTGCAACTCTTACAGAGTAAGCGGACTCGCTACCGCTGCGCTATCTTGCCTGCCCACGCAAATAACTATGGCTACACCACGCTGCGCGAACAAAAATCAAATTTATGTCTAAAGAAATAAACACAAAATTTACCTTACTATGCTTAAAAGTCACTCTCAACCAATATCTCTATAGATATAACTAAAAAAGAGAATTTTAGGATAATTCCATCTGTAGGCTCACGCAATTAGACTTAAAAACGTTGATACTGATAAATAACTTTACCAGTCTTAAACCTGGCTGTAATTAAAAATTATAGCCCCAGAAAAACAAATAGAGAAAATAGTACAAACAATCAATGGCAACTTCTACAGACCGGAATCAACAGATTCAAAAGCTGCATGAACTAATCAAAGATATTGATTATGGTATGTTTACCACAGTCGATGATGATGGCAGTTTACATAGTTATCCCATGTCAAAAAGTGGTGAGATTAACTCTGAAGCCACACTTTGGTTCTTTACCTATTCTGGTTCCCATAAGGTGACTGAAATTGAACACCATGAGCAGGTAAATATTAGTTTCTCGTCAACCGAAGAGCAGCGATATGTTTCTATTTCGGGTTCGGCACAACTCGTGAAAGACCGCAATAAATTGCGAGAGTTATGGAAGCCGGAACTTCAAACTTGGTTTCCTAAAGGATTAGACGAACCCGATATCGCTTTGCTGAAGGTAAATATTAACCAGGTTAATTATTGGGATAGTATATCGAGCTTTAAGCCACAAACAATTAGTTTCTTGACATCATCAGGTCTGTAACTCATTATTAATTCGTAATTCGTAGTTAATAATTCAATTACTAATTACGAATTATTTTTAAGTGTGTAATTATGGGCAGACTTGACATTAAGTGTTTTAATTAAAGAAACCAATGGTACTCAACAAACAGGGAATTGCCGTAATTGGGATGAAAAGTCTCAGTGGTAATGCTGATGAAGGTAGAATCCAGCATGGCTTTCCATCTCAAAGTCAAGTGCAGACATGAGATGAGGGGACAAGGGGACAAGGGGACAAGGGGACAAGTAAACCCAATGCCCTTGTCCTCTGTCTTCTCAAAAGTAATCACCCGAACTTGTTATTAATGGTAATCGCTTTTAGACCTTCATGTGTCGCAACCATTTTTAAAATTGGCATCAGATTGCATTGAGCAGTTATAAGTAGGTAGGCACGAAAAAACTTTATTAAGTGAGGTCTTATGAATTACCTTGTTGCAGTTTTACCAGATCGAATACAAGTAGAAGCCGCCTACTCTGCTCTGGAAAAAGCAGGCTTGCCAACTTCACAAGTCAATATTTTGGGCGATGGTTATTTAAGTGCTGATGAATTTGGACTAATTGATCCCGACAAGCAAGCCCGCAAACAATCAAATCGGCTCTTGGGGGGGCTTGTACTGTTTGGCTTTGTTGCAGGTTATGCCTTCAACCATTTCACAGAAGTTGAAATATTTCCCCAGTTTGCTCGATTTGGCAATGAATTTCTTGCTGGGATCTTAGGAGGTATAGGCGGTGCTTTGGGCGCTAGTTTAATTGGTCGGAGTGTCGGGTTAACAGCTAGTAGTAGCGATGCTTTACCCTATCGTAACCGTCTGAATGCTGGCAAGTACTTAATTGTAGTTACGGGAAATGAGGATTTAATACGCGAAGCTACGCGTGTACTGCGTCAATTTGAACCAGAGAATATTCAAGGCTATACAGACTATTCACAAAAGAGTAAACTTGTGGGTAAAAAATAAGCTGTCACGCATTTAATTTGTACATTTATCTAATGACTGATGACTGATGACTGATGACTGTTAACCGTCAACAGTCAACAGTTAACGACATCAAGAGTGTTTATATACTTTAGACGCGCATCAGCTTAATCTACATCGGGTTCAACGCCTAGCGATCGCAATTGTGCAATCAACCGTTCAGCCCGTTGTCTTTCTTGTTCAGCCCGTTGGCTTTCTTGTTCTGTAGAAGTCAATACCCAGCAGCCTGTCCAATCATACCAGCGTAACCAGGGCTGTTCTACATCTTGATAGCGTCCATGCCACACACCCAAGCCTAATTCTAGTTCTGGTATCCAGAAGCGTGGCTCTGACAGGGTTATCTCAGCATAACGACCACCGTCTAATTTAAATACCCTTAACTCATATTTATAGCGATCAAATACTACATAATAAGGAACACGCAGAATCTGCTCATATACTTCCCATTTTCCTAGTTGTTGTTTGATATCCCGCAATGTCTGCCCCAAGTCTTCCTTTTCAGTACCTGGAGACAGCAATTCAACCACAATAAAAGGATAAACTCCCTCTTGCCAAACGACATAACTTAAGCGTAAATCTCGCTGTTCGTAGAGACGGGAAACACCTAAAACAGCAAACCAATCTGGTCGTTTATGCCACAATGGATGGCGCGGATCATAATAAAGATTCAGATCGCTAGCAACAAATATCTCGTCGCTTGGATAATTCGGTGGACGAAAGCTTTCCTCTAACAGACGAGGTTGTAATAAATGAAACTGATCGGGCAAACCAGGCTCCTCAGGATCTTCACTGGGAAGATCATACATGGTTGGCAATACATCTTTTGGCGATCGCGGCGGGTCGGTTTGATACATCATAAAGCAGTCCTGATGATGAAACTTTCAGTTCTATTATGATTCAATTGTTTCTGAGTAACTCAACACCTTGCAGAACGGGGTTGCATAAATTTCTCGCCCTCCGCCGCAAATTTACCACGAACCATCAGCACAGTTTCATCAAAAGTATGGGGGAATGATTGCACATCTTTGACATCAAGAAGTTCTGGACTAAAGTAAATCACCACTTCTTCGATGGGTTGAGTTATCTTACTCAGAATATCTTTCAAAGGGCATATCTGCGTTGTAACTAAATCGAAAATATGAAGTCGGTTATCTTCTATCTCCATACAGGCGATTAAATCTAAATCTTCTGTATAGTATAAGGGACGACTTCCTTCATTGACGCAGAATACAAGTTTTTCGTTTACTACGCCAACTATATTAGAGACAGGTGCGCGTGTTTCCAAAAGTCTGTGTAATAATGTGTAATCTTTGGTATCTGTAAAATCCAGTATTCTGAAGCTATCAGTGCTACCTGTAGACTTACACTTAACTTTGAAAATGTGTTCTTGGACTACACGAAAGCCAAAAGGTAAGTAAAACTCTGGTTGTGGTGTCGTCAGTACCAAGGTTTCATAAATGCGATCGCAATACCATAGCACTTCCTCCATCACTTCACGGTAATACCCTCTCCGGCGATACTCTGCACGGGTAGCTACTCCATGAACTCCTCCGACAGTGAGCCTTTGTCCCATAATTTGCATGGGAATTTCTAACACTCCCACATGGGTAATAGCCATATCATCATGAAAGCGCATAAACGGAGTTGAAGCTGTTTCCCAGGATGCACCTAGTTTTCTTGCACATTCTGCTAAACTGCTGAGTCCAGGAAATGTGACTTCACTCTAGGTAATTTGATTAACTAGTGAAAAAAATATATGAAAACCGACTCTATACAAGCAATTACCCCTTTGGTCTTAGGCGTAACTGGTCTGATAATTGGAATGGCGGTCATCTTCTGCCCAAACCTTAGCGATGCAAAGGGTGCTGGCGGATTTGGACTGGCGGGAACTGCGATCGCTGGGGCATCTGGATTAGCCCAAAGTAAAAGTAGCCGTGATGCTTAAGTGATTACATAATCTCCATTTCGTCACTTTCCCTTAATATTCGTCGTTAAACCTTAAGCTAATGCTATTGCCTCCGCTCACAATGGCACACAGATCATAAGTATGTATTGCCAGTTTCATGGTCTTCAATAAGCACTATGGCTTCAGGTTTAAGTTTTTGCAATTCTTTAATCAAATCTTCAACTGTTATAGGCATTTTCCCTTCGTAGCTCATATACATAATTCCGTTTTTGTCACTTCAAGCCTTTAATTAATTCTCGAAACAGTAACCTTGCTCCTTTGGCTGCAACGCGATTTCTGACAAGCTTTACAGGACGACCCGCCGCTTTTTCAGTGTCTAACTGTTCACCCAAAATTTTACCAATATCATT
>JBBSOX010000204.1:0-4492 GCA_038259325.1 Chroococcales cyanobacterium | reverse complement strand
GACCGCCTTCTTCGTTTGTATAGGGCATGAATTAATTCCTTTACCTTTATTGTTCATTTAATGTTACATAAATGCTAGATCCGCTCTGAAACTGCTAGACAAATCGTTACATTTAGGCATTGGGCATTGGGCATTGGGCATGGGTTATTTCTCCCTCATCTCCCTCACTCCCTTACTCAGCACTGATTAAGCCCACCAAGCTGGATCGCCAGTGCGGAAGTCGGTTTCAGTCCAAGGGGTCAAAACGATTTTGTCGTCGGCTACATTGGTATGAGCCAAAGGCAAAGACAGGGGCGCTGGGCCGCGAATAACCTTACCAGTTTCGTCATACTGGGAACCATGACAAGGACACTTAAACTTGTTCTCTGCAATGTTCCAGGGGACTACACAACCTAAGTGGGTGCAGATGGCATTAATGCCATAATCTTTGATCGCTTCTTTGCTGTCTACCACAATATAGGTAGGATCTCCCTTTAGCCCTTGGACTAGGTTGCGATCGCCTGCATTCCGGTTTTCTAGAAATTTGGTGACGCTAACATCGTTACCTAACTCATCTTTTGCCGTTACACCGCCACCAGCACCACCAGTTGCGGGTGGAATAAAGTAGTTGACGACGGGATACAATGCACCCAGAGCCACTCCAGTGACAGTCCCAAAAGTGAGCAGATTCATGAACTGACGACGCCCCATATCGGGCACGTCTGCTGATTCAGAAAATTGAGCCATAATCTACGCGCTCTTTGTGTATTTTGTTAAGCATTTTGACAAAAGTACTGTACTTGAGGAACTCTTGTCTAAGTCGAAATGCTAGCGCTCACAACGATGCCATACTTCTTTGTTCCAAGATATAAAAAGCATCTTTTCTGTTAGCATTACATTTCTTTATATCCTTATCATACTGGAGTCACGGAACTTAACATCATAACTAAATGTAAAATCTGATTGAGAAAAGCTATGACAGGACAGGAATTACGTCAGATGTTGCTTGATAAGTGGGGATATTCCTATGATGTCCAGTTACGGCGGGCACAGGGAAAGATATTTTTGCAAGTCATGTGGAAATACTTGGAGCAAGCTTCTTTTCCCTTGACCGAGGCGGAGTACCAAGAGCATCTTGACAGCATTGCTAATTATCTTCATGCCTTGGGTGGGTCAACACAAGTACAAACATTTATCACCCAAACTCGCGATCGCCCCCGGCTCGGCAAAGCTGTTAGTATTCCTCTAGATTTGGGCGAACGTTCTTCGGAATGGATATTATGACCTCCTATTGCATTAACATTGATAATTTTTTGAGTAATCACAGTGTTTTTTATACAAAAATTCCTTCGGAAAAGATATTGACAAATTGGAGGAAAATCAAATGAGCCGTCAACCATTGCTAGACCCAAATCGTTCGTATACTTTTAGTAATTACTTTGAGTTAGGGTTTGCGGTTGACGATTTAGTTGCTGAATTTGGCTATTCCTTCGAGCGGAAATTTCTTGATTTACCACAATATTCTGGCGCATTAGACCGACTTAGTGACCTCAAGCAGCGAATTGAGGAAGTTTTACCCTATGTAGATTTGGAGAACGAAGCTACACGCAGGGAAATGCTAATTGCGCCAATTGTTACCGAGTTAATTCATTATTCCCGTGCTAAATTACGAATTGAATTCACTATCAAACTTGATAACCGACTTCAAGGTAATTTTGATTATTTCCTCAGAACAAACACTAATTTAATTGTGATTGAAGCCAAGCAAGCAGATATAAATAGGGGATTTACACAACTGGCAACTGAGATGATAGCTCTTGACAGGTGGACTGATTCTACTCAAACAGAAATATTAGGAGCAGTAACAACAGGTAATGTTTGGCAATTTGGCAGATTATATCGACAAACACAGCATATTGAGCAAGCAATCAACCTTTATCGTGTTACCGAAGAGTTGGAAATAGTGGTTAGGATCTTACTAACTGCACTCCTCAACTAAAACTAAGCTGATATTTTTTGGAATATCGTTATTTACCTGTAAGTTTAACCAGTCCAACACCACCGAAATAAAGCCCTAAAACTGCTCCCGCTAAGAGACTTTGAGTTAAGGGGTCAGTAGAAGGGGTAAGCACGGCTCCTAAAACCACTGCTCCCATAATCACATAACGCCAACCAGAAACCATCCGTTGAGATGAGACAATGTTCAAATTACCGAGCAACAGTTGGATAATCGGAATTTGAAATGCTAAACCAGTGCTGAATAACAGTAGCAGCACAAATTCAAAATATTTATCAATTGACCAAATTTGTTCAACAACATCTGCTCCGTAGCTGATGAAAAAATTCAAAGCTGCGGGGATAAGAAGTAAATAGGCAAATACTAACCCCGCTCCAAACAGGACACTCGAACCCAAAACCACAGGCCCCACTATCCGGCGTTCGCGGCGAGTTAGTCCTGGAAGCACAAACTGGATAATCTGGTAAAGAATGAAAGGACTAGTAAGTATCAAGCCAGTGTAGGCTGCAACTTTCAGGGAGACAAAGAAATATTCTCCGGGTGCAAGTTGGAGAAATTTTACTCCTTGTGCGGGAACCTCAAGTAGTTGGACAATGGGCTTAACGGCAAAGAAACAGCCAATAATACCCACCGCTACGGCAATCAGAGAATAGAAAATGCGCTGCCGCAACTCTTCTAGGTGGTCGAAAAGGGACATTTCGACTTCACCCGGCAACTCATCAAGAGAATCAGTGTCTGAGCTGCTATATCCTTCTGGGTCGATGTTAGGAACGTTTACAGTATCTAAGTCTTGTGAAGGCGTCACGTCGCTTCGCTCCGAATTCAAAATTCAAAATTCAAAATTAACAATCCCCTAAATTTATTTATGGGCTTGTATTCTTTTCTTTGTAGGTCATCGACCATTTCGGTGACTCAGCACTCTTCATTATTTTATCCGGGGAATGCAGCTAGCAAGATATGTTTTTGAATGCTGTGGGTTTTTTGTCCTGTTTTTTGGGGTTGCATCTGCATAAGTTAGTAGGAAGCCATATTGTAGGCAATGCCTAACCGAAAAAATATGGAACCAATAATCTAAAAATAACGTCTCTGCGGCTACTAACACTGAGTAAATTGACACAACATCAACATATAATACTCAGTTTTGAAAATCCGGTTCATCAAGATGGGATCTATACATAGCGCAATCGGAAATTTTTAGCTGAGGTTTTATGAATCGGACAATTTGCATTGGACTAATGGCATTGCCTATTTATTTATACAATGCTCAACTAGGCAATACTTCTAGTAGTGGCGTGTCAATTGTCGAAAACCAGCTTCTCACAATAACTCCTCTAGTCGTTCACAGCCCAAATTCCCAGTCAGATAAATTTCCGTGGCAAATATCGGCTAGAGATGACCAAACCGAAGATTGTCTTCGCGCTGGTATTTGCAGAGATTGATACTAATTCATAATTACAGCAATCCCATCATAGTACGGAGAGAGTTAATGGTTACAGAAAATCAACGTACAGTAGTAGTTACAGGAGCATCAACAGGAATTGGCCAGGCGTGTGCTTTGCTTTTAGACCAGTTGGGCTTCTCTGTTTTTGCTGGTGTGCGTCAAGATAGTGATGCTCAAACACTTAAACAGAAAGGGTCACAAAGGCTCATTCCGATTTTTTTAGATGTTACTGACGCTGAATCGATCGCAGCTGCGGTTGATAAGGTAACAAATGCAGTCGGTGGTGCTGGAATTTTAGGTTTAGTGAATAATGCCGGAGTTGCTATCCCAGGTCCCTTAGAATTATTAGCGATCGCAGAATTTCAACACCAGATGCAGGTTAATGTCACCGGACAATTAGCAGTAACACAAGCATTTCTTGGTCTATTACGCCAAAATCGGGGCCGAATTGTCAATATGGGTTCCATTGCTGGTAGAAGCCCGACGCCGTTCCTGGGAGCTTACAATGCGTCCAAATTTGCGCTCGTTGCACTCACTGATGTGATGCGGATGGAGTTACGCCCTTGGGGAATCTCGGTTTCAATTATTGAACCTGGTTCCATAGCTACCCCAATCTGGGAAAAGTCCCTAAGTCAATCTGAAATCGCACAGCAGGAGCTACCGCAAACGGCACACAATCTCTACGGACAGGCGATGAATATTGTCCGCAAGAAAATGCAGATTATCGCATCTAAGGGAATTTCTGCGGATATTGTCGCTCAGGCTGTTGTCCATGCGCTCACTGCAAAGCAACCAAAGACACGCTATCTTGTTGGACAAGATGCCAAAATTGGAGCTATGCTGAAGCATATTTTGCCCGATAAGCTGCATGACCGTATAATTTTATACTCAATGGGATTGTAGATTACTTCTTTTTCCTCTCGAAAGTACATTCCGCAGTGGGTACATTTCCCTTGTTGTGACTTTAGGAGTGTTGCCACTCTCGTAGTTACTTCAGGGTGTTCCCCCATTCTTGAACTCCAGTATATTAGGTTGCCATCATAAGGACTAGCTTC
>JBBSOX010000203.1:0-4506 GCA_038259325.1 Chroococcales cyanobacterium | reverse complement strand
CAAACAGCTGTTGGTGGTAACGGCGGTAACGGTGGTAATATCACTATCGGCGGTGGCAAGGGTTCACCCGTTGTGATCGTTAAGTCTAATATCAGCGCAAATGGTGGAAATGGTGGAGAGGCAATCAATTCCAACGAAACCGCCCAAGGCGTAGCAAATTAAGTAAAGTGTTATGTACCGCTGAGGTGGCGCAGCTTCTTTACAAATATCAAACTAATGGAGAACTAAGATGGAAAGCACATTGTTTACTGCATTAACCCCCAACGAAGAAGCTAATCTCTCTGGTGGTAAAACTAAAGATGACGTTAAGAAGTCTCTTAACTTGAAGTTATCATCCTTGAAGCTTGCCTTTGCTACAAACAACACTAAACAAACAGCTGTTGGTGGTAACGGCGGTAACGGTGGTAATATCACTATCGGCGGTGGCAAGGGTTCACCCGTTGTGATCGTTAAGTCTAATATCAGCGCAAATGGTGGAAATGGTGGAGAAGCAATCAATTCCAACGAAACCGCCCAAGGCGTAGCAAATTAGGTAAATTTATGAGGTTTAGTAGAAGGGTAATAGTAAATGGAAAGACACGTTAATCGCGTCTTTACCTGGATAAATCGCGGCACATTCAGCAATTCAACCTGTTGACGCAGGTGTAAGTTGCTCTTGCACGAGAATAAACTGCTAATTGACTTAAATCCTTCGTAGGCATTAGCTAGCTTAATTTAGATTTGGCTTATCCTAACATAGGTTTATTGCTACCCCCCTACTTTTCTTCACAAAAATTAACAAAATTCTATTGATGGTTGCTGTTAAGCAATCATCAATATAGTTATCTGTGGCGCTTTTCCTAAACATACTGCTTACCCTTGAATAATCAAGTAGGGAAACAAGCGCTGCTATCAGACGAATCGGCCATATCCGTGTTTAATCACTCTCGGCAAAGTCAAATCTAAAACCCTTTACTATTTAGGGTTTTGCATATTTGCTTTCGTTTTGGATTTTCTATCAATAATGTGATCATTAAATCCCTGGCTAAATCTGACTTTCGACATTTAGTCCTGATTATTCTGATTCCAGAGTGATTAAAGAGGGATATTGATTACAATTCAGTAGTTTGGAAAAGATAAGGAAACTCTTTTTACAGACTCCAGACGAATAAGCAAGTCTGTCTAAAGATTTGCATACCAAAATTACCCGTGTTTTCCCTTTTGATAAGTAGGTAAGTTAAAATAATCCTAAGTATGTAACAAAACTACAATCAATCTCTTGCGATTGTTTCGTATGATTGGCAATACATACATAGTATGGATTATTTATACCTTTCTACTTATACAAAATACAGACCTTTTGGTACGTGCTAGCTCTCGTTATCTTGAGTTAAAGCAGCTTTGTATAAAGTTCAAAACTCATAATTAGCACATAAGGTTAACTAGAATCATGAAAAGCATTCAAATCTACCCAATGTTTATCTCACTGACTGAAACTGAAGAAGAAAGGCTGTGTGGTGGTGAGACCCTGAACATTTCTAATGGTCTTTATGAAGACAAAGTTATTAAAGTCAGGGGATCATCTGGTCAAAAAGGAGCAAAGAAACAAACAGGTACATCAAGTACAGTTCAATCAACTACAAAAGTTGTGGAAACTACCCAGGATGTTGAAGTTCTCAATTTTGGCATACTAGCTGACCTATTCTCTCTATCTCTATTTGATTGGTAGTGATCAGTAAGTGGGCGTGAATAATTAAAGATTAGTAGTAAGCGGCTCCATCTGCTTACTACTAATTAATGTAATCAATTTGGGATTGCTTAAGAGTGTTTGATTTATGTTTGCCTAATTATTTAATAAAATTAAACTGTTGGTTCATTTTTTAATCACGCAGGGGCGAAACCCTGCTATTTTTTTGGTTTTTATCACAATATTATTGGGTACTGGAGTGTGAAATGAAATACCAAGTTGTTACACAACATAGTGAAGAAGATTGTGGAGCTGCTTGTCTTGCTTCCGTTGCCAAACATTATCGCCGTAACTTTACACTAAATCGCATCCGGGAAGCGGTAGGCACTGGGCAACTTGGCACAACATTGTTGGGATTGAGGCGAGGAGCCGAGGCACTTGGTTTCAACGCGCGTTCGGTCAGGGCATCAAAAGAAATATTAGACCGAATGAACCAAGCACCACTGCCAGCAATTATTCACTGGAAAGGCTACCACTGGGTTGTTTTATATGGTCAGAAAGGTAAAAAATATGTAATTGCTGACCCGGCCTTTAATATCCGTTATGTCTCTAGAAAAGAATTAATGGAGGCCTGGTCAGATCAAGTCATGCTTTTACTAGAGCCAGATTCGGTTCGCTTTTATGCTCAACCCGATGATAAAGTCAAGGGTATTTGGCGCTTTGCACAGCGTGCACTGCCTTATGGGGGCATAATATTCGAGGCTTTTCTCTGTGCTATATTTATCGGTCTGCTTTCGTTAACGTCTCCCTTCCTGCTTCAAATTCTAACGGATGATGTACTAGTTCGAGGTGATATCCAGCTTCTCACTGGTGTGATTGTTGCGGTTGTGGTGATGAATTTGGTGTCCAGTAGTTTGCAACTAGTTCAATCTAACCTGATTGCTAATTTTGCCCAACGCCTTGAGTTAGGGCTAGTTCTGGAATTTGCTAGGACAATCCTGCGGCTACCTCTGGCTTACTATGAATCACGTCGCAGTGGCGAGATTGTTAGCAGATTACAAGATATTCAACAAATTAATCAGCTAGTTGCTCAAGCAGTTATCAGTCTGCCTAGCAGCTTGTTTATTGGACTGATTTCTTTGGGTTTCATGTTGTTTTATAGCTGGAAACTCACCCTTGTTGCCGTCGTTGTTGCTATTGTCATGAGTTTATCTACGGTGGTTTTCCTACCTACACTTCAACAAAAAATCAGAAGTATATTGGTCTTAGACGCGGAAAACCAGGGTGTTCTCGTTGAAAGCTTTAAAGGAGCACTGACACTCAAAACTACTACTGCTGCTCCTCAATTTTGGGAAGAATTTCAGAACAGATTTGGTCGGCTCTCAAACCAAACATTTCGCACAGTTCAGATTGGAATTATTAACAGCATCTTTTCTGGGTTAGTTTATGCTATTGGTAGCGTTAGTTTGATTGGTTTCGGCAGCACCCTAGTTATTAGTAAGGAACTGAGCATCGGTCAACTGCTGGCATTTAACGGGATGAATGGGAATTTTTTGGCATTCATCGGTGCTGTGATTGGATTTATAGATGAATTCATGCGTGCCAAAACTGCCACGGAACGCTTAACAGAAGTTATCGATGCCACACCTGAAACTCCAAGCGATAGTAACAAACCCTTTGCTAAAATTTCTAGTGATGCTGATATTGTTTGCACAAAGCTAAACTTTCACTATGCTGGCAGGCTAGAGCTACTGGAAGATTTTTCCCTTACAATTCCTGGCGGTAAAGTTGTTGCTCTAATTGGTACATCCGGCTGTGGAAAAAGTTCTCTTGCTAAACTGATAGCTGGATTATATACACCCAATTCTGGCAATATTCGTTTTGGGATGTATAATATGCAAGACCTAGCTCTTGATTGTTTGCGGCAACAAGTTGCTCTGGTTCCTCAAGACGCTCATTTTTGGAGTCGCTCAATTATTGAAAACTTCCGCTTAGGTTCTCCTCACCTCACCTTTGATCAAATTGTCAAGGCTTGCCAAATTGCTGATGCAGATGATTTTATTAGTAAACTACCTGAAAAATATCAAACTGTATTAGGTGAATTTGGGTCAAATATTTCTGGTGGGCAACGCCAAAGACTGGCTCTGGCAAGAGCTATCGTGAACGATCCACCAGTCCTAATTTTAGACGAATCAACTGCTGGACTCGATCCAGTTAGTGAAGCTCAAGTTTTAGATCAGCTGTTGTCCCACCGTAAAGGTCAAACCACGATTCTAATTAGCCACCGTCCTAGAGTAATTACCCGTGCCGATTGGATTGTTTTGCTTAATCAAGGCAAGTTAGAAATTCAGGGGTCAGTAGAAGATTTGAGTGCCCAACCAGGAAAGCATTTAGACTTTTTAACCCCTTAATTGCTCCCAATTTTAATAGAGTAATCTGATTTGATTTGTGAAGATTGAAAGCCTTAGAACTCCGACTTTTTAGAAAAGCCGGGGTTTTTGTTGTTCATGAATGATTTAAATTTGCTATGCACTAGTCCTAACTTTTCACGGTATCTGGAAAACCTCTCTCCTAAAAGGCTACGGTGTACACACAAGTCGGAAATAGTAGTCTGTTAAGGAATAATTGACGAGTACATTGATCTGTACGGCGATTTATTGCGTCTCTCTAAGGTGTCAGTCTTTTAGACGCGATAAATCGCGTCTCTACATGAGGGGTTTCTGGCTTATCCCAATACGCTTGGGATAAAACTGGATCTGACTTGTGTATACATACACCGTAGCCTAGTGACTTCCAGTTAAAAAAATATCCCTTCGTAGGAGCGCAAGGCCTTCATTGGT
>JBBSOX010000202.1:0-4619 GCA_038259325.1 Chroococcales cyanobacterium | reverse complement strand
CAAGGAACTGAAGTTCCTTGCTAATAGCTCAAGTCATCTAAAGATGACTAAATAATCCGAAAAATTTTTAGTCTACTTCAGTAGACTTTAGCTATTAGCCTAGAACTTTAGTTCGAGGCGGGCGACTCAAGCTTTCAGTGAAGCTACTTTTAGCTTAAGTTGACACCAATGGGCAATGCCATGCCCTTACCAGCGTATTTGTATCATTATTAATACCAAATTTATAAACATCAGTTCTAATTCCTTCTTGTAGCCAGTAGCTTACAACCTGAGATGATGAAATTACTGAACCATTAGCTTGATAACAGAGGCTATATTCAGTTTTCAAGGATATAAATGTATCTACTATTGATTATGAATCAGCCTACAAGAAAATCTTGTCAAGAAGTTCTCGCTACATTTAAAAAAATTTGGGGTTATGAAGATTTCCGTCCGCCACAAGGAGAAATTGTCAGCAGTTTATTAGCACAAAAAGATGCGCTGATTATTATGCCCACAGGTGGCGGAAAGTCAATTTGTTTTCAACTTCCCGCGCTACTACAAACAGGATTAACTCTGGTAGTTTCGCCCTTGGTGGCGTTGATGGAAAATCAAGTTCAGGAATTACTACAAAGCCACCAAAAAGCAGCACTTTTACATAGTGAATTATCTTCATTTCAACGCCGTGCAACTCTGCAAGCTTTAGAACGTCAACAGCTAAGATTGCTTTATTTATCCCCAGAAACTTTACTAAGTGCGCCAGTCTGGGAGAAATTATGTCAGCCGCAATTGCAAATTAATGGCTTAATTTTGGACGAAGCTCATTGTTTAGTACAGTGGGGAGACACGTTTCGCCCAGCTTATCGCAGATTAGGGGCAGTGCGTCCGGCATTGCTAAAATCAAAACCACCAGGAACAAAAATCAGCATCGCCGCTTTTACTGCGACTGCTGACCCCGTAGCGCAAAAGATTATTCAAACAGTTTTACAATTACAGCAACCAGAAATTTTCCGGTTGAATCCTTACCGTCCCAATTTGCATCCCAGCGTTCGCATCGCTTGGACACCAAGAGGCAGGAAACAACAATTATTAAAGTTTATTCAAAATAGACCGCAACAATCTGGATTAATTTATGTTCGCACTAGGCGAGATAGTGAAGATTTAGCCCAATGGTTAGCAGAGATGGGTTACGCAACAGCTAGTTATCATGCAGGATTGGGTGCAACAGAACGCCGTGAGGTAGAAGCAAGCTGGTTAAGTGATAAAATACCTTTTGTGGTTTGTACCTGTGCGTTTGGCATGGGGATTAATAAAAGCAATGTCCGTTGGGTTGCTCATTTCCACGCGCCACATTTGTTATCTGAATATGTGCAAGAAATTGGTAGGGCTGGAAGGGATGGAAAACCGGCAGAAGCGTTGACATTGGTAAGTGAACCTACAGGATGGTTAGATCCAGAGGATAAGCAAAGACAGGAGTTTTTTCAAGAAAAAATGCGATCGCAACAGCAAATAGCGCAGCAACTTGTGAAAAAATTACCGAAACAGGGAGAAGTGAATGCAGTAACCCGACAATTTCCCGAAGGTGCTACAGCCCTGGCTTTACTCCATAGCAGTGGTCAGTTAAACTGGCTTGATCCTTTTCATTACAGCATTGGGCAAAAAGCCACAAATCAGCCACCGACGCAACTACACGCTGCTAAACAGATGCATCAATACCTGACAACTAAGCAGTGTCGTTGGCAGTTTTTGTTAAATGCCTTTGGTTTTGACAAAGAAGCAGCTAACTTGCGTTGCGGACATTGCGACAATTGCCGTCAATGAATATAAAAGTCTCGTCGCCGAATATAAAAGACTCGTCGCCGAATATAAAAGACTCATTCACGAATATCAAAGACTCGTCGCCGAATATAAAAGACTCATTCACGAATATAAAAGACTCGTCGCCGAATATAGAAGACTCGTCGCCGAATATCAAAGACTCATTCACGAATATCAAAGACTCGTTCACAAATATCAAAGACTCGTCACCGAATATAAAAGACTCATTCACGAATATCAAAGACTCATCGCCGAGAATAATTGATGAGTAAATTCTTTGTAGAGACGGCGATTTACCGCGTCTCTGGGGGCGCTCTTTTACCTTCAGGCATTCCCCTACCTATTCTAGATTCACCCAATAGGATGAATTGTCATTTTCATAACCAAGTGACAATAGGGTAGTTACAGTAGAGGATAAAAATATGTCATCTGCTCAAGCGCCCTCTCTACCACCACTAATTCCGCGCGAAATTCTGTTTGGGAATCCCGAAAAAACTAGCCCACAACTCTCGCCTGATGGCAAGCACTTGGCATATATCGCCCCCGATGAGAAAAATGTCTTGCAGGTATGGTTGCGAACTGTAGGACAAGAAGACGACCAGATACTAACTGCCGATAAAAAACGGGGTATCCGCATTTTCTTCTGGACTTATAACGCCGACCAGTTGATTTATATGCAGGACTCGGATGGCGACGAGAACTTTCACCTCCACTTGGTTAATATTCACTCCAAAATTGTGCGTGACTTAACGCCATTCCAGGGTGTAAAAGCCGAAGTCGTGGAACTGGAACCTAAATTTCCAGATCAAATGCTGGTAGCTTTGAACTTGAACAATCCCCAAAAGTTTGACGTTTACCGCATCAACCTAAAAAATGGTGCTGTGGAGTTTGACACCGATAACCCCGGTAATATTATCAGTTGGACATCTGACGCTGATTTTCAAATACGTGCAGCAACAGCTAGCACACCCGATGGTGGTTACGACCTCTTATTGCAGAAACCGGATAAACAGTGGGAAATTCTCCGCCACTGGGGGCCAGAAGAGGAAGGGAATTCTGTTAGCTTCTCAGATGATAGTAAAACCCTTTATATTCAAGGGAATCACGATGCTAACGCCAAACGTCTGCTAGCTGTTGACTTAGATAGCCGTCAAGAAACCGTCATTGCCGAAGATGAGCAGTATGATGTTGTGGGGATAATTATTCACCCACTGACGCGAGTTATCCAAGCAGTTTCTTTCTACAAAGATAAACAGGAATGGCAGGTAATTGACCAGAGTATCGCCGCAGATTTTGAGGAAATCGCCAAGGTGCGTCCTGGAGAATTCTCTATAATTAGCCGTGACTTGGAAGATAAAATCTGGCTAGTAGCTTATAGAACTGACGATGGCCCAGTTTATTACTATGCCTACAACCGGGAGTCCAGAACTAGCACTTTCCTTTTTAGCAACCAACCCAAACTCGAAACGTTGCAGTTAGCTTCAATGCAACCAATTTCCTATGAAGCGCGGGATGGTTTAACTATCCACAGTTACCTGACAACACCTGTAGGAATACCTACCCAGAATCTACCAACAGTATTACTGGTTCACGGCGGCCCTTGGGCGCGGGATACTTGGGGCTTCTCTCCCACAGCGCAATGGCTAGCTAACCGGGGTTATGCTGTTCTGCAAGTGAACTTTCGCGGTTCCACTGGCTACGGTAAAGCATTTTTGAATGCCGGAAATCGGGAATGGGCTGGCAAAATGCACGATGATTTAATTGACAGTGTTAACTGGCTATTGGAACAAGGTATTTCCGACCCGCAAAAGATTGCAATTATGGGCGGTTCTTATGGAGGTTACGCCACTCTAGTAGGGTTAACATTTACACCAGAAATCTTTGCTGCTGGTGTGGATATTGTCGGGCCGAGTAGCCTAATTACTTTGATAGAAACTATACCGCCTTATTGGGAACCATTGAAGGCAATGCTTTCTCATCGTGTCGGTAATTTAGAGATAGAAGAAGAATTTCTGAAATCGCGATCGCCTTTATTCTTTGCTGACCGAATCCAAAAACCTTTACTTATCGGTCAAGGTGCAAATGATCCACGGGTGAAACAATCAGAAAGCGATCAAATTGTCAACGCCATGCAACAGGCTGGTTTACCTGTGCAATATGCACTTTACACAGATGAAGGACATGGTTTTGCCAGACCAGAAAATCGGTTGCACTTTTTTGCGATCGCAGAAGAGTTTCTCGCCAAATACTTAGGCGGTAGATTTGAACCTTTGGCAGATATCCCCGGTCATTCAGGAATAGTTAAATAAAGTTTCACGCATGGTGGTTAGTGTCATTTCACCGACCACCTTAATATTTTTAATTTGGAAGGATTTATCCATACAACAACTGATTCCTAATTTCATCAGCCGTTAGTGTGCTTACCAGAATACCAATCCGTTGCGCGACTTCATAAGCGTTTTTCTGAGGCACAATGATAATCCCAAAATGTTCTTTATTCTCCTCTATATACTGGAGATGCAACCGCTCAAAATCGACACGGTTATGTGTCAGAATACATCTCCTCACAGAAGTTGCAAATTCAAGTTGTTCACGGTCAGTTTTTCCAAGGGTTGCTTGTTCCGAAACAGTTGTGATATCCAGACCGCGCGATCGCAACAGTGTAGCAACCAACGCTGACATACTGGAGTTTAGACTAAAAGTAGGCGATCGTTAACAAAGGAGTGTACGTGTCGTTAGTATAAAATTTTTACAAGGGCAGTCTGCGGTTAACACAGACCCCCTTCGCAGGAAGATGAGAGAAGAACCACCAACTCTCACTT
>JBBSOX010000201.1:0-4797 GCA_038259325.1 Chroococcales cyanobacterium | reverse complement strand
GCGCGATGGCAGCCCTATTGTCCTCCTTGACGGGCAACAGCTAGCCATGTTCTCTGCTAATTCGCCTAAATTGCCGATCGGCACTACCTTCGAGGCTACTATTGAACCCTCGCCTAAAGGCAGTGCTCTGCTCTTAAATATTGACCCTACTTCCGTGCGACTCATTGAATCAGTTGAGGAACTTGCAGAAGTGGCGCCAACTTCTTCTCAAGGGCGATCGCCATCCGTATCGCCAACTCCTGCTCAAGGGCGATCGCCGTCTCAACCTGGAGACATTGCTGCAAGCCCCATCCACCTCTCACAACTGCTGAAGGATGCAATTTCTGAAGCATATAACCAAACTGGAGCAACTAAAATCCCTGTGGGAAACTGGACAGCTTTTATTAGCCACTCTCGCAATAATCTTAGATGTTTAGTCCGAAAATGTTAGCAAACAGCGCCGCATTACCGTTATAGAAAATCCGCCCTCTTGTAAAGTATTGATTGACCCTAAAGAACTCCCAGAACCATATTGCTGCATCGAGACAAAGACTGTCATCTCGGCTGACAAAAAGGCGATAGCAGATGCTTGACAACGCAAAATTCCCCTAGAAGGAACCAGAGTTGTTCGCAACCAGCGCGTAGTTTACAGCCTGCTCATAGGCAATAATTTTAACGATTATCAAGCTAACAGTCCCTCACTTGTTTTTGCACAACCCAAACCATCATAGCAATTTATGGCAGTTATAAAAACCTAAGTTAAAGTTAGCTGAAATTTACAGAAAAGGCATAATTACCATCTGGAAATCTGACTAAAGGAACCCAGAAAGGTACACCATCCCATCCTCTATTAGTACCATCGGGAAGTAGATCAACTTCACCCTTAAATCGAGTCATCAATAATGCAGGTATATTAGCGGGTACACCGTAAGGCGGGTCGCCCTTCCCACCAGGTAAAACGCTTCCAAGTCCTTGATATTTCCTGGTTTTATTCTTCTTACGATTAGCGGCTCTGCTAACAATCACCAATGAGCCACAATTACCATATTCGGGTGAATCTTTTAGTGTAGATAACGCTTGCCGAATTAACTCATCATCCCAAGCACCACCCGACATAGTAGCGGCAAATCTAAAATCCAGTAGCCATAACATCTCATCTATAGTTATTGAATAGGGAGTTTCTTCCTCGTGGTCTGACAAATAATTATCAATCATTGCGGTTTGATTTCCTAAAATAGTAGGGTTTGAAATAGGAAGGAGTGGGAAATACTTCTCACCGCCTAGATATGTTCCTATATCAACTGTATTTTGATTTAAGACATTACGGCGACATGGTTTTAATCCTTTTTTTAGTGGTATTACTGGAATAGCTTGATGGGTAGATTTACACTTGTTACGCACGGAATTATCACTTACGTGAATGTCATAGAATCTGACTGCTAGGTGTTGTGGCAAATAGATCCTAATTGCAGGTAGCTCGTTCTGACGGTATCCATACATCCGGGCGTGTTGTAAGACGGTATCCATTTGTGGTTGGTTGGCATCTCTACCATAGTAAGTGACAAGCAAATTTTTAACAGTAACGCCACGCCCTATCTTTTGACCGCCAATGTAGAGAGTATGTCTTCCTGATGGATTAGGGCTTACTCCTGCACCAGTGCTTGAGTTAATTTCCATTACGTAAGTAGAACCAATAGCTCTAGTTACCTCGGCAATCACATCATTAAATGAAGGAATATTATGAAATGTTTGATCTAGTTCTCTATAAGCATTTTGCAGAGCCGACAAAAATTGAGATGGCATACTGTTTAAAGATGTTCTAACTGCAACTTTTAATTCAACTGCCAACTCATTTTGAAATAGGCGCACCAACTCTGTTGCTAGGCTATGCTGGATTTGTTTAAAGCTGGTATGCAATAGATAAGTATAATTTTTAGTGCTTCCTTGTAGCCTAAGAATCGCTGCCCCTAAAAAGAATAAAAGAATAGACTGCTTCACAGTATCAGGTATCTGATTGTTTGTTATGAGGCTAGTTACATCAATTTCAGGCACTATACAAATATGATTAGAGCTTTGAAAATCCTCATCACTAAAGAAGTAGTCACCACCATAATAGCCTGTACCTGGTGTAGTCGTTACTACAAAATCAGGTTTAAACGAAGTTTGGCTATCTTGTAGCAACAGTGCTTGAGGTGTCGCAGTAGTCTGTAAATAGGAATAAGACGAGAGTATCTGCCTTAGCTCAGTAATTTTTTTATTTACACCCTTGCGTCCTTGTCTCTTATTTATATTAGTGTCTAAGCTAGCTTGATCTGCCTCATCATCAATAATCATTACTGACTCTCTTTGCCAGTTCAACTGCTGAACTAAATCAAGGACTTTTGGTAAAATTTTTGTGTTTTTTGAGGATACTAATACTAATGGTACTCTAGAGTTGGAGCCGACATGGTGTCTAAAGTCTCCTTTACCTAAAACTTGGAAACTATCCAATGATCTCTTAATTCGATCTAATGTTTGTTCGTATAGATCGTTGAGATCAGATGTTAAGGTTATAAAATTACTATAACCATTATCTGCAGCCAAAGCTATCGTAGTGATAATTACTGCGGTTTTGCCACTTTGAATATGACCATAAATTGGTCCCTTTGTAGAGCCAATTTTACCTGGCTCTAAAGATCGTATAATTATATCAGAGGCATCTGCCAAAATATTTGCGAAATCCTGATATGAAATGTTTTCTTCCCGTTGCAAGTATTCCCGCAGATTTCTAATATTGTCGCCGTTGAAGTTAATTAGAGTCATAGTTCACCCTATTTCGAGTTAAGTTATTAATTTTTTAAAGCATCCCTCAGCTTTATTAAAGCCTAAGAATGTATTTAGCTATAGCTAAAGTGAGTCGGAAGCTGACAGCATTAGCTAGTTGTTGCTGCTTGTGCATAATTCCTCCCGTTTTGGAGTCATCAGTCGAACCGCAAAAGGTAAACCAGTCAGGAAGTGATTGTAGGCGTGTAGCCTCCCGTAGTGACAAGCCTCTATTTTGATCTGGGTGAACTATCATACTCTTCCTGTAGTTACCTATCGTGATCGAAGGTTCGTCGCACCTTAAACGTCTGTATATGTTGCTGTGAGTTCTCTCAATGTCAGCGTAGTTATTCATCATATCTCGGATATTCTGCCAGTTCCCCCCTGTGGTATGTGACTATATCTATCAATAACATAATCAGCCTGCTTTGAGACAATGTGACCCTCTATCACTCCTCTCAACGACATTTCACGCATTTGTCTCAAGAATAAGTTTGACTCTAGTTGCTTATCTGTTGGTTCATTATACTCCTGAACTACCCTGTTTTCACCATTGCCAATTACAGGTAAGTCTGCGATGGCATCCCCGACCGTTACATAAGCAAATTTACTGAGAGACCCATGAGTAGGGACGGGAAAAGCCCCCCATGCACTGAAATCATCAGTCTTGTATCCTAAATCTTGATGTAATGCTAACAAAAAAAATCTATTTCTGTGTTGTGGCACACCATACCAAGCAGCATCTAACACTGTTGGAAATAGGATATAGCCAGCATTAGTCAATTTACTTGAAATATAGTCAACTACCGTTAGTTTTCTATTTTGGCCTTTACTTGCTTTTGGTGTCCAAAGAATACCCTGGACATTCTCTAAAAGAATAACCTTTGGAGCTAGTTCTACTGCACATTGAACAAAAATATCAACAAGTTTGTTATAGCTATTTTCAGGATGCCAAGAAGCTCGATTAGACTGAGAAAAACCTTGACATGGCGTTCCTCCAATTAATATATCTACTCCCCCTGCTTCTTTGACTGCTTCTTGCACGGTACTCCGACCTATGTTTTTCGTTAAATCTATAGGCTCCAGGTCAGTAGGACAACAATTATCTAATTGATTAGATGAGTTTTGAATCAAATATTTGTAGTTCTTCTTTAAACTGCTTAAATAAATGGGATTAATTTCCGCAGCATGAATCATTCTAAATCCATAATCTTGATTGCCAGCCATCAAAAAACCTAGACCCATTCCGCCAGCTCCGGCAAATAATTCAACAACCCTCAAATCAGTTCTTGATTGTTTAAGTCTACCAAGGAATTTAGGTATTTCTGGCATCGGGATTGAGGAATTATTAAAATGTTGATCTTGTTCATCACCTAATTTTATATTGGATCTATAACGAACTCGTGAACCTGGACTGCAAGCTGGCTTACGCATGAAACAGTTAATGAATTAGAAATTTTACTGAAATTTTAGTTGGTTTTGCAGTTAAGGCACTCAGAAAATGAGAATAGTTGGTAGCATTCGCAGATGACTATTGCTAAACTGCCACTAGATTGTATCACAAGGTACTTCACTGTAGCAAGTTTGACACACCCAAAAAGAGTAATATTGCTTTACGTCATCTGGGAGACAAGTTTTAGCCCACTGCTGGCAACCCTTATTAACTCCTTCTGTCGCCTTCTTAGTCTACAGACCCACTCCAAACCAGCTCAATCAAGCTTGTCAAATGCTAACGAATAGCTTCGGCTCTGCCAAAGTTTTAAGAGAGCGCAATATTGCTTGGCAAGTTTGGCAAGAAACTCTACCCATTACTGTAAGCTGGCTCTTGCACAGCAGTTCGGTAATTAACGAACGCCGCCTCACCTTTGACACTGAAACTGTTGCCGGTATTTTACCCTTAACTGCTGTTAGAGACATGGATTCAAAAGGAGTTGAATTTATCACTAAAGGCGGCAAACCCGTTTATATTGACCTCATGCACGACCAAACGAGCCGCGCCGTTATTACGGGAGAAAG
>JBBSOX010000200.1:0-4835 GCA_038259325.1 Chroococcales cyanobacterium | reverse complement strand
TGAAATTCCTGTCATAGCAGCCTGAACTTCAGAGCCGATGTGGCGTAATTCTGCTAAATCAGGGCCGAATATTTTAACTGCGATCGCACTTCTTACTCCTGATAATACCTCATCCATGCGGTGCGAGATAAATCCGCCAATATTAGAAGCGACTCCAGGTATTTTACCAAACTCCTGCCGTAGCTTTTCAATACTACCTTGCCGATCTTTTAATCCTTCTGCACTCAATTCCACATCTAAATGTCCCAAATTCACTCCCCCTGCATCCGCATCACCAGCCGCGCGTCCGGCTCGTAACTGCACTGTCTTAAATCGCTTGTCGTCTTTAAGCGCATCTTCCAACGCAAATCCGACTTGGTTTGTCGCCTCCAGAGAACTCCCTGGATAAAGCAAAACTGTGTTCACTAAGGATGGTTCTTGAAACTCTGGCAAAAATACCCTTCCCAAACTCGGTAAAATTACTAAGGAAGCAACTAAGGATGCACCCGCCACTACCAAAATAACTGTCGGGAAACGGATAGAAAAATTGACAAGAGGTCGATAAATTCGTTGTGATAAAACACTTATCCAGGTATCATCGGCTGGTAGTTGTCGATTTGCTAGCAAAATCGCACAAAGTGCCGGGGATAAGGTCATTGCCACTAAAGTAGAAGCAAAAATTGATACCAAATAAGCAACACCCATTGGCGCAAATATCCGACCTTCTACACCTGTAAGGGTGAAAATTGGGGCAAAGACAACGCCAATAATTATCGTTGAGAAAATAACACTGACTCTAACTTCTACAGAAGTATCATAAACAACCTTAAATGGATGCACTGGATTGCTTGCTACTTGGTTCTTGCGTAGACCCCGGTAACAGTTTTCCATGTCTACAATTGAGTCATCCACTACTGAACCAATGGCAACAGCTAATCCTCCCAGTGTCATCGTGTTGATACCTTGGCCAAATAAGCCCAGAATCATCATGCCAATCAAGACTGATAAAGGAATGGCGCTGAGGGTAATAATTGCAGTGCGCCAGTTCATCAAAAACATCAACAATATGATGGAAACGATGATAATGCCATCGCGCAGAGAACTGGTAACGTTTTCAATCGCAGCCTCAATAAAGCTTTCTTGGCGGAAAGTTTCTGTGACTTTGACATCTTTGGGTAAGCTAGATTTGACTTCTTCTATAGCATTTTCAACTGCTTTGGTAACTGTGGGAGTATCATTCTGCGGCTGCTTGTTGACCATCACCACAATTGCTGGTTGACCATCCAAACTGCCATCGCCACGTTTTAAGCCGGCTCCAATGCGGACATCTGCCACATCTTGCAACAGTACAGGCGTTCCGTTCCGTGCCGTTATTGCAGATTTACCCAGTTGCTCAATTGACTCGATGCGCCCTAAGCCACGAATAATTAACTCTTGGTCTGGATTGACTAAAAAGCCACCCGCAGCATTGACGTTAGCTCCTCTAGCCGCAGCTGTGACTTCATCTAAGGTGACATTGAAAGCTTTTAATTTCGCTGGATTCACCAATATCTGATACTGGCGAATATCACCACCATAAACAATTACTTGAGAAATCCCCGGTACAGCTAGCAATCTATTGGTAACATCCCGGTCAATTAAGCGCCGCACTTCCATGAGTGGGGTTGTTTCAGCAGTGAAGGCGTACTGTAGAACTGTGCCAATGGGCGAAGAAATGGGCGAAATTTGGGGATTTTCCACGCCCTCTGGTAATTTTTGTAATACCTGCTGTAATCGTTCTGTTACTAGTTGACGGGCTTGATAAACATCAGTGCCCCATTTAAAGATGACTTTGACAACGGAGATGCTGACAGCAGAGGAAGAACGTACCGTTTCTACTCCTGGTGTACCATTAACGGCGCTTTCAATTGGTAAAGTAATTAGGGTTTCAACTTCTTCTGGTGCTAGCCCTGGGGCTTCGGTTTGAATTTCGACTTGGGGCGGGGCGAAGTCAGGAAAGACATCTAGGGGCATTTGGGTGAGGTTATATGTACCCCAAATTGTGACTACTATTGCGAGTAGCACGACTATCCAGCGTTGGATAATTGACCACTTGAGGATGGTATTGAGCATATTTTAAACGCAAAGGGACGCAAAGGGAAGCGCAGAGGTACGCGGAGGTTTATTGAGGGGGGACTGAGGATTGGGGGTTGTGATTGATTATTGGTGTTTCTGGTTTTAGACGGGATTGAGTGCGGCGACTAGCCCAGTAAGTACCGCCGATAAAGCCTACAATGCTTAATACACTTCCTCCCCCAAGCCCAACCCACCAAGGAAGTGAAGAATTAGCAGTTACAGTTACTTCTTTCTCCCCTGCCCCCTGCTCCCTGCCCCCTGCCCCCTGCTTCTCTACTTTCCCCCCACCTCGCAGAGATTGGGCGTAAAGTTGCGGTGCGCGTTGGGTGACAATCATATCTCCCTCAAATAAACCAGTTTTGACCTCAACCATGTCCCCAGAGGTTTGACCTAATGTAACTTCAACTGGTTGATAAGTATTGCCATTTTGGATGTAGACAAGTTTCTTATTATTAGCTTCTACCACAGCTGCGCTCTTAATCGCCAAGATAGCTGAGGAGCTTTGGTTTGTCAAAACTTCCAACTCTGCAAACATTCCTGGTTTGAGTACACCACCAGGGTTATTGATTTCGGCTTTTACAGGTACAACCTGCGTCTCGCCTGTTACTACAGAATTAATTACCGCAATTCGTCCCGTAAAAGTCCGATTCGGGACTGAAGCAACTTTAACTCTAACTTGTTGTCCTGCTTTAACTTTGTCTAAATCTTTTTCATATATATTTGCTGTGGCAAAAACCTGATTGTCATTGATAATCGTCATCAATTTACCACCTGCATCCTCAAAGGTTTGACCAAGAGTAACTTCTCTATCTGCAACCTTCCCAGAAATGGGAGATGTTACTGTCACTAATCCTTTGGCATTGCCACGGATTCCTAGTTGTTGCAGCCGAGTTTCATACGTGCTGTTACTGAGATTAATCCGGGATTTTGCTACGTCAACAGATGCCTGAGCGCGTTTAAGTTGATTTTCAGCTTCAATAACCTCTCGGCGGCTATTGGCTTTAGTAAGTTCAGCTTTAGCTTGTGCCAGTTGAGTTTGAGATTCGAGAGCATTACGCCGTGGTAATGCACCTTGGGCAACTAATTGTTGATCTTTATCATACTTTTCTTGGAAAAATGCCACTTGACTTTGGGCTTGGGCAATCTCTGCTGTGGTAATTTGTTGATAGCGATCGCGGTTTTGTTGCGCTAACTTTAAATCAGCTAAGGCTTGTTGCAAATCAGCCTGTCCTTGAGCCAGTTTTTCTTGGGAGTTAACCCGTAGTTCTACCAAATCTGGACTAGATAGTATAGCGACGGGTTGACCTTGTTTAACTAATGCACCAGGTTCTACTAATAACTCAACCACCTTCGCGCCTGCAATTGGTGTAGTAACTTCTACTTGTTTGTTAGGTAGAGTTTCAATTTGTCCTGTGGTTTTTATACCCACAGCTAAACGTTGGCTTTTAACTGGCTCAATTTTTATTCCCAGACGTTGGGCAGTTTGATTGTCAACTTGAATAGAGCTAGTTACTGGGGTGGTTTCACTTTCCTGGTGAAATTCATCTCCGTGTCCGGCGTGGGCTAAAACTGCTACTGGGCTTGCCAATAATAGCAAGCTGACAAGTGTACCAGAAACACAACGCATGGTTAAAATTGGTTGGAAACGCAGAGAGTTGGGCATCGTTATGAGAAAATCTGAAGTATGGGTGCAAAGAAAAACTGCGATCGCATTTTTTGGTAAACAAAGCTAGCTTTGTTTTGGGAAATTTTTCTGCACCTTATTTCCAGTCTTTCATCTCAAAATGAAATTGGCATGAAATTGAGAATTGACATGAAAATTTTCGGTTCCGTTCTTCAACCCAATTTACATTGGAGTTATTTTTTAAGGTTAACCGAGCAATAAGGTAAAATCTATGTTTAGAGTGATGATTAAGTAAAAAGTCTATGGCCACAGCAATCAAAAAACTCACTCTGGACGAGTATCTTGTCTATGATGATGGCACAGATATTCGCTATGAACTTGTGGATGGAGAGTTAGTTGAAATGCCACCGGAAAGCGATAGGAATAACTTGATTTCTCTCTATCTACTGTCACAGTTTCTCAAGTTTGTCCCGATTCAACTCATTCGCCATAAAGATACAGAACTTGTGGTCATAGGCAACCGCACTCGTGTACGGCTACCTGATTTAATGATATTGACACAAGAGTTACTAGAAGCAATCGCAGGCGGACGAGCGACAATCACTCCAGATATGCCTTCTCCAACATTAGTGGTTGAGGTCGTCTCTCCTGGAAAGGTAAATGAAGATAGAGACTACCGCTATAACCGCTCTGAGTATGCTGCACGGGGTATCCCTGAATACTGGATTGTTGATGCCCAGAGAGCTAGAGTTACCCTGCTGACTCTGGTAGATGGACTGTATGAAGAAACTATATTTCAGGGAACAGACATTATTAAGTCAGCGACTTTTCCAATGCTGGATTTGACCGTAGTCCAAGTATTGACGGCTGGACAAGTCTAAAATTCAATTGGGTGCGGCTCTTTTAAAAAGAGAAAGAATGAAGTTAGACAAGCATTGGGAGTGATGGTGGAGTAATAGAGCAGTGAGCTTGAGTGCTTGAGGGGAGACAAAATGGTCTAGAATGCTTGTACTACAAAGAGTGCAGCAATATATGGTAAAAGAAAAAGAGCATTCATTCGCAATAAGCTCTGCTTAATGATAATGTTACCAGAATTCTACGAAACAAACCTCAAGCG
>JBBSOX010000199.1:0-5002 GCA_038259325.1 Chroococcales cyanobacterium | reverse complement strand
GCTTCATATTAAATTGGTATGAGTCCACTTGAGTGGACTTGGGCTATGAGACTCGGAATTCATTCCGAGGCGGGATAGAAACGCAGTGCAAGATTTATTAATAAAGAGATGGCCGAGGCAAGTCTTGTGTATACACCGTAGCCTAAAAGGAAAGAGACTTTGAATTTCTACCTCTTCCCGCATCGGGAAGGGGGTTAGGGGGTTAGATTTTTCGTGGACTTTTCCTCATAACGTAAAAAGTCAGACAAGGGGACAAGAGGTGAGAACTTGAAACAAGTCTTTCCCCTTGTCCCCAATTCTCCTTATCCCCAAGTCCTCTTGCCCAATGCCCAATCCCCAATGCCCCATAATATAAGAAAGCGCTTCACACTTCTTAAATAATCAGCTTAATTAGAACAATGGCGAGAGACTTGCGGGGATTCATTAAAATTTTGGAAGAAAAGGGACAATTACGGCGAATTTCAGCTTTAGTTGACCCAGATTTAGAAATTGCTGAGATTTCCAACCGGATGCTGCAAAAAGGTGGGCCAGGATTGTTGTTTGAAAACGTCAAAGGCGCTTCCTTCCCTGTGGCGGTGAATTTGATGGGAACTGTGGAAAGGATTTGCTGGGCGATGAATATGCAGCATCCAGAGGAGTTGGAAACTCTGGGGAAAAAACTAAGTATGCTGCAACAGCCAAAACCACCGAAGAAGATTTCCCAAGCGATAGATTTTGGGAAAGTACTGTTTGATGTCGTGAAGGCGAAACCAGGGCGAGACTTTTTCCCTGCTTGTCAACAAGTTGTGCTTCAAGGTAATGATTTAGACTTAAATAAGTTGCCCTTGATACGTCCTTATACTGGTGATGCTGGCAAGATTATCACACTGGGATTGGTAATCACCAAAGATTGTGAAACGGGTACTCCAAATGTAGGTGTGTATCGTTTACAACTGCAATCTAAGAATACGATGACAGTCCACTGGTTATCCGTGCGGGGTGGGGCGAGGCATTTGCGAAAAGCGGCGGAACGTGGGAAGAAATTAGAAGTTGCGATCGCACTTGGGGTAGATCCTCTAATTATTATGGCAGCAGCTACACCCATTCCTGTAGATTTATCAGAATGGCTGTTTGCTGGATTATACGGCGGTTCTGGTGTGCAGTTGGCGAAGTGTAAAACCGTCGATTTGGAAGTTCCCGCAGATTCCGAATTTGTCTTGGAAGGAACGATTACACCAGGAGAAGTTTTACCCGATGGGCCATTTGGCGACCACATGGGTTATTACGGCGGTGTGGAAGATTCGCCATTGGTACGCTTTGAATGTATGACGCACCGGAAAAATCCGATTTACTTAACAACATTTAGTGGTCGTCCGCCAAAAGAAGAAGCGATGATGGCGATCGCACTAAATCGCATTTATACCCCCATTCTGCGGCAACAAGTATCAGAAATTGTCGATTTCTTCCTACCAATGGAAGCTTTGAGTTACAAAGCGGCGATTATTTCCATTGATAAAGCATATCCAGGACAAGCGCGACGGGCGGCTTTAGCGTTTTGGAGTGCTTTACCACAATTTACATACACAAAATTTGTAATTGTTGTGGATAAAGACATAAATATTCGCGATCCGCGTCAAGTTGTCTGGGCGATTAGTTCTAAAGTTGACCCAGTGCGAGATGTCTTTATTTTGCCAAATACGCCTTTTGATACGTTGGATTTTGCCAGTGAAAAGATTGGCTTAGGTGGACGCATGGGAATTGATGCGACTACAAAGATTCCGCCGGAAACAGACCATGAATGGGGTTCACCTTTGGAGTCTGACCCAGAGGTGGCGGCGATGGTAGAGAGACGATGGGCGGAATATGGTTTAGCAGAGTTACAGTTAGGAGAAGTAGACCCAAATTTGTTTGGCTACGATATGAAGTAACCTGTTATAGATAAATACAGTTCAGATAAGTCCAAAACCCTGATGTAGAGACGCGATTTATCGCGTCTTGAAAGACCAATTATCTACACTAATAACCCTTAGCTGAAACGTATTGTGTTTCAATCATGCAGTAATAGCACAGCAATGCTGTAACCTTACGACAGAGATCATTTAAATAAATGAAAACTGCTGTAATAAAATATCAAAAGTAAAATTAATTTTAGCGAACTGCATTATAAAGTTAACCCTAATTTGTTTGGTTACATTCTAAGATAAAAACAAGACTCTAATTTTAAGTATTGAGGCAAAAAAACTTGAGAAAATTATGACAAAAAAAGTGAAAATTCCAGCATCAAAGTTAATGATTGGATTGGCATTCAGTTGTATTAGTGTGATGCTCAATACAGGTATAACTCATCAAATAGCTTTAGCGAAATCAACGAATCCACAAAAGTGCGATCTTTTTGCCTACGTTACCGATACAGATCCGCAAGGTTTAAATGTGCGGAGTGGTGCAAGTAGAAATAACAGAATTTTAGGGCAAATACCAATCAACGAAACAGTTCAGGTTATTGGTGGTGCTGAAGATTGGGTGCAGATTACTAATGCTAGTGATGGTTTTCAAGGAACTGGATGGGTATCCGTGTCAAAGTTAGGTTTAACAACGCAAGGCTATGGTACTAATGGCGTGGATTTATACACTAGTACCAGTCAACAAAGCCAAAAGCTAGGAATAATTCCTGCTAATACTGCTGTCAAATTGTTAGGCTGTCAGGAAGATTGGGCGCAGGTAGAATATAAAGATGTTAAAGGTTGGTTGACACGGGAAGATCAATGTGGTGCAGCCCTTACTAGTTGTTCTTAAAACCCCCCAACCCCCTCTCTACAAGCCTATCCATTACCCGCATCTTTTTTAACAATCAAATAAATAGAAGCGGGTAATAGGCTCATGGAAAAGTGAGCAGCCAAAGAACTGTCTAAAGCAGACTTAGGAGACGTTCGTCGAATAGAAATTATTAGCTTTTTACTTTCCGGCTAAAAAGCCGATAGTATAGCCACGTACTAGTTTCCTTTAAGGGAAACAGCAGATAGGTGAGAGGATTTATTGCCACAATAATATTTCGGAAGTCTCGCCGTGCCAAAAATAAGATAGCACGAGCAACTTGCTGTGCAGACATTACTCCGTAGGGATTGAGTTGACTCTTAAATGGGCCAAGAATTAACTTGCGAATTACACAATCTCCGTCCAAACGCTTGAGGGTAACAATATCTCCTAGCGCTCTTTTGCTAAGTTCATAAAGCGGACTCAGCGCTGGAGAAACTTCAGCCTCAGAAGTGTTTACCCAGATTTCCTTCGTTGCTTTTGCTTGTGGGCCTGTTACAGTTGTCAAAAATATATCCATCAACCGCAGTGCTGAAAAGGTATTCACTTCATAGGAGGAGTTGATAGCCTCCGGTGTGCGGCTGGCGTAGACATTGATTCCGTGGTTAATAATTAAAATATCTACTTTCTCTAAACTATTCCTCAGTTCGGCTTCGTTGCCTAACTGCCAGGGAAGCACCTTCACCCCAACTTGCTCTACTAATTTTTCTGGATTAGTGGTTAATGCCACGACTTTAGCATTATTTTTTACAAGTTCAGCCGCTAATGCTTGTCCCAACGCTCCTGATGCTCCGGTTAAAGCGATGGTTTTACCTTTAAGAGACAGTCCTGTACCAAGAATTTTATCCACTAGAGGAAAGACACCACTGTAGTAAGCGTTGGCATCATCAAAATGATGCCGCCAATGGTAAGACCGATTCACCCACCAAATGGATGGTATTGTCTCTAAAGGGCCGGGTAGGTGGTTGTAGTCTGTATCAATTTTTCCCTGGAAATATCGCACAGACGCGCCATACAAAAAGGTGCAACTATAAGCTACTCCCAGCCATAACCCCATTTGTTGGACTATTAAGGCAATTATTACCAATACTACCAGCAGTAGACTCGACTCTAAAATGTCGTGATATAGTTGCGATTCTTGGTAAACTTTCAGGGAAACTATCGATAAATCTCGGCGATAGGCCATGTGGTGCTTATTGTGCGATTTAGCAAGCCAATTGACTTGGTGACACAAAGCATGGTAGCTGTCTCTCAAGACCTCAGCGAGTAAAAGTGAAAAAAGTCCCCAAATGAAAAACTGCAAGCTGGGATTTAACCAAACCCAATTAATTTGTAATCTTGCTTCAATTCCAATCAAGTATTCAGCTAGGATTTTTATCATGTTTGTCCATACTCGTTTTTCTTAATCATTCTTCATGAAAGAGCAAATCAACACAAAAACAATACTTTCAGCCCATAAAATATAATAAATGCTCATGAGTAGAAAAATAGTACGGAAATATTATTTTTATATCTATCTGTCTGTTATCTCCTGAAAACTCCAAGTAGTACTCCAAGTATTTCCAAAACATGTACAAAAAAGGACTCTATCTAGAGTCCTTGCTATTAACTAAGCTTTTGAGTTATCTATTCACCGAGCAAATCCATCACCTCTTCTAACTTCTGTTTAGCTCGATAAAGGTTAATCAGTACTTGCTGTTCCCAGCATTGAGGGGGATGAAGTCTTCTATTCTCCAGCGTGAATTTAATAAGCGCCGCTTGTTCATCAGTTGGAGAATTCATTTGATCAAGTGCAGCGCCGATATTTTGAAAAAGGCTTTAGACGAGTTGAACAGTAGTAGTTTTCCCATGAACTAAGATTTCTGTAATTACGGCTGATGCACAATGCGAATGTCATACCATTTGCCATGTCATTTCCTGCCCCGCCCCCAAAGGTACAAGCTCAGATTCCATAAATGGAACTTCATCAGGAACGCGCCAAGTCGTTTTGGACAAGGTAATTCGCTCGGTATTACGCGGCAGTTGATAAAAATCTGGGCCATAGAAGCTAGCGAACGCCTCCAGTTTATCCAGGGCTTTCACGCTTTCAAATGCTTCGGCATACAACTCAAGGGCGTGCAGAGCCGAAAAGCATCCCGCGCAGCCACAGGAACTTTCTTTGCTGGTGCGGGTATGGGGAGCGCTATCGGTACCGAGAAAAAACTTCGGATTC
>JBBSOX010000198.1:0-5847 GCA_038259325.1 Chroococcales cyanobacterium | reverse complement strand
TGGATGGAGCGGTGTAAGAGTTTAGTGAAGAACTTTGAGCGAACGTTGTCTCATGCGACGACCAAGATCAACCTCTGCTTTGTCAGACTGATGCTCAAGCGGCTTGCAGTTTCTTCTTAAGATGTCAAATGGGTTCTATAGGGCTAGTATTTGATTTATGAAAAAGCTCGGTACAGATCGAAAAGCCTAATTCCTTATTCCCTACTCCCCACTCCCCACTCCCCGCCCACGTAGATAATTTCAAAAATCAAATACGATTCCTATATATAAATATTGATATGAGTATGAGGAGTTAGCCAGATATGCATCAATCCTCAAGCATTTCCAACAATTGCGACTCGCTTAATTGCGTAATTCCCAAGGAAAGCGCTTTTTCTAATTTAGAACCTGCATCTTCTCCTACTACCAAATAATCTGTTTTTTTACTCACTGATTCAGTCACTTTCCCACCAGCTTTTTGAATCAAAGCCTTGGTTTCATCTCGCTTTAAGGTTGGCAACGTTCCCGTAATTACAAAAGTTTTACCTGCAAACTTTTGATTACCATCTGTTTTTGTTTCCTCTGTGGCAGCTAATTGCAATCCTTCTACTTGCAAGCGTTCTATTAACTTTTGGTTGGCATCAATCCGAAACCACTGGTACACAGATTGGGCAATTTCAGCACCGATACCGTAAATCCCTTCAATATCTGATTGCTTTGCTGTCGCTAACTGGTCTACAGTGAAATATTTCTGAGTCAACAATTGGGCATTCACACTGCCAACGTGACGGATGCCTAAACCATACAATACCCTTGACCAAGGTTGGTTTTTCGATTGAGCGATCGCATCTACCAATTTCTCTGCCGACTTTTGCCCCATCCTTTCTAATTCACATAATTTCTCTGCTGTCAACTCATACAAATCGGCAACGGAATGCACCAAACCTTTATCAACGAGTTGATGCACCAGTTTTTCGCCTAAACCTTTAATATCCAACGCATCACGACTTACCCAATGTTCAATGGAACCTTTGAGAATCGCTGCACAGGAGGCATTGACGCACCGAGTTACCGCCTCACCTGATTCTCGCACCACTGGTTGACCGCAAACTGGGCAATGGGTGGGCATAACGAAAGGTTCAGTGTCAGCGGGACGGAGTTCTTTTAATACCCTCAGCACTTCTGGGATGATTTCGCCAGCTTTGCGGACGATGACAGTATCACCAATGCGGATATCTAATTGAGTAATGCGATCGCTATTATGTAAAGTCGCGCGAGAAACCGTTGTCCCCGCCAGTTGCACAGGGCGCATCTCGGCTAACGGCGTTAATGCCCCCGTTCGTCCGACATTCACAGCAATATTTTCTACACGGGTGGGTGCTTCTTCGGCTGCGTACTTCAAAGCGATCGCCCAGCGAGGGAATTTCTGCGTAAACCCTAGCTGTTCTTGAAGTTTAAAAGAATTCAGCTTTACTACTACCCCATCGGTCATGTAGGGTAAATTCAGCCGTTCCGTATCCCAATATTCATAATATTTTGCCACTTCTGCGATCGAGGCACACAGTTTATGGTTGGGGTTGACTCGAAAACCCATTTTTTCTAATAACTCCAACGCTTCCCATTGGGTATTAGCAATACTGGTGTCATCTCTACCAGGAATGTGCAAGGTGTAACCAAAGAAATCTAACCGCCGTTTAGCGACAATGCGCGAGTCTAGCTGTCTGAGTGTACCTGCTGCGGCATTACGGGGATTGGCAAATAATTGCTCACCTGCTTTTTGTCTTTCCTCGTTAATTTGTTTAAATACTTCCAAAGGCAAAAACGCCTCGCCACGTACTTCCACCCTTTCTAGAATTTCTAACCCTTCAAAATTCAAACGCAAGGGAATTGAGCGAATTGTCCGCACATTTTGGGTGATATCTTCACCCGTCACCCCATCACCCCTAGTTGCACCCCTAACTAGAATGCCATTTTGATAGGTAAGAGCTAAAGCAGAACCATCAATTTTGAGTTCACTGACATATTCTACCAAGTCTATTTTCGGTACTTGTCGCCGCCAACGCTGATCCCAGGCTTGCAACTCATCAATATTAAATGCATTCTCCAGACTGTACAGGGGGATATTATGCCGCACCGAGGTAAACTGCGTTGCTGGCCTTTCACCCACGCGCACAGTCGGACTATCGGGAGTCACCAATTCTGGATATTGAGTTTCCAGTTGTTGCAATTCTCGATATAGCTGGTCATATACTGAATCCTCCATAATTGGAGTATCTAGAACGTAATAAGCGAAGCTGGCTTGTTGCAATAACTGGCGCAGTTCTTCTGTACGTTTTACTTCCGGCTTAATCTGGATCATTAGACTTATTACAAAATACCTAGCGAAAGAATAGCCTGCATAAGCAGGCTTTGTTTGGGTAGCCGCGACTTGTAGTTGTTGAGATTTAGCGATCCCAGTCTTCGACTTCATATAAAAATCGAGTTTTGCCAATCAGTTTACGATTAGCAGAGGTACTTTGGACAAACACAACATACTTTTCTAGGTTACTAGGTTTAATCCGAATCGTTGCATCCATCGGTAGACCTAACATTTCTCGTGCAGCACCTCCTTCAAATAAATCACCCGTTGCCCGATCCATTAAGATAATTTCTTTTTGAGCCTGGATAGTTTCTGTTTTTGTAAATTCGTAGAAACCCCGCCCAACTTTAAAACTTAAACCATTTTCCAATACAAAGGCTTTAATGGAAATATCTTGTTCAACCTCTAAAATCTGGAAACGCCCCGGAGAAACTGCCCGTAAATCAGCCGATTCGTAATAGGATGTTGCTTCTCGGTTCATCATGGTGTTAAATATTTTATTTAACCCACGGCTCATCCGTCCTTGATCAATTACTTCTTGTTCATAAGCTTGTAGCTGATCATTAGAAGATTGTTGGTAGCAAACTGCTAAAAATAAATCACTAATATAGGAAAACTGGTCTAAATTGATATGAAAACCACCGGACTTTTCTGCAAGTTCTTGATAAAAAGGAGTGGCATGAGGGCGATTGAGTGCTTGAACTCCGTAAACTGTAATTTCTGCCTCAGCTAATTTATCTAACTCTTTGCGCCAATTCAGTTTTTTAGGATTGTGTGCTGGAGGATGGGGAATATCATCGCCAATTAAAACCAGTGATTTTGTTGCTGACTTTGACCAAGATAAAGATTGGGATTCATGTAATACCAATTCGTAACATTCTGGTGCATCTCCGCCACCAGTAGGTTCGACATTTTGCACAAAATCACAGATGGCATCAACATCACCGGATATATTAAATGTTTTGGTGACATAAGTTGAGCCTTCGTCGCAGTAGTCACCATGAGCAATAATCCCAATTTTAATTAAGGGAATTTCGTCTATCAGTCTGGTAACGGTATTTTTGATTTTTCGCCGTACCTGGGTAAGGCAAGGGTACATACTCCCAGTTGTATCAAAACTGAAAACAATCTCAATATTATTACTTGCCATCTGCTCACCTAAATTAATATTTAATTTTTAACTTACAAAATTCCAAATGGCACACAATTATGGTTAAAAATTTTACACGTAAGCCCCCAATTATCATTGCTCACCGAGGCGCTAGTGGTTATCGTCCAGAACACACTTTAGCTTCTTATGAGTTAGCGATTGCACTGGGCGCTGATTATATTGAACCTGATTTAGTTTCCACCAAAGATGGTGTTTTAATTGCTCGTCACGAAAATGAGATTTCTGAAACTACCGACGTTGCTAACCATGTAGAATTTGCTCATCGACGAACCACTAAAATAATTGATGGAGAATCAAAAATAGGTTGGTTTACTGAAGATTTTACCCTGGCAGAACTGAAAACACTACGAGCCAAAGAGCGAATTCCTCAATTGCGTAGGCATAGCCCGCCGCAGGCATCGCAAAATACCACCTATGATGGACTCTTTGAAATTCCCACGCTGCAAGAAATTATTGATTTAGTTAAGGCTAAAAGTGCCGAAACTAATCGTGCGATCGGTATTTACCCAGAAACTAAGCACCCAAGTTACTTTAAATCTATTAGGTTGGACTTAGAAGCACCCTTACTCGCAACTTTGACAGCCAACGGTTATCAGGGAGCTAATGCACCTATATTTATTCAGTCTTTTGAAGTGAGTAATTTACAAGATTTATCTACAAAGACTGATTTACCTCTGGTGCAATTGCTGAATAACAGTGGTAAACCTTATGATTTTATAGTTAGTAGCGATGAACGCACTTATGCAGATTTAGTCACTGTATCAGGTTTAGAAGAAATTGCTAAATATGCACAGGCGGTTGGCGTTCATAAAAATTTAGTGGTTCCTAGAGACAGCAGTAGTAAATTGCAATCGCCCACATCTTTAGTCATTGATGCTCATGCGGCTGGTTTGCTGGTTCATGTCTGGACTTTCCGCAACGAAGACTGCTTTTTGCCACTGGACTTTCAAGGAAATCCCCAAGGAGAATATGAACTATTTTTTAGCTTAGGTGTTGATGGCGTATTTAGCGACTACCCGGATACGGCAGGTTTTCACCGTACTGTTCAGTGGTAATTTGGTAGGGGAATAGAAATCACGGAAAAGTAAGATGCTTTTACTTAAGTGGAAACCTTGTATAACAGCAATAACCTTGACCGCAGTCAGTCTGACTGCATCCAAGTCGGCATTGGCGGCATCTCTATACTCAGTTACTGACTTAGGCAGCCTTACAGGACAAGGCTTCAGCTACGCTACAGACATCAATGAATCAGGTGAGGTAGCGATTAATACTTCTGACAGTTCTTTTTTTTACAGCAATGGTTCACTTAAAGAAATTAGCCCCCTGCCTGGTGATAATCAACTTGCAGTAACTGGTGTCAATAACTTGGGGCAAGTAGTTGGTAATTCGGTTGGTAGTAATAATTTTACTGGAAATAACCCTTTCCTATACAGCAATGGCATCACCCAACCCCTCGCTATCCAAGATGCTATTCCTTATGCCATTAACGATCGCACCCAAATAGTAGGGGGAGCAAGCGAACTTGGCCCTTTTTTATACAGTGATGGTACAGCAACCAGCATAGGAACTCCTGGTACTGTTGCCTACGGTTTAAATAACTTGGGACAAGTAGTAGGCATTCTCAATTCAAACACAGCTTTTCTGTACGAAAACGGTCAGACTACTAATTTGGGAACTTTGCCAGGTGATGAGTACAGTTCAGCACTGGATATTAATAACTCAGGACAAGTAGTTGGTACTTCGGGACTCACTGGAGTAGATGATGGTCGTGCTTTTCTGTACAATTCCAGTACAGGACTCCAAGACCTCGGTAGGTTAAGTTCTACAGATTTGTTCAGTCTTGCTGTGGGAATTAATAATTTAGGTCAAGTAGTCGGGTATTCTGGCAGTAACAATAACTTTTTTGCAGCAGATGGCAATGGTTTGCGAGCTTTTCTTTATAGCGATAACACTTTATACGACTTAAACGATCTGATTGCTCCTGGTTCAGACGCTGGCTTTACCTTGACAGCAGCATCTGCGATTAACAATAATGGGCAAATTGCTGGTCGTGGTGCAGTTAATGGTGAATTACGCGCCTTCCTCTTGACGCCAGTCTCATCTGTTTCTGTCGCTGAACCAACTTCAGGCGTTCCTATTTTATCGTTCGGTGCTGTTGTAACTTTATTTGCAGTACTCCAGCGCAAACGTCACTCTACCCGGATTTCTCACAAAGGTTTAAACGATTAGCCCAAAACGCTTATGACACTTAGACTTTAGATAAAATACCTTGTTCACATACTGCTGTGATTCGTGCAGTGTCTAAAACGCTCAAAATCTAAGCCTGATAAAGGTTTGG
>JBBSOX010000197.1:0-5879 GCA_038259325.1 Chroococcales cyanobacterium | reverse complement strand
TCTCCTCTCCATTTACAGACCAACTGCAAAGGATAACAGAGATGACGAAAATCTCCTCGCCATTTACAGACCAACTGCGAACTATAACAGAGATGACGAAAATCTCCTCTCCATTTACAGACCAACTGCGAACCATAACAGAGATGACGAAAATCTCCTCTCCATTTACAGACCAACTGCGAACTATAACAGAGATGACGAAAATCAACTACCGACTTAAATAATCAAAGCAGTAATATAGCGGTTCCTGACCTCGTGAAGTACGTTTTCAAGCTGCTTATTTTGCAAGAAAAGCTTTAGGTATACCTAAGTTTCTTGGGAAACGTTATGGTATGAGGTTTTTTATCAAGAATTAATGCGTAATTTAGTTAAGTTAGCTGTTTCTCAGAATAAGTGATTGCTTATTCTAAAATAAACAAGCTTGGCTCAACGTGAAAAAACTTTCCCAAAGCCTCAGCTTGTTCTTTCGTGATTTCTAGTTCGCCATTCATGATTTTAGTAACAATCTCGCTCGAACCCAGAATTTCTACCAAATCAGCTTGTTTCAAACCCCTAGCTTCCATCAAATGCTTGAGTCTTGAGCAAGGTGTTGAAACATTAAGCTGATAGTGCTTATCTTCAAAATCCTCAATCAGTTTTACCAATAATTCTAACAAAGCATCTTCTTCAAGAGTCAGATTGGAACGAGAAAGCAGTTCTTCAACAGTTTCTAAAAACTTCTCGTTTTCTTCTTCTGTCTTTATAATCCGAGGTTGATGTTGAGACAGCAATTCGCTGTAAATTTCTGAATTAAAAGTAAGGGTCATTTTTCCAGGAGTCTTTGTCATATTCGGCATGAGTTAAGACATATTTTATATAGATGACCTGCTTTTCATAGTTAATACTAGCAATTAAGCGGTATTTATTACCTTTAATGTTGAAAACTATAAACTTGCCTACTGTTTCGGCTTGAGGATAAATAGTTTGAACTTATAGCAAATTACCCCAGTCTGCTTTACTAGCAGTTATGTACCAGTCATCAAGTACTTCACAGCAATCAGCGTGTTTTTGGCAGAATTGTCGTAGCTTTTTCCGACTGATGACGTGCATTAATTTCTTATTTCGGAGTTTATCAGCTTGTTCTGGATAAATTATTAACTCACCATCTATCTAATTAGCTGTCTCCTCCCCTTTGCCAAAACTGCCGTAAAATCTCCCCAGGTTTTCGATCCCAAGTGTCAATATGCTCGTATATTAAATTATCTTGATTGAGCTTATACGTTGAATAGCCATTAAAAAGCAAACCTGCTTTCCAAGGAACGCGCAACACTCCTCGCACCGTCCACTTTGCTAAAATCGTATCTTCGGCTGACTGAGATACTTCATGTACATCAAAGTAAATTTGGGTAAAAAATAGCCGAGCGTGAAATCGCAAAGTCCAAAATATAATGCGATAGTTAAATTTGTATTTGAATGTATTTACTGGGTCTTTAAAGTAGATATCGTCTGTATAAATGTAATATAAAATATCTTTTTCAAAAAGTGTTGGTAAATCTTCTTTTAAAGTTTTAATTACCTGTTCCACCGATAATTGAGATTCCACGCGCCTTTTTCCTTAAAAAATCTTTTTTAACAACCTTTGCCAAATAGAAGATGTCCTCTTGTTACTTACACCACCCGCACTCAAATCAGACAGAGTGGGAAATGATGCAGACTTAGCATAAGGGCCATTTCGCAAAACTTTAGCTAGGGTATTGTTATTTTCGCGCAAACCTTCGTAAAAAAAGAATACTTCTCCTTGAATGCCAAGTTGACGATTGTATTCAATTGCCTGCATCAGATATTCTGGACTAATACAATAACTGCCAAGCTTCATCAGTATTCCCGGCGCTAACTTCGGCAGTGTCGCATCTGTAAACTGGTGGTTTACTAGTTTATCAACGATCGCAGCGTAACTCCTAAAGTCACGGCGATAAATCTGCGGCTGAATCATATCAATGATTCCCCGCTTCAGCCATGCGGGTGAGTCTTGCAGATATTCCTGGAATGCCCAATCATGGATATTGGGTGCGATCGCTACTAACAAGTTAGAATTCACCGCTTTCACCTCCCGGTAGAGACGCGCCAAGAAATCAGTGAGAATATCTGCACGCCACTGTAACCATTGTCTATCCTTGGGGTTCTGTGGCGGATTGCAATTAAATTTCTGGCGATAGCGGTTGACAGTTACCTCATCATAGCCACCTTCACAAGGGAATGCAGGGAAGCGATCGTCTCCTTGAACCCCGTCCACATCGTAATTCTTTACAACTTCCAGCACCAAGTTCAAGAAAAATTCCTGCACCTGTGAGTCGAGTGCATTCAACCACTCAAAACCGTTTTTCTTCAGTAAATTGCCGTTGCGATCGCGCGCAGCCCATTCCGGCTTTTTTTGTAAAAGTACACCACCATTCAAATTGTAGGAACTGGCAAAACCATATTCAAACCAAGGAATAACTTTTAACCCAACTCGCCGCGCCTCAACCACCACTTCTTCTAAAGGGTCACGCCCTACAGACATAGGGTCAATTTCGACTCCAAATGTCTGCTGCATTGTTTGACTAGGATATAAAGTTAATGCCTTGTTCCAAACAACGGGAAACACCACATTAAATCCCGTTTCGGCAAGCAAATCCATCGCCTCAGCAATACGTTGCTTTGACCTGAAAACCTTACTATCAGTAGTCGTCAGCCATATACCACGGGTTTCTATTATTGCCATTTCTATAAATTGAAATTCTCGGCGCTGCACCATCTAAACATTAACTATCCGACGATACCGCGCCTGTATTATTGTGTAAATTCCATAGGCAACTAAGCCTAGTGCCACAATACCCAAAAGCCATGCTCCATTAGGCTGTTGCGCTAGCGTCTGTAATACTTCATCCAAACCTTGTGCGGTAGCAGCATTCGACTGTCTTGCAGCTTCGATTAGAAACCAACCGATAATACAAAATACTATACCCCGTGCTGCTAAACCAAATCTGGAAATCCTTATTACCCATTGGGCTTGTGTGTTGCTTAATTCACTTAAATTGAGTTCTTTACGAAATTTGCCACTAAAAGCTTGATAAAACTGATAGAAGCCTAGAGCAATTACAAACGCCCCCGCAGTTCCAACTAACCATTGACCAAAGGGTTGAGAAAGCAAACGTGCTGTCGAATCTTCGGTAGAATCACTACTATTTTTAGCGCTGCCTGTACCCATAACAATTTTCACACCACTTAAGGCTAGACTTGCATAAATCAAGCCATTAACTGCGTAACCAAGTCGTACTGCCAAACCTTTGGCATCATTACCTTTATTTTCTGGGTCTTTAATTGCCTGTACAAAACGCCAGATTACGTATCCAATGAAGCCAATTGCAACTAAAGCCAGCAAAAATTTACCATAAGGCTGGTTGACGATTGTTTGGAGAGCGCCTTGGGTATCAGTTGTTTTACCACCGTTGCCAAAAGCTGCCTGTACTGCCAGTAGCCCAACTATACCGTAAACTACTCCCTTAGAAACATAGCCAAATCGTCCCAGTCGCTCAACCCACAATGAGGCATGGTTTGTCAACTGTTGTGTCATAGTAGTTTGAAAGAAGTATTATATCTATCTTTTATCAGAATTTACCCACGGTTCACATCTACCTCAAGGCAAATTCTCTTTACCAAAATTTACCCACTATTCACATCTACCCCAGGGCAAATTGTCTAATATTTTTGTAAAAATTTACTATCCTAATACTGCCTTTTAATAGATGTGAGGCTTCTCAAAATAATACTACAGTTATTAAATACAGTATTATTATTTAGTATTTTTTAATGCTAATTTAGATTAATTATGTCTTTAACAGAAACTTCTTGGAAACACGAATATATAACTACCAATGGGGTAAAACTACACTACGTTACCCAAGGTGAAGGCCCTTTAATGTTGATGTTGCATGGGTTTCCTGAGTTTTGGTACTCTTGGCGGCATCAAATACCAGAATTTGCTCAAGATTTTAAAGTCGTTGCCCTTGACTTGCGTGGCTACAACGATAGTGATAAACCAAATGAGCAATCAGCTTATGTAATGGATGAGTTTATCAAAGATGTTGAGGGAGTAATTAAAGGATTAGGATACCAAAAATGTGTATTAGTTGGACATGATTGGGGAGGTGCGATCGCTTGGAATTTTGCATACACTAACCCCGAAATGTTAGAACAATTAATTATTCTTAACCTGCCTCACCCTGCCAAATTTGCCCAAGGCTTACGCACTCCCCAACAGTTGCTACGTAGCAACTATATATTTCTCTTTCAACTACCGTGGATACCAGAATTACTTTTACAATCTTCCGACTACCAAGCTATTGAAACAGCTTTTAAAGGTACAGCAGTGAACAAGAGTGCTTTCACCAAAGCAGATATTGACGCTTATAAAAATGCCGCTGCAAAACGCGGTGCCCTCACAGCAATGTTGAATTATTACCGCAATATTTTTCAGCAGAGAATGCTAAATCCAAATTGGGGCGTTTTAGAAGTGCCAACACTGATGATTTGGGGAGAAAATGACACTGCACTTGGCAAGGAGCTAACCTACGACACCGCAGCCTATGTCAGGGATTTTCAAATTAAGTATATACCCAATTGTGGTCATTGGGTGCAGCAAGAACAACCTGAATTGGTCAATCAGTATATGCGAGAATTTCTGAGGACTTAAAGAAGTATAAATACTTATTAAAATAGCCAAATTATGGCGAGTAGTGCAAGCTCTTAAAAATATTTAACAGTAATTTAATACTGGTAGTTTTTTAGAGATTGTCAAGTAAAAATCGCCAAAAATGCGAATTAACGGCATTTGTTAGATTACCGTTATCCCTGCTCCATATCACAACTAACTTGTCAAGGGATAGATTGACCTTCTGAAGTTTAGTGAGATAATAGAATTGTGAGGGATAGAACGGACGCAATTTGATTATTTAAGGGGGAAAATTATGAAACTCCAGCTATTAGCGGCCATGGCCTTAGCAACTCCCCTATTTTTGATGAACTCGGTTAGAGCCGAGAATCCGCAGGATTTACAAAAGCTGCTTTCAACTGGGGAATGTATCCAGTGTAATCTATCGGGAGCTAACCTCAGTGGCGCTCATTTAATTGGTGCTGACTTGAGAGGCTCGAAGCTCCAAGGAGCCAACCTTGTCGGCGCTAACCTCGAAGGTGCTGACTTAACTGGTGCAAACTTGGCAGGTGCTAACCTAACATCAGCTTATGTAGCAAATGTGAATATGAAGCAAACTAATCTCAACGGGGTAAATTTTACCCGCGCTATGATTCACGATTCTAATGTGTATAAAGCATCAATGAATGATCTCAATCTCACTGATGCCGATATATTTAACACTGGAATCGGGATTGGTGGAGAAGATGCTAACATTCCCGATTGGGACTAGGCTGAACTGAGTAGGCAGGTTAAAATAAACACAACATTACGGAAACTGGCTCTTTGCCAGCATTATCCTTAAAATCTGCCTATACAGTATACAAAAATAAAAAATGAAACCCCTCTGCCTTTTAAGGACTTTACTATGACGAAAGCAGAGGGGATTTCTTATTGGGGCTGCATCTAATATCCGAAAAGTTTTGGTATGTCGAACTCAGGTAGCTTTTAGGCTTTTCATTAGTTTTCAGGAAATTTTCAATAATTTGCACTGGTTGCTACACCCGAACCGAGGATGTTTCGTTAAGCTTTGACAGTAGTAAACTCAACGAGGTTGTCACCAACCCCGTTGGTCTTCAAAACCGTGCTTAATAGTTTCCCATTACACGGCTCCTCAATGATTTGGCACATTGTCATGTGTACTTCACAACTGAACCATCTTCAGTTGTCT
>JBBSOX010000196.1:0-5882 GCA_038259325.1 Chroococcales cyanobacterium | reverse complement strand
TTCAGGCTAATTTTTAGCCATAAAAGGTTGACCCATATATTGACTAGAATAAAAGAGATCCCAACGAATAATAATCTGAGAACTGGTTTTTTACTTGTTGTTCTGATTCGACAGATATTTTTGAGCCTGTAACTACTTTCTATTCCAAATCTTTTTCTATAATCTTGATGAATATAAGATAAATTAGTTTTTACCTGATGAACCACATAAGCAAAGTATTCTACCCCATTTTGATGTCGTTTGCCTTTTTTATATTTACAAACAATCCATAATTAAAAGGTGACGGAATCATCTTTATTTCCAGTTCCAGTCCTGGTCATAGTATATGTAGTTTTATAACTTTTTCAACATGATTAAAAACTGTTTGATTCCGCCTTGCTTTCCTGTTTTTATTGCTGGCATAAGCAAAGGGATATCTAAAGCTTGTAGCCACCGAATGACGGGAACATTAAAGAATCCTCTATCAAGATAAGGTTGTTTTATTTGAATATGAAGTGCATCAATTTCTGCTAAGAGATAAGTAATAATAGCAACACTTGTATCCAGCCATCTAACGCCTCTAATCGCAAGGGTTAAACGTTTTCCTTTCAGGAAAACATATAAAGTTGCATAAGCATAGAAAGAGCAAGTACCAGATTTCGCTTGGCTGCGATATATATAGGGTAATTCCTCATTACTGGGTTTGCCATTAATTTGGAATTAAATTTAAATCAATAGCTAACTTTAGGTGTCCGTTTTTAATTCCTCTCGGAACTCGACTTTTTAATGCTTGATTAATTTGTCTCTCTAAGTCCTCAAAATCAGTAATTTTGTTGAGATGATATCTAATATCATTTCCCGATGGAATTCTCTTTAACGTTTTGGCTGTATTCTCAATAGTATCTCCATTACTTGCTGCTCTCACTAAAATCTCAAATAAAGTTTTTTGATCGCAAGCTCCTTGAGTCTTAATTGAGAAGTTTTCTGCTAAACACTCAAGAACTTCGCCTAGAGTTTCAGTCTCTGTTATAGCCAGTTTTTCTAATGAAAAAGTCAATTATTTTAGCAATGTGATACACAACACTTTCATTATTTCACTTCTTGAAACTGTTTAAAACTGATAATTTCTGCTTATGTATTAAGTAGTATATAGCACTTGTTAATACTGATTAATTTGTTGGCGATCGCCTTTTGGAAAAAAGTTTGTGATCTACTGACTTTACACGCTGGGCAACCATTCGGATTGGGTTAACTCCGTCGCTTTCAGTCCCGATGGCAAAACTTTGATTAGTGGTAGTCGAGACATGACAATCAAGCTTTGGCGATGCCATATCTAACAACAAATTAAAAATTTAGATAACCGAAGCAAATTGCGAGATTTTTTATCTACACATCACCTGACAGTTTAAGAACATCCATCCTTGGGATACTCTTTCTCTTGATTAAGCATTAACTTCCTACAGATATAGCCACTTGCTGATCTCAGAGGTTATGCTGAGAGCTACCAACAGTTGAGTAGTAAATAAAACTCAATATTTATCAGCAACATACCTTTTCCAACTCATTAAAACCTCTGTTCTTACAAAGCTTTAGCTTTAGTTTGTCAATATCTTATCGAGGAGTGAAATCAACAGCTATGTCTATTCCCAATGAACCCGAAAGCAAAAACAGTGAGATCAAGCAAGAATCTTACACTGATGTTAATGGTAATACTCACACTGACTTGACGCGAACCACTGAAACAGTCAAGAACAACGCAGCTAATCCCAACTCTTACACTAACGGTTACGTACAAGGCCGAAATACTGAGCGTGGCAATCAGCAAGCTGATTTAGCCGAGCGTGACAATAACAATGCTAGTGGTGGTTTGCTGTTAGGTATTATTATTACTTCCCTGCTTAGTTTGGTTGTAGGTGGAGTCTGGTACTTCAATCAGCAGAATAACGCAGCTGTTAACACTACTGTGCCGATCGTGGTTCCTGTACCAAGTAAGAGTAGTCCAACTCCTAGTGCTTCTCCTCAACCACAAACGACGATAATCGAAAGAACTAGGGAAGTAGCTGTACCTGTTCCTGTGCCTGTTTCTGTTCCACAACAGCAGATTATACCTCCAGCTGCACCTCGCCAACCGGATATTAACATTACTATTCCCCCCCAGCAGCAGCCTGCGGCACAAAAAGCGCCTTCTGCAACGCAGCCAACCCCTAAAGTGACACAAAACCCGACGACTCCAACTAGTAATACTGTTGCGCCAAGTACGAAAAGTGACACCTCTAAAACCACTCCACCTCAAGGAGTAAACGAGCCAAATAGTACATCTAATAGCGGTTCTTCTACCGCAGATGATACTACAGGCAGTTCTGCTCAATAACGGCTTCTGAATCAGCCCACTTGATAATGCTGGCATTAACGCCAACATCTAACAAGTGGGAATATTCTTAAGCAATATTTCTGAATTGTTGCGATAAATTAATGGTATTTAAGTTTAGTAAACGCCTCTTGTCGCTGAAAAAACACAGTGCTAGATTAAGAGCAAGGTACAAACAGGTTAAAAGTTAACAAAAACTTTCAAGTTAGAGCCTGTACCTCCTGCTCTAATCTTCTCGCGATCGCTATGCTTGGTTGTGGCATCCATTGAATGTGTTTTCGCCTTAAGTTCAATGAGTTCTTTTGGAGGTTTTAAGACGCACAGCCAGAAAATGCCTGCCTAGTTGAAATGTAAGGATGTGCAATTCTGATTAGAGCGATCGCGAATGTTGTCCACCTTAGTTTGAGTTACTTACTTCTGAATTCTCCAATCTTCAAGAAACCGCCCCAAGCTGCTGATTATTTATCCATCGTAGCTTCAGGCGGTTTCTGCTTTGAATTCAAAAGTTCAGAATTGTTAATCACTAATTAAGGTAATTACAGTCACCTCTGGCGGACAGAATAAACGTCCTGGTTTATAAGTTCCTAAACCACGATTGACATATAGTTGATTTTCTTCGACCTTGTGAAACCCTTGTGCCCACTCCCAATATCGCACGACTTTAGAACAGTCTCCCAGGAAAAATGTTACCCAACGCCGTAATTTTTTGGGAATTTTTTTGAGTAGCTTTTTATAATGAAGTACTAGAGGGCCAACGCCCGGAATTACGATGTGACCACCGTGGGTATGACCAGATAGTTGCAAATCTACCCGCCATTGTTGCAATATCTTAGCTGTATCTGGGTTATGGGATAAAACAATGCGGGGTGTAACGGAGTCAAGTTGATTCATAACTGGTGCAGGGTAAAATTCCCGTGACCAATAATCAGCGAGTCCTACCAGTGGTAATTCTTTTCCTAACGGATATGCGATTTCATTCCAAAGCACATGTACCCCAATGCTAGTTAACGCCTGTGTAACTTCTGCTTTTGAGTGACTGTAACAGATATCGTGATTACCAAGTACGGCGTAGATGCCACAGCGACTTTGCAGATGTTTGAGTCGATGCACCAGTTGGTGAATCGGCGTCGGATCGTCAGTTACGTAGTCACCAGTTAATAGAATTAAATCCGGTTCAGCTTCGTTAGTAAGTGCGATCGCTTTTTCTAACATGTCTTCCGACAGCCGCAAACCATCGTAGTGAAAATCTGACAACTGCACTAGTGTTGTACCTTGTAAAGATGCTGGAAGTTCCGCAATCTTAACCGTTATTTTATCTACTCTTAAATGTCCGGTAAATAACCAATGCATAAGGCAACCGATACTCCTCATACCAGCGCTTACAGCTTACCAAAAATCAAAATATAACTTGATAAACTGCAATAATTTATGTTACATACTCCAAATACAATTAACTAATTGATTGAAATTTTGAAACTAAACTACAGGTACTCATTAGCCAGAATACCTGCTGTGATTATGTTCTTGAATTTTTAAATTTGGATTACTTATTCACCCTGTAGGGTGATTATAGTAACTTCTGGGCGGCAAAATAAGCGTCCTGGGAGGTAAGTTCCCAAACCACGGTTGACATATAGCTGATTTTTTCCTAGTCGATGGAAACCCTGTGCCCATTCCCAATGGTTGACTACAGAAACATTTATATCCAAAAATGGAAATCGACGCCGCACTTTTTTGGGTACTTTTTCTACAAGCTTTTCGTAAATAAGTATCGCAGGGCCAAGTCCGGGAATTACGATTTGACCACCGTGAGTATGACCAGATAATTGTAAGTCAACTCGCCATGTTTGCAGTATCTCTGCACTATCTGGGTTGTGAGATAAAACAATGCAGGGTGTGTTGGGGTTTAGTTGATTCATAACAGGTACGGGATTAAATTCCTGTGACCAACTATCGGCCAGTCCAACAAGGGGCAATTCTTCTCCTAGCGGATAGGCAATTTCGTTCCAAAGGACGTGAATTCCAATGCTAGTAAGGGCATCTGTAACTTCTGCTTTTGCGTGTTTGTAATGTATATCGTGATTGCCAAGAACAGCATAGATACCACTGCGACTTTGTAGATGTTTAAGTCTAAGTATCAACTGATGAATCGGCGTGGGATCGTCAGTTACGTAGTCACCAGTTAATAAAATTAAATCTGGTTCAGCTTCGTTAGTAACTGCGATCGCTTTTTCTAACATATCTTCCGATAGCCGCAAACCATCATAGTGAAAATCTGACAACTGCACCAGCTTCTTATTTTGTAATGATGCAGGCAACCCTGTAATGTTAACCGTCAATTTCTCTATACTTAACGGCCCAGATAACAACCAATGCATAAGACGTTCAATAAAGCTCAATCATAGCGCTTACAAGAAATAGTGGGAAGTTTGAAAGCCCCTAAAGAACAGGTACGTAGTACCGTATTCTGTCATCGACGGTAGGGGATGAAAAACGACTCAGTGTGGTTTTAACCACCGTCAAGATTAATGCTTTGGTACAAACATTGCTAGCTATCTTATACCAGTTATGGTAGTATAAGGTAGGAGGTAAAGCGATGCTAGTTTTTGAGTTCAAAGCCTACGGGAAGTCGGCGCAATTATCGGCAATAGATGATGCAATTCGGACTGCAAAGTTTATTCGTAATAGCTGTATTCGTCTATGGATGGACGTAAAAGGCACAGGTAAAAATGATTTGCAAAAATACTGCGCTGTACTTGCGGCTAATTTTCCTTTTGCTAATAGACATCTCCAGAAATTAAATATGCGTTACCCAGAACCCTTGTAGAGACGTAGCAGTGCTACGTCTCTACATTCATTTTCGGAGATGTCTAATGAACTAAACTCGATGGCTCGTCAAGCCAGTGCAGAGCGTGCATGGTCTTCTATCTCTCGTTTTTACGACAATTGCAAAAAAGGTCTTGCAGGAAAAAAGGGATTTCCCCAGTTTCAAAAAGATTGCCGATCTGTTGAATACAAAACATCAGGTTGGAAGCTTGCAGATAATCGTAAATCAATAACTTTCACTGACAAGAAAGGTATTGGTCGTTTAAAACTCAAAGGCACTCGTGATTTGCACTTCTACCAAATTAACCAGATTAAACGGGTGAGGTTGGTAAAACGTGCAGATGGTGTATATGTTCAGTTTTGTATTGATGTAGATCGTTCTGAAAACATTGAACCTACTGGCAACACAGTTGGGTTAGATGTTGGGCTGAAAGAATACTACACCGACTCGAACGGAGTAATGGTTGAGAACCCCAAGTTTCTTCGTTTTGGGGAGAAGGTTCTCAAGCGTTCACAGCGTAGGGTTTCCAGAAGAGTAAAGGGATCAAACAATAGAGGCAAGGCAAGGCAGATTTTAGGCAATCGCCACCTCAAAATAAGTAGGCAACGTAAAGACCATGCTGTGAAATTAGCACGGTGCGTAGTTCAGTCTAACGACTTGATAGCCTATGAAGATTTGAGGATTAAAAATATGGTGAAAAATCACTGC
>JBBSOX010000195.1:0-6366 GCA_038259325.1 Chroococcales cyanobacterium | reverse complement strand
CGATCGAGTATTTGTGGATTGTACTGCCTTTGCTGCTGGTAAGTATGGCGATTCTCTACCGGCTGGAACGGATTCGGGTGGGGCGGGCTTTTGCGGCGATTCGGGCTGATGAGTTGGCTGCGGATGCGATCGGCATTAACCCGACTTTTTACAAGGTTCTGGCTTTTACGTTGGGTGCTATTTTAGCAGGGGTTGTCGGTGCGGTTAGCGCGCATTTCCTCAATACTTGGAACGCCCGTCAAGGTACTTTTGATGCTAGTATTATTTACTTGACTTCTGTGTTAATTGGTGGTAGCAGAACCTTTGTCGGGTCGGTTTTGGGCGGGATGGTTTTTACTGCTTTGCCGGAGGTTTTGAGGGGGATGGCGACTATTCAGGGATTGCCGGTTTGGTTGGCGCAATTTCTGCGGGATGGACGGTTAATTATTTTTGGGTTGCTGATTGTCGTGGGGACGATATTTTTTCCGCAAGGGTTGGTGACGCCGGAGTTGTTGAGGAAGTTTAGAAAGGGCGATCGCAATTCTGTTTAAAAACAGATAGCGTTACGATTTCGCCCCATCCTCGTCGCGATCGAAAGACACTCGCGCGATCGCCGCTACTCTCCTAGAGCCACCAGTCTTGAGTGATTTTGATGTTGGCTGCAAGAATTAGATTGTCTGTCGATCGAGCGGTGAGGTAGCCGAGAATGCTAGTTTCAATATAAACCGTTTCAGTCATCTGGTTCGATCGCGCTGTAACTATTGCCCCCAAAGCACTCTCTGGATGCTAATATCCTCTGGATTAACTTCGATAATTAAATCCCCACCTCGTCGCCCAATATAATCTTTTGCTCCATAGTTAACTCGCCATACCCAGCTATCGTTCTGAGGATGCTGCGTCAGGCTGATGATGCTTTGCATTACATCAATATTCAATTCACGGGCACGTTTATTAGCAGCAGCGATCGCACGAGCAATTGCAACGGCAATATCATCTTGAAGCACATCTGAACTCAATGTTGCAGTCATAATTAGCCTCCATTTTTCAACCTAGAATGATAGATGTATCCGAAATCTCACTTACTTGTCCATTCGGTGCAATTAGATAGATTTTTGCTTGCGAAATCACAAACTCACCTACGTAAGAGGCTCCCTTTAAATCAGGATCGTCTCTAACAGCACACTTATCTGTCTCACTAGGTTCTTGCAAATAATCGCCTCCAGTATTGGGATGAGTGTGAAACGACGCAACAATAGCGCCTTTCCCAATTTTACACTTTGGATGAGCAGGCAGAATGATACTATTCTGATTGCCGACTGACCATCGCACAACACTGAAATTTCCTGCTGAATCTTTCAAAATGAAACCGCCTTCTTCGTGTCCGCCCGTTACTCCAGGTTTAGAATCTTCCCAAGCTTGCTTTAATTCTGCACAAACTAAAGGATTGTTTAAGATTTCTGTGTACCCTTGATTCATTGGCTGAGGTAAATAGGAACTTTTTGATGCTTGTGTCAAATCATCTGGTAGCATAACTCATCTAGGACTAAGAGCGATCGCCTATCAATAAAAAAGTAAGGGGCGATCGCATCCCAACCCCTCATCGATCGCCCTGTCGGTGAAAAAAGATCAAGTGCGATCGGCATTAACCCCACTTTTTATAAGGTTTTGGCTTTTACGTTGGGTGCTATTTTAGCAGGGGTTGTCGGTGCGGTTAGCGCGCATTTCCTGAATACTTGGAACGCCCGTCAAGGAACTTTTGATGCTAGTATTATTTACTTGACTTCTGTGTTGATTGGTGGTAGCAGAACTTTTGTCGGGTCGGTTTTGGGCGGGATGGTTTTTACTGCTTTACCGGAGGTTTTGAGGGGGATGGCGACTATTCAGGGATTGCCGCTTTGGTTGGCGCAATTTCTGCGGGATGGACGGTTAATTATTTTTGGGTTGCTGATTGTAGTAGGGACGATATTTTTTCCTCAAGGGTTGGTTACGCCGGAGTTGTTGAAGAGGTGGAGGAAGGGCGATCGCACTTCTGTTTAAAATTTGATTTGTAGTTGTGATGGCTACCAGTCACCCGCTTTAACATCTAGCCCAAAAGAGCGATCGCCCTGTCGGTGAAAAAAGACAAAGGGCGCTTGGCTAATTTATGACTTAAAATAGAAGAGACATATAGCTATGCGGTCAACATGGACAGAATCTCCGTCAACCCTCAAATTCACTTTGGTAAGCCTTGCATAGCAGGTACGCGCATTACTGTAAAAAGCGTTCTCGAATTACTAAATGAAGGGCTTTCTTTTGCAGAAATTATCCGAGACTACTATCCCGATCTGCAAGTGGAGGATATTCGGGCTTGCCTGCAATATGCTATTGCACTGGTGGCCGCGGTCGATGTTAATTTGGCATTAGCAAACTGATAAAATTTTATTCTGTATCTACTTGACAAGAGCCATAAATATCCACTTAAGTATCCCATAAACTGGCAAGAGAATTATTGCTAGTGCAAAGTAGATCACTGGTAACACCAGACTCATCGTCATAAGCAAAGTAGGCACAAAATTACTCCATTTACCATTGCTAGGCCATTTAAGGTGGATAAAAAAGTGTGGATCGTACAAAATATAATATAACGAAACACATAACGCAACTATAGGGAGAATAATGTACGACCAAATTTCGTCAAACCTCTCTTCCAATCTATCTCTATCAATTTGTTCTATAGTACGGCTCGCCCGCATCTTGGCTACATCAGCCCTAAGCTTTTCTTCCGTAGATTTCGAACTAGACGATCTAGCTTCGTGGCGACATCTTTCACTACAAAAGTCCAGTTTTTCCCGGTGCATCATTCCATCTCCATAAGGGTTATAACTACGTCCGCACCATTGACACTGACAATTACTCATACGTTTTCCTCTAATGGCTAACAACCGAACTATTAAGTAGTCGGACATAAATAAATAGTGTTGTGCAAAGAAAGACGAAGTTGAAGACTGAAGTGGCGATTGCCTATGACTAAAAGCAAACGCTAAAAAACAGATTCTCGTAAATTCAAGGAAAAATTAAGTGATAATTCTAAAGTTCTCAGGGCTTTCTTCTTACCTGTTTTATTTTTCCTTATACACAACTGTTTATTTACGTAAGACTACTTACCTGGTTTTTCGCTTTTTCCTATCATAAGATGCTCGCCCCAAACTGCAAAGGGAAAAAAGACGGAAAAAGACGGGTATTTATAAAATTTGGATGCAAGGCGGATAAAGACGGATAAAAACGGATAAAGTCGGCTATACTAACTCTAGTTCTCTGACAGTCATACTGATGGACACTACGGATATATTGCAATTTGTAGATGAAGTAGTCTGGGCGAACACAAGCAAACGCCTCAATGACTTGCAGCGCGGAATTATCGAGGGAATACTGAAGCGACAAAAGTATTCTGATATTGCAAATACTTATAGCTGTACGGCTGGTCATGCTAAGGATGTAGGTTACGAGCTTTTGCAAATGTTATCTGATATTTTTGGCGAACCAGTGGATAAAACTAATCTGAAATCAGTCCTCAAACGTAAATCAAATATAAATATTGCTTTAAATAATAGTAATAATATTGATGGAAACAGCAACACAATTAACTATATCAATGCTTGCTCAGAAGTACCCACTACTAGCACCGATAAAAGTCAGCCTCCGAATCCTGAATCTCAGGCCAAGAAGAATCAAGTTAAGATTGAAGCGGTGGGTAAGTTACGGCAGCTTGGCTTGAGCGATGAGCAAATTGCAGATGTGCTAGGGTTAGCCTTGGAGGTAGTGAAGCAGATTGATTGATAAATAAAAAGCTTTTTAGAGGTATAAGTTTTATGTTTGCAGTTGTCACGCCCGAAAAAATTCATTTACCCCCAGGAACAGTTATGAAGTTTCCTGGTACTTGGCAGGACTATCAAGCTCTTGTGCAACAATTAGGAGACCGTCAGATTCCGCGCATCAAGTATCGACCCGGAGAGATTTTGTTAATGTCCCCTTTACCCGTACACGGACGACAAGCTCATATTATTGCAATGGTGGCAATGGTTCTGCTAGATTACTTGGGGTTAGAGTATGAAGCGTTTACACCGATTACGATGGATTTGCCGGAGGTAAGGGGCATTGAACCGGATTATTGTTTTTATATCGATAATTGGGCGGCGATCGCAGGTAAAGACCGAATTGCTTGGGGTGTCGAACCACCGCCGGATTTGGCGATCGAAGTGGATGTCACTAGCTACACGGATGTGGATGATTACTTGCCTTACCGAGTACCGGAAGTGTGGTTGTTCAAGCAGAACAGGTTGAGGATTTATTGCTTAGAAGGCGAGGGCTATGTGGAAACCTCTGTCAGTCGTTTTTTTGCAGATTTTAACATATCAGAACTTGTTTTGGAGTGCTACCAAATGTCGCGCGATCGCAATACAAGCGTGGCAATTCGAGAGTTGCGGCGAAAAGTCGAGATGGAGAACCATTGAATCAGCCCCATCTATGTGGTTTTTAGTGAGGAATTCATACCAAATCCAGGCTTTCAATCGCCTAATTCTTCAGTCCGCGAAGGCGGACTTCGTTTGTGTAGAAGTGATTTAAATCGCCGATTGTTATTTTTATTATGGGTAATTAAACCTCAATAATATTGTGCCAAATTTTGATAGTTTTGTCGCTGCTGCCGCTAGCCAAAAACTCTCCTTCGGGGCTAAAATTTACGGAATAAACAGAATTTGTATGATCAGCAATATTACAAAGTTCTTGACCATTTTTGACCCGCCAAATCTTGATAGTTTGATTGCTGCTGCTGGCAATAACTTCGCCATCTGGATTAAACGCGATCGAATCTACATACCAAGAATGACCAGAAATTGTTAAAACTTCTTGCCAATCTTTGACCCACCAAATCTTAATAGTATTGTCGTGACTGCCGCTTGCCAGAAACTCTCCGTTTGGACTAAAAGCTACACAACGCACGCAGTCTGTATGACCAGTCAGCGTGCGAATTAGCTTGCCATCTTTGACTCGCCAAATCTTAATGGTTCTGTCCCAACTGCTGCTAGCCAGAGTTTCTCCATCCGGGCTAAATGCGACAAAATAAACTAAGTTAATGTGACCCGCAAGCGTGCGAATTTCTTGCCCATCTTTCACGCGCCAAAGTTTGATTGTTTTGTCCCAACTGCTGCTAGCCACAGTTTCGCCGTCTGGACTGAAAGCTAAGCCATAAACTGAGTTGCTATGACCTGCAAGCGTGTGGATTTCTTGCCCGTCTTTCATCCGCCAAAGTTTGATTGTTTTGTCGTGACTGCTGCTGGCAAGTATCTTTCCGTCGGGGCTAAAAACAACTGTATGAACTGAGTTGGCGTGTCCTGCAAGAGTTACTATTTCTTGCCCGTTTTGTACTTGCCAAAGCTTGATTGTTTTGTCATCGCTGCCGCTAGCGATAACTTCTCCGTTAGGGCTAAAAGCTACAGAGAAAATTAAGTTTTTGTGTCCGGTTAATGTGTGAATACATTGCCAGTTCTGAGTTAGCTGGGGGGGCGGATTGGGATTGGTTGCAGGTTTGACTGATTTGGCAATTGTTTGAGGAATGGTGAGTTTAATAGCTGCTTCTGGATTCAGTTGGGTTAATACTTCTACAGCCGTTTGATAGCGACGGTTAGTAGCATTTTCAATCAGTTTATCTAAGATTTTGCCGAGTTCTTCAGTCACCGGGTTATTCGCCAAATATTGCCGCCAAATCCAGGCATCTTCGCCCGGATCGAAGAGGTCAAAGGGGGAAACTTGAGTTAGCAAATACAGGCAAGTTACGCCTAAACTGTACAAATCACTGGTGAAAAATGCTTTTCCTCTTGCTTGTTCTGGGGCGATGTATTCGGGGCTGCCGATGCTAGTTCCTGTTTTGAGTAAGGCTGTACCTGTGGCAATTTTGGCGGCGCCAAAGTCTACTAAAACTAATTGTTTGTCGGCGCGGCGGATGATGTTTGCGGGTTTGATGTCTCGGTGAATAACGTTGTGGGAATGGATGAAGTGAATTACGGGTAATAAGCTGTTGAGTAAGTCTTGAATTTGAGTTTGTGTAAATGTGCCTTCTGTTGCTACAATTTGTGCTAGGTTTTGTCCGTCGATAAATTCTTGGACTACATATTGTCGGTTATCTTGGATGGAATATGCTAAGAGTTCGGGAATTTGAGGGTGTTTTCCTAATTCATCCAATCGCATTGCTTCTTGTTCAAAAAGTTCGGCTGCTTTTTTGCTGTTGCGATTGCTGGCTGATGGGATGAGTTGGGTTTCTGGGGGTAAGAATTGTTTGATGACGCAGCGGGGTTTTGATGGTTTGTCTTCGTCAACGGCGAGTAATGTTCTGCCAAAACCTCCTTGTCCGAT
>JBBSOX010000194.1:0-6647 GCA_038259325.1 Chroococcales cyanobacterium | reverse complement strand
CAGAAGCATTGCAACTAGCTGGATTTTCCCATTTTCTGGCAGAAAACGGTTTTGCTGAACAGGCTCTATCGTTGATCACTGAACGACGGCTTACTTCAAAGCCAAGTACCACAGGGAAAGATGTCAAATGGGTTCTATACGGAAACATCACATCTATTCATGAAGTCTTTACCATCAATCATCTAATTCAAATTTGTGATGGTTATGGTGGGGATTGGGGATTGGGGATTGGGGATTGGGCATTGGTCAATATCAATATCAATATCAATATTCTTCTTCCCCTACTTCCCCTGCTCCCTCATCTCCCCCTGCTCGGCTATTCTTCACTCCTAAAAATTCACCCTGTATCTTGAAAAACTAACTAATAACAACTATGAAATCAATTATGGTGGTGGGGACAACATCCCATGCAGGGAAATCACTTTTAACTACAGCTATTTGTCGCATTCTGTCGCGGCGTGGCTGGCGGGTGGCTCCCTTTAAAGGTCAAAATATGGCTTTAAATGCTTATGTCACTGCCAATGGTGGGGAAATTGGCTATGCCCAAGCAGTGCAAGCTTGGGCGGCGGGAGTCGTGCCTTGGGTAGAAATGAACCCAATTTTACTCAAGCCCCAAGGGGATATGACTTCCCAAGTAATTATTAAAGGCAGGTCTGTTGGTAAAGTTAGTGCCTCAGATTACTACGAGCAATATTTTGAACTGGGGTGGCGGACAATTGAAGAATCGCTACAGCATTTAGGAACAGAATTTGACATGGTGGTTTGTGAAGGTGCCGGTAGTCCAGCAGAAATTAACCTCAAGCACCGTGACTTAACTAATATGCGGGTCGCAAAACATTTAAATGCGCCAACGATGTTAGTAGTGGATATTGATCGGGGTGGTGCTTTTGCCCATGTCGTTGGAACCTTAGAGTTATTAGAACCAGATGAACGCGCCTTAATTAAGGGTATAGTAATTAACAAGTTTCGAGGACAGCGATCGCTCCTAGAACCGGGGATAAAATGGTTAGAAGAACGCACTGGTATCCCTGTTGTTGGTGTTATACCTTACTTACAACAAGTGTTTCCAGCAGAAGACTCCCTTGATTTGCTAGAACGTGAATCGCATAAAACTCAAACTGACCTCAATATTGCCGTCATTCGCTTACCAAGAATTGCCAACTTCACTGACTTTGACCCACTAGAATCAGAAAGCACAGTATCAGTAAAATACCTCAGTCCTAAGCAAGATTTAGGACATCCTGATGCCGTGATTCTCCCAGGTACAAAGACCACAATTGCTGATTTACTCCTGCTGCAAAAGAGCGGGATGGCAGAAGCTATTCAACACTATGCTGCTTCTGGGGGAACGGTTTTAGGTATCTGCGGTGGCTATCAAATGCTTGGTCAAATCATCGCTGATCCAGAAGGGATAGAAGGACAAGCAGGCAGGTATCAGGGATTAAATCTTTTACCAATTAGAACAGTAATTACAGGACAAAAAATTGCCCGTCAGCGCCAAGTTAGCTCAAATTATCCACAACAGGGTTTACCAGTCAATGGCTTTGAAATTCACCAAGGGCGATCGCGCATCGAACAGCAAGGTATAGACCCTCAATCGTATCATGCTCTATTTGACGATATTAATTTAGGGCTAGTGGATAGCTGTCAATCAGTTTGGGGAAGTTACCTCCACGGGCTTTTTGACAACGGCCCTTGGCGACGGGCTTGGTTAAATCGCCTTCGTCAACAACGCGGTTTAAAATCTTTGCCCACCGGAGTTGCCAACTACCGGGAACAGCGAGAACAGATTTTGGACTCCCTAGCCACTGAAGTAGAAAGCCATTTAGACTTAACTCCATTTTTGTCTTAAACTAAGTGCATAAAAATCGCGCATTTTTTCGATTAGAGTGTCATTAGTCGCTAATGACCAATGACCAATACTTCGGCTTCGCTCAGTACAAGTGACTAATGACTAATGATTGTTCGTGTCCGCTTTTTACCAGATGATGTCATAGTAGATGCCGAAGTGGGAGAAGCCCTCTTAGATGTAGCACACCGGGCTGGGGTATTCATTCCCACCGGCTGTCTCATGGGATCTTGTCACGCTTGCACCGTCGAATTAGAAGATGGAGAAATAATCCGCGCTTGTATCAGCGCAGTACCGCCACGCGAGGAATTGACGATTAATTTGTTTAGCGATCCTACTTGGTAATGTCAGCCCTGTTATTGCATAAACAAAAATCTAATTAATGTAGGACTTACGCAAAACTATACGCTGTAGGGGCAATTCATGAATTGCGCTTACATTTCGTACTTGATGCGTAAGTCCTACAAGAGAAGGAAGTGAGACAGGCAATTGAGGAAGTAGAAGCGAAAGAAAAAGATGAGTAAGCTTAAGTACCAAATGATTATTCAGTGGTCTGATGAAGATGATTGCTTCTTAGTAGGATTCCCTGATTTTCCAGGACAACGCTGGCGGACTCATGGGGATATTTACGAGTTGGCTGTGGCAAATGGAATTGAAGCTTTAGAGTCTCTAATTATTGCTTACGAAGCTGTAGGTGATCCACTTCCAGAACCGACAGTAAGTAAAGTACGTTAACGCGATTGAGTAGGTTGTAACTAATGCTGCACAATTTGCGCGATCGCGGGTTATTTTGTTTTGGTTGAAAGAGTACTTTCACCTTCTCCAACCCTTAAAAAATCCATATTTATCCATCAGACAGCAAGAAACTTTTACAGATTGTTTCCTACTGCCTGTTTTTGCTATCTATATCAATTAGCTTTAATATTCAGCGCATATTCTTTAAACCTTTCCAAATCAGCTTGAATCGTAGATTCAACTATCCGCCCCAAAAACAAGTTATCCATAATTTTGCCAATAATGCCGGGGATGGCGTAGGAAACGGTCATTTTAACAATGCTACTATTGTAGCGATCGTAAAAGCGAATTGCTCCCTGATTCGGCAAACCATCAACAGATTCCCATTGGATAATTTGGTTGGGAATAACTTTGAGAATTCGAGATTTCCAAGTAAATTCTAGACTGCCGGTCTTCAGTTTCCAAAGAGATATATCTGGATTATCTGGCGGAATTTTCACCGAATCAATCCATTTCATCCACCGGGGCATTTGCTCTAAATCAGCCCAAAGGCTCCATACTAAATCTATGGGAGCCTCTACTTCTACCTGCACAGTATGCTCTAACCAATCTGACATTCTCTCTTCTTCCTTCGCGTCCTACTTTTCGAGAAGCCACTTCATGTCTACGCGTCCTTTGCGGTAGCCTGCGGCAAGTCATTGCGTGTCTAAGTCAATTCTTCAAACTTTCCAAAATCACCTTTGCCGCCCGCCGTCCAGAAATAGTCGCTCCTTCCATGCTGTCAATGTAATCTTGCTGAGTATAACTCCCTGCAAGGAAGAAATTATCTACTGGTGTCTTTTGGTTGGGACGGTATGCATCCATCCCTGGCGCTTCTCGGTAGAGAGACTGAGCAAGTTTCACCACACTGTACCAAGTCATATTTAGCTCGCGTGACGAGGGAAACAGTTCATGGACTTGCTTGAGGACATGCTGCGCGATCGCTTCATTACTTTGTGCAATAAACGGATCTCCCGGTGTCAGCACTAGTTGTAACAATGAACCCTGTCCTGGGCGATAATAATCAGCAGGGCTAGTCAACGCCAAATCAGCAAAACAAGAAAAGTCTGCATCGGCTGTGTAAAGTAAATTATCAATTCCAGCCGCGTGCAAAAGTTGTTTACGTTGCTCTCCATCGTTCAGTTCAGTCACCCAACCATCGAAGCGTAGCTGTACTGTTGCCACTGGTACTGCATCTAGCTTGTAAATATTGTCAAATTCTGACCACTTACGCCACTCGTGGGGTAGGATGCGTTGAATTCCTGGAACATCACAGGCAAAGACATAAGCATCAGCAGTGATAGTTTCTACTGTTTCACCTTGGGCAACTACTATACCAGTGACGCGGGTTTGTTCATCTGATGTAAATTGAATTTCTCGAACTTGCCGCCGCGTGTAAACTTTGGTGCCTCTGGCTTCTAAATATTCCAGAATGGGCTTGTGTAAATACTCATGGGGAGAACCTTCCAGCATCCGCAACTTCGATGCTTCGGTTCTTACTGCAAATAACTGGAATATCGTTAACATACAACGGGCAGACATATTTTCGCAATCAATAAATCCCAATGCGTAGGCAATGGGGTTCCATAAACGCTTGATGCTGCCATTACTTCCACCGTGACTGCGGAACCAGTCGGCAAAGCTAACTTTATCTAAGTTGCGGATGGTTTTCATCGCCCCGTTAAAGTCTACCAACCCGCGAACTATCGGACTAGTACCCAAAGCGATCGCATTTTGCAGTTTATCCTGCAACGATAGTTGAGAGGTCGTAAAAAATGCCTTTAACCCATTGAAAGGCGCACCTGTAAAGAAGCGAAAATCTAAACCACCAGTGCGGCCTCCTTTATTAATAAAAGTGTGGGTATGTTCCTTGAGGCGTAAGTTTTCTAACACCCCCACTTTCTTCATCAAGTCAAATAGTTGGTAGTAGCAGCCGAAAAATACGTGCAAACCCATTTCTAGATGGTTGCCATCTCCATCAACCCAACTGCCAACTTTACCACCCACAAACGGACGAGACTCAAAAATCTCTACTTCACAACCAGCATCCACTAGATCCACTGCGGTTGCTAGTCCAGCCAGCCCCGCACCTACTATTGCAACGCGCATTCCGTCGTTCCTTTTCAGTTTCTTTACAGATTGTAACTGGGTTAGTGTCGGAATTTGCTACTTAATATCAACTCCACCAGCATATTAAAGCATCGCAATGTCGATACTAAAACCTTTTTGATCGCTCGTTTTAGTCCGGGCAATTGACCAGACGCGTTTTTCTCGCGTCTGTATCAGTTAGACAAACTCTTGTCCATAGCGGCGGACTCAAAAAAGTATCATAGCTATTTTTTGGTAACAAAGCAGTTATCTGGTAAGTCGTAAAAGCAACTTCTTAGTTGTTTACATCTTTGCCCTCGTCGGAGACAGGCAAACTTCTAATCAGTTCGCGAATCACATCGGTTGCGGGTCTACCTGTTTGTTGACAATATTTTTCTAGCTTTTCCGCTTCCTGTGTTGCGAGATTAACAGTTATACGTTTAACAGCCCATTTTTTGTTTGTCATTATCATGCTATCTGCTGGATATTTAGATCGTCGAAAAATTCTAAATTAAAGAGGGAACCGATAAGGTTATCAGAATTTGTCTCACGAAACAAGTAATATCATTAATATTAAAAATGTTCGTTTCGTCAAAGTATTCATCATTTCCTAAAAAAATTAAAAAACTACACTTTATTTGTTACTCTTGTGACAGGATAAAGACCACATACTTGCTTTTGAAGATAATAACCCCACTAACAGCATGAGTAAACCCTGACAATGAAATTTTATAAATGAATTGGAAGCACCTACTGTTGAATCAATTAAGATTTCCAAAGTTATTCTCCATCAAAAGCATTTGACCTTCTATCTTAACTAAGTTCGCTAAACACACTTGTAGAGAACATCTGGTATAAGACTAGAAAATAAAGTTTCAGAATTATTCTCTTCTTGAAATGCTTTCTTACAGGCGGGTTACAATGGTCTACAGGGGTCGTGATTAATCACTTAAAAGTACCCAAATAAGCGATCATTCTAGAACAAACACCCATCTGTACCCATTACTGGAACTAAAAAGTTAAGAGCTAGTTGAACGGTTATGAATTTTGGCTACCCTCGATCAAGCTAATTGCTTATTTACGTCAATATAGTAGCCGCCAAAAAAGAGACAAGACTTAGTTTGCTGGGTGTAAATAGCCAAGTTTTTTGGTAAATTTTAACAGTCATATCTGTAATTTTACACAGATAAATGATTGTAAAACTAATATGATGTTAGTTGACTGTTGCTGATAATATTTTAGTTTTGTTTCATGCTTTTGCACTAACTTGCCGTAGAAATACAATCCAATGTGAGATGTGTTTTATCTTCTCTCTAGCGATATAGTTTGCCTTAAGCTGAGTGACATTTTTCCTATTCATATTATTCATCTAGAGGAGGGTATATAAATCATTTTTTGCCAATTATTGTACCAAAAATCTCACAGTAATTTTTTCATAAGCAAGAAATAAATTACTGTCATAAACTATGGCTTTGCAAACATTTATAATTTCGTAAGTATATCCATAAAAGCAATTATAAACTTCATTTTTTTTCATCATGTGTTTATTATACCTATTGTTTATAAACTTTAAATAATCTTCATTTACAAACTAGATAAACTCACTTTCATCCTTTATAAAAAAATTACAAAGAAAAAGATATTATCTGAACTTTTGCTTAATGTTATTGATATATATCAAGATGGAGAACTAAAAAAATTGTTAAAAAAAACATTTCTAGATTTAACTACGTCACCTAAATTTTATGAAACAGAACCTTGCAGAGAATTTTTTAGCGTTTTGTAATGATTTATACTAGTAACCCAAGTTGCTAGTTATGACGAAGAGCGATCGCAGTAGGTAAGAAAAGGAATAAAATCCCCTCCAGGAAGAAAAAGAGGAGGGGTGTATGTTAAACGAAATAATTGCCGTCTATGCTATCACGGATGACCTGTT
>JBBSOX010000193.1:0-6673 GCA_038259325.1 Chroococcales cyanobacterium | reverse complement strand
GCAGCACTTGATGGGGCTGATGTGTTTTTCGGTAGCCTACTATTTGATTATGACCAAGTTGTGTGGTTGCGCGATCGCATTTCCCAAATTCCCATTCGCCTAGTCTTTGAGTCAGCCTTAGAATTGATGAGTTTAACCAAGTTGGGTATATTTGCCATTGGCGACAAACCCAAAGGAATGCCCAAACCAGTTAAATTCATCCTCGACAAATTTAGCAACGGACGAGAAGAAGACAAACTCGCTGGTTACATCAGCTTCTTAAAGATTGGCCCCAAACTATTGAAATACGTCCCAGTGCAAAAAGTCCAAGACTTACGCAACTGGTTAATTATCTATGGTTACTGGAATGCTGGTGGGCCAGAAAACGTCGCTTCATTATTCTGGACACTAGCAGAAAAATACTTAGATTTAAAAGTCGGTGACATTCCCCCGCTAATCGAAACCCCCAACATCGGATTACTCCACCCCGACTATCCAGGGTTTTTTGAATCCCCCCGCGACTATTTAGAATGGTATCAGCAGAAGGGAATAGGGAATAGGGAATGGGGAATAGGAAATGAGCATTGCTTATCCCCCTCATCTCCCTCATCTCCCTCATCCCCCCACTCCCCACTCCCCACTCCCCACTCCCCAGTTATCGGAATTCTCCTCTACCGGAAACATGTCATCACGAAACAACCCTACATTCCCCAACTAATTCGCAGTTTTGAAAAAGCTGGCTTAACTCCTTTACCCATCTTCATCAACGGCGTAGAAGGACACGTGGCGGTACGAGATTTAATGACAACCGACTATGAAATTCAGCAACGACAACTAGGCAATATAGAAACTCCCTCACTATCAAGTGAAGCAGTAAAAGTAGATGCGATTGTTTCTACAATTGGCTTTCCTCTAGTGGGTGGCCCGGCTGGTTCAATGGAAGCTGGCCGTCAGATAGAAGTAGCAAAACGCATCCTTACTGCCAAAAATGTACCTTATATTGTTGCCGCACCATTATTAATTCAAGATATTTCCTCGTGGACGCGCCAAGGTGTCGGCGGATTGCAAAGTGTTGTGTTATACGCCTTACCAGAATTGGATGGGGCTATTGATACCGTTCCCCTTGGTGGTTTGGTGGGCGAAAATATTTATCTGGTTCCCGAACGGGTGCAGCGATTAATTGGTAGGGTAAAAACTTGGGTGGCTTTGCGGCAAAAACCTGCATCTGAACGCAAAATTGCAATTATTTTATATGGGTTTCCTCCAGGTTATGGTGCTGTAGGCACAGCTGCATTATTAAATGTGCCGCGTAGTTTGCTGAAGTTTCTCCACGCACTTAAAGAACAAGGTTACACCGTCGGAGATTTACCGGAAGATGGGGAAGAATTGATTCGCTGGGTGAAAGAGGCGGATGAATCTTTAGATGATACAAAAAATATCCCCGCGTCCGTTAGCGCCCGTACCCTAGAAAAATGGCTGGGATATCTGCAAACCTCCCGCATCGAAAAACAATGGAAATCTCTTACGGGGACTGGAATTAAAACTTATGGCGATGAATTTCAAATTGGCGGTGTGCAATTAGGAAATGTATGGATAGGTGTACAACCACCTTTAGGGATACAAGGCGACCCGATGCGCTTAATGTTTGAACGAGATTTAACGCCACATCCCCAATATGCAGCTTATTATAAATGGCTGCAAAATGAGTTTCAAGCTGATGCGATCGTTCACTTTGGGATGCATGGAACGGTGGAATGGTTGCCTGGTTCTCCTTTGGGTAATACGGGTTATTCTTGGTCGGATATACTGTTAGGAAACTTGCCTAATCTATATATATATGCGGCGAATAATCCGTCTGAATCGATGTTGGCAAAACGTCGTGGTTATGGTGTGTTGATTTCTCATAATGTACCGCCTTATGGGCGTGCAGGTTTATATAAAGAATTGGTGGCGTTGCGGGATTTGATTTCGGAGTATCGTGAAGATCCGCAAAAGAATTATGTCTTGAAGGAAGGCATTTGTAAAAAAATTGTGGACTCTGGTTTAGATGCAGATTGTCCGTTTGAAGATGCTAAACGGTTGGGGATTGCGTTTACTCCCGAAAATATTCGGATGTTTAGCAGTCATGCTTTTGATGATTATTTGGTGGAGTTGTATGGATATTTGCAAGTTTTAGAAAATCGGTTGTTTTCTTCTGGGTTGCATACTTTGGGGGAAGCACCGAATGAGGAGGAATTAGGATCGTATTTGGAAGCTTATTTTGGCGATGAGAAAGGAATACCTGAAGAAAGAGAAAAAGAAGAAAGACTAATAAGAGATTTGTTGATGCAATCTACGGATGAGTTAACGAATTTGTTAAGAGGGTTGAATGGGGAGTATATTCCGCCTGCGCCTGGTGGAGATTTGTTGCGAGATGGCGCTGGTGTGTTACCGACTGGGAGAAATATTCATGCTTTAGATCCTTATCGGATGCCTTCACCTGCTGCTTATGAACGGGGGCGAGAAATTGCTCAAAAAATTATCGCCCAGCATTTGGATGAGTATGGAAAATATCCAGAAACAGTGGCGGTGATGTTGTGGGGATTGGATGCGATTAAAACTAAGGGTGAATCTTTGGGGATTCTGTTGGAATTAGTGGGGGCTGAACCTGTTAAGGAAGGAACTGGCAGAATTGTTCGTTATGAGTTGAAACCGTTGGCGGAGGTTGGACATCCCCGCATTGATGTGTTGGGTAATTTGTCTGGGATTTTCCGAGATAGTTTTGTCAATATCATCGAATTGTTGGATGATTTATTTCAACGGGCGGCTGATGCTGATGAACCGGATGATCAAAATTTTATTAGAAGACACGCTTTAGTTTTGAAAGCCCAAGGTGTGGAAAATGCATCAGCGAGATTGTTTTCTAATCCGGCGGGTGATTTTGGTTCTTTGGTAAATGATAGAGTGGTTGATGGTAACTGGGAATCTGGTGAAGAGTTAGGCAATACTTGGCAAAGTCGCAATGTATTCAGCTATGGGAGAGAAGATAAAGGTCAAGCTAGACCGGAAATTTTGAATACGTTGTTAAAAACTAGCGATCGCATTGTTCAAGAAATCGATTCGGTAGAATATGGTTTAACTGATATTCAAGAATATTACGCCAATACCGGCGGTTTGAAAAGGGCAGCAGAAAAACAAAGCGGTAAGAAGGTTACAACCAGCTTTGTGGAAAGTTTCTCGAAGGATACGACACCGCGCAATTTAGATGACTTGCTGCGAATGGAGTATCGCACCAAGTTGGTAAATCCCAAATGGGCGCAAGCGATGGCGAATCAAGGTTCCGGTGGTGCGTTTGAAATTTCTCAACGGATGACGGCGTTGATTGGTTGGGGTGGTACTGCCGATTTTACCGATAATTGGGTTTATGATCAAGCGGCTGATACTTATGCGTTAGATGCAGAGATGGCGGAGAAGTTACGTAAGGCAAATCCTGAAGCTTTCCGCAATATTTTAGGGAGAATGTTGGAGGCGCATGGGCGGGGTTTCTGGGAAGCTGATGCTGAGAAGTTGGATAAATTGCGCCAATTGTATGAGTTGACAGATGAAGAGTTGGAAGGGGTCGTGATTTAATTCAGTATTGATACCGAATTAATATGAAAATCATCTAAGTAAAATAAGCAAATAAATTTACATACAGAATATCTCCCTCCAAAATGGGCTGTTTCTGTGTGTATTTTTATATGACACCAAATATTATTCATAATTATGGTTATCCAAAATTCTCTGGACATATCTACACGTCTTGAAGATGTCTCACGCGAACTATGGCAATTTTTCGGTTCCTATGAATCTTTGATAAATGATCCAGCCAAGTGCAAGGATATACAGAAGAGGCTCTCCCACTTCAACCAGACTCATTCAGACAACTCAGACCATATCTGTGATGTTATCCAAGCTTTATCAAAAGGATTTTATCTCATCAAATCTGGCTTAGAATGGGAGGAGCCTGCTGTTGGTCATAATTCAGATAAAAAACCCAATGATACACATAAAGCACGTGGTATTCAGTGGCGACTTGTGATGACTTGGGGTGGATTTGAAACAATTATAAAAACATTGTTACTGACAACAGATAAGGGAGGTTTGAATACAGAAAAAATTAAATATTTGACTGATCAATGCGATTTAGCAAACAATTATAATCCATTAAATCCACCGAATTCAGCAAGGATGAATCTTGAGAGATGGCTTAATAGAGATCCATCAATTGAGGGAAGGAGCGCACTTGCAGATTTTCTCAGTCTTGGAAATGGAGATCAAAAAATCATCGAACATTGGATAGTTCAATCTCAACCTATTTCTAACTGGGTTGAGGCTGTAAGACTCGCTAAAGCACTGCGGAATGCAACTGCTCATGGCGCTCTTTCAGCAACTAAAGTTAAGCAATGGGGACTCCAAAAGCCACTCCTAACTTTATCAGATAATCTGGCAGAAATTGTTGTGTCTGGAATGCAAAAGCTAATATAGTTATAGACCAATATGCTTGGGTTAGCGCCAAAAACCTTAAACTGCGTAGGTTGGGTTGAGGAACGTAGACCCAACATTTCCGAGGCTTTGTTAGGTTGCGCTTTGCTTAACCCAACCTACAATTTTTATTAACCCAAGCGTATTGAGTTATAGACTTGAAGTGAGGCATTTAGGGTTGGGTATGGAAAACTCTTTTACTGCTGTATATGAAAAGATAGATGATTGGTATATCGGCTACGTCCAGGAGTTACCTGGTGCTAATGTCCAAGAGAGAACTCTCGAAGAAGCTAGAGAAAGCCTACGGGAAGCGATAGAGTTGATTCTAATCTCAAATCGGGAACTCGCAGAGCAACAACTTTCCGGTAAAGATGTCGTCCGTGAACAGATTACTGTCAAATTATAGTGAAAAGACGTGAATTGATTCGCCATTTGGAAAAGAACGGCTGTTTATTTCTTCGAGAAGGTGGAAGGCATACGATTTATTACAATCCATCAAACAACAGAACCTCCGCAGTTCCAAGGCATACTGAGATTGTTGAGATTATAGCTATCAAGATTTGCAAAGATTTGGACATTTCCCCACCCTAGTACAGCGCGGCGTAAATAAACCGACTATTTTAAACAAGCAAAAGCGATGTCTACGACGGGCTACGCCTACGCTTTTACGCTTAAGGCTGTAAAAACTTAAACCTTTGCAGCTAATGTTACTTCATGTATAAGAAAGGCTTAAGTTTTTCTTGCAAATGTATAAGTCGTTGCTGCAATTGTTTAATGCTGTGCAACAAATGTTCTTCCATGTATAAGAAAGGCTTAAGTTTTTCTTGCAAATGTATAAGTCGTTGCTGCAATTGTTTAATCCTTTGCAACAAATGCTATTCCATGTATAAGAAAGGCTTAAGTCATTGCAGCAATTGTTGTAATGAACTTATAAATTTATTTAATACCTAGAATAAAATATAGTCTAAGTGAAATTAATTAAACTTTTCGAGATGCGATCGCAACGGATTTGCTATATTTTCCCATGACAACTAGAAATATTTTGGTATAAAACAGTACCAATAACCTAGTAGCAGAGATGTATTATGGCACGTCGTAAAAGAAATTCCACCGTTTTAGAACGAGCCGATCGCCGGATTGAAAGTTTACAATCTATCAGTGTAGAACTTGACTTTGGCCAAGGATTGACTATACAAGCTTACACCGAGACAATTAACGATCTCCGGTCTAAGCTTGCTGCTTACAACACTGCATTATCTACCATTGACAAACTCACAGATGACGTGAATAACGCCGAAAAGGTTGTAATAGCGATGTCAGAACAAATGTTACTAGGAGTTGGCAGCCGTTACGGTAAAACCAGCCCAGAATACGAGATGGCGGGTGGTGCTAGACGAGGTAATACCAAGAAGAAGCGAAGCGTACTAGGCAATTCCAAAGTCACCAATTCTTTAGCAGCTGATTCTGTGAAGCTTTCTTCCACAAATGGATCTATGAATGGGGTATCGGGTGCGATCGGGAGTTGAGTAAAATCTAATAGGTTTTAGTGTCAACTTAAGCTCAAACACTCAATTTACCCTGGTTTGAGATCCCCCAACTCGCTTAAAAAGGGGACACTAGTTCCCCCTTTTTAAGGCTACGGTGTGAATTACCCCCCTTAATCCCCCCTTGTAAAGGGGGGAAACCGGAAAATCTTGTTCCCTCCCCTTTACAAGGGGAGGGTTAGGGTGGGGTAAAACTGACGCGAAAAACCAAGTGAGTAAACTATTTTAGACTTGTGTATACACCGTAGCCTTAGCAACGGGGGTTAGGGAGGATCAAAAATCTAGGTAGTACATCGAAAAATTTTGAAATGCTTATCAGATATTCTTCAAGTTGAGTGCAGCCCGCTAATTACTTCGTTTGTAGAACGGACACTATACAAAGGATTGAGCGTTTTATTGTGTAGTATATAAAAGAGCGCTTAAAAGTCCTCGGTCAATTGACTACTATGGTTGCAGACCACAACATAGATTTTCATCCGTATCTAGAATCTCTCAGCGAGGATGACACATATAGAACCCATTTGATATCTACTTCTGGAAGCAGAAGCATTGCAACTAGCTGGATTTTCCCATTTTCTGGCAGAAAACGGTTTTGCTGAACAGGCTCTATCGTTGATCACTGAACGACGGCTTACTTCAAAGCCAAG
>JBBSOX010000192.1:0-6972 GCA_038259325.1 Chroococcales cyanobacterium | reverse complement strand
CAACAGGTCATCCGTGATAGCATAGACGGCAATTATTTCGTTTAACATACACCCCTCCTCTTTTTCTTCCTGGAGGGGATTTTATTCCTTTTCTTACCTACTGCGATCGCTCTTCGTCATAACTAGCAACTTGGGTTATTATTCGAAATTGAGCTTGTTGCTGCTAATGATGACAAATTTTCTGTTGAAGCTTTACTCGATACTGGGTTTACAGATGGGTGGTTAGCTATCAATACTCAAGATTTAGAAGTATTGGAGTGGTCATTGATGACCGCACAGATTGAAATGCGGACAGCACGAGGCGAAGCACGATTCGATATCTATGAAGGCAAACTTATTATTGATGAAACTGAAGTTATAATTCCCGTCCATGTCGGAGATGAAATTCCTGATACCATAATAGGTTCATTGTGGCTGGACATTATGCAGTTGGTCGTTAATAAACCAAAAGGGATATTAACCCTTGAAATGGTAGGTAGCAATTAACTTACTTACCAAAACTTAGTTGGACAATCTTCCGATGCTCCCAAGTGTTTACTTGAGGAGCATCGGATAATCTAGAAGCGTAAAAATCACCGACTTCTCCCGAATCCAAAACATTCTAACTATCCTGTAATGAGAATATAGGCTAGTGACTTGTTTTGCTGCTAACAATCCCTGACCATTGAACTTTTTTCTCTTTCTCTCGGCGATAAGAAAAGAAATGCTCTGGAGTTTGGAAAGTACAATAAGGTGCGATCGCAATTTGTTCTGCACTAATCCCCATGTTTTCCAGTTGTAAGGTATTCACTCGCCGCACATCTAACCTTACCTTTCCAGGATTGGGGTCTTCTTGCAAAGGTGAATTTGGTAGCTCATGTAATGCACTTAGAATTCTTTCTTCGTCATCATGTGGTATAATACTAGCCCCAATTTCGGCAGCCACTTCGATAGAGACTTGATAAACCTCACCAGCGATCGCTGGGCCCATCGCAATTCTCAAATCATCGAGTGTACTGCCTTGAGATTGTAGTCGAGCGATCGCTAAGGGAACAATCTTTTTAGCAGTTCCCCGCCAACCCGCGTGTAATGCTGCCACCCGTCCAGTTTTCACATCTCCAATTAGCACGGGTGTACAATCTGCACTAGCTACCCAAACAGCTTGTAGAGGCTGCTCACTCATTAAACCATCCGCCGCTGCTAAATCCTCTTCAGCAGTGCTTAAGAAGCTCTCAACTTCTTGGGGAGTGAGAACAGTATTGCCATGAACCTGCTTTAAGCGATAGACTGATGCCTCTGGTTGCAATACTTCTGTGATAACTTGTGGCGATCGCGGCCAAAACTGTTGAGTAAAGAAGCCGTGATGCCAACGTTCCAGAATACTACAAGTTAGATAAGGCAGTCCTTCCCAATTGCGCCAGTGCCAAGTGTGCATCTTCAACCAAACCTAAACAGAAATCACTCATCAGCCAATCAATGCTAACTTGAACAACGGAATTTGGGTCAATTGCTGTGGGATTTAATTTGCAAAACTTGGAAGCAGCCTTGAAGACAGGGCGTAAGTCTACATATTTACCATTTTCCCTCCACTTTTTTGAAAGCGTCTCTTCAACAAATCAAACCCTCTGGAATTTACTCAAACAAGGAGCTATTTCAGGGACAGTAGTAATCGCAACTGAGCAATCTGCTGGGCGGGGACAATGGGGACGCCAGTGGATTTCTCCTGTTGGCGGATTATATGTTTCCGTGGCGATTTCTTTCGACCACAAAATGGAGGCTACTGATAGCTACCAGCTAACTTTTGCTACTGCTTGGGGAATTGCGTCTCAATTACGCCAATCTGGTATAGATGTTGGGATAAAATGGCCCAATGATTTAGTTTTAAATGGTCGCAAACTAGGCGGCATTTTGACAGAAACCAAAGTAAACAAAGGACAAATCACCCAAGCAGTAATTGGTGTTGGTATTAACTGGACAAACTCAGTACCAGAAACTGGAATCAATCTGGAATCGTGGCAAACTTCCCAAGGTTTCAGACCCATTACTTGTCTGGAAATGCTAACCTCTAAAGTCTTGCTGGGAATAGAATCCGGTATGGAGTGCCTTTGCCAAGAAGGAGTAAAGGTACTCTTATCTCGCTATTTAGATTTGCTTACAAACATGGGCGATCGGGTCTACGTCAACAATATTTCAGGTAAAGTAGTTGGGGTGACTCCTCAAGGAAATTTACGAGTTGATTTAGAAACACATGATACAAAGGAACTAATTACACCGGAAATTTATATTGAACCCGGTACAATCAGTTTGGGGTACCATAAATCTTCCGTTTAAATTTGAGGTTTGTTCAAAATTTCGCTCTTTGGGCAAGACAAACCACTAGCATCATCTCTTTAGGCTAATTACACACAACTGAGAGAACAAATGACGCAGCGCAATAATTCTGCCCATCATCGTTTGCATTACTTATGGCAACAAGGTCTAACAAAAAAACGTTTTGCCTCAACCCTACCAGCCCAGAGCCTCTGTTGGCTGAGTAGCGTCAGCCTCCTTAGCGGCGGCTTTGTGTTTGCCCAAACGGAAACACAAATAGACAATATCGTTCCCACTGTTGAAAGTTCCCAACCAACAGCATTTACAAATCCAGTTAAAAAGCAGACTGTTGCGCCCGAAGCAGCGCCAGCGCAACCGGAATTTTCTCAACGGCGAGCCAGACTCAAACAAAGATTACGTAAGCCAGAAGTTGCTCAATCAAAACAGCCAGTTAGGCAGTCTAAACCCAAAATCGAAGCTGCCCAACCTGTTGTTATTATCAGACAGTCAAAATCCCAGGTAGAAAACTCCCAGGTTACTCCTGCACGGGTGAGACAGTCAAAACCCAATACCCCTGCCCGCTATGCACCTCAGAAACTCCCAGAAGTTGCTCAACCATCAAATAACTCGAACAGTACTGTCAGGGCAACGGCAGCTAAAATGAAGGATGATAATAACGCCTATATTGATCCTAATAGTTATGACAGTGGTGCTACAGGTACTTATCAAGCACCAAATTCCGTAATTCTCACAGAACGTTCCAGTGGTTGTCGAGCTATCTTGCCATCAGGACAAAGCGTATTAGGCGGCATTTGCGCCAAAGCACCCCAAAGGAGTGTAGCTGATTCTAATGGTACAGCACCTAATTGGCTTAAAAGAAGTCAAAATACCCAATTAGCAAAGGTTACACCCGTGCGGCAGGTTGCATCTACTGGCAACACCAGCAGATGGCGTGCTGCTCAAAGTGGTTCTAGTGGTAGCACCAAAAGCGCATTTCGCCCTAATCGGTTTATCCCTAGTCCCGGCGAATTCAGCCCCACAAGAGTGAGTGCAACTCCCATCGCACCCAGTGGTGGAACGTTACCGCCACCAATGGCAGATGGCAACATTGCACCTCGCCCCAGCAACGTAGCTTACGACTTCTCACTAGCATCAGTATTGCCGCAAATCCCCTACACGGGAAGAGTTGCATATGGTGGTACGGGAATGATGTATCCCCTGTCTATTCCGGCTTCCATCACTTCTGTATTTGGTTGGCGAATTCATCCAATCACAGGTAATCAACGCTTCCATGCTGGTACAGACATAGGTGCGCCTACTGGTACGCCAGTTTTGGCAGCTGCTGCTGGTCAAGTGGAAACTGCTAACTGGTTGGGCGGTTATGGTTTAACCGTTACCCTGAATCACAAATCGGCTCAACAAACCCTCTACGCTCACATGTCAGAAATCTTCGTTCAACCCGGTCAGTGGGTAGAACCTGGAACTATGATTGGGCGAGTTGGCAGCACCGGCAACTCCACAGGCCCTCACCTGCACTTTGAAGTCCGTCACCTGTCACCAAAGGGGTGGGTTGCTACTGACCCAGGCGTGCATTTACAAAGCGGCCTCAGTCAGTTAGTACTAGGCTTACAAACTACTCAGGTAAGCCAAAAACCAGGCAGTTAGATTGGAAAGGGAGTGGCGAGTGGGGAGTGGGGAGTGGGGGATGAGGGGATCAGGAAGAAACTAATGCCCAACGCCCAATGCCGCATTCTCAATAACCTACTCCCTATTCCCTACTCCCTACTCCCCATTCTTAATTTACAAATACCCGTGTTCTGCTAAGAATGCGGGTGTAATGCCATCCATACTAGTTTCATCAGTGGTGGTGTGTGGGTTGCCAGAGTAAAGGAATTTTTCAACGTATTTGCCGAGAATATCCCCTTCTAGATTTACCAAACTTCCAGGAACCAAATAGCGAAGATTTGTCTCGGCGTATGTGAGGGGAATTACCGCCACCTTGAATTGCAACAGTTCTGGTTCATATGTCGCTACTGTGAGGCTGATGCCATTGACAGTTATGCTACCTTTGGGGACAATGTAGCGTGCGATCGCCTCGGATGCAATAAAGGTCATTTCCCAAGAACTAGCTGTTTGTTCTGCCACTAGCAATCGACCAATGCCGTCTACATGACCCATTACAAAATGACCGCCAACTTTACTACCCACCCTAAGCGACGCTTCCAAATTGACATATCTCTGTTGGGTTTGCTCACCTCCCAGAGTTGTGCGGCGGAGAGTTTCCGGTGAAGCTGTGGCAATAAACCCGTTTTTTAAAACTTTTTCTACTGTCAAGCAAACACCATCTACTGCAACACTGTCACCATAAGCCAAATCTTGCATAATTACTTCACACGAATGGCTTACACAAGTAATTTGCCAAGAATCGCCCCCTAGGGGTTCCATTGTTCCTAATGCCTGGATTAATCCTGTAAACACGGCTTTTTTGTCAAACTAACTCTATTTATTGCCTAAATTTAGCTGAAATCAATTGGTAATTCTCACATAAATGTAGAACATCCAAGTATATTTTCTGACTTTTTTCGTATAGGAATATTAACACATTAGCATCCTTCACAAGGCATACTTGGTTAAGAAGGTTATTGTCTAAGAAGACCAATTTGACTTACTCTGGTTTTCACCACAAGTTCGGAGTTTAATAGAAGCAATTATAGAGAACGAATGCTTATGTTTATTACTGTCGTCCAACCGCCTAACAATGGGTACTATTTGTTACACAGCATCCAAGACTCTCGAAGCATTGTAGAGGCTTAGGAAATGATTGAAATGAAAGTCGCTGGCATAGCATTAGATGCCATAACCCGCAGCCCGATCGTGCTTTTGAAAGATTCTTCAGATCGGCGGGCTTTGCCAATTTACATTGGTCAGGAACAGGCTAGGGCAATTATGGGTGCGCTGGAAAATCAAAAGCCTCCCAGACCTTTAACCCACGACCTGATTGTGAATATTCTAGAGACTTGGAACATGACTCTAGAAAAGGTGATCATTCATTCTCTGCAAAAGGATACATTTTATGCAGCCTTAATTGTCCAGCAAGGCGAGGTCAAAAAGGAAATTGATGCGCGTCCTAGCGATGCGATCGCCATTGCCCTCCGTACAAATACCCCCATTTGGGTTATGGAAGAAGTAATTGCCGATGCTTCTATCCCTGTTGATCGCGATGCAGATGAAGCCGAACAGCAAGCCTTCCGTGAATTTATTTCCAATCTCCGCCCCGAAGATTTGATCAAACGCTTTGGTAATGACGACAGCTAGACAATTTTAGATTTTGAATTTTGGATTTTGGATTGAAGTGAAAATCTAAAATCTAAAATCTAAAATCTAAAATTGAATCGGCTCCTAACTCTTTTTAAAGATGCAATACCGACGCTTTGGGAAAACAAATCTACGCCTCTCGGTTTTTTCTCTGGGAACAATGCGCTACTTGGCTTCTCTTGAAAATGCCCACCAGACCATCGAACAAGCCTTAGCGTTAGGAATTAATCATCTAGAAACCGCCAGAGGTTATGGCAAAAGCGAGGAGTATCTCGGTAGGGTGCTAAAAGCTGGGTTGTCAGTACCCCGAACGAGGCTTCACATCACTACTAAAATATCAGCCACAGCAGATGCTGACACCATGCGTCGGTGCATCGACGAATCTCTAGAACGATTACAGCTAGATTATTTGGATTGCTTGGGAGTTCATGGTTTGAACACCTGGCAACATTTAGAGTGGGTGCAAGCCAAAAATGGCTGTATGCAAGCCGTAGAAGAAGCTGTTGCTGATGGTCGAGTGCGACACGTTGGTTTTTCCACCCACGGACCATTAGAAGTAATTCAGGCAGCAATTAATACAGATTTTTTTGAATTTGTCAATCTGCATTATTACTATTTTTTTCAACGGCACGCACCAGCAATCCAACTAGCTGCCGAAAAAGACATGGGCATTTTCATCATTTCCCCTGCTGACAAGGGGGGACGCCTCTACACACCACCCCAAACTCTAAAAGACCTGTGTTACCCGTATTCACCCTTAGAGTTAAGTTATCGATTTTTACTTGGTGACAAACGTATTACTACTTTGAGTATAGGGCCAGCAAACCCAGATGAATTGAGGGAGCCTTTGCGAATCGCTGACCATGATGGAGAGTTAACATCAGCAGAAATTTCTGCTTTTGAGTGGTTAGAAAATCATCAAAAAGTTGCTTTAGAAACTGATAAGTGTAGCCAGTGTTATGCTTGTTTACCCTGTCCAGAAAATATCAATATTCCTGAGGTGTTGCGGTTACGTAATCTTGCAGTGGCATACGATATGACTGACTATGGGCAATATCGTTACGGAATGTTTGAAAATGCCGGTCACTGGTTCCCTGGCATGAAAGGCAATCGGTGTACAGAATGCGGTGACTGTTTGCCTCGGTGTCCAGAAAAGTTAGATATTCCAGCTTTGTTGAAAGATACTCACCAAAAATTGAATGGGAAAGCAGGACGGAGATTGTGGGGTTGACAGTAGTAAACTCAACGAGGTTGTCACCAACCCCGTTGGTCTTCAAAACCGTGCTTAATAGTTTCCCATTACACGGCTCCTCAATGATTTGGCACATTGTCATGTGTACTTCACAACTGAACCATCTTCAGTTGTCT
>JBBSOX010000191.1:0-7138 GCA_038259325.1 Chroococcales cyanobacterium | reverse complement strand
TGAGAATTTCAAACAGTTGGTATTTTTCTGCTACTGCTTATATTAATTACCAAGCAGTTTATGTATTTATATTTAATTAAGCTTGTATTTCTTGCTACTAGTATATGTATTACAAAATGAAGTGCGGAATGTGGGATATAAGCTCTACCTGTAGCAGCAAGGGTGGCTAAACCCAACTCTGCCAGCATCGTGAGTGTAAATGAGTAGATTAGTTATATTAAGTTTAAACGTGGAAGACATTGCTCTAAAATTTATGTAAGCATGAGCCGCAAAATCTTAGATTAACTTTCAATTTATTTAACTTTTTAGAATGCCAGACGCGGAAAAGTCCCAAAACCAGCTGGGTAATGATAAGCTGCTGCTGCACTCGCAAGTTAGTCAAAAAGCAAATTATTCTCTGGTAGCCTGTAAAGAAGAGGGAATGTTGCTTCAGTTGGCTAATGGCACTATCCAGGCTTGCAATGCAGCTTGCGATCGCATTTTGGGACTGACCGCAGAGCAGCTTGTAGGGCAAAATTTGCTCAATCCCAAGTGGCAATTTATTCATGAAGATGGTTCTTCTTTGCCCAGTGAGACTCACCCAGCGATCGTTGCCTGCAAAACAGGTAAACCTTGCTTGAATATGGTTTGTGGCTTTCATAAACCAAATGGTGAGTTAGTCTGGTTACTGTTGTCTTCACAACCTCTATTCCAAGTTGGAGTCAGCATTCCCTACGCGATCGTTACAACTTTTTCGGATATTACAGAATCTAAGCAGGCGCAGCTTGAAGATAAAAAACTCCACCCACAAGGGGATGAAGTTTTTGGGCATGGGGAATGGGGGATGGGGCATGGGGAAGAGTCACCAATGCCCAATGCCCCATCCCCCAAGTCGGCGGGCGACTATCCCTCTCTACCCACAAGAGGATGGAGTTTCCCGCCGACTTTCGATGAATTTAAGCCACAGTGGGATAGTCAACGTCTGTTTCAACAAATTGCTGGTACTCTTCCGGGGATACTCTACATTTATGACCTAATTGAGCAGCGAAATTCTTACGTTAATTATGAAATCGCTCAAGCTTGGGGCTACACACCAGCAGAAATCCAAGCAATGGGAAAGGAGTTATTTACCCAACTTCTACATCCTGAAGATTTGGCTAGGCTCCCTAGCTATTTTGAAAAATTTAATTCTGCTCCTCAGGGCGAAGTCATCATCTTTGAATACCGAATTCGACACGCTAATGGAAATTGGCGCTGGTTTTGTAGCTATGACACTATATATAGTAGAACTGCTGAGGGATTGCCGCAATATCTTTTGGGAATCGCTTTTGATATTACAGAGCGGCGACACATAGAAATTTCCCTACAGCAAAGTAACGAAAGGTTTGAGCTAGCAGCAGCGGCGGTTAATTGCCTAATTTACGACTGGGAGATTCACAGAAATAGTGTGGAAAGAACTCAGGGTCTAACCCAGATTTTTGGCTACACACAACAAGAAACTGAACCTACCTTCGAGTGGTGGCAAGAACTCATCCACCCTGATGACCAACAAAGAGTTAATGACCAGTTCATGGCTAGTATGGCCAGTGGAAACCGTTATAGGATCGAGTATCGAGTCCGTCACAAGGATGGCCGCTATTTATGGGTGGTAGACCAGGGGTTTGCTGTCCAGGATGCAAATGGTCAGGTAGTCAGAGTAGTTGGTGCTAGTACTGATATTACTGAACAGCAAGCTGTGCTGCGCGATCGCCAGCAAGCTGAAGCAAAGTTGCGCGAGAGTGAAGAACGGATTCGGTTGGCCACTACTGCTGCTGAACTGGGTATGTGGTTTTGGAATATCACTACCAACGAGTTAATTTGGACAGAGAAATGTAAGCAACTGTATGGACTGTCTCCAGAAGCCGAAATCAGCTTTGAGATTTTCCTCAACTGTGTACATCCAGAAGACCGCCACTGCATCCATGAAGCGATCGCTTGCTGTCTTGAGGAAAAGGTTGAGTGTGACATTGAATACCGCAGCTTTTGGACTGATGGCAGTATTCATTGGATTGCCGCTAAAGGTCGTGTCTTTTACGATGCTGAGGATAAACCAGTCCGAATGATGGGTACTGTCCAGGATATTACTCAGCGCAAACAGGCAGAAAATGATTTGCGCCAGCGTGAAACTCAATTAAGGCGCTTAGTTGATTCCAATATTATTGGCATTATGTTTGCCACTCTTGACTGCATTACTGAGGCAAACCAGGCTTTTTTAGAAATGGTGGGTTATAGCCGAGAGGAACTCTTAGCAGGTAAGGTACGTAGAAAACACATCACTCCACCTGAGTATTACGCTCTTGATAAGCAGGGGCTAGAGCAACTTTTCACGGTTGGAATATGTACTCCCTATGAAAAAGAATACATCCGCAAAGATGGTTCCCGTATCCCCATACTCATTGGTGGTGCATTAGTGGAGCAAGATCCAGCATCTTGGATCTGTTTTATTCTTGATCTAACCCCCAGGAAGCACTTAGAAAAGGCACTTAGACAACAAGCAGAGGAACTCAAACAGGCAAACCGGAACAAAGATGAGTTTCTCGCCATTCTCTCCCATGAATTGCGATCGCCGCTCAACCCCATTTTAGGCTGGTCATCACTACTCAAAACCCGCAAATTTGATGAAGCAACTACAAATCGTGCCTTGGAAACCATCGAAAGAAATGCTCTATTGCAGATTCAATTAATTGATGAGTTGCTGGATGTGTCCCGAATTATTCGCGGTAAGTTGAACCTGACTTTCGCCACTGTTAACCTGGTAGCTGTAATTGATGCTGCATTGGAAACAGTCCGCTTAATTGCAGAAACCAAATCGATTCAGATAAGACTACAGCTTGATCCCAATGTTGGTAAAGTGTTAGGCGATTATTATCGCTTACAGCAAGTTGTAGGGAATTTACTCTCGAACGCAGTCAAGTTCACTCCCCGAAATGGCTCTGTGGAAGTCAGCCTATCATTGAGCCGGGAATTGTCTTCCCACTCAGCAGTGATTCAAGTTAAAGACACAGGTCAAGGTATTTCCCCAGAATTCTTACCCCACATATTTGAATATTTTCGTCAAGCCGATAGCAGTACAACTAGACAATTTGGTGGTCTGGGATTGGGATTGGCAATAGTTCGCCACTTGGTAGAGTTGCATGGTGGTACTGTAACAGCAGCTAGTCTAGGAGAAGGACAGGGGGCAATTTTTACTGTCAAACTGCCTGTTATGAAGGAGAGTGAGGGAGCAAGGGAAGCCGAGGGAACAGGGAAGGAATTTAACTCGTCAATTCTTGCCGGACTACGGATATTGATTGTTGACGATGATGCTGACACACGGGAGTTTTTACACTTCTTGCTACAACAGAATGGGGTGCTGACAACTGTTGCAGCATCGGCAACTGAGGCACTGGCTGCCATAGTCAAGACTGTACCTGATTTATTAATCAGTGATTTAGGAATGCCACAAATGGATGGCTATAGCCTGATTAGAGTACTCAGAGCAATGCCAAAGGAAGAGGGAGGGGAAATTCCTGCGATCGCCCTTACCGCCTATGCTGGAGAAAGCGATCGCGATCAAGTCTTGGCATCTGGGTTTCAAAAACACGTTCCCAAACCAGTACAACCAACTGAATTACTAAGCTCAATTGTAGATTTACTCAAGCAAAGGTATAACTAAAACTTTTCTATAGTGATGTTTTGGACTGGCTAAAAACGCGAGGAGGCGTTGAACTTATATAAAATTATTTTTTATAAAAAAATAATTCATGTCCAAAAGTGTTGGCTCAATCATGCCCCAAATGTTTGATTGCGATCGCTCATTTTCAGCCTAATGCTTGAAAATTTACCATTATAGACAACTATCTAAAGAGTGAAACTTATTCTTTGAAAGCCAGCCATTAGTTAGTTGTATAATTTTGATTTTAGATTAATAATACAATATATCGCCAAGACAAATTTTATTTCTTAAATGTTGCTAAAGATCATTATGCATTGAGCTTGACAGCATTAACCCTCTTCGGCAATTATAAAATCCAAGAATCATCTCGATATTTGTATTCACCTAACCTTGCATCTAGTATTTTCCAATAGTCAATCCAAGAATTTGAAAAGAGGATATTTCCATGTTTAGTTTCTTTCGTTGGCCATCAGCAAGGGTTGCTTTGCTAGTTCTGGGAATGACAACTGCTACAATAACTCCCATCGTAATTTCGGCCCCAGCTTCATCTCAAAATACTGTTCCATCTACGACACCATCGCCTGCTTCAACAGTTAACTTGTCTGATGTTTCCTCAGATTATTGGGCACGTCCCTTCATTCAAGTCCTAGCTGACAATAACGTAATTACTGGCTTTCCTGATGGCAGCTTCAGACCGAATCAAGCTGTGACTCGTGCCGAGTTTGCCGCCCTAATTCAAAAAGCCTTCCCTAACCAAAACCGAATTCGGCAATCAAACACAGGTGGATTTAGTGATGTTCCTGCTGGCTATTGGGCGGCTTCTGCAATTCAATACGCCTACGAAACTGGATTTATCGCAGGCTATCCTGGGAACGTATTTTCACCAAGTCAACAAATACCCAAGGTACAGGCGATCGTTGCTTTAACCAATGGTTTGGGTTTAACTGCTAGCAATACTGGAACCAGTAGTGATCTCAGCACCTACTACAACGATGCTTCAGATATCCCGAACTATGCTGTTAGTAGTGTGACAACAGCAACACAATCTAATATTGTTGTTAATTATCCAGATGTAAGACAACTCAATCCGCAACAACCTCTGACTCGTGCTGAAGTTGCGGCACTCTTATATCAAGCTTTGGCTAGACAGGGACGAGTACAACCCATTGCTAGCAATCTTCCGGCTAGTCAATATATTGTCGGTGGAACTCAAACTGGTACTGATATTGTTTCTCTTGCTGCATCCAGTAACTCTTTTACAACTCTGACTTCTTTATTAAAGACAGCTGGTTTAGCAGATATTCTTCAACAACCTGGGCCTTATACAGTCTTCGCTCCTACCGATCAAGCTTTTTCTGCTTTGCCTGCTGCTACCTTACAGCAGTTACAGCAACCAGAAAACAGAGAAGCATTGATTAAGATTTTGAGATATCATGTGGTTCCTGGTGCAGTAACTGCTAGTCAGCTTTCGGCTGGAGAACTGAAAACCTATGAAGAAAGACCTGTAAATATTCAAATCGATCGCGCTAGTAATCAAGTCTCGGTGAATAATGCCACAGTTATCCAAGCCGATGTCCAAGCTAGCAATGGTGTTATCCATGCAATTAACCAAGTCCTCGTCCCGCCTGATATTAACATCAGTCAGTTAAATCAACCACCAACAGGAACCACAGATGGTACAACAACGCCTGCTGTTACACCAGGTAGAACTACTCTTGGTGGCCCTAGCTATATCGGTGTAGCTGGTAATATTGGTTTGAGCGGCAACGATACAGCTCTGGGTGACACTAACTTTGCAGTGATCAGCAAAGTTGGTCTGACACGCAATATCTCAGTGCGGCCATCGGTGATCTTTGGTGATGATACACTGTTTATGGTTCCCTTGACTTTGGATTTTACTCCCCGTACAGCAGGTTCGGTGGGCGAAAGAACCTTTGCTATATCTCCTTTCATCGGTGCTGGCGTAGCCATCGAAGCTAATCTCGATACTGATATTGGATTACTTTTAACTGGTGGTGTAGACATTCCTGTAGCTAACAGATTTACGGTGACAGGTTCTGTAAATGCTGCTTTTATGGATGAAACTGATGTAGGGCTATTATTTGGAGTTGGCTACAACTTCTAAGTAAATAGAAGTAGAACACGCGGTAGGGGCGCACAAATGTCATTGGTGTCAACTTAAGCTAAAAGTAGCTTCACTGTTAGGTTCCTAGCCCGCCTAGAACTAAAGTTCGTTGGCTTTTAGCTAAAGTCTACTAAAGTAGACTAAAGATTATTCGGATTATTTAGTCATCAAAAGATGACTTGAGCTATTATTCTTGGAACTTCAGTTCCTTGCGGGACATGGCTTTCACGTTAAGTTGACACCAATGCACAAATGTGCGCCCCTACTGTATTCCAACTAAGGTTGCTTGATGGCTAAAGTAAGACCATCTGCGATGGGGATAAGGGAGAGCATTACCCGTTCGTCATGATGTAACTTCTGGTTGAGCGCCCGGATAGCTTGAGTGCTTTCATCTTGATTTTGCTCCTCAACAACTTGTCCTGACCATAAAACATTATCAATAGCAATCAATCCACCTGGACGCACTAATTGTAGCGATCGCTCATAATATCCATCATAATTTTCTTTATCAGCATCAATAAAAGCAAAATCAAATGTCTCGGCTTGGCCAGTTGCCAATAGTTCATCTAAAGTTTCCAAACCTGGTGCCAACCGCAGATCGATTTTATCGGCAACCCCGGCTTCTTGCCAATACCGCCGGGCGATCGCAGTAAATTCTTCACTCACATCAGCAGCGATAATCTTGCCATCAGCTGGTAGTGCCAAAGCGACAGAAAGTGAGCTATAACCTGTAAACACTCCAACTTCCAGGGTTTTCTTAGCTACAATCAGCTGCACCAAAAGTCTCATAAACTGCCCTTGTTCTGGTGAAATCTGCATTCCACTTCGGGGATGACTGGCGGTTTCTTGGCGCAATTTCAAAAGAATCTCCGGTTCTCGCAGCGAAACGGATAAAAGGTAATTATAGAGTTGATTATCAAGACCTATAGACTGTTTTGGCATGGTAGATGAAAGAATTGGAAGAATCTACAGTTATACTATCGTCCAAGAGTAGTTTTTTAGAAATCCCAATTGAGCTTAATCTCTATCGGCTGAGTCTATATCTATATTTGTTAGCTATTTAATTAAATCTGTATATATAGGAATCCGGTTTGATTACTGAAATTATTTGCGTAGGCTGGGAGTGGGGAGTAGGGAGTGGGGAGTAGGAAAAAAGACTTTTTGAGTGTACGGAGTTTTTTCAAAAATCAAATATGAGTCCTATAGAATCCATTTGACATCTTTACATTTTGGGATTAAAGTACTCACGCCCCTTGAATCCAATGCTCATGGCATATTCTAGCGACCTCACTGACAAAGAATGGGCAATTCTTGAACCCCTGTTGATCGAGAGGTTACCC
>JBBSOX010000190.1:0-7450 GCA_038259325.1 Chroococcales cyanobacterium | reverse complement strand
AGGGAGTAGGGAGTAGGGAGTAGGGGAAGAAATTAGCCCTCGATTTAGGTTTAAAGCCTCGCCCGCAAGTGGCGCGATAAAATCCTTGTATCGCCAGGTAGGTTGAAACCCCGCCCCTTGTGGGCGGCTTAGTTTCCCTACCCCCCACTCCCTACTCCCTACTCCCTTTCATGAGTGATGAGCTAATCGCCGTAATAATATTGAGTTTGTGACGACACTAACAGAGCTAAAAGCCATTAATGCAGCAGCACCAGATGGGTTAAGGACAAAACCCAGGCTAGGGAACAAAACACCGGCTGCTAAAGGAATCCCAACTGTATTATATGCAAAAGCCCAGAATAAATTTTGGCGGATTTTATCGAAAGTGGCACGACTAAGCTGAATAGATTCGACGACATCGCTTAAGCGATCGCGCATTAGGACAATTTCAGCAGTTTCCATCGCCACATCTGTCCCGGAATGTAAAGCAATTCCTACATCTGCCTGGGATAAAGCTGGAGCATCGTTGATTCCATCTCCTACCATTGCCACAACGGATTGGGGATTGGGGATTGGGGATTGGGGATTGGGAAGAATTTTTCCTAGTCCCCAGTCTCTAGTCCCCAGCCCCGCTTTCTGGAGAGACTGGATTGCAGCCGCTTTTTTCGCTGGAGGAACACCTGCTATTACATCAGCACTATCTAATCCTAGCTGTTTGGCTATGGCATTAGCTGCTTCTAGGCGATCGCCACTGAGCAGCATTACCCGTAAGCCCATCTGACGCAGCTTGTCTACGGTGGATTGGGCATCTGGTCTGAGGGTATCAGAAACAGCAATTAACCCGGCTAAAGCTCCCCCAACTGCTACGCAAACGACTGTTTTACCATCTGTTGCCAAATCCTCTGCTACCTGTTGTGCAGTTTCGTTAATGACAATGCCGTGCCAACTCAACCAGTCCCAGTTACCCAATAGTACAACTGTGCCTTTTACCACAGCAGATACACCTAGTCCTGGTTCTGTGTGAAAGTCCACAGCCTCTGGAATCGATAACTGTTGCTGCTGTGCTGCTTGCTGAATCGCTTTTGCTAGGGGGTGGTGAGTACCGCTTTCTACGGCTGCTGCTAGTTGAATTAGGGAGTAGGGAGTGGGGAGTGGGGAGTGGGGTTCCTTACTCCCCATTTCTCCAATTAACAGACAATCTGTGACGATGGGATTACCCGTGGTTAAAGTGCCGGTTTTATCAAAAACTACGGTGTTTAACTTGTGTACTTTTTCTAAAACGTCGCCGCCTTTGATTAATAAACCCCGTTCTGCGCCCATAGCAGTCCCGACAAGAATGGCTGTTGGTGTGGCAAGCCCTAAAGCACAAGGGCAGGCGACTACCATAACTGCGATCGCTAGTTTTAAACTGATTAATATAGGGGAGTGGGGAGTGGGGAGTTGGGAGTGGTGAGCGTGGCTGATCATTTCCATGTCAACAGACATGGTGATATCAGTCCAGATATGAGTACCGAAAAAGTACCAAAAGACAAATGTTAATACGGATGCTGTCAGCACCCCGTAAGTAAAGTAACCAGCTACTGTATCTGCTAATTTCTGTACTGGCGCTTTCCGAGTTTGGGCGGCTTCTACTAGGGTGACAATTTGAGCTAGAGTTGTATCACTTCCAGTCCGGGTTGTCTGAATAGCGATCGCTCCTGATTGGTTTAGTGTCCCTCCAGTCACCGGATCGCCTGGTTGCTTAATTACTGGCACAGCTTCCCCGGTCAACATGGATTCATCCACTGTTGTTTTACCAACCACCACTTCACCATCGACAGGGATTTTATCACCTGGCAGTACTTGTACCCATTCACCAACACGCACCTGTTCAGCAGGAATCTCTACGCTAGAAAATCCCATTCCTCCTTTGTCTGGGTTGGCAATCAATCGCGCTACCTGTGGCTGGAGTGCTAACAATTTCCTAAATGCAGCAGCGGCGCGACCTCTAGCTTGTTTCTCTAATGTCCTTCCTAAGAGAATAAAGCCCAGCATCATCACTGGTTCGTCAAAGAAGCACTCCCAACCCATTTGGGGAAAGAGTAGGGCTACTAAACTAGCAACGTAGGCTGTCAGCGTTCCTAATCCTACCAAGGTGTTCATGTTAGGCGCATTGCGCCGCCAGCCCAGCCAACCATCTACCAAAATCGGGCGACCGGGAATTAATAGCGCTACTGTTGCCAGTCCACAGTGAAACCAGATGTTATTTAGCACTGGCAGCACTGAACTGCCAAGATTACCAAAATGTCCACTACCCGACAATAATAGTAAGATTGCAGCGATCGCCAACTGCCTAACAGAAGATCGCATTTCTTGGCGTTGTCGTTCTGCTGGGTCTGGTAAGGTAGATATCTCGCCTGCTACTGTGCCGCTAACTTTTCGGGGTTGAGTCGGGAATCCAACGGCTGTTAATCGCTGTGCCAGTGCATCTGCATCTACTGCACCAGTTTCTGACTCTACAACTGCTACCTCTGTGGCCAGGTTCACACAGGCACTCTTAACTCCTGGATGTTGGGTTAGCTGTCGCTCTACTGCATTCACACACCCCGCACACTTCATACCCCCAACATCGAGAATAATTTTCTCTAGGATTGGGTCAAGTTCTGGGGCTAGCTGAGTTTTTGGGACAAGTTGCATGGCAAGTGTTTAGATTCGCTACAGAAATTCAACGCCTGACTAAAAGCGTCTCTAATTTGAGCGTAGGCTAAATATGGAACTACGACTGTATGTCAACCCTATTAAATTTATTAATTTATCGGATCTCGCTGAGGGTCAATGACGACTCCAGCGTAGATAAGTCACATAAATGATAGCTCCAACCTGCATTGGCATGATTACAATCAGGCTTTTTAAGAAATAGTTGATTTCTACATGAGACATAACGCTGAAATAGCCTATGCCCAATAAGAAGAATATTGCCCAGTTAAGTTGTTTAGGTTTGAGAATGAGCATATCAAACTGCTTTGCAAAGTCATTAGTCCAAGAGAAACCACGCCTAGCCAATGGCGAAGCTCAGGGCATCGCCAGTAAGGGACATGGTTTGAATTAGTCGGATATCCTTAGAGAAGGGGCGAGGTATGTACTAAAAACTCTTTATCAATAAAAAGAAAAGAAATGTAATCGGCCTCCAGCATGAACCGCCTTGCACTAGAACCAGCCCTGCTTATTCACAAAGTAGGTATTTACAAATTCTTCAGGGGATTTATTCAAATAGATCATGCCTTCAATCAAACCTACAAGTTGCATAATTAACAAGGCAATGCCGTAGGTAAAAGAACCCCCGACTACAGAAATCACCAACATGATAAAGCCTTCTGGAGCGTATCCTAGAATAAATTTATGAACCCCAAATCCTCCAAGGATAATGCCACAGTAACCAGCTAGAAGTTGTTTGGTAGGGTGACTAGGGTTGAAATTTGACATATTAAGTGCTGCTCCTTGATAAGCGAAGTATAAAAATAAAGTCTTTATTGTAATCAAAGCAAATACATTTACTTGCTTAATAAATAGATTTTTAATTTTTACAGTAGAAAGTAAGCCCCAATATAAATCCAGAGGTAACGCTAAAATTTTTTGCCGCATAGCCGGAAAATCTAGCGCTCCTTAATAACTTTTGGTGGATTTGATGATTGCAAACCCTGGTGCGGCAGTTATGCAGATTTTTAGGGAAGACATTGATCTTGAAAACAATGAACCTCAATAATCAGCAAAAACTGCTACACTACTTTTTACAAGTCAGTCAGTATTATTTCCGGATTTTTTTGCGTAGGCGTAGGCATCACGTCCGGCGGGCGTGAAACGGACATTGCACCAAGTACAAGACTAAAATCGCCCTGATGAGAATAAATACTTAACTAGATAGTTTGTTGTCTATGTTAATAGCATTCTTTGATTTGCTTTTGCCGTTATCTTAATTGGGTTTTTAGCTAGTATTTATGCTTAATACCAATTCTCTATGAAGATGCACAGAATAAAACACTTGAAACTCCTGCCGGACAAGGAAATTATTCTATGCAGCCTCACATAAATTTGGTATAAAAACCAATTATAAATAGTAAATATTTCCCTACCTATGGAGATAAAAGCAGATATTTTTGTTTCTGGCAACAGTATTAAATTAGTGTTAATTGCTACCTAAAACAAAAAGGCTTAATAATGTACCACTATTCCAGAGGCTATGGAGCAGGATAGGAGCAAAGAGATTGCGCGATCGCGTGTAAACTACGCCTAAAACGATCCCCAATGCGGTCAGTGGCAGGATTTCCGACAAGCTGAGGTGAGCGATCGCAAACAATAAACTACTGATTAGAATCGATCCCCACACGGGTAAGTAACGAGTTAAAGAAGGTAACAAAAAGCCGCGAAATAGAATTTCTTCAAAAAATGGAGCTGCGATCGCTGCTGTGGAGAAAAATATACCAAGTGCTACACCATCTTGGCTTTCCAGCGCTAGTTGCAACAGAGGATTACTACCACCCTGTCCTTGCCATAGCTGTTGATTGATCAAAGATACCACCACAACTATAGGTAAAGCCGCGCAATAGCCTCCCAGTCCCCACAAAAACCACTTATCTTGAAAACGGAAGCGAAACCAAAATTCCGGTAGTGGAAAAAAGCGCTTGAGAGATAAATACAACACTAACAGCGCACCTGATGCTACCAGTAAGTAACTAACCAAAACATAAAAAGCCTGAAGTCGCACATCACCTACAGGACGAGGGATGGGGAGCAGTGATAGCACTAAAGGGACAAAAATTTGCCCCATGAAGAAAAAGCCGACGATAAAAACCTGCAAAATCGTTTCACCATCCCAAGGCGTTGACCAAGGGATATCAGCATTTTGAGCTAGTAACGAAGCTTTTCCTTTTAACAAGCGTTGAGCAACTAAGAAAATCAGTAATATTAGTCCAATTAAAGCTGCCAAGGTGGGGATAGTGCCAATAACTGCTAATTTCAACACTGCTTGACTAGCAGCTTCTTGTTGTGAAGTTTTAACTGCTAATAAAGCATCTTGTCGTTGCTGGAGTTGGTATAGCTGAACCAAAGCAGTAGAGCGAAACCAACCTTCTAAATTTTTTTGAATCCGTTCTTGAGAATTTTGGAGCAGACGGGGAGGATTGCTCCACAGTCCACTTAATACAGCTGCGGTTTCTCCAAATTCTGGATTGATATCTGAGCGTTGTTGTAATTCGCTCCAAGTTTTGAGAGCCGTATCCGTCTGTCCTTGCTGTGCTTGTAAAATTCCCAGCCGCAAGTCTAATTCAGCCAGTAGTTTTTGCAATTGCTGGAGAGACTGCTGTAACTGTTGCTGTCCCTGTTTAGAAGTTTTAACAGTCGCAGGAACATCCGGTAGAGGTTTCGGAGGTATGGGAGTTATTTCAGGTTGAGAGCGTAATTGTGCAAGTTGGTTGTTAACTTTATCTAAATTAGCTTGAACTGATTGACGCGCCTCTTGATACTGCTTTGTAGCATTTTCCAGAGGTTGCTCACCAAGTATTGCTTCCTGAACCGCCTGGAGATTGCGATCGCTGCTATCTTCTGATTGCCAAGCTTGGGCTTGGAGAGCAATATTAGTTTGGTATAGTTCTAGGCGACTTTGGAACTGAGGTTCTTGCCAACTACCGAATAAAGCCGAAACTGCCAACAGAACTGCTATTGGTGTCAGTATAAAAATTAAAACTAATCGCTTGAGTGTCATCTATCCCTCTTTTACTAGCCAATGGAGAGCGCGTCCCCCTTGGGAATTATCGCAAGAAAAAGTCAGAGGTGGATAGATATCATCAATATTATAAGTTTGCGATGTCTACGACGGGCTACGCCTACGCACCCACCATGTTAAATTACAACCCATTGCACTGCTTACCCTCCGCCGAGGATCTGCCCGATTCTGACGATGAACCTGTGGATAATCAACTACAACATTTGATTCCTGGCTTATTAGAAGCCATCTTAGCTTGGCTGTGGACAAGCCGGATGGATTGGTTTTTTGGCGTTGATATGGGGATATATTATGATCCCGAATTACCACCGATTGTACCCGATGGGTTTTTAAGTTTAGGAGTCGAGCGAGTTTTTGATGAGAACTTGCGTTTAAGTTATGTGTTGTGGGAAGAAAAGGTGATGCCGATTATGGCATTAGAAGTTGTTTCTCACAGACGGCGTGGAGAATACACCAGCAAAAAGAAACTTTATGCTGAGATGGAGATTTTGTATTATGTTGTCTACAATCCCCAACGCCGGAGAAAACCACCTTTAGAAGTTTATCGCTTTGTAAATGGTGAATATGTATTGCAGCCAGGAAATCTCGTTTGGTTATCAGAGATAGGTTTAGCAATTGGTTATGAACGGGGAACCTATCAGGGAATTACGCGGGATTGGTTGTATTGGTACGACAAACAAGGAGTCAGATATTTAACACCAGAAGAACGAGCTAGTGCTGCCGAAGAACGCGCTACCACTGCTGAACAACGCACTCAAAGGTTGGCAGAAGAATTACGAAAGTTGGGGATAGATCCAGATTCTTTGAGTTGATTTTGTGGGGTGCGATCGCTTTATTAACTGATAGCTCATTTAGATAAACCTAGTCTTTCCTTGACGGATTGCCACGTTGAACCTTGGTTTGGGTTTTGGCGATGCATCTCCAAGCGTCTATCTAATTCTTGTTTTTGCTCATCACTGAGAGGAACTTCATCGGGTGTAGTAAGAATGCTGTCCCATAAGTCCTCTGCAAGCTGTATACGTTCAGATACACTTAGTTCAGAAATATCGACTTTTAATATGGGGTGCATAGTTGTTCTTAATCTAGTTATTTATACCAATTCTCTATGAAGATGCACAGAATAAAACACTTGAAACTCCATGCCGGACAAGGAAATGATTCTATGCAGCCTCACATAAATTTGGTATTAGATAAATCTTATTTTAGATTATAAATGACTTATTTTATTCCCAATCCAATAAAGCATCAATTCGTATCTTTTGATGAAGGCTACGGCATTGTTTCTTTAAAATTTGAACACATAAGCATATTTTCCTGGGCAAGGTTTGTTGCGCCCACATACTGTATTTATATTATGTCCCTATACAGAAATGTTGAATCCTAATACAAAACTTTACATATCTAGTTACACTAACTTTAAAAAGCCTAGAATAGTCAACATGACATCATCTCCTCAAACCAATGAACATAACTGATTTTCTGACACATACAAGATTGTAAATAGCGGAATTTATCTAATAGCGTATGTCCCCATTGTTGTGGGATAGATAATATCTGTAAAATTAGATAAGCTCAGGACTTACGCAACTGGCACAAAATATGGTCAGTGCTTCGTGCTTCGCCCTGTCACGCAGTAATTAAATTAGACCAAACACATATGAACGTCTGGACGTTTTAGTTGCTGAATTAAATAATTGTCAAGTAAGTTGTGCT
>JBBSOX010000189.1:0-7707 GCA_038259325.1 Chroococcales cyanobacterium | reverse complement strand
TTCCCCGACTTGCTCTGCCGAAGTCGGGGAATCCTGGCGCGACCCGTTGAATGACTTCTAACTTCTAACTATAGTTTCCAAACCTTGCACTAATCTTTCTATACCTTCTTTTACCGTCTCTTTTTGCAGCGCCCCGTAGGCAACGCGCAGGTAGCATCCGTTATCCATGCCAAAGGTTGTACCTGGAATGACTGCTATTTTGTGGTCTTGGATTAGTCTTTTAACTAACTCAAAAGCGTCCATTTGGGTATTAACTTTGAGGAAAAAATAGAAAGCGCCATTGGCGGGTGTAATGCTACATAAACCTTGTAAGCGGTTAAGGGAATCGAGTACTAGTTGTCGGACTTGAGCGATCGCACCTATATTACTCTGTAAATACTCCGCTTTTGCTTGCAATGCCCCTAAAGCTGCATATTGGGAAATTACTGGCGGACAAATCAAAATTGTATCTTGAACTTTTTTGACAGCGACAAATAAGTGTTTGGGAATCACCATGTAACCAATGCGCCAACTGGCAAAACCGTATGCCTTAGAAAGGCTAAATAGAGAAATGGTGTACTCACTATTACCAAATGCACCAGGTGAAACGTGCTTTACTCCGTTATAGGTAAAGTATTCATAGGCTTCATCGCTGATGTGGTAAATGCCGCGATCGCCACAAATTTGATTTACTTGGTGCAATGCTGCTTTGGAATAGACAACTCCAGTGGGGTTATTTGGTGAAATTGTAACCACAGCTCGCGTTTTGGGAGTAATTGCTTGAGCGATCGCATCTGGGCGTAATTGGTAATTTTCATCCGTCGCCACTAACACTGTATGACAACCAGCCATTGCGATCGCCATTTCGTGGTTGAAATAGTAGGGCGTATTCAGAATAATTTCATCGCCTGGGTTAGTGATCGCAAGAATGGCATTCATAAATCCCATATTGCTACCCGCTGTCACGACGATGCAGTTTTCCCCATTCATTTCAATGCCGTTGAAGGTTTGCAATTTTTCTGCAAGTGCTGTCAGCAACGGGGGAATTCCTTCAACTGATTTGTATAAATTATTAGCGGGTTCGGCTAAAAATTTGGGTAAGAATTCTATCGCTTCTGGAGGTGGATTGTAATAAACAACACCTTGTCCTAGAGAGATTGTTCCAGGAGAGTTTTTAATCAGTTCCCCAACCACAGGAATAATTGGCGACTGTACCGCCTGCATACGAGAGGTTAGGGATTCCATATTTTCTTGCCTATCTACCTACCTGGTTTTAGTATCTCTTAATAGGGGACACTCGACTAGTGCCGCAAGGCGGAAGTCAAAAGGAGCCAGTGCGTTGGGCGGCTCTGCCGACTTGTTCGCGTAGCGTCTCCGACAGGAGAAGCAACTGGCGTTCAAAAGTCAAAATGAATATAGCGTAAGCGTTTTGTTGATTTGGAATGGGTAGTTTATTTCTGCCGTGCTGTACTAGTACAGCTTGATAGAAATAAATTACTCCCACACTGTATGCTTGCAACAATGTGGGAGTATGTCACTAAAATGATTAATCTGATTTGCGATTACCCAAAAATTTAGTCAATCGAAATCTGTTGAGGCCCAGTTGCTTTGCCATTATGTGCGTCTGTTGTGGTGCTGGTGTAACTATTGGAGCGGATCTGTTGATCCAGCCAGCTTTTTGCAGGATCGTCTGCAAGATTGAGCCGAAGCACACCAGAGAAGAACCCACCCACAAATGAGACTGGATGCTGGATAAATTCTTTGAATACAGGTGACAATTCACTAATGAACATTTAGAGACTCCTGGCGGTGCCGTAAAAAATTATTACTTCTTAATTGATCGTAACCTGTTGAGCAATATATAGTTGGCGGTAACGAAAAATACAAATTTTGTCTGCCATGAACTGGGAATTTATAGTAGACCTTCTCGCCGCAGAGGAATGCGAATGCTGAACTCAGTTCCTTCTCCAGGGGTTGAGAAACACTCCAATTTGCCGCCATGTTTTTCTGTAATAATTTGGTAGCTAATTGGCATTCCCATTCCGGTGCCTTTTCCAATCGGTTTGGTGGTGAAGAAGGGATCAAATATTCGTTGTTTAACCTCTTGAGGAATACCGATACCGTTATCCCTGAATCGCAATTCTACCCACACAGCATCGACAACTGATGTCCAAATTGTAATTTGATTTGGATTTTCCTTAATCTCTTCATAAGTGCGATTGGCATTGCTCTCTTCTATCGCATCAATTGAATTCACTAAGATATTCATAAATACTTGGTTGATCTGTCCGGCATAGCATTCTACGAGCGGTAGTACAGCATAGTCTTTGATTATCTCAATTTCTGGTCGTTCGGGTCTGGCTTTGAGCCGATGTTGCAGAATCAGCAGGGTGCTGTCGATGCCTTCGTGAATATCAACCGCTTTTAATTCAGCTTCGTCCATCCGAGAGAAGTTCCGCAACGACAGAACAATCTGGCGAATGCGCTCCGTTCCCAGGTTCATAGAAGCCAGCATTTTCGGTAAATCTTCCTGCAAAAACTCCAGATCGATATCTTCAGCAGCAGTTTGAATTTCAGGGGCTGGGTTGGGATTGTGTTGCTGACACAACTGCACAAATCTTAATAAATTTTCGGTGTATTCCTGCACATGGGCAAGGTTGCCGTGAATAAAGTTGACAGGATTATTAATTTCATGGGCAACACCAGCGACTAACTGCCCCAAACTAGACATTTTTTCATTTTGCACTAGCTGAGTCTGCATTCGCTTCACTTCGACTAAGGTAGTTGTCAGAGCAGTTGCTTTCTGGCGTAACTCGGCTTCTGACTTTCGCAAAGCTTCTTCAGATTGTTTGCGCTTGGTAATATCACTACAAACAATAACTCCTCCTTTTAGTACTCCTCTAGCATCTATTAATGGTCTGGCACTAATCAGTATCCATAAACCGTCAGGTGCTTGAGCATGACGCACAAAAACTTCTAGATTGTCTACTTTCTCTCCTCTAATTGCCCGTATTAATGGCAAGTCTTGGGCTGCAACTAGTGTTACTTGGTCTGGTAAAAAAACTCCATATTGTTGCGACCACTGTTGACTTGTTGTATCCGTGGCCCCACTTCCAAACATTCGTTCTGCCGCCGCGTTAAAGACTATAAATTTCTCTTGTTCGTCAGCAACAATCACTGCTTCACTCATTTTGTCAAGGATCATTCGCAAAATATTAGTTTGTTGTTGCAGAGAGCTTTCAATGAGTTTATAGTCATTAATATTATGAAGAATGCCTTGGAAAGCAATAATACTTCCATCTTGATTTTTAATAGGTGAAATGTTGGTTTTAAACCAACAAAAGCTTTTATCCTTCAGTTGGCATCTAAATTCTAGTTCTGATTTTTTCTGCCCAGTTTTTATAATACAATTTAGGAAAATATAACACTTTCGTAAATCATGGGGATGAATAATAGAAAAAAATGACTTTCCTATCAAGCCTGAGGTTTTACAATCAAAAAAATCAGTAAATTGGGGAGATAAATAAGTAATAATGCCTTTGGTGGAAAAGGAGTAAATAATATCATTAGCATTTTCTATAAGATAGTGAAAACTTGCCGTACTTTTGATAGCAGGGGTTTTGGGATTAGTAACAGGTATCAGTAAACCATTAAAAATAATCTTGTCAGTAAGTGTTTGGTCTATTTCAGAGAGCGCTTCAAACCACTTAAATTTGCCATTAGGTAAAGTTAGACGTCCTTCCCAATGCCAGTTTTGTAAAGAATGGATGGCTAAATTTAGCGAGTCTTGAAAACTTTTTTGGTCTTCGGGATGAATGATTGAAATTAATTGGTGAATATCCCTTTGGAGTTCAGATGATTTAACTGCTAGTATATTTTCACAATTTGGACTAATAAAGGTACAAGCATTAGCTCTTTGTTTATCAACAACGATTTGATAGATTATGGTTGAGATTTTATTAGTAATTTCTTGTATTTGTTTTTCAATATTCTCAGTATGTATGTGAGTATTACTAGAACTAATTAAGTCGTTCAATGCTATATCTACCATAAATATAAGTCCTAAATTAATGACTGGTTACTCTAGATTTTTTTGATTGCCAGACAATTATCTTAATATTAATTAATATTAAGACTATTTATATAGTAGATACAAAAAAGTATTAGCAACACAGTATATTTACTACTTTTGAGAAGTTGCTAATCTTGAATTTAAAAATATATATAGTTATTCTTACTGAGTAATTAATTTGGAGCCAAAACAAATATTAAACGTATTAATGATAAAAAGTTTGGTGTGGCTTATTAGGCAATACGCTTGGGATAAGCCTTTTCTCTCCCCCTGCCTACCTAAGAGATAAATTTCCACAAAGCCAAGCGTATTAATTGGGGAAACAGCTTACTTAGAGTTATGCCAAGTTTATAAATTTTTGAGCTTCAACTCGAACAACAAAATTCCCGACTTCTTTAAAGAAGTCGGGAATCTGAGTCTGCTGCATCAACCTACAGAGAATCTATAAACTGCTGTACTTTTTCCAGAAGTGGCTGATATTCGATTTGCTCTGCTAACTCTTGGGCGTTTTGATAACACGATCGCGCCATTTTTTTGCGTTTTGTTGTGGCGTAAAGGGTTCCCATATTCAGCAAAGTTGAAATTTCTCCCAAACCATCGCCTAGTTGTTGATAAATCGCAATGGCTTGTTTGTAGAATTTCATTGCTTGCCGATGCTCTGCCAGCGTGCTGTAGGTAAAACCAATGTTGTGAAGCGTTGTTGCCTCACCGGAGCGATCGCAGATTGCTCGACGTGTTAAAAGAACTTGATAGTAGAGCAATAGTGCTTGTTTCGGTTTTCCTAAATCACTATAGATTGAGGCAATATTATTCAAAGTGGTTGCTTCACCAATCAAATTCTTGACTGCTCGTTGAATTGGCAGCGCTGCTTGAAAAAATTCTAGAGCTTCCTCAAACTTACCTAAGACGTTATAAGCAAACCCAATACCATTTAGCGTTGTTGCCTCACCAGAAAAGTCACCTAACAATCGCCGCATCTTCAAAATTTGGTGTTGTAGCAACAGCGCCCGTTTCGGTTGTCCTAAGCGAGTATAAATTAGGGCTACATCATTAAGAGTAGAAATTTCACTTTGAGTATCTTGCGATCGCCTAAAGATTGGTAGTGCTTGATCAAAATATTCCAACGCCTGAGAAAAGCGCCCAAGGCGGCTGTAGGTAGAACCCAAATTGCTAAGTGCAGTTGCTTGTGCTGGCGCGTTGCCAATTTCAACAGCAACCAAAAGCGCCTCATGAAAGTGCTCTAATGCTATTTGAGGTTGCCAGCAACTGAGGTGAGCTAAACCAAGATCGTTTAATGTATAACCTTCTCTGGCTCGGTCTGGAATTGATCTAGCCAAGTGTAAATTCTTGGTTGCAAGATCGAGAGACTCTTGGAATTTCCCCCGCCGATAGTAGCGGCTTGCTTCGTCACGACGTTGTTCCCACTCTTTGACTTGATTTAAAGGTTGCGTCATCTGGCCTCAGTTACATTCTGCAATAAATGGCAGGACATCTTTAGGAATAAACTTCTCTTAGGTTTCCCAAATTTTAACCTTAATCTTCTATCTTTAGATATAAGACTTTAAAATAAAAATATGGTATTGTTTCATACTTAACAGGCACATGCATGACGCAATTAATACAAATACCCGCGCAAAACTTACCAAGCTTCGGTCGAAGGTAAGTCGCTATCTGCTACTCCAGTGATCAGCAAGTCGCCATTCTGTGCTAAGACTTCCACAAGACAGTGAAATCTCTGCGCTCCATTAATTGCAAACGGTATACACACAAGTCGATTCTTTGTAGAGACGGCGATTTACCCTTGTCTCTCTAACGTATTAGTTTTTTAGACGCGATAAATCGTGTCTCTACATGAGGGGTTATTGAGGTAAATAGACCATGCTGTAGGGGCACAGCAATGCTCATTGGTGTCAACTTAACGCGAAACCCTCATCCCGCAAGGAACTGAAGTTCCTTGCTCATAGCTTAAGTCTTCTTTTGATGACTAGATATTGCCCAAAATCTTGAGTCTACTTTAGTAGACTTTCGCTTTGGCCCTTGGAATTCATTCCAAGGCGGGCGAGGAGGCGAAGCGAGAAGCTGTTTTTAGCTTAAGTTGACACCAATGAGTAATGCTGTGCCCTTACGAAAGATATGGTTTTTAAGCTCAAATTATATTTGGTCTTTTTTGTCAATGCGTAAGTTCTATCTTAATTCCCTAAGGCATAACGTAGCGAATGCCATTCGTTGGTAGCTCAATTTAAAGTGATTCTGAAAATTGCTCATCAAGACGGCGAAACAAAAATACCCAAAGTGGTAGGGAACTGTTAATTGCAATCAGTCGTACTAAATGACCAGTTGTGACAATTTCAACATTATGATTCAATGTCAGGGAAACCAGAATCATTTCTGCTGATCCTCCTGGTGCTGTGACTAGCAGACAAGTTAACCAGTCCCAAGAGGTTAATTGCATTGCAAGCATAGCAGCGATCGCGCCGGCTACGAGGGTCATCCCCACAGATATCAAAGCATAGCCGATAGTTCGCTTTCTAAAGTTGGGTTTGTCTCCCCAATACTCACCAATAGTAATTCCTAAGAGCATTTGGCCCAATAAGTTAATTAAAGGCGGCGGACTAAAGCTAATATCACCGACAAAAGGTAGCCAATGTAGCAAAGGATTAAACCCGATACCAATTAACAACGCACCAAAGAAATCGCCAGCGGGAATTTTAAATAAAATAGCTGGATAAACTACTAATCCAGTGATGACCAGTACTAACAAGAGTAATTCTAGTTGAGATGGATCGAGATTCAGCCAAGCAGCCTTGATTGGAAGTGTTTGCGGATAGTAATTACCTGTGGATGTCCTAGCGATGAAAGGAATCAGAACAACTACAGAGGTGACGCGAATCGCCTGAACTAGGGCAACTAAACTTACATTTTTATTGTAATCGGCGGCGATCGCTGCCATAATTCCGACACCACCAGGAACTGTAGCTAGCATTGCTGTCAACAGGTTGGTTTGGCTAAGGCGCGAGTAAATATAACCAATACAAGTTCCACTCAGCAGCAGAAACAAGGTAAGAAGAATAAATATCGGAATACCAGAAGCAATACTAGTAAGATTACCGTGGGTGTTAGAAGCGCCGACAGTTAAGCCTACAAGTGCCATTCCTACTTTTCTTGCAGTGCGGTTAGGTTGGGGGGAATATTGATAAAAAACTCGGCACCCTTGAAGAACCACTGTACCAGCAGCAATCCCGCCAAATATCCAGGCAATCCTACCAATTTGGAACTTTGCGAGAAGTAAACCCAGAGGTAATGCTAGAAGCATTTCCAAAACCAGGACAATTAGTTGCTTCGCAAATAGCTGTTGTTTGGTAACAAGAGGACTTTCATGAGTGTCTTCTTCCAGACTGGGAGCAACACTTAGGCTTTGATTCATCTATACAAGCTTTTTTATAAGAAAGACGCTGAAAACACCTGAGAAACAGCAACATCGTTGCGTTTTTCGTACTTTAGGCAGGTGATGAAAGCTAGGGCGTGTTTTCAAACTACAACCACAAAAAAATGCAGGCGATCGTTATCATAGCTGTATAATTGGCACCTAATTTTTCATATCGGGTGGCAATGCGGCGAAACTGTTTAAGTCGGTTGATAGCCCGCTCTACAACGTT
>JBBSOX010000188.1:0-7805 GCA_038259325.1 Chroococcales cyanobacterium | reverse complement strand
ACCCTCTACTTATTATCTCATAAAATTTTTCTCAGGGAATTTACACAATTTCTTATTGTTAATAATTAAGATAGGAGCTAATGAAAGATATCTCCTTTAACATAATACATTAGTACTACTAATTTCTGAATTTGCGATCGCACTGTGCCAGTTGCGTAAGTCCTGATCTAGTCTAGCGATCGCCATTCCATTATAATCGCTGAAATCCTTTTACCGTATACATTTACCATTCTCGGATAAGTCTAGTTTATCTAATCCTTAAATGCCTGAGCTACGCACTCGTAACAGATTTTTTTAGCGTTGGTATAAGCTGTAAAATAGGAAAATAGCAGTAATTTTATTTAAAATTTTGTCGTTTCGAGCTTATAAACTCAATGATGGATTAAAAAGCTCAAATTTACGACTTCAGAAGCTTAATCATGGTGTGCGCTTATCAACTCTAAGCTGATAGTTTTACTTTTGACTTGAGTTTGCCATCTTCCATGTGAACTATGTGATCGGCAATGTCTAGGATGCGGTTATCATGAGTAACCATCAAGATGGTACAGCCTTGTTCCTTTGCCAGTTTTTGCATAAGATTGACTACATCACGCCCCGATTGACTGTCAAGGGCAGCAGTGGGTTCATCCGCTAGGATTATTTCAGGATGACTAACTAAGGCACGAGCGATCGCTACTCTTTGTTTTTGCCCCCCAGACAGCTTATCAGGATAGTAATGCAAATGATTTCCTAATCCTACTTGCTCTAACATCTGGGCTGACCTAGTTAGCATTTGTTTTAACCCAAGATGTTTTTGCAATTCCAAAGCCATTTTGACGTTTTGGAGTGTCGTCAAACTACCATGCAAGTTATGTCCTTGGAAAATATAACCGTTACGGCGTCGCGCCTGTACTAGTTGTTCAGCACTAGCACCACAAAGTTCTCGCCCCAATACCCGCAAACTACCAGATTGGGTAGAACGCAATCCACCCACTAAAGTCAACAAGGTAGTCTTTCCAGAACCGGAGGGCCCGGTCATAATAATCATTTCACCAGCGTTAACCTCCAAGTTGATGTTAGATAAAACTTGCTTACGGAGTGAGCCGTGACCAAAATGGTGATCGAGATTCTGGATGGAGATGACAGGGGGCATATTTTGGGGATTGGGTATTGGGCATTGGGGATTGGACATTGGGGATTGGGGGAGTAGAGGAGAAGTTGCAGCAAGTTTTTACCCTCTGCCTCTTCTTCCCGATGCCCCATGCCCTATGACCCATGCCCATTTTTTAGAACATATCAGCGGGGTCGGTGGCTTGTAGTTTACGGGTTGCGATCGCACCGGAAATTGTACACATAATTATGGTTAGCAGTAATACCTGCAATGCTCGTATTACAGTCATGTACATGGGCAAATTTGTGGCGGTGCGAGTCAGTTGGTAAAGTGCTAAGGATACTCCCAAGCCAGGGAAGAAGCCCAATGCTGCTAATATCAACGATTCTTCAAGCACTACACCGAGCAGGTAATAATTGCGATAACCCATTGCTTTGAAGGTGGCGTATTCCCGAACATGGGCATTAACATCAGTGGAGAGGACTTGATAGACGATAATCACGCCCACCACAAAGCCCATCGATACACCCAGGCTGAAAATAAACCCAATTGGGGAATTTGTTCTCCAGAAGTTGTTCTCAAATTCAATAAATTCGGCGTGGGTTAAAACTTTGACATCATCTCTGAGGTAGGCTTTCAATGTTGCTGCCACCTTTTTCGGTTCATAGCCTGGTTTTACCTTAATCAAACCTAGACTGACACTACTTGACTGTCGCCCAGAAAATAGCCGCAAAAAGTTTTGATCGCTGGTAATCAGGTTGCCATCAGCACCAAAGGAAGCTCCAACTTGGAATAAGCCACTAATGGTAATTGTGCGCCGTTCTATTTCGGTGGTTAGGGTTTTACCTTGGTCAATTTGGGCGATCGCTTTTTCATAATCTCCTCTAGCACCACGATCAAACAAAACAGCACCTGGCAGTTTGATTGTCTGCAATTGCTGGTTAACATCTGCTAAGTCAAAAGCTGGCTTATCTGGGTTGAACCCGATAACTAAAACCCCCGTCTCGCGGTGCGTTTGGGGATTTTTCCAGATTGTGTTGTTGAAATACATTGGCTCTGCTGACTTCACCCCTGGTATATCCATTGCTTGGTAAAGTCGCCGACGAGAAAATGTAGACAAGCTTGGCAAATTACGAGCTTGGGGACTGGTTAAAACTATGTCTGCTTGCAAACTGCGATGTAATCTAGTGTTACTGTCATACAGCGCAGTCTGAAAACCTAGCTGCATGAACATAAGAAGATCCGCAAAGGCAATGCCTGACAATGCTACTACAAGACGGCTTTTTTCATGATTCAGTTGTAGCCATCCGAGAGGGGTTCGCCGTCGCAGTTGTTTAATCAATCCCATTATTAAGAAGTGGGGAGTGGGGAGTGGGGAGTGGGGATTAGGGGGATGAGGGGGATGAGGGAGCAGGGGGAGCAGGGGAGGCAGGGGGAGCAGGGGGAGCAGGGGGAGCAGGGAAAATAATAACCAATGCCCAATGCCCAATGCCCAATGCCCCATGCCCAATTCATAATTCAATTACTGCCTTAACTTGCATATTGGTTAAGGTGGCGGCTTTTCGGCTGGAGGCTTCATCTAGTCGGATATGGACTTCCACTACTCTGTTATCGATATTGTTAGCAGGATCTGTATTAATGACATTCTGCCGCCGCACCTGTAAGCCCTTGCGATCTACGATTCCCTGCAATTCAATCGAGAGGGAATCACCAAATACTCGCGCTTGCTGCCCTAAACGGACTTTGCCGATATCGCTTTCGTAAACTTCGGCTATGACATACATTTGATTGGTTTGTCCGATATCAGCAATGCCATCATTTGATACTAATTCGCCAGGATGGGTATGGATCTCGAATACCTGTCCATTTTGAGGCGATCGCACTTGGGCCTGTTTTAAATTGACTTTTGCCAGATTCATGGCTGCTACGGCACGATTGACTTCTGCTTGGGCAGCTTTTACATCCACTCCGCGCACTTCGGCGATTTCATCGAGTGTTGCTGTGGCTTGTTTAATCTTTTGCTGGCTAGTTGATTGGATACGATTTAACTGTGCCTGTGCTTCTTGCAGGCTTTTTTGGGCGGTTTCTAAGTTCAAACGCTTGTTATCTCGTTGAGAGGCGGAAATTGCACCCTGTTGATATAGTTTCTCATGGCGTTCGTATTCTACTTGGGCGTTACGCACTTCGGCTTGGAATCGCTCAATTGTCGCTGTTTGGGCATTAATATCACCTTGGCGTTCTGCTTCTAAGTTAGCGATCGCAGCTTTTTGGGCGGCAATTTCACCGGGTTTAGCACCTGCTTGGATGCGGTTTAGGTTTGCCTGGGCTACTTTTACTTGTTCCTGCGCCTCATCTAATTCTGCTTGCAAGCGATCGCGGCTGTTCAAAATCGCAATCACCTGTCCTGCTTTTACCCTATCCCCCTCCTTTACTAACAACTTTTCTACCCGACTTCCTTCCGCAGACACCGCAGCAGACAGTTTAATTATCTTTCCCTGTGGTTCAATCCGCCCTAAAGCTGTTACCGTTTTTAACTGTGGCAATTGTATTGCTGGCACTTGTGCCTCTGAATTTGCATGATTTTGCCAGCGTTTTACTATATAAAAACTTATTCCGCCAACCAATAAAGATGCGATTATACCTATAGCAACGGATGGACGCAGAATAAGCTTAGGGAACGTTCTGTACCCTAGCTTTGAGTTTCGCACCATAGATTACCTCTTAACTAGTGGCGCAGAAAAAACTAAATAGTTATTGTTAATTGTTCGATTCAAAGTTCATAAATCCAATTCGCAATTCGCACTCTTGCTAACGCCCCGCTTCGCTAACGCAATTCGCAATAAAAAAATCGAAACTGTTGATAATTTCACAACCCACTGTGATTTAGCTGGATAGGTTGAAGAAGAATTCAGCTATTCTGAATGGGCTAAACCTTAGCTATCCGCTAACAGGAGTCAGCAATCTTGACGCGACTCGAAAATACTCGCTACCGCTTTGCTATCGCACGCAGGCTTTACGTTGCGCTATCTGCCAGTCGCATAAAATACCTTTCCTGTATTCTGGCTCCTGAATTCTGTTTTGATAACAACAAGTTACTCTCTAGTATTAATAGTCTTATGTTCCTGACGAACTACTTTTGTTTTTTAAACTACTCAGGTATAGTAAGCGGTTTCAAAAATGCAGGTTGTAACAGTGCCAACAATTAGATATAAATTCAGCCAAAAAAATATTTTTTCATGAAATCCAAAGAAATTGCAATTCCTAAAAAATATCTTTAGATTTAATATTTGTATAGTTTTTAGTGATATATTTAACCACTAAAAATTATTTTTTTTGAATTGTTGTTTAAATTGACCAATCTATTTGCTACCAATAATTTCAGTAAGCGATCGCTAGTAGAAACGTCATTATTAAGTTTAACCTTTACTCCTGCGGAAAATAGAGGCTGATAGAGAATATTTATCAAGTTTTTGGCAATTTTTTAGTTTTAGGTACTAAATTAAGCGCAGTAGGGGCGCATAGCTGTACCATAGGTGTCAACTTAACGTAAAAGCCATGTCCCGCAAGGAACTGAAGTTCCTTGCTAATAGCTCAAGTCATCTAAAGATGACTAAATAATCCGAAAAATCCTTAGTCTACTTTAGTAGACTTTAGCTAAAAGCCAACGAACTTTAGCTCTAGGCGGGTGAGAAAGCTTTCAGTTAAGCTACTTTTAGCTTAAGTTGACACCAATGATAGCTATACGCCCCTACTGTGTAATTGAGTTTTAGCATCTAAAACTTTAGCTTTTTGTTACTTCCACTGTTTGGGTATTTTCAAGTTTTCCGGTAGGATTGTTGTGCGATCGCCAATTGCCTGTTCAATCTGCTGTAATTCCAGGTTTTCACATCCGCTAAAGTTTGCTCTAGAGAGGTTAGCTTCTTGGAAGTTAGCATTTTGCAGGTTAGCTGTACTGAGTAACGCACCTTCTAAGTCGGCTCCAGCAAGTTTTGCGTTTTGCAAGTTACTACCAATTAGGTTTGCATCTTGAAGGTTGCTATCCTCAAAGTTTGCTCCTTCCAAGCTGGCATCACAAAGGATTGCTCCTTCTAAGTTTGCACCACAAAGGATTGCCCCTTCCAAGTTGGCATCACAAAGGATTGCCCCTTCCAAGTTGGCATCATAAAGAATTGCCTTCGAGAGGTTCGCTTTTCTAAGGACTACGCCTTGGAGATTGGCTTCTGGGAGGTTTGCTTTTTGCAGGTTTGCTTCATAGAATATTGATCCACAAAGATCGGTTATTGATAAGTCTGCCTCCGAGAGATTTGCTCGTGTAAAATTGACCCATTGTAAGTTAGCTCCTACGAGAATCGCCTTAGAAAGGTTAGCTTCCGTTAAATCTGCATTACTGAGGTCTGTATTGCGTAAATCTAGTTTCTGATTTACCGGATCTTTATGTGCATCGCGTCGTCCAATGACAGTTAAGGCTGTTTGAATATCTGTAGGAAGTTTTGATGAGTCTTGTAACTCGTCCTCATATTTCTGAACTGGGGCATTCTCCCGGATAAACGCAGCGAGAATTTCCATTATTGTCCAATGGTCTTTGTGAGAATCCTTAGCAATTCGCTCTAAAGCATAAATTGCAGCAAACCGCGTTTCAATCTTTTCATTTCCCAACTGTTCAATTGCTTTAGAAAAACGTTCTGGAACAATCTCTTCTAGAGTTTTTTGGGTGTTATTAATGCCAGTTGCAATGTTGTTTTCCCAAGCTAGTGTCCCACAAAAGAGTTTGGTTAACAGGCTCTGATTCTCACCAAAAGAGAGTCGGGAAGTATAGTAAGCATTAATAATTAATGCTAATCCGCCAATGATTATGGCAAGGGTTGTTAATGCTTGATTAATATATTCTATTTTTTGTTGATTTGAAAACCCTTCAATATTTTCAAAAAATGAGAAAATTAGAGTTAATGTGAAAATAAATATAATTGAGATAAATACCAATAAAGTCGTGAGTCCATTTGTCTTTATAAGAGATATGTCATAAGTCTTCATATCTGACTCCTTACGGAAGTAAATTTAGGTTGATTTTAAGAGTATCTGTAAGGTTATGATAGAGTACAAACACGTAACTACTTGACAAGTTCTTAAATATATCTCCTAAAAATCATCTATAAAATCTTTGATAAGTATTTTTCAAACATCCTCTAAACTGCGGTGTTTAGTGGTGGAGATACAATATTGTTATGTCTCAAGCGGAAGCTATTAAGCGCAATTGAAACGCTTGTATTACCGATGAAGAGTAGTTTAAAATTTGTAACCTTAACGAGGTTCATCTAATTACTCAGGTTTATAACAAACACCTAAGTAGATTGGACTAGTACCGCAAGGACGTTCGGCGAAGCTCAGTCGAGCCGCGGAAGTCAAAAGTTAAAAGTCACGTATGCTTTAATTTTACGTGAGTTCGACGGTTAGAAAAGGGCAGGAGGTAGTGCAGGTAAATCTTTTGGGTAAATATCAATCGACGGTTTTTTGGGCAAATAGGTGTAAGCAGCTAAACCAGCCATCAAGTTAACCAAAAAGTTAAATGGACTACGATGGCGGGAGTGTTCTATTTGACATATATTTTTCAGATGGTCATTAACCGACTCAATGACAGCGCGTTTGCGTAACAGAATCTTATCAATCAGTTTTACCAAACGATTTTTCATTTTCTTCTTGGATTTTGTGACTAATTGCAACCCTCGCTCATATAACTCCTCAAATAATTTTTGAGAGATGTATCCTCTATCACCAAAAAGTTTACCAATTAAGTCTTTAGTCATATCTGGGACTGGTTTTCGGTCATCTACATTTGCGGGAGTTAGTGAAAATGCTAGTAATTCTCCACAATCATTAATAATCAAATGCAATTTAAATCCAAAATGCCAGCCCACAGAATTTTTTCCCCATTTCACTAATCCTTTAAAACAAGAGTGAGAATGCGCCCGACAGTTGTGACAAACATTAATTGGGGTGGAATCGATAAAGCTAATCCCTGTAATTTCTCCTGTACGTGTATGTAAAAAGCAACATAACAGCATTAAACACCAGGGCATCAGTTCCACAAACCGAGTGTAGCTGACCAGATTTGGAAATGCTTCACGCCAACTTGTCAGCACATGCATGGTATAGAATTCCTTGAAAGTCTTATATCCACTGCCATGAAATGCGATGACTATTGTCATCACTTCTGATAGATGCATTCGGGAAGTGCTGCGCCTTTCTCCTGTTGTCGATGGCAATTGTGGTACTTGCCGCCAGAGATTTTCCCATTGCTTACAGAAATCATCTACGTCGCAGAAAATTTGCGTAATGTCGAGGCGAGATATCATGGTAGACATAGCCGAGACCCTGATTTTTGTTAGATATTATTAGTCTCGGCATTTTTTTGTGACTTTTTGCTGATTCTCAATCAATTGTAGCGATCGCCTTTTTCTATGCCCAGTTGAGCAAATTCATACATAGCAAGCTTTTTGCACTTTCCTATCCGTCGAACTCACGTTAATTTTGGGCTTTCTGGGCGTAATCAAATGGCCGGTTTAGTTCCGCCCACCTGTACTAACCCAAGTTGCGGGTAATAAAATGCCGGATTGTGCGTAGAGATTCAATAGGGAAGAAAGGCATCAAAAATTTACGATGGCGATGTAGAAGCAACCATCAGTGATAGATAAATCATTTGTATTAATATTAACTTGTT
>JBBSOX010000187.1:0-7839 GCA_038259325.1 Chroococcales cyanobacterium | reverse complement strand
TTTTAAACTTAGGGAACCCCTTTTGTACCTTTAACCTTCTTCTTGCAGTTGTCGTAAAACCGTTCAGCGGCAGATTGTCTAGCCATTGAATTAAGTTCGGAGGCATTGGGAAACTCAGCAGCTAATACCGCGCAATATTTATTGAGGTCATATCTGCCAATATTTTTGTTATCCATCCAATAGCGTAAGCACTTGTTTTGAATGAACTGGCTGGTACGTATAGCGTCATCAATAGCGTGATACTGCTTTTCCTTACCCTTAACTTTGAACTCGTAGACAATCATGGTATCGACCAATTAGCCACAGTCTTATATTACCATGATTTACATAAACTAACGCTCAAGACAGAACAAAACTTCACGGAGTCCTGAAGGACTCAATTAACTTTCATCAAGAGCCTGAAGTACGAAAAAACGCAACTGCGTTGCTGTTTCTCAGAGGTTTTCAGCATTTTCCTTATAACCTGAAAATTACTGTAACAGAACTCTATATTTAAAAAGACTGCAAAATTGTACTCAACATTACCTTTTTTTCTATCAAATATTTTTAATATTCATAAGAGTAGCTTATTAAATATTAGATATTTATCTTAATAATACTTATACTAGAAATTTTGCTTACTTAAAATCAAATACCAAGATTCCAATGTGGTACATCTAACCTATATATGAACAATCATCCGAAATGTTGCTAGTTTAGTTAGTAGTTTGGGTGAAGTGTATTTAAATTAAGGAATCAATTCCCTAAAACTAATATATTTAGCCAGCAAATTTTGTCATCCCTATTCCTGAGTTAACTCGATTAGTTATGCTCCTAGATTTAGAAAGATTTTATCAGGCTTGCAATCCGAGCAGACCTCTAATCATAGGAAATGCCAGCGATCGCAGGTACTATATCGATTTTGCTGCGGTGCGGGGTGGTAAAATCATCGAAGCTTTGCAGCGCACGATCGCTCGAATATCACCGGATGTACCAACTTGTCAGCTATTTACAGGACATCTTGGCTGTGGAAAATCAACGGAGTTGTTGCGGCTGAAAGCTGAGTTAGAAGTGCAGCAATTTCATGTAGTTTACTTTGAGTCTACCCATGTCTTAGAAATGGCAGATGTGGATGTGACTGATATTTTGTTAGCGATCGCAGGCCAGGTTAGTGAAAGCCTAGAAGCAATGAAAATTAGGCTCAAACCTATCTACTTTACCAAGTTGTTTGGTGAACTCGTGGATTTTCTGCAAACGCCAATTGAACTTGGGGTAGAAGCAGAGTTGTCTGTAGGGATTGCCAAAATTACAACTAAAGCTAAAGAAAGCCCACAATTGCGGCGGCGGTTAAGAGATTATCTAGAACCGCGAACAGCAAATATTTTACAGTCAATTAATCAAGAATTGCTAGAACGTGCCAACAAGGAACTAAAAACCAGGGGTAAAAAAGGACTGGTAGTCATTGTTGATAACTTGGATAGAGTCGCAATTCGGCCTTTACCATCGGGGCGATCGCTACCAGAATACTTATTTATTCAGCGAGGTGAACAGTTACGCAAACTGAATTGTCATGTAGTTTACACTATTCCCTTAGCCCTGACTTTCTCGAACAATAGCGCCGAACTTCAGCATCGTTTGGGGGGAGGAATCGCACCCAAAATGTTACCGATGATACCTGTACGTTTGCGCTCTGGGGAGGTTTTTCCTCAAGGGTTAGCCATGTTGCGGCAAATGGTTCTAGCTAGAGCTTTTCCAGACATTTTGCCTAGCGATCGGTTAGGCTTAATTACAGAAGTGTTTGATACTCTAGAAACCTTAGATCGATTGTGTCTAATTAGTGGTGGTCATGTACGCGACTTGCTAGGTTTGCTATTTGACTGTCTGCGAGAACAAGATCCACCCTTTGAGCGGGATTGTGTCGAATTGGTAATTCAAAGACAGCGGGATTACCGAGCCAATGCCATTGACCCTCATGAGTGGGAATTAATCTTTCAGGTGGTGCAACAGCAAAGAGTTAGAGGTGATATAGAATACCACACTTTATTGCGAAGTTTATTTGTATTTGAATACCGCGATCATCAGGGAGCTTGGTTTGCCGTCAACCCAGTTTTAGCAGAGACGGAAAAATTTAAATCATGGTTGAACGACACCCACAAGCAGATATAAGAGCAGCTAACGAGCGTGCTTTGCGGAGTTTGGGGAGAGCAATTACCCTTTCTAGTGGTCAATTCTCCCTGGTTTTGGTGTGCTGCAATTATCGAGTTTTGCAAGAAGGAATGCTGCAACGACTCGAAGAACTCTCTTCAGGAGTACACCGAATTCAAAAGGTTGTTCTGTCGCATAATGCTAGAAGTCTTTACACAAGTATTCATTTACAACTGCTAACCGAAGTAAATCCGCCATCAGCGTTGATGGTTTTAGGTTTAGAGTCAGTAAATGGACTCGATGATCTACTGAGTTCTATTAATCATATTCGTGATGAATTTCGCAAACGCCATCCATTTCCGATGATTGTGTGGATGAATGAGGAAGTGTTGCAAAAGGTTGTGCGTTTAGCACCAGATTTCGCTAGTTGGGCGGCAACACCGATTCGGTTTGAAATGACAACTGAATCATTGCTGCAATTTTTGCAACAGGAAACTGACTCTTTATTTGCTACGGTGTTGCCAACCGATGCAGCACAACACCAACCTTCTCAAGTTGCCAAGAATTATTTCACTGTGGAGCAAGTCTGGGAACATAGCTATGAACTCCACTTTGCTATTAGAGAGTTGCACAATCGTGGTATTACCTTAGAGCCAGAATTACACGCTAGTTTAGAATTTGTTTTTGGCTTAGATAATTATATTAGCGATCGCATTAATCCGGCTTTAACCCATTTTCAGCAAAGCTTGCAAGTTTGGCAGGAGTTGGCGAAGAGAGGGGATGAAGGAGCAGGGGGAGCAGGGGAGGCATTTTCTTCGCCTACACCTCCTAATCGCCCATCTCCATTGCTTCTACGACAGGGAGTTTTACTGTTTTATATGGGGCTGTGTTATTGCCGTTTAGCAGAGCAAAATCAAACAGAAAACCGCCGCCATTGGTACACAGCTAAATTTTATTTTCAGCAGTGTTTGAATGTTTTACAGGTAGCTGGGCGTCCAGATATAGTTGCTGGATTTATTGGTCAACTTGCAGAAGTTTTACAATATCTGCAAGAGTGGGAAGAGTTGCAGGCTGTTGCTCAAAAGTCTCTGGAGTTGCATCAAACTTATGGTAGTCAAATTCAATTAGCTTGTGACTACGGTTTTCTCGCGCAAGTGGCTGTGCAGCAGTTGCGATGGGTACAGGCGAGTATATTAGCACACGTATCACTGCTGAAATTAGGTGAGGCGCAAAAGCACAATGACCCTTGTAACTGCTTATTTCCATTACTGTTGGGGCAAATTTACTATTTAGTTTTAGCGAAAGCACAGCGAAATTTAGGTGAGCTAGAAGTAGCTGGTGAATACCTGGACAAGGCAACCAAAGAACTACCAGCAGCGTTAGAAAGCAGTGCCCATCAATACGATGCTCATCGTTATATTCGCTTGTTGCGGACACTGCGATCGCTCTATTTTGAAGAAGGGCGATATCTAGAAGCCTATTGCATTCGACAGAAACGGCGTTCTGTTGAGCAGCAGTACGGTTTTCGGGCTTTTATCGGTGCAGGACGGTTGCAACCGCAAAGACAGGTGACAAACCCAGCACTAATGTCATTTTCTGGGAGTAGCAGCGTTGCTTTAGAAATTGCGGCTTCTGGTCGAGAACGTGATATTAATAACTTAATTGGCAGAATTAGCCGCGCCGATCAAAAATTGACGGTGATTCATGGTCAATCAGGGGTAGGTAAGAGTTCTATTGTAACTGCGGGCTTAGTTCCAGCACTGCAAAATCGGGCCATTGGTGATCAAATAGCTGTGCCTGTGGTGTTGCAAGTTTACACCGATTGGGCGCGGGAATTAAGAAAATCTTTGAGTGAGGCGATGTCTGCTGACGTATCCCTTGCTATCTACCCTGATATCAATCCAGAAGTAGCCATTGAACCGGAAGCCTTGCCCTACTCTGCCACACCTATTACCATCCTCAGAATTTTACAACAACTAAAAGAAAATGCTGATAACCATCTGCTCACAGTTTTAATCTTTGACCAATTTGAAGAATTTTTCTTTGGTTATAGCGATCGTGATCAAAAGCAAGAATTTGATAAATTTATTAGCGACTGCCTCAATATACCATTCGTCAAAGTTATCCTTTCCTTGCGAGAAGATTATTTACATCGTTTATTAGACTTTAAACAACTTTCGGCACTGGAAGCTATTAACAACAATATTCTCGACAAACATATTCGCTACCAGTTAAATAATTTTTCGCCAGAATATGCTAAAGCAATTATCCAAAAATTGACAGAGCGATCGCAGTTTAATTTAGAGCCTGCTTTAATTGATGCCTTAATCGAAGATTTATCCACAGGATTTGGAGAAGTCCGCCCCATTGAATTGCAAGTTGTCGGAGCGCAAATTCAAGATGAGCGAATTACTACTTTAGAAGAATATCAACCATATAGACCCAACAAACTCATCGAGCGATATCTTAAAGAACTGATTAAAGACTGCGGCCCAGAAAATGAACGAGCCGCGTTACTCGTCTTATATTTATTAACAGATGAAAGTAACAACCGACCTTTTAAAACTCGTGCTGAGTTAGCGGCGCAGCTAGCAGAGTTAGAAGATGGTGGCAAATTAGAGTTAGTCTTAGAAATTTTAGTCCGCTCCGGTTTAGTAGTACTATTCCCAGATGTCCCAGAACGCTATCAACTGATTCACGATTATTTGGTAGACTTGATTCGCTACTTACAAGAACAAGAATCAAGCTTACAGGTACAACTTAACCAGTTGCGTTATAAAGTAGAACAAAGTCAAGCTGAGATTGAGCGGCTTAAGAGTGAACTTAGCCAAAATAAACAGGATTCAAAATCGGTAGAGCCTTATCCCCAACAGGGTTTAGATTTATTAACAGAATTGCGGGAATTACACAAGCGCGAAGAATTGAGCCAGTTAGAAATTGAGCAATTACGAGCTGAACTGAAAGAAAAAGAATTAACAGCTAAACTTGCAGAAAGTCAAAAGAAACAAAGGCTCAGTGAAGCTCAATTAAATCGTTCGTTGAAAATTGCACTTACTGCTTCTGTTCTCGCCATATTGGGATTAAGTGTTTCCATAGTCACAGCAGTAGATAGCGAAATTAAAACCCTTAGTGCATCTAGTGAAGCCTTATTTGCCTCGCAAAAAGGTATTGATGCTTTAAAAGAAGGTTTAAAAGCGGGAAGAAAATTACAACAAACAATCTGGGTAGATTCCTATACAAGAGAGCAAGTACACACGGCCCTTTATCAAGCAGTTTCTGGAGTAAAAGAATATAATCGTTTCGACGGGCATATATCTGGGGTCAATAATGCTACATTTAGCCCCGATGGCTCTTTAATTGCCTCAGCCAGTGCGGATACTACAATCAAACTCTGGCATCCCGATGGTAGCTTGGCCAAAACGTTGTCGGGACATGAAGATGTAGTTAATAGCGTCAATTTCAGCCCAGATAGTCAAATCGTTGCCTCCGCCAGCCAAGACAAGACAGTAAAACTTTGGAGTAGAGAGGGTCAACCGCTTGCTACTCTATTAGGGCATCAGGGTGTGGTGAATAGTGTCAGTTTCAGCCCTGATGGCCAGATTATTGCCTCGGCGAGTACAGACAAGACAGTGAAACTGTGGAGCCGGGATCATAAGCTGCTCAAAACTTTGCAGGGACATGATGGTGCAGTCTTGAGTGTCGCCCCCTCAAACGATGGACAGACCATTGCTTCGGGGAGTGCTGACAAGACGGTGAAATTGTGGAGTCGGGATGGCAAGCTGCTCAAATCCTTGCAGGGACATGAAGATGCAGTCTTAAATGTAGCTTGGTCGCCCGATGCAAAAACTATCGCTTCTGCTAGTTTAGACCAGACAATCAAATTGTGGAATCTGGAGGGTAAATTACTGCGAACCTTATCGGGGCATAGTGCTGGAGTTACCAACGTCAGTTTTAGCCGTCATGGTAACATCATCGCTTCTGCAAGTACCGACGAGACAATCAAACTCTGGAGTGCTGAAGGTATGTTGCTCGGAACATTGAAGGGACATAATAATTGGGTGAATAGTATCAGTTTCAGCCCAGATGATCGCACCCTTGCTTCCGCCAGTCGGGACAAAACGATTAAACTCTGGCATTTGGACAGCGTGTTACTGCGAAAGCCCAAAGCCGATAACAATGACTGGGTAACTAGCATCAGTTTTAGCCCAGACGATCGCACCTTAGCAGCAGCAAGTCGAGACAAAAATATAAAACTTTTTAGTCGAGACGGGAAACTACTCCGTATATTCACAGGGCATGAAGGTCAAGTTTGGGGCGTTAGTTTCAGCCCCGATGGTCAAGTAATTGCTTCGGCTAGTAAAGATAAAACGGTGAAGCTTTGGCGTGGTGATGGGAAACTGCTCAACACCTTACAAGGTCATAATGATACCGTCTTGGGTGTTGCTTGGTCGCCTAATAGTCAAGTAATCGCTTCGGCTAGTAAAGATAAAACAGTGAAGCTTTGGAGTCGAGACGGTAAACTGCTCAACACCTTACATGGACATCAAGATGCGGTGAATTGGGTAAGTTTTAGCCCAGATGGTAAGTTGCTAGCGTCAGCTAGTGATGACAAAACAGTAAAAATCTGGAATTTAGATGGTAAATTGCTATACAGCTTAACTGGTCATAGTCGCCGCGTAAATGAGGTTGCTTGGTCGCCTGATGGAAAAGCGATCGCTTCAGTTAGTATTGATAGCACGGTAAAGATTTGGAATCGAGACGGGAAACTGTTAAATAATCTCGCGGGTGATGGCGATAGTTTCATCAGTGTGAGTTTTAGCCCTGATGGCAAGACTCTAGCAGCTAGCAGTGATGACAAAGTAAGAATTTGGAACCGAGAAGGGACATTGCTGATTGCTTTAAAAGGTGATAAGCAAGAGTTAACCAGCGTCAGTTTTAGTAATGACAGCAAGACTCTGGCTGCGGGTAGTGGAAATGGTACAGTAATTTTCCAGAATTTGGCAGATATCGAACTGGAAAAATTGCTGGCACGGGGTTGCGATTTGCTACATGATTATTTGGAAACTAATCAGAAGGTAATAAAGGGCGATGGCTCCGCCAACGCCAGGGGCGAACGCGCCTTGTGTTCTGGTAGGTGATGGAGATTTTGTTCCCATTCAAATCATCGTTAATTTAAATTGCGTGAGTTATATCCTGCACCAGCCCACTATCCCGCCAAGAAATTTATTTCTTGGCTAATAGCACAAGTCTACTCAAGTGGACTATAAACCTTACCCAGTCTTCAATAGATAGACTTTAGCTATCAGCCTCAGAATGAATTCTGAGGCGGTTGTTGGGACTGGTGCAAGTTCTAAGGTCAGGGATTATTTGCGCTATTCTGCGGCTTTGAAAATCGCTAATTTGCACAGTATATTGCCTCAATTCCGTCTACAAAATTATTGAGATTGTCATCAATCGGTTTAGCAGAAGAAGCGAAAAACATCAACGAAATAAGATTGGATAATTGAATTTGTACAAATACTTGTAACCCATGAGGCAAAATACTTTTATGCTTTCAACCAGCCTTGGCTGCGACTAGGGCGTGTTTTCAAACTACAACCACAAAAAAATGCAGGCGATCGTTATCATAGCTGTATAATTGGCACCTAATTTTTCATATCGGGTGGCAATGCGGCGAAACTGTTTAAGTCGGTTGATAGCCCGCTCTACAACGTT
>JBBSOX010000186.1:0-7964 GCA_038259325.1 Chroococcales cyanobacterium | reverse complement strand
CTTGGCTTTGAAGTAAGCCGTCGTTCAGTGATCAACGATAGAGCCTGTTCAGCAAAACCGTTTTCTGCCAGAAAATGGGAAAATCCAGCTAGTTGCAATGCTTCTGCTTCCAGAAGTAGATATCAAATGGGTTCTATAGAGAAACCAAATTTCAGCTTCTCGTGGCGTCAGATCAAACTTTTTAATTCCCATTCCTCGCTTTCTCTAAGCCCTTCCAGCAAGCCTGGCAACTACTGTAGCTAACTCATCTGCCTCAATAGGTTTAGGTAAATGTAGCTGATAACCTTCTTGTATAGCTCGCATCCGATCCTCTGCCCTAGCATCAGCTGTTAACGCTGCGGCTGGAATATTTACCCCTAGCTCTGCAAAGTGCGATCGCACTTTGCAGATCAAAGAATAACCATCCTCTTGAGGCATACCGATGTCACTGACTAAAACATCTGGTTTCCACCGTGTAATTACCTGTAATGCTTCTGAAACTGATGCTACAGACTGAACTTCGGCTTGGCACTGTTCGAGGACTGTAGTGATGAAGTCACGGGTATTGGCTTGATCATCTACAACCAGTACGCGCACGCCAAGGAGGGAGAGGCGCAGAGGGGAAGAGGGAAACAGGGGTGGAGGGGCAAAGGCGTGGAGGGACGGACTCTTCAAAAGTGGTAGCTTGACTGTAAATGTCGCTCCTTGTTCTTCACCTGGACTATTTGCATAGACAGTACCGCCATGTAATTCTACTAAATTACGCACGATCGCTAATCCTAGTCCTAATCCACCATAAGTTCTAGTGTTAGAACTATCAGCTTGACGAAAGCGATCAAAAACGTAAGGAAGAAAATCAGGGCTGATACCAATGCCTGTATCAATCACTTGAATTTGGGCATATTTATCTGTTTTCTGTTGTTTTTCTTGGCCAGTGACTACAGACAATTGCACCTCTACCCGTCCTCCTGTGGGTGTGAATTTGATGGCATTGGATAGCAGATTCCAGATTACTTGCTGCAAGCGCTCAAAATCACCGGATACTAAGAATTGAGAATTTTCACCCAGCAAGCTGTCCTCTGAGTGTTGACTTGTTTGGGATTGTGTTTCTCTTGATTCTAGATTTTCGTGATTGATTTCTAATCCCAAATCTGAATTTTGCGCGATTGTTACCACGGGGAGTATCCCCGGTGGCGCATTTCGCGTTTCTTTTGCAGGAATAAGGGAAAATCTTAAATCGATTTCCTTGGACTGGGCGGCTAGGCTAACAGTCTCTAGGCTCGACTCAATCACTGGAATCAGATTACAAGTACGGACATTAAGGCGTAACTTGCCTCCAATCATCCGCGATATATCCAGCAGGTCTTCAATTAGCTGGGTTTGCGCCTTCGCATTGCGCTCAATTGTCTCTGTAGCCCTAGCCATTAGGGTTTCACTAAGCTTGCTGCGTTGCAGTAATTGCGCCCAGCCAAGGATTGCATTGAGAGGCGATCGCAACTCATGAGACAATATTCCCAGAAACTCATCCTTCATGCGGTTAGCCTGTTGCAACTGCTCAGTTTGTTTTTGCAAAGAAGCAATTAAACTGGCTCGTTCCATTGCGATCGCTATTTGGTCGCATACTGCTTGCATCATCCCCTTTTGATTCTCGGTGAAGCTTAACCGAGTCCGACTGCCAAAAGAAAGAGTACCCAACAGCCTTCCTTGGGCAAGCAATGGGTATGCATAATAAGCAGTAATTCCTAAAGAGCGAATCAATTCTGTTTGCGGGTCAGTAGATTGCTGCACATTCTCTACAGCTAAGGGATTGCGTGACAGCGCTACAGTACCGCAAACCCCTTCACCAAATGGCAAGTACTCAATTTCCTTTGCCGTTTCCTGAGAAATACCACTGTAAGACCCCAACCCCATTACTTGAGAGTTATCCTCAACCAAATAGTTGAAATAAACTTCTATTCCAATTTGCTCTCTTAGTTTTTGGTAGACGCTATCGATTAGTAGTACTGGTTCCTGACTTGATAGTAAATCGTTGGCTGTGTCAAATAGTAGCTTTAGTCTTTTGTAACCTAACGATAATGCTTTTTCTGCCTGTTTGAGGTTGCTAATATTTTGGAACACCAAAATACAGGTAGCTGGATGACCGTGCATTGCTGGCAGAGTATCGGCAAATACTAGTAGAGAGCGCACACCAGATGGAGTGTGCCAGTCTACCTCCAATCCATTCAGGCGTTCGCCAAGGGCAACCCGCACTCCTGGCATTTGTTCATTGGGGATGCGATCGCCAGCCGCATCTGTATAGTGGTAAACTGTGTGATACTCTTGGGCTGGTACACCTTTGGGAAATTCGCCGCCAGCTAATTCGTCAGCAGAACGATTGGCAAAAGTTACCCGCGCCGTTCCTGGTTCGATAAACAGCAAAGGTCTTGGCATCAGATTTAACACATCCTCCAACCATTTTTGCTGATTCAGAAGTACTTCCTCTGCCTGTTTGCGCTCCGTAATATCTAAAAATGCACCAACGCTTCCTCTGGTTTTACCATCTTCGTCAAACAAGGGTGCAACATACTCTAACAGGTTGACAATTTTTCCATCTTCATGGATGACATCAAGTTCACAATCCAGAACTTCAACACCATGAGTTGCGGAATATTGCATTGGGAGTTCTTCTGCTGAGAGTTCCCTTCCCTCGCGGTAGATTTTAAAACTTGTCGGTTTTTCGTCCAAGGGAGCGCTGAGGGAGGCATTTGTATCTGGTAATATTCCCAACTGCTTGGCAAAAGCAGGGTTGACCTTGATATTTTGGCATTGTGGATCTTCGGCAATACCAATTCCAATGGGAATTACCTCCAACAAAGTTTGTAACTCAGTAATGCGGCGCTGTAGATCCTTATTTAGTTGGAGGATTTTTTCCTTAGCCACTTTTTGCTCGCTGATGTTGCGAGTCACAGTTGCTAAGGCAATTGGCTGACCTGTATTTTTGTCTGTAACAGTGAAGATATTGTAATCAACCGGTATTGGTTGACCTGTTTGGAGATGCCGGAAGCAGAATTCTCCCTGCCAGCGCCCTTGAGATAGCACAGTTGGCAGTATATATTGTTGAAAATAAGCTTTGTCTTTGGGCATAGCGTAATCTAATACTGCTTTTTGCCTCACTTCATCAAGGCTTGCAAGCCCTACCAACTTTTGACCTGCATCATTTATGTAGAGTAATTGGCCCTCAAGGGTGGCGATGCCGATAAAGTCAGAGCTATTTTCTACCAGCGATACTAATTTTTGTTGCTCTGCTTCTGCTTGCTTGCGTTCGCTCAAGTCGAGAATAAAGGCTACTAACTCTTCCCGGTTTTCTCCTAGCAGCACGTAACCAACTAAAACCGGGATGCGGCTACCATCCTTGCGGATATATTCTTTCTCGTAGGGGGTACAAGCAGCGTTGGTATTTCCTTGCGCTTCGGCGACACCTCGCTCATCCAAGTATAAATACTCTGATGGTGTGATATTGCTCCAACTTAACCTACCTGTTAACAAATCCTCCCGCGTGTAACCGATCATCCTCAGAAATTCGTCGTTTGCCTGCTGGATACCGCCATGCACGTCGCCAAACAGAATGCCGATGACGTTAGAATCTACAAAACTTCCCAGTTTAGCTTCGTAGCTTCTCAGTGCTTCCTGGGCGCAGTCACGTTGATGGCTGAGGCGTTCAATAACCCTGGCACTTTCCCAAATCAAAATAGTAAAAATCACAATCAGGACGATCGCAAACAGTGACACTGCAAACGCCGGGCCGTATTTTTCTGCCCGTTGGCCTTCAACGATTAACCACCCTAGTCCAAAGGGTACTGCGATCGCGGCAATTAATAAACGACGTGCAAGTAAACCGCCGTTGGTATCACTTGTAACTACGCTCATTAACCCCTGTTCTGCCCGCGCCCACAGAATGCCTATACTTAGTAAAAGGAGCAACACCGCTGTCTGTAAGGCCATTGATGTTGTATAAGGGGCAAGTCCGTAGAAAACTTTCACTTTGTAGGCATACCCCATGAGCGCCTGAAAGGAAATTAAAGTAGCGATCAGAGTGATAATCTGGCCGTACCAATAACTGTGGTAGTTTTTTGGATGAATCAGAATCTGTAGGGCGACGCTAACCAGCATAAAGTTCACTGCTGTGTTCACCCCCATTCGCCCCGGATGCGATGTCGTTAAGCTAATTAGCGAATCACGAAACAGTAGCTCGTCAATGCCGAAATTCCAGCCAAACAGATATTGACAGAGTGTGAGCGCAGCAATTGTAGTAGCCGCTATTGCACAGGCCTTAGAGATTAGAAGAGTACGAGAGAGGGCACTGTGGGGGGAATTTTGAATTGTTCTGTTACCCTTGCTTTCTGCTCCCGGCTTCCTGCCTCCTCCTGTTGAAAACAACCACAACGACATCCCACACAAGACAAAACATAACGCAGTGTTGACTTTCATTGTGGCAGGGCTGCCAGGAAATCCGCGCTTAAGAACTTCAATGTCAAGACACCAACCAATTAGTACTAAACTGGCAACAGAAACAGCGATCGCACCCGCGACTTTTGCGACAAGTGAATTTGTAGGCATTTTAAACATATCTTGCAGCCGCAAGCGGTTAATATTTAACATTGATTGTTCTCTAACCGCATCTATTTAGCGTAGTAAACTTATCTATTTCTTACGGTTTAACTATTTCTATCCTTTGTATTGTATGTTCACCATTGACTTGCTTTTCATCTACCTCTATGCATATTTTTTATAGTAGGAAATAAGGGTGGTTTAAAAAACCACCTTTGCGAGTATTTTAAAATTGCAGAGTACGTCGCTTACCATCATCTTGGAAACGTTGCTCTCCAACACCAACAAGTTCTACAATCACTTCACGCGGTGGAGGTGTCCATTCTCCAATTCTCGCTCCAATTTCAATTACTGTTTGATTAGATTTAGCAAATACGCTGATAGTTGATAGCGAAAACTTTTTATCTTGATACTCGTTTGTCTGTCCATCATCTTCAAATAGTTGATATTCGTTATTACCAGGCCAAATCCTTAATCGGATCTCATCTAGTGGGGCTTGATCAACGTATTGTCTGACAGGTTGCATGGGAACGATCGCACCACCACGGACATACAGTGGCATTCTTTCCAGTGGTGCATGAGCAAGAATGTGAATCGGGCCTTCGTAGCGATCGCCACTCCACCAATCATACCAAGTGCCAGCAGGTAAGTAGACAGTTCGATGCTCAACTCCAGGGCGGTAAATTGGTGCAGCCATCAGCGATGCGCCTAGTAAGACTTGATCGTAGAGGCTATAGGTTTTCGGATCGTTAGGGAAATGGTACAATAATGGTCTTAAAATCGGTGCGCCCGTTGTTGCCGCTTCCCAAAAAAGACCATAAATGTAGGGAAGTAATTGGTAACGTAGATTAATGTATTCTCGACAGATATTTTCAATGCGATCGCCAAATACCCAAGGTTCATGACGAGCAGTAGACATTGCCGAGTGAGCGCGCATCAATGGGTAAAGCATTCCTACCTGCATCCACCGAGCGAATAATTCAGCTGTAGCATTACCAGCAAACCCGCCAATATCGCAACCCACAAACCCGACACCCGAAAGTCCCATATTGCAAAGCATTGGCAGAGACATTTCTAAATGCTCCCACAACGATTGGTTATCCCCCATCCACACAGAAGACCAGCGTTGCACACCAGCATAACCCGATCGCGTTAACACAAATGATCGCTCTGAACCTCGATGCCGTTCCAACCCTTCATAGCAAGCTTTAGCCATCATCAACCCATACAAATTATGCACTTCCCTATGAGTAGAAGCAGACACAGAGATATTCTCCTTGTCCCCTTGTCCCCCCTGCGGTGCATCTAGGGGAAACCAAATCTTTTCACCATCATCGCCGAAAGGGCGATCGTTTAGGGCGGGTTCGTTCATATCATTCCAAATTCCCGCTACACCAATATCAGTTAAGCTTTTGTGTAAATCAGCCCACCAGTTACCTACATCAGGGCGCAAAAAGTCAGGAAAAACAGCCTTCTCAGGCCAAACGTAGCCGTGGAAAAATGCACCATCAGCTTTATGCACAAAATAGTCGTTTTCTAATCCTTGGTCAAAAACATGATAATTACCTTCTGGTTCATACTTCACACCAGGGTCAATGATTGTAACTGTTTTGAAACCATCCTCTGCTAAATCACTAATGAGTTTTGCTGGGTTAGGGAAACGCTGAGGACTCCAAGTAAACACCCGATAACCCCGCATATAGTCGATATCCAAGTGAATAACATCGCAGGGAATGCGACGCTGACGGAATTCTTGCGCCAGTTCCCGCACAACGGTTTCTGATTCATAACTCCAGCGACATTGATGATAACCTAGCGCCCATTTCGGCGGTAATGGCATTCTTCCAGTTAGCTGAGTGTAAGTCTCCAGAATTTTGGCAGGTTCGGGGCCATAGATAATGTAATAATCTAACTCCCCGCCACGAGTTTCCATTTTCCAAATACCTGGCTGTTCAGCACCGATATCGAACTGACTCCAAAAAGTAGTGTTGAAAAAGATCCCATAGCCTAACTCTGGCCGCAAAGCCATAAAAAATGGAATTGCTTGGTACATTTCATCAGTCAGTACATCATAATCTAAGGCATCCGTTGTCCAGTTGGTTTTTACTTCGCTGAGTTTATCCAGAAGGCCTGTGCGTTCGCCAAAACCATAGAAATGTTCATCGGCTGCAATTTCTTTCCATCCTGCAACTGCACCCATCCGCCAACCTATACCCATCTCTGCATCTTGGGCAAAAGGGCGATTAGCTTTGTCGAAACAGGCAATGCGGCACTTTTTTCGCTGAACGCACACACGAATCTGTACTGTTTGAATTTCTACCGTTGCTTCATTTTCTTGCACCGTAAAAGGTGTTGTTGCCCATTCTGCATCATCTGGCGTCACTGTCCAAGAACGCCGAGGCATAAATTCCCCAGTTGGTGCGAAACGCACGCGGATTAAATTGGGCGCAAGTACGCTGATGGTAAGGCGTGAGTCGCCACAGTCAAAATTAATAATATTATTGTTGGAGGTTACAGCTTTTACATTGCCAACAGTTGTCCAAGGTTGGTTAGTAGTGGGTAGTTTTCCGAAATATTGCGGCATATCAGTTATTCAGCAGGTTAAAACTTGTCCGCATTCATGATTACAGAGATACTCAGCCTCAAACTCTTTCTTTCGCTAGAAGTTGGGTGAAAGATTAGCAGATATTTTTTAGCAAGAGTAGTTCATCAACGACCCCTGCAAGTTATCACAACCTAGCTTCGGTAAGGCGTTGCGTCTATTTGCTCTCTAATACTGCTGAAAACTCCTGATTGCAGACCGATTGCAGTTAATCTTGGCTGAAGCACAATTATAGTTGCTCTCTAGCCCTGGTTTCAAAATACCGTGAACAACAGGTCTTAGCAATTAGTATTGCAGGTAGCTACATTTATTTTTATGCCGTTGAATTACGAGAAAAAATCAATGATAATTTTTGAAATTTCAGCAACATGGCTATAACCAAACCCATGTCCAACTTCTTTAATAATTTTAAGTTCTGAACCAGAAATTTTGTTATTCAAAATATTACTAAATTTAATTACAAGAGAGTGTCGGCGACTAAAAATGTTTAATATTTACAGAGTTTTACAACTCGGTGACATCATATTTCCGCCGCCTCCTTCAAACCAAGTTACTATATATCCCAATACAGTTCAGATAATACCAAAACACTTGTAGAGACGGCGATTTATCGCGTCTCGAAAACCCACTGCAACGCAAACGCGGCTTGTCATCTAACCTGACTTTTCACGGCATCTGGAAAACCTCTCTCTAAATCTCTCTCCTAAAAGGAGAGAGACTTTGATTTCCCCCTTGCCGCATCGGGAAGGGGGTTAGGTTTTTCGTGGACTTTTCCACATAACGTGAAAAGTCAGGT
>JBBSOX010000185.1:0-8125 GCA_038259325.1 Chroococcales cyanobacterium | reverse complement strand
ATTTGGCTCTACGCAGGCAGCAGAGCGATGGAGTGACCTGATGCCATTGTTAACTTGGCAATTATGGCTGGCTAGACTTGCCTGTATTGATTCCCCCTTGCCCTGGCAATCGACTCAGGATAAACTGTCTCCAGGACGTGTGGCACAAGCCTTTCCCCTAATTTTAGCCGCAATTGGTACTCCTGCTCAACCCCCTAAAACTCGCGGTAAATCACCTGGTCGCGCCCAAGGGCATCAGCCACCTCTACGTCCCCGTTATCCCACTGTCAAAAAACACGCATCTAAAAAACCTAAAACCGAAGAATCACTTAAAAATGCTAATCTAACTGCTGCTTAGTTTCTGCTTTTTTTCAACGATTCAACTCAACTCAGCCTCTGAAAGATGTTGGGTAACTTTCTCTTACCTTCTCAGGACTTACGCAACTGGCACAGGCGATCGCTAATTACTAGTACTCTAGTACTACATAACTGACGCAACTGGCACAGGTGATCGCTAATTACTGGTACTTTAGTACTATAAAAAGGTGTTTTAAAATCAGCCCTTTTTGGAATTGTTGATAGTAACTAATAAAGTAGATTCCAAGAAAAATTTTATGAGAGAATAAGTAGCGGGTGCGTCGAAAAATCGGTTAGGGATGAAATTTACTAAACTTAATTATTGTCAATGGTAAAGAGAAATATAAGAATATTGAATCTTTGGAATGGAGTAATGAGGATTTAGAATGTGGTAAAATAATAAAAATTAAAGCGTTTCCTGCTGAGAAGAAAGTGAAACTTTTCCGGGTTACTATCTCTACCGATAGAACGGATTATGTCGCAACCAACGATTTATCTCAAAGCTCTACGGATGTTGCACAAAAGGTGTGTAAAATTCGTTGGAAAATAGAGGAGTTTCATAGAGAAATAAAGCAGTTAACTGGTATTGAATCATGTCAATGTCGGAAAGCTCGTCTTCAGAGAAATCGTAAGGATTCAGGTCTAATATTGGGGAAGTAAAGAAGGACGAGACAGACTATTATTAGAGTCAGCAATTAGAGCTTGTGCAAAAAAATCAATGATAGACCTACCTTGACGACGGCAAGTTTGCACTACCGTCAACAAGTTGGCAGTGTGTTGAAACCGCTTCATCGAACGAGAACCACCGCTAATCTTACGTTTTGTCACAGCTAAACGCAGCGATCGTTCGGCCTGATTATTATCAGGGGGAACTTCAGGATTTTCAAGAAAATACCACCATTGAGAAGCTTTATCCCGTAAAGAACGTAAAAGCTGGCCGGCTTTTGCTCCTGCCTTGTCAATCCACTGATTGAGCGTTTGTTGTAACTTAGATTTGAATTGATTAACCCAGTCGTTGTAACTGGTGGAGTCAAGAGTTTCAAACCAGTGAGCGTAATTTTTAAAGGCTTCATCAATTAAATCAACAAACGCTTCGCCAATAGCTTGGTTGTGAAGACCTGGAAGTATAATTAGTTTTTTGAAGTGACGGCGTAAATGAGCCAAGCATTTCTGTTGGTTACTCACTGCATAACCATTATAGACACTAAAATCGTCGCTGCTGAGTACCCCTGTATATTTAGTCCCTAAAATTGTTTCTAGTTCGGCTCGTGAACGAGTGTCAGCAGCAGTAAACAAGCAGAAATCAGAATTGGCAACTACCCACAACCATTCTTTGATCCCTTTAACTGACCAAGGCGTTTCATCCACATGAACATTCGGTTGTGTCTGTTTTACCCAACTACTTAACTCAATAATGCTCGGTTCAATTGCTTGAGTTATTCGTTCATTGGTTGCTACTATTGTTCCTAACCCAATTTCAACTTGCCCCAGTTCCCACAACATTTCTTGCTGTTTTTCATAGGGCATGTGTGCATAATTGTTTACCCATCCTAAAAACGCCTGTAATCTAACTCCTAAATCTTGCCCTGGAACGATATCTGGCGACCATGAGGCTGTTTGTATATTTCCACAGCATTCACACACACACGTATGGCGTTGATACTCCACTATTTCAATTGGACGTTCTACTAATTGCGCTACAGACTGTTTTTCTATTTTTACTGCCACGGTCGCAAATGCTTTTTGACCACAGTAAACACAATCAGTAGGACGTAAAATTTCACAACGATCTACTCGACCAAAACCCTTACGGGTTCTTCCTTGATGTCCTGGTTGCCCACCTGGTTTTCTCTTGGGATGATTTGATTCCTCTTCCTGCGGTGTTTTTTTGTTTTCACTCTTTTTCAGGATGTCTCCAGACGGTGGTTTCGATGAAGTAGAACTGTCTAAATCTCTACTGACTTTTAAAAGTTCTATTTCTTGCTGTAGTTCTAAAATTATTTTCTGTAAGTCACGTATTACCTTGCTCTGCTCAATGATGATATCCACCAGTTCCTCTTTCGGTAACTGGTTCAAGCTTTCTCGATCTAATTCTTGAGGCAGGTTTTGGTTCATATTTGCGATATTCCCCCTCAAGTGTCCCCTTTGTCAATACTCTGCCACCTGAATCCTTACGAGAAATCATATTTCTTGTGCTATGTTGGTTTGGCTGAGACTGAAAACTTTAGCCTATCAAACAGGTCAAACTATTTATAAAATCAAGCATAACTTACTTTCTAATTATTTAATTCAGCAACTAAAACGCCCAGACGTTCCTATGTGTTTGGTCTGATTTCAATTACTGCATGGTGGAGCGAAGCTCCGCCCACATTTTGTGCCAGTTGCGTAAGTCCTGCTTCTATTCACTGCCGCTAAATGCCAATTAGTCCAAACTCAAGCACGATTAGCGCTTCGCCAGTCTCCAGGAGTCGTGCCAAAGCTGTTGCGAAAATGGCGAAAGAAGCACCAAGTATTACGATACCCTACCCCTAAGGCAATATAATCTATTGGTTGGTCCGTTTCTAGGAGTAGAGAACAGGCTGCTACCATCCGACGCTTGATAATCCAACGATACACACTCTGTCCTGTCCGACGTCGCACTAAATCGGTTAGGTAAGCTGCTGAGTAACCAACTGACTGTGCCACATCACGCAAACTTATTGGTTGGTGGTAATAAGCCTCAATGAAGTCAAAGATATCGTTGAGAGAATCGACAGACGGAAAAATTGATTTCGTGGCTGCTAGTTTCATCACTCCATGTGGGAATGTCTCTAAGTTTTGCTGAATTGACTCAGCGCTCTCTTGAAAAAGATTGACTTGCCATTCCAATCCGACTGCATTCACCCTCGGTAATTTATTTACCTTTGTTGGCTTCGGAACTTGTTGTAACTGAGCAGCATAACACTGTTTGAACAATGTTTGTTTTTGCAATCTGGTTGTGATCGCTCGTAGTAATTCTTCTACTGTACAAGGTTTAGTGAGATAGTCATCTGCTCCCAAATCCATGCCTTTGCGAATGTCATATCGAGTCGCTTTGTTAGTGACAAAAATCAAGGGAATTATTGCTGTTATAGAATTTTGACGCAATGCAGTTAAAACCCTATAACCATCAATATCCGGCATTATAATGTCGCTAATTATTAAATCGGGCAAGTGTTGTTGTGCCCAATGAATGCCGATAAGTCCATTTTCTGCACCAATGGCGTCGAATCCTTTTTCCTTAAGGCATTCGAGGAAGATGTTACGGCTCTCTATCTCCGATTCAATCACTAAAATCTTTGTCATTGTCTTCTCCGCCCGATTTAGACCCGATTATCATTGGATAAGTCTCTTTCAGCTTTTAGCTCAACTTTACTCATCTCCAAACGCGATTACATACGCCCAAACCCTTATATATCATCAAGTTTGACTTTTTCGACATTGCCCGAAGTAGTCACGATGAAAGCTTTTGACTTATTTGCCCTTGCCTATCAAAGTGCAAGTGGGAGGATGAGGACTCTTGAAGATGTGACCGACTCAGGATGGCCCCATTATGGTCCCCTGACTTTTCACAGTAAGTCCTGAAATCACCAAAGATTAAGGTTTTTTTCCATTCTCTATTCTCAACAATCTGCCATTAATGACAGATGCTAACGAGATAATCAGTCTTTGGCAAGGTGATTTCGAGAGCGATCGCATAAACCAAAAAGATGCCGTGAAAAGTCAGCACGACGATTAATAAATAAAATAAGCTTATTTGCTTGGTATTGCAAGGTTTTTTTAATCAGCTTTTTGTATGGTAGCGCAAGAAGATGTTGATACCAATTCTTTATGAAGCTGCGCTAAATAATGCTTCAAGGATAAAGTCGTAAGAAGTAAGAGAAGCAATCATCTCAGGTGTAATTGCTTTGAGGACATCAGTTAACTTCTGCTGTAGTTGTGCGAGGGTCAGGGCAAACGCATCTAAATATTGACGAGCCTGAATCAGGATGAAATACACCAAGACTCAAACTAAATAAGGCTTTGAGGAAATTAAATCTCACTCACCTTGAAAATGATAATCATTGCGAGGGGGAGTTAGAGGCAGCCGACGGCTGCCTAAATTTTCACAGTCAGTTCTCCACTAAATAGCGTAGGTTTTCTCACAGTCTGATTCTCAATAGTTTTAGATTAATGACTAGGAATCACGAGAAAACCAGCGCAAAGAAAAACTCAATTTATGCGATCGCTACCAGGAAGGGCGGTTACGCCATCGTTAATTGATCAAAGTGACTTATTACAGATGGCGTGAAAAGTCAGGACGGCTGCCTGTCAGAGAACATGGTATTCTCACATTTCAGTATTTGGCAGCAAGTGCGAACAGTTTTAGCTAGTGGTGTTTTTTCCTTGGAACCAATCTCATAATTGGCAGCTTCTTGTAGAGAGGAATTAATGGTGTTACGAATTGGTTGGACTAAAAGCTGAAACTCACAACGCTTCAAAGTTCCGTCTCTAACTCGATGCCACAGTTCAAATAATTTTTCTTGTTGTTTTAGCAGAGCATTTCCGATGTCACTTGAAACTCCGGGACGCTCGGATATTTTGATGAATTCTCGTTTCAAGTGTGCCCAGCACAATTGGCGTTGCTCTAAACCCACCCAATTGTATGCTGCATACCGATCTGAATTTAAAATCCCGCAAAAGTTTTCACCCAATAGATTACGGGCTGCATCCGAACAACGGGAAAGGGCAATCTCAAAAAACGTCACTAGTGGTGTAACCGCAACCCACAGCCAACCAAGACTTTTTTTGTCATTGCATCCATCAACATTTCCTTGGACGAAGCTTGTTTCATCAGCTCCAACTACTTGGGAGTTCTGGACGTATATTTTCGCTTCTTCAACTGCACTTTCGACTGCATTGCTTGCTTCAAGTCTCAGCGTATCGAGATACTACCGGGGTGGATGCTCAAAGCATCAACAGTGTAATCCAGCTAATTGAGCGCTCAACTGTTCATGGTCAAAGATAGCAAATCAGGTCGGGACATAGTAGACTTTATGCAGAGTTTAGCCAAGGAACGGGATTGCACCATATTGATGGTTACTCATGATAATCGTATTCTAGATATTGCTGACCGGATCATTTACATGAAAGACGGACATTTAGTAGATCGTGACACCTGAATATAATAGTTGGCTTAAAAATATGCAAAGTTTCCAATCACAAATGTTTACTAAAACCCTCGTTACATATATGAAATGCTTTCGCTGTGGTCGCGAGTACCCAGCCAGTGCAAATGCCTATGTATGTCCAATATGTGGAGCTGGAAATAATAGTACTGACCCTGGCATTTTAGACATACATTATGATTACGAAGCGCTACGATTTGTTCTCAAGCAGACTGGCAAGTGGATGTTGGTTCGGCAAGATATGTTTCGCTATCTGTCCCTTTTACCAGTGGAGAAACCAGGTTCTGTTCTGCCTGTTGGAGGTACTCCTTTGCTTCTAGTTCCACGCCTAGCCGCGCATTTGGGTTTGCAGGCACTTTACCTCAAAGATGAAACACAAAATCCTACACACTGTCTTAAGGATCGAGCAACTGCAATTGCCACAACAATGGCTTTAGCCCAAGGAAAGAGAGATATTTACTGCGCTTCAGCAGGCAATGCTGCTATTTCACTGGCTGGATTTTGTACCTACACCAAACAAAATTGTCATGTTTTTGTTCCCTATGGGGCTTCCTCAGTACAACTAGCATGGTTGTATCATTATGGAGCAGATGTATTTGTGTCTAGTGGTAACTATGATGATGCTTTTAATGAAGCTGAGGAAGCTGGAGTAAAATATGGATGGTATAGTCGTAACTGTGCTCTGAATCCTTACTTAGTAGAGGGAAAGAAAACTGTTGCCTTTGAAATTGCTACTCAGTTAAATTGGAAAATCCCAGATATCGTTGTATCCCCTGTAGGGGATGGTTGTACCTTAGGAGGCGTAGGTAAAGGCTTTCGGGAACTGAAGGAAATTGGACAGACAAATAGTTTACCTTTGTTGTTAGGGGTTCAAGCTGAAGCAATTCAGCCAGCTGTGCATCGTTACAATCAACACCCACTTTTGCACAATCACAGTGGTGATAGCTCAACCTTAGCATCGTCTATTGCTGTGCGCCGTCCTCGCAATATCTTACGACTCTTATCGGAACTAGAGAAGTGCGGTGGTTGGATGCTTTCTGTTTCAGATGAAGATATGATAGTTGCCCAAAGGATGTTGACAGAGGAAGCAGGGGTAGAAGCAGAGTTAACCAGTGCTGCTACTCTAGCAGGATTGTTGAAACTATCCAAACGCGAATCGCTCCAAGGGAAAACTGTTGTTCTGATTATTACCGCAGGAAAAAGGGATTCTATCCCTTAAATATTAACTTTTTCGTCGTAAGTCCCGCGCTATAACGGTACTCTTATGTCGAGATAGCCAAACAAGTTCAAAACCACCAGCCAGCGACGGACTCAAAAAGTCAAATCAAATACGGACAAAAAGTTTAAGAGAAAAAGGGAAGCGGTCATCAGGGGGACAGATAGGTCATCTAGGGCAGACATTAGAACAAGTATTAGAGCCAGAGAAAATAGTAGAACATCCAACACCATGCTCATGTCCTGGATGTGGAAGTGATATTGGGGATGTAGGAATCACAAAAATCATCAAGCGACAAGTATTTGACATACCAGCCCCACGTCTCATCGTCACAGAACACAGAGTGGCAGTCAAAGAATGTCCAGAATGTAAAACTCTCCTACAAGGTAGATTTCCAGAAGCGGTTACAGCACCAGTACAGTATGGAGCCAGAATTAGAGCAGTTGCAGCTTATCTAAATCATCAACACTTTATTCCCGAAGACCGATTGAGTCAAGTGCTGCTAGATTTATTTGGTTGCCGAATGACACCAGGGACAATCGCAAAGACAACTTTGACTCTGGCTCAAATCATAGAACCAGTGGTAGCAGAGATGGCCTCTGAGGTAAAAGCAGCAGCAGTTAAACATTTAGACGAGACAGGGTTGAGGATTGGTGGTAAAACTAATTGGCTGCACGTGGTTGCCACGGAAACACAAACTTGGTATCGAGTTTCTCCTCAACGTAAAGACATAGAAGTATTAGCTGATATCAAGGGTGTAGTAGTCCATGACCATTGGAAACCCTATTATCAACTGCTTAATGTCAATCACGCTTTGTGTAATGCCCATCATCTTCGAGAACTCAAAGCAATAGATGAAATCGAGCAAGAACCTTGGGCTAAATCCATGAACAAGTTGTTGCTTTTAGCTTGCAATTACAAGCATCGTTATCCTCAACTGGAGTTTGGACTAATTTGGATTCAACCAGCAATTAAGAGAACAGCAAGACAAAGTTACCCAACTTCCTGGAGAAACTGAGTCAAGTTGAATCATGATAAAATCACCCGAAACTAAGCAGCAGTTGAGTCAGCTTTGTTAAGTGATTCTTCGGTTTTAGTTTTTTTAGATGCGTGTTTTTTGACAGTAGGATAACGGAGACGAGGAGATGGCTGATGCCCAAGGGCACGGCCAGGTGATTTACCGCGAGTTTTCGGGGGTTGAGCAGGAGTGCCAATAGTGGCTAAAATTAGGGGAAAGGCTTGTGCTACACGTCCTGGAGACAGTTTATCCTGAGTCGATTGCCAGGGCAAGGGGGAATCAATACAGGCAAGTCTAGCCAGCCATAATTGCCAAGTTAACAATGGCATCAGGTCACTCCATCGCTCTGCTGCCTGCGTAGAGCCAAAT
>JBBSOX010000184.1:0-8175 GCA_038259325.1 Chroococcales cyanobacterium | reverse complement strand
TAAGTCTTCTATTGATGACTAGATATTGCCCAAAATCTTGAGTCTACTTTAGTAGACTTTCGCTTTGGCCCTTGGAATTCATTCCAAGGCGGGCGAGGAGGCGAAGCGAGAAGCTATTTTTAGCTTAAGTTGACACCAATGAGCATTGCTGTAACCCTACCGCCTGGTCTATTTACCTGAAAATAGCTGTAAGATACACCAATCATTTTCTGTCAAGTCGGCACTAATTCACCAGGACGCAACTTCGACCATTTACCCGTTTCCTGCTTAAAGCTCAGACAACCAACAACATCCCATTCCATTTCAATCACATCCTCTTTAGTCCGAATGTTGACATTGATAGAAGGTTCATTGGGATCAAAATCTGGTGTTTCAGTCAAGTGAGGCTGTTGGTGCTGCCCTTCTACGGCATGATAGGTAACACAGCTGTCTACATAGTGGCAATTTACGCAAATACACATAATAGAACCAACTCCAGGGGCCTTTATTGTTAATCTAACGTAAGCCCAACTGTTATTCATGAGTTGCTGGGTTGATTTTTATTACAATGCACCAATCAATTCCTTCTAACCTAGCTCCCGAAAATTGGCCTTTCAGCTTGGAATTCTTGCCACAACCCGCTTACATGGTAGGTGGTGCTGTCCGAGATGCCATCCTTGGCAGAACTCGTGAATATCTGGATCTAGATTTTGTTATACCATCTCAGGCGGTAAAGGTAGCGAAAGCGATCGCTCGTCATTACAAAGCTGGTTTTGTGTTACTCGATGCCGAACGACAAATTGCCCGTGTAGTTTTTCCCCATGCCACAGCTGACTTTGCCCAACAGGAAGGAGATAGCTTAGAAGTTGACTTGCACAGACGGGACTTTACAGTAAATGCGATCGCTTATAATCCCCATACCCAAGAAATCATCGATCCTCTGCAAGGTTATGGAGACTTACAACAGGGCATTTTGCGAATGGTATCACCTGCAAACCTAGAAGATGACCCTTTACGGTTAATGCGAGGTTATCGCCAAGCCGCCCAACTCGGTTTTACCATTGAGCCAGCTACCCAAGCTGCAATTCGTTTTTTGGCATCCCATATCAGCAAAGTTGCAGCCGAACGAGTTAGGGTAGAAATTGGCTATCTGCTGGCAAATTCTCAGGGTACTCCTTGGATTACAAGTGCTTGGGAAGATGGTTTACTTACCCCTTTCTTCAAAAATGCCACTCGTGAAAGCTTGTTTAAACTAGCAGCAGTTGATCAAGCAGCTGCCTTACTCACCCAAAATTGGCAACAATTCGGGGCAAAACTGCAAGAGTATGTCCGCGATAGTATCAAAACCACTTGGTTAGGTATTGCCAAACTTGCTTGTCTTGTCAACCCAAATCCAGAATTAGCAGAAATAGAGCTACAAGAACTAACTTATAGTCGTGCCGAAATCCGGGGTGTAAGCACTGCTTTGAAACTATTACCGCAGTTTCAAGTAGTCGATATGTCTCTACGAGAACAATACATATTGTTCTATAACGCAGGTATTGTGTTTCCTGCTACAGCGGTTTTAGCTGTAGCACTTAATAATTTGGTTGAGGCGATGTCTGGTGACAAGCCACTACACACAGCAATCGCTACAACTTTGGAAACCAAAACAAGGGGTTGCCTTATTTGGGCATCCTTGATCAACCGCTACCTAAACCCTGATGATCTGGTTGCTCATCCCACTCCAATAGTGAGCGGGAAGGATTTGATCATAGCATTAGATATTCCCGCTTCACCAATCATCGGCCAACTGCTGACAGAAATTGCTGTAGCACAAGCTGAGGGGAAAGTCTCAACACCAACAGAGGCGATCGCATTTGCCCGTCAGTTACTTGAGGGGCCTAATCATATCGTGTCCGGTTAAAACCACTTTTCTTTTTACCAGTGTGTAGTCACCTACGCCGAACGTCTCAAACAGTTGCACCTTGGTGTTACACATCGCTTAACTTTTGGAACGCCTTGCAAGCAAAACATGTTAGATTTATTTATTCATACTTACATAATTTCTGTAAAACAAGATACATTTAATCATGGTTTATTCGCAAAGGAATCAAAAAGTATGGCCGTTAGTAGTCCTGAAATCATCCGTCATATATTGATTGGGCTGGGATATTTAGCTCCTGAGATTGATCCTAAGCCGGATCTGACTAAATTTGCTCCCTGGAAGCGGAATAACAACTCTTTGATAGATGCGCCTACCGAAGAAGCTATTAAAAAGTTTCAGAAACAGTACTCACAAAAACTTCTGGTTAATGGTAATGCTGATTCCGAGACTCGAAGTGTAATGGAAGATACAGTCATAGGACTTCAGAATAGATTGAAGTTTCACGGTTTCGCAACCAATGCCGAAATTCCCCCAAACAAGCCTTTTTATGGGCCAGCCACTTATACAGCAGTCAAGAAATTTCAGAAATCTCAGGGTTTAACTGAAAATGGCATTGCCACTATTGAACAGCGTCAAATTCTACAGCAACCTACTTTAACAAATAAGCCCCAACCGCAGCCCCAGACACAACTTAAGCTGATAGATTTATGGTTCCAATTCAAAAATAATCCTCAAAATCCTTCTTACATCGCAGCCCTAAATAACTTACAACAAAATCTACCCAAGGACGTTTTACACAAAGTTACTAACAAATGGAGGGGGACAAATGATCAAAACCCTGAGATTGTCAAGCTAACGAATGTGTTTACTTATTATGATGACAACAATCAAAATCATCGTGATGCACTAACTCACTTACAAAGTCAGATCACCCCAGCCATCTCTCAAGCATTTTTAAGTCTCTGGAATAAGAAGTGAAGTATCCACCGATGATGCAATCCAAATCAGTGGTGACTTTGCGTCTCATTGGTCTTTGTATTTGAACATGAGTCCGACAAACCTCTCTCTGTCTTAAACTAGAGTTCAAGTCTGTCCGTCTCCGACTCGGAGAGGGACAACTTTTGCTTAGTAAAACCAGGGAGAGGTTTTTTATCTGACGTTATCTTAAAAGAAGTTGTAGATTATCACGCCCTTGCTCAGAAAAGACCGCAATTACTGATGAACAACTCAAACTGTTCACGCCTAGAGGTAGTGAAACAGCATTTATTTTTCTTAAACAGTCGATAATGTAAATAAATGTAATAAAATCCTCAGGCAGGACAGAAGCATTTATGCGTGTAATTTTAATGACTGGTAAAGGCGGCGTGGGCAAAACTTCCGTTGCTGCTGCAACTGGACTCCGTTGTGCAGAACTAGGCTATCAGACATTGGTTTTAAGTACAGATCCGGCTCATTCTTTGGCAGACAGTTTTGACATGGAATTGGGACATGCACCCCAAAAAATTCGCCCAAATCTGTGGGGTGCTGAACTGGATGCGCTGCAAGAACTAGAGGGAAACTGGGGTGCTGTAAAACGTTACATTACCCAAGTTTTACAGGCAAGAGGCTTAGAGGGCGTACAGGCAGAAGAATTGGCAATTTTACCAGGCATGGATGAGATTTTTGGCTTGGTAAGGATGAAACGCCATTACGACGAAGGTGAGTTTGATGTTTTAATTATTGACTCAGCCCCCACGGGCACAGCGCTGCGCTTGCTGAGTTTACCTGAAGTCGGTGGCTGGTATATGCGCCGTTTTTACAAACCATTTCAAAACATCTCGGTAGCGCTTCGACCTCTGGTTGAACCTTTTTTTAGACCAATTGCTGGTTTTTCGCTACCAGATAAAGAAGTGATGGATGCACCTTATGAGTTTTATGAACAAATTGAAGCTCTGGAAAAAGTATTAACAGACAATACTCAAACCTCAGTGCGTCTGGTAACTAATCCTGAAAAGATGGTGATTAAAGAGTCTCTTCGCGCCCATGCTTATTTGAGTTTGTATAATGTTGCAACAGATTTAGTAGTGGCTAATCGGATTATTCCAAGTGTTGTCCAAGACCCATTTTTCCAACGCTGGAAAGAAAGTCAGGAGCAATATCGCCAGGAAATTCATGATAATTTCCATCCTCTACCTGTGAAAGAAGTTCCATTATTTTCTGAAGAAATGTGCGGATTGGCTGCCTTAGAACGCCTGAAAGAAACTCTCTATAAAGATGAAGATCCGACTCAGGTTTATTATAAAGAAACGACTATGAGAGTCGTACAAGAGCAGAACCAATACAGCTTAGAAATTTATTTACCTGGGATTCCTAAAAACCAAGTTCAACTGAGCAAGAATGGTGACGAATTAAACATTACTATTGGCAACCACCGTCGTAACTTAGTTTTACCGCAAGCCTTAGCAGCACTACAACCAGGAGGGGCAAAAATGGAAGACGACTATCTTAAAATCCGTTTTGCTGACAACATAAGAGTTTAAGTTTATTGCTACGGCAATGTTAGACAAAAAGTCAAAACTCCAAAGCGAGAATCTTTTCTTATAGCTAGTACAGACGCAATATTTTAGCGTCTGTTTTTGTGATATTTTTATGAATTTTTCTCAAAGGTAAATAAATGTTTCTATTTAATCATTTGACCGTAGTTTTACTGAAGACAATTTGATTAAATAAATCTGAAAATAGCTTTAGATTTAATTATTTCACTTTGCAAATTATTAATTGATTTTGCTATCAGCAATGACCTCAAACCCTGAACAAGATTTGCCCTTATGTCGCGATGAAGAAAGTTTACTACGCCGCATTACAAATCGTATCCGGCGAAGCTTAGACTTTGAAGAAATTATCACAGTAACAACGGCAGAAGTGCGATCGCTACTAAAAACTGACCGAGTGATGATTTACAAATTTCATCCCGATGGTAGTGGTCAGGTCATTGCTGAGTCAATTCACGAAAATCGCTTGCCATCGCTACTGGGGCTAAATTTTCCTGCTGATGATATTCCACTTACCGCCCGTGAACTATTTATCAAATCACGGGTGCGTTCTGTTGTTAATGTTGATACTCAAGAGATTGGTCAAAGTCACCTCCATGACTTGCAAAATGGAGAAACCATATCAGAGGAAATCCGTTACCGCCCTGTAGACACCTGTCATATTGAATATTTGACGGCAATGGGGGTCAAATCTTCTGTAGTAGCGCCCATTATTTATCAAGATCATCTCTGGGGGCTGCTGGTGTCTCATAATTCTGAAGCGCGTTTGATTTCAGAATATGAACTAGAAGCAATACAGATGGTAGTGGATCAGCTCTCAGTAGCGATCGCTCAAAGTACCCTGCTCATTCAAGTCCGCAAAACAGGGGAACGAGAAGCGATCGTTAACCGCATTGCTACCCTACTACATTCATTACCGACAATTGTATTACAACCAGCCCTAGAAGCAGCTGTTGCTGCCTTTAATGGTGTTGGTGGCAGGCTTTGCATTAGAAATGCAGCTTTTGATTCCCATAATGGCAACGTGAGCAGTTTAACAGAATGCTTAATACCAGGAAACAACTGTGCCAAGCTTTATATCTGTGGACAGCAACCTGTGATGCCAGAACAAACCATATATCCATTGATAGAGCAGTATAACGTCTGGCAGGAACACTACAAGTCTGGTAAATACGATACTTGGGCGATTTCAGATATATATCAAACTCCTAGCTTGCGAAGTTTGCAACCCGCTTTTCAAGCAACTAAAATTCGCAGCATGTTGATGATCCCACTTCAGTATCGTCAGCAATTGCTAGGCTATTTAAGTATTTTCCGCAACGAAATAGATACAGAAACTCTATGGGCGGGGCAGTATGACAGCGATCAAAGGCAACTGTACCCCCGGCAATCGTTTGAGGTTTGGCGCGAATATAAAAAAGCACAAGCTCAAAAATGGACAGTCGAAGAAATTGAACTAGCTACAAACCTCGGTAAACACTTTGCTTCGGCAATTCAGCAGTATGAACTATACCAACAAGTACAAACCTTCAATGAAAATTTAGAAAAACAAGTTAAAAAGCGCACAGTTGAGTTACAACGGACATCTGAACAAGAACAGGCTGTGTTTAAAGTTATTGCCGAGATTCGGGAATCTCTTGACACAGATACTATTTTTCAAACAACTACTAAAGAAGTTTGTCAATTAATCAAAGCCGATCGCGTTTCTGTTTATCGTTTCGATGCTAATTGGGGTGGTGAATTTGTCGGGGATTTCGAGGCTGCTAGTCCATACTGGTCGAATGAGTCTGAGTTAGGTATTAATACAATTTGGAATGACACCTACTTACAAGACACACAGGGAGGACGTTACCGCTACAATGAAACATTTGCAGTCGATGACATCTACAAGATGGGGTTTACCCAGTGTCATATCGACAATCTAGAGCAGTTTCAAATTCACGCTTTTGTGCTTGCTCCAATTTTTGTTGGGCAAAAACTTTGGGGTTTGCTAGCAACTTATCAACATACTGGCCCCCGGCAATGGAAACCTTTTGAAGTTAACTTTCTCAGCCAGATTGCTGCCCAAATGGGGGTAGCACTTCAGCAAGCTGATTTACTCGCCCAGACACGACAGCAGGCGTTAAATTTGCAACAAGCAGCAGAACAACAACGGGTATTGTTTGAAGTTGTTGCCAAAGTTAGAGAATCTCTCGATCTAGATGCGATTTTTCAGACAACCACCCAAGAAATCTGTAAATCACTACAAGCAGATCGAGTTGCAGTTTATCGGTTCCAGGCTGATTGGAGTGGTGAATATATCGCCGAATTTGTGGGCGACGGCTGGTTAAAGTTGGTAAATAATAATATCAATACAGTTTGGCAAGATAGTTATTTACAGGAAACCAAAGGTGGGCGATATCGCCACAATGAAACCTTTGCAGTTAATGACATATATCAAGCCGGCCATTCTGAGTGCCACGTTGCGGCTCTGGAGCAATTACAAGCAAAGGCATATGTGATCGCACCTATATTTATTGGGCAACAGCTATGGGGCTTATTAGCAGCTTATCAAAACTCTGCACCTCGCTATTGGGAAGCTTCAGAAATTAAATTTATTACTCAAATTGCTAATCAGCTTGGGGTTGCACTCCAACAAGCCCAATTGCATAATCAAACCAAAGAGCAGACAGAAAAGCTGGCTACAGCTTTGCATGATTTACAACAAACTCAAACCCAACTGATCCAAACTGAGAAAATGTCCTCACTGGGTCAACTGGTAGCCGGTGTTGCTCACGAAATTAATAACCCGGTGAACTTCATTTATGGCAATATCAATCATGTCAATAATTACGCCGAAGATTTACTCAGTATACTAGACCTCTACTTGCAAAGCTGCCCTAACCCCAACGTTGAGATTCGCGATCGCTCTGAAGAAATAGACTTAGAATTTATCATGGAAGATTTGCCGAAAACTTTATCTTCCATGAAAGTTGGAATTGATCGCATCCGTCAGATTGTCTTGGGTTTACGGAATTTCTCTCGCCTTGACCACGCAGAGATGAAGCCAGTTGACATCCACGAGGGCATTGATAGCACCTTGCTAATTTTGCAGCATCGCTTGAAAGCAAAACCGGAAAGTCCGGCGATTAAATTAGTCAAAGAATACAGCAACCTGCCGTTAGTAGAGTGCTATGCCGGGCCACTAAATCAGGTATTTATGAATGTTTTAAGCAATGCGATCGATGCTTTAGAAGATTACAGAGAATCTCAATCAAAACCTAATACTAATCAAATTACCATTCATACTACTCTTGGAGAGCTTGAAGGCAATATTAAGAGCGTAGTAATTCGCATTGTAGACAATGGGCCAGGTATACCCGAAGCCCTCAGAGCAAGAATCTGCGACCCATTTTTCACTACTAAACCAGTAGGAAAAGGTACTGGCTTGGGGTTATCAATTAGTTATCAGATTGTCGTGGATAAACACGGTGGTGTGTTTAAATGTGATTCTCAACCGGGGTTAGGTACAGAATTTTGGATTGAAATTCCGATTAAACAAATTCGTCATTAGACATCTCCAGAAATTAATTATGCGTTACCTTAAACCCTTGTAGAGACGTTGCAATGCAACGTCTCTACATTCATTTTCACCAGATGTCTATTAGTCATTTGTCATTAGGCGTAGGTTGGGTTGAGGAATCATACGTGTCAACTTAACGTGAAAACCATGTCCCGCAAGGAACTGAAGTTCCTTGCTAATAGCTCAAGTCATCTAAAGATGACTAAATAATCCGAATAATCTTTAGTCTACTTTAG
>JBBSOX010000183.1:0-8200 GCA_038259325.1 Chroococcales cyanobacterium | reverse complement strand
TATTTACTGTTAGACGATGGGGCTTTACAGCAAATAAATTTAACTGGAAGCAAAATCATTGGAACAGCTAAAGGATTTACACTGATTTCACCATAAGTTGAACATCTGGATATTTTAGAAAGTAAAAGGCAAAGAGAAATAAAACAGGAGTCAGAATACAGAATTCAGAATACAGAATACTCTACCCATAAAGGGATAGAGTTTTAAGGCGAGAATATTTTAATTTTTTTCGCTTTACTTCGGGCGTTAGCGCAGGGGGACGTTCGCGGTAGCGTCTCTAAGAGTTGTACGGTTTTAACCAATATTCGTCACCCACTCGTACAGAATTCATACTGAATACTGAATTCTGACTCACCTCGACTGCGCTCGGCGACCACCTGAGTTCTGAATTCTTCTTATAAAAAACTCAGAGTTAGGAATAAAAGAAGAATTTATCCGCCAGCCGTCAGAATTTAGCATCAATTCTGGCGACTGGCGCTTTTATTTTCCTTAATAGTTAATAACTCCTATCTTTTTTAAATTGGTAAACGGTTGATATCTTTGTTGCAGCCAATCACTACCATTGCTGAACCACGCTCTAAACGCTTGGTGGGGTCAGGATTAATTATAAATTTTCCATCCTGGCTCACTGCTAGCAAATTTAAACCGTAGCGGTTACGAAGTTGAAGCTCAGTGATTGTTTTGTCGTGAAATTCATCAGGTACAATCAACTCTACAATACTGTTATCTGGGTCAAGATCAAACCGATCTAAGATTGCTGGTTTAGTAAGTGTACGCGCTAAAGCACAACCCGCTTCATACTCAGGAAAAACAACATGATCTGCTCCTACTCGCCGCAACAGTTTACGGTGAACTTCACTAGAAGCTTTGGCAACTACATGAGGTACACCAGCCTCTTTCACATTTAGGGTAGTTATAATACTTTCCTGAACGTAGTTGCCAATTGCTACGATTACAGTATCAAATTCAAAAATTCCAGCTTCTTTTAGTGCGGCTGGTTCTGTTGAGTCTAGTTGCAAAGCATGACCAACTATTCCCTCAGTTAATGCTTCTGAAACTCGTTTTTCATCAATATCTGTTGCCAGCACTTGATAACCAAAATTGTGTAGTGTGGAACAAACAGACCTACCAAAACGACCTAACCCAATTACAGCAAATTGGTGGTTATCTTTACGTAAACTGCGAAAAAAACTTAATGATGACAGATTCACCCTTGTTATCCTTATTATGAATCCCTGTATTTAGGGCAAAAAACGGTTATAACGCTTGAATTAAAAATTTTATTTTTTGCCTTACCATGTATATTTTATCAGTTTAGCTGTTAGTCATTAGTTATTTCATTCCCTACTCCCTCTCCCTAACTATCCCACGAGTAAATTTTCTTCAGGATAGTGAATTCTGGTGGGGCGGGGATCTCCTAGTACAGCAGACATCAGTAGTAAAACACCTACTCTTCCGACGTACATAGTAACAATTAAGATCAGCTTTGCTACTGTAGAGATACTTGCTGTAATACCTGTAGAAAGACCTACGGTGGCGAAGGCTGATACCACTTCAAATAAAATTTGAATAAAATCTAATGTTGGATCTGTCAGGCTGATTAAAATCGTAGCTAAAATCACGGCCGCTACTGAACCCACCAAGACACCGACAGCTTTCAAAATTAAAGATATTGCTATTTTGCGATCATACAATAAAACTTCTTCTTTCCCCTGGAGTATAGCTTTAGTGCAACTAGTCAATACCCTCAAGGTTGTTGTTTTCATGCCTCCTCCTGTACCACCTGGACTTGCACCAAGAAACATTAGCGCGATCGTAATAAATAGACCAGCAGTGGTCATTTTGCCAATATCGATGGTGTTAAAACCAGCAGTTCTAGGAGTAACGGATTGGAACCACGCTACTAATATTTGGTCGCGTAAATTTAAAGAACCGAATGTTTCAGGGTTTCTGGTTTCTATACAGAAAAAGGCAACAAATCCTATTAATAATAATATAACAGTTGTGCTGGTTGCAACTTTAAAGTCTAGAGAAAATCTTTGCATTTTAATAGACTTTTTTAAAATGTGATCGCGGAACCAAACATACATTTCCAAAATTACTTGATACCCAATTCCCCCAAATATAATTAGTATTGTAATGGTGAAGACTACTAAGAAGGATGACTGATAACCAATTAAGTTATCTTTAAATAAACTGAAACCAGCATTATTCCAAGAATTGATACTATGAAAAATTGCTAACCATAGTCCTTTACTCCATCCATACTCAGGAACGAAAGCTGGTAGAAGTAAAAATATACCTGTAATTTCAAAAATTAAAGTGGTGGCAATAATTGAACGGATAACTTGAGTGCTACCACTCATTCCCGGTCGGTCTAAAGCTTGTTGTATCGCTATTTTTTGCCGCATATCAAACCTACGACCAATGAGCAAAATCAGAAATGTGGTAGTTGTCATGTAGCCCAAACCGCCAATCTGAACTAATAGCGCAATAAAGAACTGGCCCCAAAAAGAAAAATAAGTACCAGGATCAACTACTGATAAACCTGTGACACAAACTGCGGATGTCGAGGTGAAGAGTGCCACAATTGGATCATTCCACGTACTATTGGTAGTCGAAAAAGGCATCATCAACAGAATAGTACCTACAGCGATGACAGCTAAAAATCCCAAACAAATTGTGCGAGCAACAGTCATAATTAATTGAAAATTTAAAATTCAAAAACTCAATCATGCTAGGCATCCCGGAAACATCCAGTATGCAAATCAAAGCAAAGACAGCTTATTAAGGTAAAATCAGTAAATTTTTCCAGGGACGAGAAACCGGAGCTTATTATCCCTGCAAACCAAAAGACTCTATTTTAATTAAAAACACACATGGTAGCCTATCTGTATGTTTTTTTAAATTCGGCTTTGTCTTAACACTGCTTTTTTCATGAGTCCAACACTATACCAGCAAATTCAGCAATTTTACGATGCTTCCTCCGGGCTGTGGGAACAGATTTGGGGCGAACACATGCACCACGGCTATTACGGCGCTGATGGTACCCAGAAAAAAGACCGCCGTCAGGCTCAAATTGATTTAATCGAAGAACTGCTCAATTGGGCAGGGGTACAAGCAGCAGAAAATATCTTAGATGTCGGCTGTGGCATTGGCGGCAGTTCTTTATACCTTGCACAAAAGTTTAATGCTAAGGCTACAGGGATTACATTGAGTCCTGTGCAAGCCGCAAGAGCAACGGAACGCGCCTTGGAAGCTAATTTAAGTCTGAGAACACAATTCCAAGTCGCAAATGCTCAAGCAATGCCCTTTGCTGATAATTCTTTTGACTTGGTTTGGTCGCTAGAAAGCGGTGAACACATGCCGGATAAAACCAAGTTTCTCCAGGAGTGCTATCGAGTATTGAAGCCTGGTGGCAAGTTAATTATGGTGACTTGGTGTCATCGATCAACTGATGAGTCCGCACTAACGGCGGATGAGGAAAAGCATTTGCAGGATATTTATCGGGTGTATTGTTTGCCTTATGTGATTTCTTTGCCAGAGTACGAAGCGATCGCACATCAACTACCATTACATAATATCCGCACTGCTGATTGGTCAACCGCTGTCGCCCCCTTTTGGAATGTGGTGATTGATTCCGCATTCACTCCCCAAGCGCTTTGGGGTTTACTAAATGCTGGTTGGACTACCATCCAAGGGGCATTATCACTGGGATTAATGCGTCGTGGTTATGAACGTGGGTTAATTCGCTTTGGCTTATTGTACGGCAATAAGTAAAAAGTCATATTTGAGGAAGCAAAAAGGCATATTGCAATCCTAAATGAGATTGTGAAATTAGTCTGGAGGCAGACAATAGGCAATAGATTTTTTTCACGATGATTTAGGATTGCTATGTTACTTTTTTCCTTTGGTATATTGAGCAATTAAATAATTCGTAATGACGCTCCTGCGTCGCTAACGCTGCGCTAACGTAATTCGTAATTAATAACTCACTCAAATCCTGTAAAATTAAGTTTCTCATTTTTGATTGTTGAATTTTTGAAATGCCACTCGAACTGCAAAACCTCACAGGCGGTTACACCTTAGTACCAATTGTTCAAGACATTAACCTTACTCTGCAAACAGGAGAATGGTTGAGTTTAGTTGGTGCTAATGGCTCAGGTAAATCTACTTTACTCAAATTGCTGAGTCGTATTCTCTCTCCACAGCAGGGAACAGTGCTACTTGATGGCAAAGCGATTCACTCTCAACCCCCAAATATAGTTGCACAGAAACTGGCATTATTACCGCAACAACAAACGGTTCCCGTAGGTTTAACAGTACGACAATTAGTAAGTTTAGGACGCACACCACATCAACCTTGGTGGCAATGGGAATTAAACGCCCAAGATTGGGATAAAGTGGAAGCTGCAATTGAAAAAACGCAACTAGAAAAATTCCGCGATCGCTTCATCGAACAACTCTCAGGTGGAGAAAGACAACGGGCTTTTTTAGCTCTAGCACTAGCGCAAGAGCCAAAAATATTACTATTAGATGAACCTACAACTTTTTTAGATATCAACTATCAACTGCAACTATTGGAACTGCTTAGAGAACTAAATCAGCAGCAGGGATTAACTATTATCACAGTTTTACACGAACTGAATTTAGCAGCCCGGTATAGCTCGCGTATTGCATTATTAAAACAGGGTCATATTTGGGAAGTTGGTACACCTGAACAAGTTCTAACACCAAATGCGATCGCTCAAGTATTTGGTGTGGAATCCGTGATTATTCAAACACCTGTTGGTTTACAAGTTTGTGCAATTTCTGCTGTGTCAGCATAACTCTATTACTTTGCTAACCAGAGTTAGACACCTTTTTTCTACTAAGGTTCTAGATAACACAACTCTTTACTTAGTTCGTGAGGGAAGTAAATCATGCAACTACGTCGATTCGACAACATTCAGGAATTTTGGGACTGTACTCAGGCTTACTTACTTCAGTATCAGGTAGAAAATAATGTTTTGCTCAGTATTTTGCATACTTTGTTGCATAACCCAGAACGTTATCTGGGTAAGCCTTATTTAGCAATTGTCCAAACAAATGGTGAGATTCTGGCTGTTGCCATCCGCACCCCACCCCAAAAATTGATCCTATCCAAAGCCCAGAATATGGATACTCTGCGATTGATTGCTCAAGATTTCTGTCAAGAGCAACTCCCAGGAAGCATGGGACTGGCTAAAGAGGTAAAAATATTCTCGCAAGCTTGGCAAGCGCTGACAGGACAATTCTATCAACGGTCGGTGGTAATGAAAATTTACCAATTAACGGCAGTGCAAACAGTCTCAACAGCCAGAGGATATCTCAGACTGGCAACTGAAAACGATCGCTCTCTTTTGGTTGAGTGGCTTTCTGCATTTTTGTCTGAGATAGATGAGGTGGAGAGCGAAGATATTGAACACCAAGTGGATAATCGTTTGAAACAGCAGAATACTTATTTTTGGGTTGATAGCACTCCAGTTTCAACTGCGTCTAGTAAACAAGTGTTACCTACAATTGGTAGGATCAATTTAGCTTATACACCACCAGAGTATCGTCGCAAAGGATATGCTACTGCCTGTGTCGCAGCGTTAAGCCAAAAACTGCTAGATAAGGGATGCCGCCATTGTTTCCTCATAGCAGATTTAGCCAATCCCACAGCCAATCATATTTATCAAGCAATTGGGTACCGCCCCATAAGCGATTGGCACGAATACTCATTCACCTCAAAGGAGTCAGCATAATAAAGCGATCGCTCCAATTAAATTACTTTCTATGGCAAGATATGTAAACTGCGATCGCACCTCCATCCCCTAAAACACCGATTCATTAATGGGGAAACTAGATATTTAGCTAAGACTTGGTTTCTTGTGTCTGTGCGTCGATAATTACACTCCAGTCATCATTTGTCACAGCAGCTTCAAGTTGACGCTGACGTTCGGCTATACTCGCATCTATTGTTTCTGACTCTTTTGAGAGGGTTGTGTCAGCCATTGCTTTCCGCAGTTTTAGCTTTTTCTCCTCGTAGGCTTGACGTTCCGCATCTGACATTACCGCTTTCGCAGCTTCCCCTACCGTACCAGCCCACATATCGCCATCAGTTGCATTACCAGGTGGTGTACTTTCTAGTTCCGCTATCCACGCATCTCGCAAATCTTCCATTTCTTGACGCTTGGGGAACTTAAACGCTTGCACGCGCACAAAAGCACACTTTTGCTGACCATTTTGGCTAAGATGACCGTTTAAGGAAAGCAACACATTCCGAGAATAGCCAATGTACTGGGTGCAGCGTTCTGCATCTAATACTGCATAAACACCCGCAATTTTAGCGTTCTGAGCAGCTGCACTCCAAGCCTCAAGACCAATGATTTCAGTACCATTGTTTGCCAGTTCAGGGGTTATACTCACCTCAGTGGCGGTGTGTTCGTCGTCAGAACTATACAAAAATTCATGTAGCCCACGGTGGTTTATGGGGACATTTTGATGTTCAATTGGCGAGTTGTGCTGAGTTTCCATCGTAGTTTATCTCCGAGTTATTAATTAGCGCTACGCAAATATATGCCTTTAGAATATTGAAGCTTAAATCTACTCACATCCCCAAATTATTGCCGACAAAGCGAAAACAACTATTAGACCTTATATGAATCAATTAACACCTAAAAATTGGATATTCATTAAACAGCGACTGACCCCTTATTTATTTTTACTACCCGCTTTAGTTCTTTTGGGGTTAACAGTATTTTGGCCTGCGCTGCAAGCGTTTTACCTCAGCTTTACCAGTTACGAAGATATTGCCCAGCCGCCACTATGGATAGGTTTTGCCAACTTCCTCAAACTTTGGAAGGATGCAGTTTTTTGGAAAACCTTGGAAAACACTTTTTTATATCTTGTGGGTGTAGTCCCAATTTTAGTAATTGCTCCCCTAGTACTGGCAATTTTGGTAAATCAGAAACTGCGGGGGATGAATTGGTTTAGATCGGCATACTACACCCCAGTGGTAATTTCAATGGTGGTTGCGGGAATAGCTTGGAAATGGCTGTATGCAGAAAACGGATTACTCAATCAATTACTGAAAGCTTTGGGTCTTTTTCCAGAAGGTATTCCTTGGCTAACTAGCCCAGCAAAAATTTTTGGTATTGTACCAATTTCTCTTGCCAGCGTTATGGCTGTCACGGTGTGGAAGGGACTAGGCTACTACATGGTAATTTATTTAGCAGGGTTGCAATCAATTCCTGCTGATGTGTACGAAGCTGCTGCGATCGATGGTTCGGATGGTATCAGCAAACATTGGGATATTACCATACCTTTGATGAAACCATATCTAGCATTAGTGGCGGTGATTTCGGCTATTTCTGCCACCAAAGTATTTGAAGAAGTATATATCATGACCCAAGGTGGCCCACTCAGTAGCTCCAAAACGATAGTTTATTATCTATATGAGCAAGCTTTTGCTAACTTGGAAATCAGCTATGCTTGCACAATTGGTTTAGTGCTATTTTTGATCATCTTAGGGTTATCGATTTTGCGATTAGTTATCAATCAAGAGGGGGGCGATAACATCACAATCTAATATTTACTTATAAATATATTAAGAGTGCATGAAAACAGACACGATTTTTTACACTTTATTTCAAACTCTTCCGGGTGTCTTATTTGAACTTTTGGAACAATCTGAATCCCTGGCGTTGCACTACCAATTTACCTCGGTAGAAATAAAAGAACTAGCACGTCGTATCGATGGTTTATTCCTACCCAAACCTGACTTTCCAGAAGACATCATCTATTTTGTTGAGGTACAGTTTCAGCGCGATGACGATATTTACTGGAGAATAATAACAGAAGCTTTCTTGTACATAAATCAATATAAACCTCAACGTCGCTGGCAAGCAGTATTACTTTTTGCTCAGCGCAGTCTCGACCCAGGCGTACCATTCATCTATCAAACATCATTAAATCAACAGCAAATTCGTATAATTTATTTAGACGAGTTAGATGATGGTACATCATCTTCGATTGGGCTAGGCGTGATTAAGTTCTTGCGGGGCTACAAAAAGGGCTAGGATGCAGATAGAATAAGCCTCATAGCCCTCTCTCCTTGCTGGTAGTACTTACGCTTATTAAGATTTAGTGTCAATAATTCAGCGACTAATTCATAAGAGTTTTCCATAAAATTGAC
>JBBSOX010000182.1:0-8424 GCA_038259325.1 Chroococcales cyanobacterium | reverse complement strand
TTGGCTTTGAAGTAAGCCGTCGTTCAGTGATCAACGATAGAGCCTGTTCAGCAAAACCGTTTTCTGCCAGAAAATGGGAAAATCCAGCTAGTTGCAATGCTTCTGCTTCCAGAAGTAGATATCAAATGGGTTCTATAGGAATCGTATTTGATTTTTGAAATTATCTACGTGGGCGGGGAGTGGGGAGTGGGGAGTAGGGAGTAGGGAATAAGGAATTAGGCTTTTCGATTTGTACCGAGCTTTTTCATAAATCAAATACTATCCCTATATTAACCAGTTATGATCTAAGGAAGCCTGAGTTACTCCTGCTTCCCCTACTTAAGATTTACTTACTGAGTGCCTGACCATCTAAGCGGCATAATTTTACTTTGTTGATGATCTTCGCACCTATTTTTTCATAGAACTTGATTCCACGCTCGTTAGATACAGCTACAGTCCAATCGATTCTGCCACAGCCTTTTTCCTGCCCAATCTGGCGCAAGCGTAGCATCAGTGCTTGACCAACTCGGTGGCTTCGATATTCAGCTTTAACATATAAGTCATCAAGCCAAATTCCAGGTTTTGCTAAAAAAGTTGAATAGGTAAAGTGATAGGTTGCTAACCCAATGGCATCCCCATCAACCTCAGCTAAAAGAACAAAAGCAAGGGGCTTTTCTCCAAATAAATCAGTTTCTAGCTTTTGAGAACTTGCTTCTACAGATTCAGGATAACCATCAAATTCGGCTTTCAAATGAATCAATTCCATAATGGTAGGAATATCTCTTTGGTTTGCATCTCGAATTGAAATATTCCTACTTTTCATGTTCTTCTTTTCCCTTGGCTTAAAACTCGTATTGAGAGATAACTTCTGTCTCATTCTTTGCTGCCTTGATCCATTCTTGCATGGCTGGAAGCGTAAAAATTGTCTCTACATAATCTCTAGAAACAGGATCTAGCTGGACATCATAGGTGATAAACCGCAGAACAACTGGAGCAAAGAATGCATCAGCAATCGCAAAATTTCCAAACAAAAAATTGCCTCTAGATCCAAATTTTTGGCGTGATTCTTGCCAGATACTAGTGATACGGTCAATGTCTTGTTGTACGCCGGATACTAAACCTTTACCAGGATATTTAGTACGGCAGTTCATCGGCATATTCTGACGCAGATTTTGAAAGCCTGAGTGCATTTCCGCAGTGATGGAACGGGCTAATGCCCTTGCAGCCTTATCTTCTGGCCACCATTGCAGAGTTGGAAACGTTTCAGCTAGATATTCACAAATAGCCAGAGAATCCCACACCGTTTGCGTATCGTGCAATAACACAGGTACTTTTCCTGATGAAGAGTATTGCCGAATTTTTGAGGAATAATCTAAGTTTTCGTAGAGAGAAATCCGAATTTCATTAAATTCCAAACCAGATTGTTTCATCGCTAGCCAAGGACGGAGTGACCAAGATGAATAATTTTTATTACCAATTACTAAAGTGAGTTGTGTCATATTTTTAATACCTATAAAGTTGTTCAATCCACATACATACATCAGCTTGGGAACCTGAAGAGAAAGTTTTTCCAGTTGCAGGGTCGTAAGCTTGCCAATAGATATTACCGTAGCGGTCAACCTTTTGCCAAACTTGTAATTCGTTAGGATCTGCTAGGAATTTTTTGACAAAACTTTCCCAAATAATATGTAGAGATTTCCAGAAGTTTGAGTTGGAATCTTTCTTGGATAACGGACTACAATTTATTCTTGTATCTTCTGTTGGGAGATACCTAATGTCATTGTTCATAAAATTATTCCTGAAATTTGCTCAGTAAATAAAACAGTAGCAACATCTCAGTTAGGAATCAAATCATGGCTTGCATAGGTTGTATAAATAGGATTTATAGATATAAAAAATTACTAATACAACCTTTTTGCCACAATTAAATCAGGATGTTTATACCCTTGTTCTCGTAAATTGACCATGAAATTCTCCCAACTTCGAGCCATAGTTGCAGTCGCAGATCGTGGTAACTTTAGTGAGGCAGCCTTAGAATTGCAGCTTTCCCAGCCTGCGATTAGTCATGCGATCGCTACCTTAGAAGAAGAATTAGGTGTGCCTTTATTTGCCAGAGGCCGTCACGGTGCTGTGCTAACACCCGCTGGAGAGCGTATTTTATATCATGCGCGTCAGGCTATGCAGCATTTAGAGATGATGCAACACGAAGCAAACTTGCATAAAGGTTTACATGGTGGCCATGTGCGAATTGCGGCTTTTCGCAGCGTCGCCACCCATTTATTACCAAAAGCGATCGCACAATTTCATAATCAATTTCCAGAAATTGCTGTCACAATCATAGAGTGCCCTGCTTTCACAGATGTAGAACAGTGTTTGCGTGACGGACGTACCGATATTGGTATTACCTGTTTACCAACTGGTGAGGAATTTGACACCTGGGAAATTTTTCAGGATGAGTATCTAGCTTTACTACCACCACATACCAAAATTAGCAGTCCACAAATTACTTGGGAAGACATAGCAGCCTATCCACCGGTTTTACTTCCTTGCACACCCTGCGGACGCATACTTCACAACCACTTGAAGACTTTAGCAATCCCAATAAATACTGCTAGCGACATCCAAGAAGATTCCACAGTCGTTAGTATGGTGAATCAAGGATTGAGAGCAGCTATTATGCCTCGTTTAGCAGCTGTACCCATTCCTCCAAAGGTGCAGGTATACAGTTTACCTGCACCGTTAAAGAGAGTAATTGGAACTGCAATTTTATCTAATGCTCTCCATGTGCCTGCGGTGTTCACATTTTTGGAAATGTTGAAAAAATTTGATTTTTATAGTTTAGCTAAATCCGCTTATTAAGCACCGCCACAGAAGTAGCCCATCAGGTGATATTTTTAGACAAAGGTATTGTGACAGAACAAGGCCCAGCTTATGAAGTACTGACTAATCCCCAAAGCGATCGCCTGCGTATTTTCCTCAGTCGCCTTCAAATAATTCGTAATTCGTAATACTCGCCTCCGGCGAGAAGCAAGCTACGTAATTCGTAATTGGGCATTGCTTATTTCTCCCCCTGCGCCCTCATCCCCACTCCCCATTCCCCACTCCCTACTATTCATTACAAGCTGAATTTACTCAGACCCGAAAAATCCTTGAGGTTGCGATTCGACTAATTCCACACCAAAGACTTCAGCAAAGGACTGTGTTACATAAAAACGCACTTCTTGGCAAGTGATACCTGGAATCCATTCGGCTAAACTGCCTACAGGTTTATCAGAAATACCGCAGGGTACAATGCGCTCAAAGCCTGTCATGTCTGGACAAACATTTAATGCAAAGCCGTGCATGGTAATCCAACGGCTGACTTTAATACCAATAGCCGCAACTTTACGCCCTTGTAACCAAACGCCAGTAAAATCTGGAATTCTTTCTCCTTGCAACCCATAAACTGCCAATACGCCAATTATGACTTCTTCGAGTTGGCGTAAATACCAATGGAGGTCTTTACGATAACGTTGCAGATTTAAAATTGGATACCCCACCAGTTGACCAGGACAATGGTAAGTAACCTCACCGCCGCGCTCAACTCGATGCACATCATATTGACCTTTATCAATATCAAATTTGAGAAAATCTGAATTTGCTCCTTGCCCTAGAGTGTAGACAGGTGGATGTTCTAGCAAAATTAACACGTCATCTAAACTAGGGTCATGGATACGCTCAGTCAGGAGCGATCGCTGCCATCCATGAGCATCTAAGTAAGGCATTAATCCTTGGTTATATAGTAAACAACGGTGTTTGTGTGATCTCATACTATGGATCATGCCAAAAATCAACTGCTATTGGGAGCGGAATATATTTCAAGTTACACAGATGGAGTCAATAAATGTCAAGATTTGCAAAGGATTTTAAAGGAAAGTCAAGGGAACATAAATTAGAAAATACAAAGTGCTAGCTTGAATATACAACCTCAATAGGTTTTAGGAGGAATTCTCTGCAATAAGCATCATGCCAAGACGATAAAGACGAACGTATTGGCTGATGATTTTCATAAGATTGTTTGAATTTTAAACAGAATCAAATTTCCCCAAAGACTTGTATTATTGAACAACAGCAAGCAAACTTCAACCGAACACAGAAGGAGCAACTATCAACAGTTCTGTAAGCGTTCTTTTAACACAGAAGACAATTACAGGAGCTACTGCTAAAATTTTCTCACCAAAAATTTCTATGTGAAAATCCAATTGGATATCAGCGCAGAGATGAGGAGGAAAATCAAGGGTATAATGAGCAAAAACCCAGATTCAGTAAGCTTAGAGACAGCTTACAAGCAGTACATAGAAAAAGTTCACAATTTGTTTTGGCGGGAGTAATAGACCTTACCGCAATTTCTTTTCATACAAAGCAAATTCACACATCAAATATTCAGTGGGAGAGTTTACATGAAGCTTGTCATCCACGGCAAAAATATTGAAATCACCGATGCAATTCGTGAGTATGTACATCAAAAGATTGAAAAAGCAGTTAGTCACTTTCAGAGCATTACAAATGAAGTGGATGTGCATCTTAGCGTAGCCCGTAATCCCCGAATTAATACTAGACAAGCGGCTGAAGTAACTATTTATGCAAATGGTAACGTTATCCGTGCCGAGGAAAGCAGCGAAAATCTCTATGCCAGCATTGACTTAGTTGCAGATAAAATTGCCCGTCAACTACGGAAATACAAAGAACGGCGTCAAGACCAGAAAACTCAGGCCCAACCAACAGAAGTAGTTGTTGCAGAATCGGTAGTCCCAGATTTAATTGGCGATCGCACCCCCGAACTACCCAACGAAGTCGTCCGCACCAAATATTTTTCTATGCCGCCGATGACCCTTGCAGAAGCCCTAGAACAACTGCAACTCGTGGGACACGACTTTTATATGTTCCGCAATTCTGAAACTGGAGAGATTAATGTAATTTACGAACGCAATCACGGCGGTTATGGTGTGATCCATCCCCGTAATGGTAATGCCAATACTAACGGCAAGAATGGCAAGTCAGCCCATACTAATGTTGTAATACAGGAAAAATTGCATTCTAAATAGGGAATGGGGAATGGGGAATGGGGAATGGGGCATAGGGAATGGGAAGATGAGGGAGAAATAACCAATGCCCAATGCCCAATGCCCATTTCCCTATTTCACAAGTTGTTGCAAAGTTTTCAGCGCTTCTTCAACATGACCTTTAAAGTTAAACATGGAATCAAAGACGTATTGGACAACTCCTTGTTGGTCAATAACGTAAGTAACGCGACCAGGGAATAAGCCAAAGGCTGCTGTTGCGCCATATAGCTTCCGTACTTGGTCGCCTTTGTCAGTTAATAAGGTAAAAGGTAGATTATATTTTGCAGCAAATCGTTGGTGAGATTCGCCCGAGTCAGCACTCACGCCGATAACTTCAGCGTCGGCACTTTTAAACACTTCATACTGATCGCGAAAGGCGCAGGATTCAGCCGTACATCCGGGTGTGTCGTCCTTGGGGTAAAAATATAGGACAACAGCTTTTTTGCCGCGAAAATCTTGGAGGCTAATTGTTGAGCCGTTTTGAGCAGGTAGAGTGAAATTAGGAGCGGTATCTCCAACTTTAATTGGCATAGCAAGTGGTGGTAATTACTTAACAAAATTTTACCTTGTATCCAAGTCTATAAATTTTGCTTGATTACCTGCATCAAGCGGGCTAGCTTAGATACTCATCTAACAAAAAATTCCGCCTATGCGCCTGACTTCACTGGATGTTTTTCGCGGTATTACCATCGCTGCGATGATTCTCGTCAATATGGCGGGAGTGGCAAATGATGTATATCCTCCCTTAGCCCATGCCGATTGGCACGGTTGCACACCAACTGACTTGGTATTTCCCTTCTTTCTCTTCATTATTGGTGTAGCGATGACTTTCTCGCTGTCAAAGTACACGGAAGAAAATAAACCAACCTCAACTGTTTACTGGCGGATATTGCGTCGCACTGCGATTCTCTTTGCCTTGGGATTGCTACTAAATGGCTTTTGGAATCAGGGGATTTGGACTTTTGATTTAAGTAGTATCCGCATTATGGGAGTATTGCAGCGCATTAGCATTACCTATCTGCTGGCTTCCTTGACAGTTCTCAACCTTCCCCGTAAAGGTCAATGGATACTAGCAGCAGTGCTACTCATCGGCTACTGGCTAACAATGATGTATGTGTATGTACCAGTGCCCGATTTTGGTGCGGGAGTTCTGACGCGAGAAGGTAATTTCGGCGCTTATGTTGACCGCCTGATTATTCCTAAAGCACATCTATATAAAGGTGATGGTTTCAACTTTATGGGAGATCCTGAGGGACTGTTCAGTAGTATTCCTGCGATAGTAAGCGTCCTCGCTGGCTATTTCACTGGTCAATGGATACGCAGTCAACCTGTACAGTCACGCACAAGTATAGGTTTAGCATTATTTGGAGTTGGTTGTTTAATTATCGGTTGGGCGTGGGGGTGGACATTTCCCATCAACAAAAAGCTGTGGACAAGTTCTTATGTAGTTTTTACTAGCGGTTGGGCGTTACTATTGCTAGCAGCTTGTTATGAACTGATCGAAGTGCGGCTGATACGTCGCTGGAGTAAACCTTTTGAAATTATGGGCTTAAATGCGATCGCTCTTTTTGTTCTATCAGTTTTGTTGATTAAAATCTTAGTCAGAACCATTATCGGTACAGGCAAAGACGCTCCCAGTACCTACAATTGGATTTACCAGAATTTTTTCACATCTTGGGCGGGAGCTTTGAATGGTTCCCTGTTGTTTGCCATAGTCACCGTGTTGTTTTGGTGGGCTGTTGGTGTTCTGATGTATCGACAACGCTGGTTTCTAAAAGTGTGAGACAATGCGATCGCCTACGGGAATGCTAAGAACGAGCGATCGCAATGACAATTATTTGAACAAACACGATATAAACTTTGCGTTTTTCTATCAAACGCAAATATGCAAACTTTTTATTTACGTTATATTTTTTATTAGCCAATTTTCTGAATGATTGTACTTAAAAACAGGCGTAATAAAGTAGAAATATTTTTTTGTGCTTTACGTTTGAGTGTTAGCTAGGTTACAACAGGTATTAAGTAATCCTTTTTTAACACTCAAGGAACAAAGACAATCGCAGCGTTATCTATACTCTTGATCAACTCATTTCCATTCTTCTTAGGGAACTGATCAAACTTCTGATGTCTGACAACAAGCCGCTTCTCAAATTCCAAACAAAGAAGCGTCTACAAACTTCTTTGTGTGTCAAAAATTATTATTTCTTCTAATTCACTAAATTAATCTATAAAAAAACTGTGAGGTAATGAATGCATCGCATTAAATTTTGGGTATTTTTGCCAGTTACCCTGATTTTCGGCTGCTCAAATCAACTGTTGCAATCTAACCCGTCTGTGGCAAACTCTAACCCAGCAGTAGTTAAACCTAGTAGTCCAACTCTATTAGCAAAGGCGAGTTATCTTTCACCGCTGGAACAACAAGTAATTGTGGAAACAAATAAGGTACGAACAAATCCCAAAGCATACCTTCCGATTATGGAAAACTATAGAAAGCGCTTTGAGGGGAACCGAGTCAAAATTTCTCATAATACTTATTTACGAACTCAAGAAGGAGTCAAAGCAGTCGATGAAGCGATCGCATTTTTGAAATCAGCCCGTCCTGTAGGAGCATTGAGTGCATCTAAGGGTATGTCTTTAGGAGCAAGAGACCATGTTAAAGACCAAGGTCCAAAAGGCGCTACAGGTCATGATGGTAGCGATGGTAGCAATCCCTTTAATCGCATCAACCGCTATGGTAGATGGCAAACAACCGCAGGCGAAAATATCAGTTATGGCCCAAACACTGCTCAAGATATTGTCATGCAGTTAATTATTGATGATGGTGTGCCCGATCGCGGTCATAGAACAAACATTTTTAACGGCGCTTTTAGAGTGGCTGGCGTTGCTTATGGAACCCACAAATCCTATAGAACAATTTGTGTAATTAACTATGCTGGTGGGTATAGGGATAAAACGTAAACGTGAGTTCCACTAACCTCTCCCTGCTTTGAACTAAAGTTCAAGTCTGTCCCTCTCCGACTCGGAGAGGGACAGGTTTTGCGTAGCAGAACCAGGGAGAGGTCTTTTTATCAAAAAATTGGGTTTAAAGCCTCGCCCTTCTAGGGCGACTTTTGGTAAAATAGGGTTTGTGGAAGGGTAATCAACCACTTAAAAAACCCATTTGCTACCTAACAAGTAGACGCTGCACCTTGACAACTGAATTTAGAGGGTTCTACTTCGTAGTTCTAGTATCACCTGGAAGTAGGTAAAAGATTCACAGGTACTAGACGCACAGTATTAAACTTCAAACAAATATTGCACTATGTGCAACTATGGTCGGGCAGACCAAAAGTTAACGCTTGGG
>JBBSOX010000181.1:0-8617 GCA_038259325.1 Chroococcales cyanobacterium | reverse complement strand
TGCGATTTTGTGAGGTGCTTAAAATTCGGGTGCTAAATCACCTATTGAGGGGTGCGATCGCAGCTTAATAACTGTTTTTATTGAGAATCTAGCTCTGTAACTGAGAATTAAAGTCCGATCTAACAAAATCGCATCGCTCCCCTTTACTTCGATTTGTGTATACACGGTAGCCCCTTAAACAGGGTGGGGTTTTTTAGGACTTTCAAATTAATATCTTGTCCTAAAAGACATGCTGCGCGATCGCAAAAAAGGTATCGCAAAAGTTTTCGGTCTACTGGCTGTGTTTGTGTTTCCGCCGTTGAAACCAGAAATAGAAAGAGCCAAGGGTGAACCGATGAGTTTAGCAGCTCGAAAGGCAGATGCGATCGCTCCTTCATGCAAGCCATCTCCTAGATAAGCTCCCGCATAGTAAGTATTGTTCTCTCCATTAGTAGCAACTACTTCATCGCGGTATCTAAAAGATTCAGTGGTATAGAGTGGAGTATGATGTTCTTGAGTGTGAATAATGCGATCGCGAGCAATCAATCCTTCTAGTTGAAACGATAAAAAATAATGCTCTGGCGATGAGATACCGCAAAGCTGATTCAAGCAACTGTTATATCCCCATCGGCTGTCTGTTTGGAAGAAATCAAATTCCGAGGGGTGCTGAATGTGATGACTATCATACATAGAAGTATCTGTATGAATTGTAGTAGTTGCATAATTGGCTCTCCAACCTGAAAAGCGTTTAATTTCAGTATCAGTTGGATCAGCTAGCAGTGCCATCACTTGGTCGGGTGGCGTGGCAAACACGACTTTATCAAACTCCTGGATCTCACCGTGCGATCGCCTGATTTTCACACCATCTGGACTTCTGGAAATATTGGCAATCTCCACATTCAACAAGACTTCACCTTTAAATAGCTCCAAAATTTTTTCAATATAGGAATATACACCGCCTTTAATCCTGACCCATTTGACTGCGAGGTAGTCGCGTAACATCGAAATTGCCATCTCTGCGGGAAAGTTGTCAATAAGTTCAAACGGCATTGAGTAACTATACATCGTCAGCAATTTTAGCCAGGTATTGCTTATACGTTGGTTATTCACATATTGAGACAGTGGCTGATTGTAAAAATCTTCCATCTGGGCAAATCGCGTTTTTAGCCATAATCCAAGAGAACGGGCATGGACGGCATCGAACCGCAGATATTCAATGAGGCGGTGGATACCTGTATAGTTGTTATCAATCGTCACCCTCGATAAAAAGTGACTGCCATCTTTGGGGAATAAAGCTGAACCGACACGGATTGGTTCTAGTTCCACTCCTAGCTCTTGCATGAGAGCAAGGAAGTTGTGAAATACGGCAGGAAATTCTAGAACTCCACTTTCCAACATTTCATTGCAATCAGATTGGTTAGGCATCACATTCTTGTTGAGTGTCCGAATATGTCCCCCCAACATTGGCTGCCGTTCAAACACGGTGACATGATGCCCTTGTTTATCAAGCAGGTAAGCTGTAACCATACCACTGGCTCCACCACCGATAACTGCAATTCTCATAACTGACCTCTCAGTTGTTGAATATGAATAATATGTGTTACCGAAGAAGCAGGGGAGCAGGGAAAGGAGATTTAAAATTCCCCTACAATTAAGGGTTTCAGAACAAATACATTTATGTATAGGGTTCTCCCCCTGCTCCCTGCCCCCTGCCCCCTTTCCTCTTCCTGACTGTCTGTTTAGCTATTGCCTAAAAGCACGTCGCCAGATAATCGTTGATACAGCAATGCCCCAGTCCAGAATGTGGGGGCAAAACCCGGATAACCTGATGAAGCATTGCAGAAATAAAAATGGTTGAGTGAGGTTTCGTGATTCAACCGTCCTAGACCCATATTGCGCGGTGTGAGACTAGAACCGTAGGAATTTCCATTAGGACACCAGCAAAAACGTTCATTGGTGGTGGGGCTGCCAGTGATATGAAAGACCATCTGCTTTCTAAAATTCGGCACATATTCTTTTTCCACGACATCCAGGATAGAATCGAAGATTTCTTGCTTCTTCTGGTTGTAAGCTTTGCGATTGCTCTGCCGCAATTGTTTGAAATAGTCGTAATTAGCAACGGTAAGGAATTCGACAATCTGGCAATCCTCTGGGCAATCCCGACTTGCTTCTGTCAATAAAGTGGGCGTTGTTATAGCAAAGCTGGGATTGGAAAAGTCATTGTGTTCATACATCTGAGCAAAGGCTTCATTCAAATCCTCATGACCTGTATGGAATAGATTCCATTTGCCAAATCCATAGTCTCGGAGGTCGAGGTCTTTGACGACGCAATAAGCCATGTAGTTGGATGGGGAATACTCATAGTTGAGTTTTCGGCGCACGGTTTTGGAGAAATTTGACTCACCAATCATTTTGGCGGCTTTTTTGGGATCAATATTGCAAATCACGGTATTGCCTGTAAATTCATGAGTTTGATGGGTGGTTAAATCCATCGCCTCAACTCCCGTAATTGTTCGGTCTGTGAGTCTAAAATTCATGACCTCATGATTGAGTAGTACTTGCCCTCCGTGTGATTCAATCACTTTGACTAACGAATTGATTACATGCTCAAAATGTTGGGTTGGGTAAAATGCACCGGCTTGATAGCCCTTGAACAAAGCGACCCAGGCATAAAACGAGAGTTGATTCGGAGGCAGCAAAAAATCAGGCCATTGCAGAGCCAATAGGGTTTGAGCAGCTTGAGGTAGCTGAAACTTGTCGAATACATCCTGAAGTGTGCTATTGAGATATTGGACAGTACAAACCACTTCACCTGGATGTTGGAGCAGTTCAATTGGCTTAACTGGAGGAGCGAGTATTTTCAAACCTACGCTCGTTTTTTCAACGTCGTTGACAAATTGGCGAATGCGATTGCTATATGCAGGAAACAGCTTTGATAATCGTTGGATTAATTCCTCCGGTTCCGAAGGAATATCTAATACATATCCCGGCATTCGCATGTGGTCAAAGCCATCCGGGTCGTATCGCTCAAAAGTCACTTCCTGATCCAAGCCCAGTTTCTTGAGTACCCGATTCACCGTTTGTCCTTCACCACAATCCCAAACATAATGGAATTGGGCATTAAAGGTGTATTTTTTAGCCATCGTAAACGTGTGACCAAAGCCACCTGGATGCTCATGGGCTTCAAGTACTTGCACGGTCTTACCGGAGTTTGCCATCAAAGCGCCAAAGACCAATGCTGATAAACCACTGCCGACAATCAGGTAATCTGGTTTCATAAGAGGTTTCCTAAAACGATAAATATTTTTTTGCTTTACTACTTAGGGACTTCCAACTAAAAAATATTCCATTGCTACTATTGACTGTTAACTGTTGACTGTGAACCGTCAACGGTCAACGACCTCAAGCGGAATAATTTATTCAGATTTTATTTCTCTTACCCCCCTGCCTCCCCTGCTTCCACTTTGAGTTACTCCAAGATCGGCGGTTGTGCCTTACCCAACTTCCAGACAAGGATCGATCCCAAGCCCAACAGACTCACAACAGACACCACAATTCCACCGAAAAATGGAATCAGGGCAAGTATTGTGACAATCAGCAACCCAATCAAGAACTGCTGTAAACTGCTTTGCCGATCGCTTTTTACCACTTGTTGACCGATGAATAGTGAGATTCCCAATGCTCCCACCAATGATGTCAAACTCACCATCAAGCTGAGGAGTGGAATCAATGGAATACCAATTAGGGTGAGTGCCAAAAAAATGTTCAGGGCAACTAAGGTAAACACTGCCCCAATTCCCCATAATGCGCTTTGTCCCGGATATTGACGCATGGTAGCTGCTAAATTCGGGAGAAAACGTGGTGCAGTTTGTAACAAAATTATGCCAACAATGGCACCGACGATCGCTGAGAAAATCCGAAAACTGGCGTGAAAGAAATACATCGGCAAAAATCGATTGCGATCGCGGTGCATCCCCATCATGCCTCGTTCATTATATTGATCATCGAATATGCCTTTTGATCCGCCAATAGTGGCTCCTTCTGCTTGTACGACTTGGCCACCGATCGCATAGGCATCGCCATCTACCCGTGAGCCTTGGTTGAGAATGACATTTCCACCAATAGCGATCGCGGTTTGTGTCACCCGTCCATTGGGTTGGACGATCGCCGAGCCACCAATGGCAATAGCATTTTCTACAACTTGTTTTTCTACAACCGTGACATTTCCACCCAATCGAACCAGATTGGTATTCTTAATATTAAGATCAGTCTGTGCAATTGCATTTCCGGTAAACAGAAATACTATCGTAGAGATAAACATGATCGTCAGATGCTTCCATCTCATGCTTAAGACTCCTAATTTTCTTTTACAATCTTGTGAGATTGATTAGGCGATACTTGATGAAGTTCCGTTTTGATTAAAACCGCATAGCACTTCATCTACTTTGAATTCATCTTTGAAACCGATCGCAATTAAATAGATCATTTTTTACTTCCTATTTTCACTAGATTACTCAATCGAGTGGTCGTCTCAGTGAACTTGGAGTTTCGGGTCTATATCCGAATCCGAAATGAATAACTATATCTGGACTGCGATCGTTGTTACCAATAAATAAATATATGAAGCAAACTCTGGACGCAATGCCGAAACCTTTATCGGCTACTTCAAGAATACACTTTTTATCCCTACAGGACTAGCTTGTAAAGCAAAACGTTTATAAAATCGACCTGTTTAAATCCAGTTATCCTTGTCATTTTGCTCAGACACAAGCACAGCGATACCCGCATCAATAAGGATATGTTGGGCATATTTGTTTTTCTCACTCTTGGCAGTGAAAAATAGATTCAACAGCGTCATCCCAAGTTAGTGGAGAGTAGCAAGATTTCCTGAAGAATGTGAAAATAAGTCATCAACCCTACTCACCACTTTGTTATAAGCTATCGCGCATTTAATTTGCACAACTAGGGCGGACAGGATGCCCACCCCAGAAGATTTATATTCATAGTGGGTGTGTAAATTAAAAATTTTTAGCTTAAATAACCAAATCGGATTTAGGATTAGAGTTCTTCAACAAAAAAGCGATTCAAGAAATAAAATGCCTATCCTTATGATGGATATCATACCTCTTTAAAAATTAAATTAACCTAAACTAAGGATATAAAATGGTACTTTTATAAACTCAAATAAATACACCAAAAGAGTGATGCAGATCAAATTACATATAAAATTGGGCACGTAATCTGACTCCTGACCGAAACAGACTCATGACATAGAGCAACTAAATTTATTTACGTTTCCGCCTTTCGAGTTTCAATCTGCCAGTGGTGAGTTGCAAGGCTTTGACATTGATTTGATGAATGCGTAGGCGTAGCCCGCCCCAGGCATCGCTCAATCTGCTGGCTATCAAAGCCTTTCATTTGAGATTTGCGCCACTGTCGCCTTAGTTTATTTATTCCTGACCCTGCCCTCTTCTCAAGCGTTTAGTCGCTTTGAGCGATCGCTCAATCCCGTTAAGAAAAAGAGCAAGTAATATCATGTCCGGCTCATTATCTGTGCAAAAATCGAAAAACCCTCTTTCCCCCAACAAGAACTGCGGTTTTAATGATAAGTCTTTAACCGGACACGATATGATGGGGAGTTTTAAGAGACAGGGGGCACAGCAGGGCTATATAGCAGGAGGTGTCAACGTTTCATGTGCCGACTAGCCATTTGAATGGCATCAGCGATATCGACATCACCATCGCCGTCAGCATCCAAGAAAGAATTCAGTACAGAATTCCCGCCACCTTGGGGATTTTGAGCATTTGCACCTGTTTTCAAAAAGTTCAGTACCAAAGGTACTGCTAAAGGCAACAATTGTTGAACTATACCAGCATCCAATCCGGTGCGCTGGGCAGCAAACTGAGTTACCTGTTGTTGGATCTGAGGAGAAAACAGCGAATTGACGGCTTGGGGGTTAGGAGAAGTACCAGCATATTGATTAACTAGAGTTTGTGCGGCTTCATTACCATCTGTGGCTTGCTTTTGTTGTAAAGCAGAACGCACTTGACCACCGACAATTGATAAAACTGATTGGATGGTAGAAGGGTTTGTGCCAGTACGGTTGCTCAGTTGTTGTACAGTGTTAACAATACTTCCCAATTGACCTAAGCTGCCCTGTTGATTGGGATTAGCAACGGCACCAAGTATTTGATCGAAAAGTCCCATAAGTTTGTTTCTCTCTTTGTTCTCAAAAAGCTTGCCAAAACTGGCGTAAGTCCACTAAAAAGTTAGGACGCGCAAGCTTTATAATGAACGAATAAAATTTCAAAAGCTACTAGCTTAAGGATGATAAATTGGTTAAGCGATACCCGGGGTGCTCACTGAGCTTTGTCTAAGTGTGGGTAGATCCAATGCGAATTCTGTACCTCTATTGAACTCAGATTGGCAAGTAATTTTACATTGATCGTAATACTTGAACCATGAACCAGTATCGTTTCAAACAGTCATTCTCTGATGATCCCTGCTTAAGCGATAAGCTTTTTGACTTGATGGAATCCCCAGTGAGTTACTCTTCTTGGGTGTTCTCTTCATATTCCCGTATTTTAAATGCAGTATCCTTTTGCAAATAGCGTTGTACATCCCTGGTGTAAAAGAGCAGCCGCTTAAATTTGTGGTTTATTTTTTGGTCTAACTGCCCTAAAAGCATTTGTACAATATCCTTTCGATTTATATACTCTTGAATGTGTAGATCGAAAGCTTTCTCTAACTGACGAATTTTTTCAGCATTTTCAGACTGTTCTTTGAGCGTCAATTCAATTTGGATAATAGAAGCGGAGATACTATTCATGTTGCTAATTATCCGAATAGCGACCCCGGCCAAAACAGAAACACTTACCAAAATACCTAAAAAAACACCTGTACTTTCCAACGTTAGAGTAATTCCTGGTGAGTTAGCAGGTGTAGTAACAGCTATTTGTGACTTTGTAGTATTCATTTAAAATAACAATTTTCATTTATTTCAACTACCGAGTAGTTGGTCTAACTTAAAATTAATATTCCCAAACTCTTGAGCTAGTAAGATATTCTCGTTTGTATCATCAACTCCTGTGTATTCCCAGCATTGAAATTGAACATCTTTAAACCACTTCGGGAAATAAAATTTTAGAGAATAAGTAGCTGATATCTTAGGAAATAAAATTGTAGTTATTTTGTTGAGCCAAATTTTTCTGATAATTCCAGCCGCATCTGCATTACCTCCCACAGTCAGCCCAGAAACAAATCGCTGCTCGACCGTCCCGCCAAAATTCCAAATTCTACCGGCTGGTACAGTCGTTGTAACATAAACAGCAATGATATGATTCTCCAGAAAAGTAGCTGATTCAAGGGGAATGAGTGGAATATAAACATTCTCACTCATGATGACAGCAGCAGCAGAATAATTAATTAATTGTTGCCAATTCGCGGCATTGAATTCTACTACCCTCCCCATTTTAAAAACCTGCTAATTGACAATTAGCATTTACGATTGGTAGATATTCATCAATACAAACTCCTGCAACTTCCAAGCAATCAAGATAATCTTGGAAGGAAATTTCACCTTTAGCAAAACGAGAATTTGCTAAATAGGTGATTTCCTCCCGCTTGATTAAATCGCTTATTTCTTCTTGGGAAACTTGAGGAGCTAGAAAAATTTCGCACTTAATCAAGTCTAAAATCATTAGAATTTTTCAGGAATGAAAGATACAGTTTTAGCTTCACCAGCGGCAGTAACAAGGGCAAGAATAGCCGCTTTTTGGTCGCTATAAGATGGCTGTGCTGTAATTGCGCCAAACGGGAAAGTATAAGCCGCATCAGCTTTAGTTTTATAGGATATACCCGTTAACTTGCTGACAACAGTGGTTGCTGTAGTTCCGGTAACATTTCGACAAGAAGCTTTAGCCGGTTTAAATCCAATAGCCCTAATATCGGTATTGTCAACTACTTCTATACCTAACGCTGCCGCACTGAGTCCAAATAGAGCATACTGTTCTTGCGCTCTATCGGATATGGTAGTTACGTATTCATCTGTTGAGGCTGCGGGCAGCGCGAAAGGTTTTATAGATATTTTGACAATTTTCTTAGGATTAGATGATGCAGCGCGTGGATAGTCAATATCAACTTTTCCGGCTTTCCAATCTTGGTATTTCTTTAATGGAGTGTTTGCTGGTGCATCTGGTACTACTCCATCATCTCCAGCGGATGCTGGGCGAAGGTATTTTAATGCTGCATCTAAATTGTTAAATCGTTTAGCCATTGCTGTAAAATACTCGGTTGCGCTTTATACATCCGGTATAGCATCGACGAAAGCGGTTAGAATTCGTGTCGATCAGTATACTTGTTTCCATGAAAAAACTACGCAGCATTCACCCTTTCAATTACCGATCGCAATGCGCTTTCTGGAGTTGATACCAAATTAATAACGGTTTGGCGACCATTTAAAAATAACTGGGCGTGACGGAATCTTACATCTACAATTGGACGTTTAACCGGCTTCTTCACTTGGCGACCATATACTAATTGAGTGCCTGGATTGCTGGGGTAAAGTCTATCAGTGTCCATAAAGTCCACCGAGTTGCTTTCAAATGGGTGAGCCTGAATCCCAACTACTGCACGCGC
>JBBSOX010000180.1:0-8642 GCA_038259325.1 Chroococcales cyanobacterium | reverse complement strand
GTCATTGGCTGCTGACAATTTTCTTTTGATATTAATTCTCTCGAATTCTGGTCTTGATGTACAGCCCCCCTTTCTTCGCGATGAATCCTCGCGAAGAATATTGGCTTCTCCCCCTCTTTTTGCACATTTGGGATGCTCCCGACAACAGAGTATTTGATCAAGTGCGACGATGCTCCGCCCCGTCTTAAGAGCGATGGCGTAACCGCCCGCCTACGGCAACCGCGCGGAGCGCAAGTACCGTAGGCGATCGCTTCTTCCCCCTTCAAACTAAAAATTGACCTCTTCTACGCCCAAAATGGCACGTTGCAACGCTTTCCTAAAGTCGATATATAACAATCCTGGAGAGATTAGATATAATTGATACTCAGTATATTTCTCTCACCCACCAAATCTTCTACAATCAGCTTGTCGATATCGAAATTGATATCAAATGGCTGAACAAAAGTCCCCACCCAGCGAGATGATCCGCGTGCCTGTCCCACTAATTGGGATAGTTCGTCAACTATCCAAGCTACATCGGCAGGGGCATACAATTGCCTTGCTGCAAGCATTAGAGGAATTAGTAGCAACAGACGATATCAATAATGATATCGATTTAGCTGGCAGCAAACAAGTTTTACAATTGCAGGAGAAGTTGGAGGAATTGGAGTCCCATCTTGCTGATAGAGATAAGTCGGTGGAAACCAAACTCGAAGCAATGACCAAAAAACTGGAGTTAATCGAACGGGCGATATCTACGATAAGCTCCGCTAACGCCTCTGGGAGATTGGGCAATAACAAAGGGCGAAGACAAACATACCCATACCAACAAACACAAGTTGAATTACAACCCAGGACTAACGAAAGTCTTGCCCCAAGACTTGGTGTTACCCCCCAAAGCTTGATTGCAGAAAGAGAAAAACTCAGTACCAAAGAATTTCTTAGCTATACACGCAACCGCGATCCAATGAGCGTGGGTTGGGAATGGAATCCTTCGGACGGACTATACCACCCCCAACGGTAGAGAATATATCTACTCAATAATTATAAAGAAATGCAAACAAACACTTGACTTTAAGTATAAGCGATTGGTATTACGTGGGATGATTGTTTACTAGAAGTCTAGTTCTGATAAATTAATGCGTCCAGGGGTAGTCAAGACACTGGTTTTAACGGAGCCATTACCGCTGACTGCTCATCCAGCAGCGGTGTACTTGGATAGTCTTGCACCTGGGTCGAGACCAACTATGGAACAAGCCCTCAATGCGATCGCGGCTTTGTTGACTAATGACTCCGGTGATTACATGACTCTCAACTGGGCATCGCTGCGTTATCAACATACTGCTGCTGTCAGGTCTGCTTTGATGAAAAAACACGCCCCGGCAACGGCAAATAAGATGTTGTGTGCTTTAAGGAGGGTACTCACTGAAGCGTTTAAGTTAGATTTGATGGCTGCAATTGACTACCAGAAGGCAGTAGATTTACCGTCTATCAAGGCAAAAAAAAGACTTAGGGGTAGGGCGCTAAAACTTGATGAGATTACAGCGCTAATGGGGATTTGTCAAGCTGATAAGTCACCTGTGGGGGTAAGGGATGCGGCGTTAATTGCGATACTGCGGTGTGGGTTGCGACGGGCTGAGGTAGTTGCTCTGCATTTGAAAGATGTAGATTTAGCTACCGGAGCGTTGGAGATTATTGGTAGTAAGAATGAAACCGACCGTACGGTGTATATGCCGGCCCGTGCTATTGCAGCGGTGGAAAAGTGGTTGAAACTCCGCACACGCAAACCGGGACCGCTACTATTACCCATCCGCAAGGGGGGAGAGTTGCAATGGCGAAGGATGACTCCCCAGGCAATATTGATGATTGTGCGAAAACGGGCGGAGTCGGCTGGGGTTGAGAGGTTTAGCCCCCATGATTTTAGAAGGACGTTTTGTTCTGACTTGTTGGATGCGGGGGTTGATATCGTTACTGTGCAGAAATTAGCCGGACACGCTTCTCCTGCAACCACGGGGAAGTATGACCGACGGGGTGAGGAGACTAAGCGTAAGGCGATGGAGAAATTGGATATTGGTTACACGCAGCCGTGCTCTCCAGACTGAAAGTGGCATAGAGCCGAGATCCCGATACTGTTGGCGAATTCCCCAAATAGCTAAACTGAACCGATTAGTTCAGTAATGAAACGATTGAGAGCTTTGTGAGCAATTTTATACCCAGATGCTTGCTGACCCAACTTCAGTTCAGACAAAACACGGCTTTGATTCGTGAGGTGTTTCTGGAATCTCAGGTCAAAACTGAGAAAGTTGTAAACAACACTCAAGTTACCAATAGTGTAGATGATGTTAAGAAGATAATGTTTAAATCATGGCATCTCATAAAGCCCTACTAACTTCTCACAAAGGATTGCAGATGTTTGTTGGCTCAAGATAGATAAAACATCTGCACTAATTGATTGGGAAACAGCATGGGCTAGCCACTCGGCAGACGAGGGAAGTGAAAAGTCACCACAAATCTTCATGCCTGGTCTGCTAGTAGATGAAAATGTGGCCGTGTTAGCTGCATATAATAGTTACAGGATTATCGCAGGTGCGATCGCTTTTCGCCACTGGGATCTTGTGGGACTAACAAACCTGACATTAATTGCTCAAACACCACTGCTTCATGGCGTTCACCAACAGTGAGCAAGAATGTGAAGGGTTTGCCATTACCATCACAGCGCAAATGGATCTTGGTGCTAAAACCTCCTTTGGAACGTCCTAAAGCCTCTCGTTGCTGCACCTGCTCGATTTCAGACAACTCACTTTCGGGGTTTAGCTCCCCCTTTTTGCGCCAGCTGCATGTTGGTGGGCACGGATAACGCTGCCATCTACATAATGTACTTCCCAATCCATCTGCCCCGAAGCATCAGCTTGTTGCTGCAAGGACTGCAAAATCTTTTGCCAGATTCCACTTCTACGCCAACGGTAAAATCGACCTGCTACTGTCTCCCACTCTCCATAACGTTCTGGTAAGTCACGCCACGGTGCTCCAGTTCGTAAAATCCACAACATCCCGTTGATCCGCCGTGCGGTGGTCTTTGCTTGGGCGACCTGTTTTTGGTTTTTGCGCTGGAAGCAGTGGCATCAGGCGCTTCCATTGTCGCTGGGTCAAGTCGCCCCGACTTTGCGGTGGAAGGATCATAGGTAAATGCTAAATTCGTTAATTTTTAGTATTCTCACCCATTTTATCGAGTTTTAAAACACGCCCTAAATTTATGACCTGACGAATAGAATCAATCACCAAACTAGGCTCATCAAATTGAATATAATGCCTGCTATTCTTCGCGATTATTTGCTTTGCACTTGATGAGCGAGAATAGAAAAGGCATTGAGTTTGGTCGATAAGATGCCAGAAAATTTTGTATTGATCCCCCCTCATCGCTACAATCACCTGTATATGAGACTTCATTACATCCTCTCGCTCTGCGGATAACGTTATCCGCCAAATCTGACTTATCCCCAAACAACAAAGAAATTCTCAACCAACTATCGTGACTAAAACTCGCATCATTACATTATTCAACCAGTCAGGGGGCGTTGCCAAAACAACTTTGACCCACAATCTGGGCTACCATCTCGCAGCCAACAAGCATAGCGTCCTACTCGTGGACATGGACCCACAGGCATCTTTAACCAACTTCTTGGGTGTAGACCCTGAAGAACTAGAAAAAACTGTCTATAACGCGATAATTGATGAAGAACCATTATTTGTCTACCCTGAAAAAATCCAGGGTATGGCACTGGCACCCACCAATATCAATTTAAGTGCCGCCGAACTCCTCCTACCAGCTGCCACCGCGCGCGAATATCGCCTCCACGAAGCCCTTGCACCCATCCGCGATGATTACGATTTTATCCTCATTGATTGTCCCCCGTCGCTTGGCATTTTAAGTATCCTCAGCCTAACTGCTGCTACCCACATTCTCGTACCTATTCAGTGTCAATTTAAATCTTTCCTGGGTACTGATCTACTGCTTGATACTGTCGCCAGGGTTAAAAAAAAGCTCAACAAAGGACTACAAATTGCTGGGTTTATTCCCACAATGCTCGATAGCCGCACCGCACAAGAAAGCCGCACTCTCCAAGCTGTGGAAGAACAACTTTCCCAAATTGGTACGATATATCCTCCTATCCCCAAATCTATCGCCTTTGCGGATGCCTCCGAGCGCAGAATGCCGTTGGGAATGTATGATAAGAAACACCCCGCAGTCAAAATCCTAAATAAGATTGCCAAAGAGTTAGACAAATTAAAAGTGGAGTCGTCGGGCTAAACCCACAGGTCTGCCACACTTACTAGGAGGTTCTGTGAGTAAAAAAGACGCAGCGTACACCGCAAAACTCAAACACGCTAACCCAATAGATTTAATGTTTGGCGGTAGCGAAGATGAACCCGCAACGCCATCTAACAAATCAACCAACACGATTCTCATCCAGGAAATTAAATTACCGCCCACCCAACCCAGGCGTTATTTTGACCCCAAAAAGTTGGAAGAACTTTCGCTATCTATTAAAGAGCTAGGCATCCTCGAACCATTAATCGTGCGCTCTCAACCAGATGGAAGTTACGAACTCATTGCTGGCGAGCGTCGTTTCAAAGCAGCTATTATGGCTGGGTTGGAAGAAGTGCCTGTCGTCATCAAGGAAATGGACGACGACACGGTTAAGCAGGTGCAATTAATCGAAAACCTCCAGCGTGAAGATTTGAATGCGTATGAAGAAACAATCGGAATTTTGGAGTTACTGGCACTGCGCCTCAATTTAACCCAGGATGAGGTAATCAGCCTGCTCAATCGCATGTCCAAGGCTAATCGCAAACAAGCGGATAATGTTATCCGCCAACAAGAAAAAGAGGAAGGAGAGAACGCGGATAATGTTATCCGCCAAAACAGAAATAAAAAAGCGGATAACCTGATCGCAAGAGAAGATATTGCCATAATCGAGGGCGTATTTTCTTCTGTTGGCAGGCTTTCAGCCGAATCATTCCGTACTAATCGCCTGCCATTACTCAATCTCCCTGAAGATATTAAAGAGGCACTGCAAAAGGGGTCAATTGAGTACACCAAAGCGCGTGCGATCGCCAAAGTGAAGGAGGATGTAAAACGCGCTCCTTTACTGCAAGCAGCAATCAAAGAGAATTTATCACTTACAGAAATCCAACTCTTGATACGAGATATCTTCGCTCAGGAAAAAGCAGACACTACCCCATCACTTAAAACCCAGTACAAGGAATTAAGCAAACAACTTGGTTCATCCAAAGTCTGGGATAACCCAAAGAAAAAGAAAGCGTTGGAGAAATTGCTCAATCAAATTAAAGTACTCTTGGATGCTGAACAAGCCATTACAAAAACTTAAATTTCCGACTTCCATAACTTGTAGTCTAGTGATTAGCATTGCAGGTCGCTAGTGTGATTCGTTCTGTCGAAACGAGTAGAAATATTCGGGGATGACAGGCAAGGGAAATATTCGGGGATGAAAAAAACTACCAATTGGTAATGGCAAGCGCTTGAGAACGGCAGCCTTAATCACTAAAAATCCACGGCGAAAACAACTTAAGCAACGATGGAGGACACTATTTTTAAAATTGCGTCGTGCAACATGAGTTGGTGGTAACTCATCGAAACTGCTAATCGGTAAATTGGCATCAACTTCCCCGCCAACGCTGACTTGCCAGAGAGTGGCAATAGCCATAGCTAACTGTAGCTGTAGCGACCTGCAATACTAATCGCTCAAACCTGCAATCAAGACATTTACAAACCAGGATTATCTGCAACTATAATTTCATTTGAACCAGGATTAAATGCAACTGAGCCAGGATTATGGTTCTTGGCCACTTTTGGTGATCACTAGTGAGCTGGTTTAGGCAGAAGGCAGAGGGCAGAGGGCAGAAGGAAGAAAGAAGAAAACTACAAAAATTCTTGCTGTACAAGGGTTACAGAACCTCTACATCACAATCTTGTCTTCAAGTTGGATCTGAGTCTTTGTCACAAGTTCTACGACGACAGGCAGAATCTTAAAACCCTTCTGCCTCCTGCCCTCTGCCTTAAAGCGCGTAATTTTTCATCATCACCAAAAGTGGCCAAGGTTAATTACACTCTTCATCCCAGGAAAGTGGTAATTTCTTTTGTGTATTTGAGAGGGCAAGGGTTGCTGTTAGCAACCCTTGCCCTCTCAACCTGTAATGATTATCATTTTCACTAGCTGTATATTTTATTTCTTGGAAGTCCCTAAAACGTTTAATTGAGTGATGCGGATATTGAGTGGATGTACAAACTGCTGGGTAAATCTTCTTTGTAGCAAGTGTGGAGTTGCTTCAATATTTAAGATGCAGTTTGTAATTCAGCATTAATACTTGCTGCTTGCCGTATTCCCTCTAAACGTTTGAGGTAAAACTCATCCATTTTGGCAATAAATTTACCATCAATAATTTCAACACCCAAGGCATCAGAAACTGCTAAAAAATCCAAGAATGTTGCATTTTGATAGTCTTTATCTTCAAATAATTTAATTTGTTCTTCCGTGTGTCCGCATAACGCTGCCAGTTCTTTTGGCGTGATTTTAAAAGCAATTCTGGCTTTAATTAATAAGTCGGATATTTTATTCATGCACTCCACTTGTAGAGTGATAGGTTCGTTGGGATTATGGGCGGCTAACATTTCATACTCAACAATTTCATCCACAAGTTTCTGCCGCAACGCATCGTTAGAATCTTGAATTAACTGCCAGCCATCCGGGTCTTTTAATCGCTTTTCTTCATTCGCCCTTAATTTCCGGTTGGCTTCAGCAAACTTTTCTGCCCATTCCTGGGAATATGCCAGTTGTTTATCATCTTTAATCATGGCTCCCACTCCAATAAGTTAATAGCTACAATACCCTTACGATTTTGTTTTCTATCGCGCTGAAAAAACTCTATTGATATTGTAGACTCATCCACGGGTTGGTCGGATGGATAAATTTCCCCTTTATACTTAGCTTTCTGTGCTGCACTGTCAGAATATTTTAATATTAGTGGTGCCTTTTGTCTAAGGTAATCTATATTTACATCGTCTCTGTCCCAGCAACAATCAAAATCTCCTGGGTCTATTTTATTTGTCACAAAACTGCCATTGATGTAAATTGTACGGCATTCTGCTGCTTTTAGTTGTTTCATTAACTCTTCTAAACCTGAAATCATTTTGGCTCTTTTAGGTGTGTACCCAAACCTCTCTTTAAACTCCTTCCACTCGCCAAAATGTACCCCTGGTGGTAGATTACCATTTTCATCAAACTCAGGAATCATTATTTAAGAAATAGCACCAATTTTACTGATTTTAAAATCATAACACTTAAGTAAATCACAATAAAAATCAGCTATGACCTGTGATTTTTATTGTGATTTCTTGACTCTATTTGTTGAATTTTAAAATTAGTATTTAGGATGGTTTCAGTATAAGTGCCTAAACAAAATTAATTACATACATTGTTTTCTCTATTGCCTATCGCCTATTGCCTGTCTCCACGAATGAATTTAATTTTGCCCAACTACTTATATTCCAGGTCTAGAAAACTCCTATTTGATTTTGGAAAAACCAAGGTGACTGTAAGCTTGCCATACAAAGGTTTCTTTCTCAGTATACTTAGCAAGATTCAAGTAGGATTCCTATATCTCTGGTAAAGAGACTTCCTGATGTTTATTTTTCAATTGTTGAATTACAGGTATGAGTTTTTGTAACTGTGTTATATCTTCATCACCTAGTTGTGGTGGTTCTACAGGTTGCCATTCCTCTGAGGTATAGGAAGCTTTCATCACCTGAATACCATCACTGTTACGTATCAGGGTTAGTTGGTTATTTTCAATTGTCGCCGAGTATCTATTACCTTTAAATGCTGTACTATTAAGTACTAAGAGATATTCCGCAACGATGGGGGCAATTTCTCGCATCCGAGCAATTTGTTCTGCGATATCGGGCTGTTGCTCAGTTGGTTTATCCTGTGATAGTGCGGATGATTCTGCTGCAACGCCAAGAAGAATTTTGTTATCGTCCGTAACAGTTATAAGTGCTGGTACTTTATTAAATTCTTGGTTTTGCATCGTTTCAACTGTTGTAGGGGATGAGGGTGGCGACACTACCACAGTTTGTTTTTTAGTGAACGGTTCATTTGCTATTGTGGGAACTTCTTCAAGTGCTGGCTCCAAGTTTGCTGTTGAATTATCTTGTGTACTTAATACTTCGATAGTTGCTGTTTTTTCTAATGCTCCATCGGATGAAGAATCTTGTTTAAAATTCCACTCAATCCAACTTTCCAGATAATTAATTCGCTTATCGTCAATTGTTCGCCCTCGCTTAAAACTTTCAATTAGCGACTCGATTGGATATCGATATTCTTCTTGATAGCTAACTTTTAAATGTTCTCGGATGCCAACATGAGTATATAATTTACCCAAATCCCCACCTTTAAACGGCTGTCCATCCAAGCAGTAGCTTATCCCCTTGAGCTTACCAGTACGTGTAGCGAACTGCAAACATAAACGCTTCAAACTGCAAACAAGGCAATTTTGAAACCACATTAACTGCAAATAAGGGGGGTCTCAAAACCACATTATTTGCAAATGAAACCACATTCTCTGCAAACAAACCACATTATTTG
>JBBSOX010000179.1:0-8799 GCA_038259325.1 Chroococcales cyanobacterium | reverse complement strand
TTTTTACACCACGAAAAAGCTGGAATTTAGATGTAGATAATTTATTTGTTTTCTGGTTATTTGATTGTTCAAATTCTCATGAGCGCATTTTCTGTTTATGTAGTTTATCTATGCTACTTATTGAAGTGCGGAATGTGGGTTTTATAGTGTGCGGAAAAACTTTGTCTTTCATCGAACTAATTCAAACCAAGTTAAAGAGTGGGCGTGGCTTCTCTTGGACAAATGACAAATGACAAATGACAAATGACAAATGACAAATGACAAATGACTAAATCAATTTTGCTGATTGGTAGCAACGGACAAGTGGGTAAGGAACTGCAACAAATACTCCCGTCCTATGGCGATCTTATCTCAGTAGAACGCCCGACAGTAGACCTTGCCCAACCTAATACCCTCCGCAACGTTATCAGATCAAAACAGCCGCAAATCATCATTAACGCCGCTGCTTATACTGCTGTGGATAAAGCAGAAAGTGAACCCGAACTTGCTAGCGCTATTAATGCTACTGCACCGCTAATTATTGCCCAAGAAAGCCAAAAATTAGGAGCTTTTCTAATTCATATTTCGACCGATTACGTTTTTGATGGCAATGGGTGTAGCCCTTACCAAGAAACTAATGCAACTAATCCCTTGAGTGTCTATGGTAAAACCAAACTTGCTGGAGAAGAAGCTATTCGGGAAGCTTGCGCCCATCACCTCATCCTCCGTACCGCTTGGGTTTATGGAACCTTTGGCAAAAGTAATTTTGTCAAAACCATGCTGCGACTGGGTGCAGAACGCCAAGAAATCCGTGTCGTCGCCGATCAAATTGGTAGCCCGACTTGGGCGCAAGATATAGCTACAGTCATAGCCCAGACAATTCCCAAGTTAACCCCAGAAATTAGCGGTAGTTATCACTACACTAATAGCGGCGTTGCTAGCTGGTATGACTTTGCCGTTGCAATTTTTGAAGAAGCCCAACAGCTAGGCTTCCCTTTAAAAGTTGAACGTATTGTCCCAATTACAACTGCTGAATATCCCACATCAGCCCGTCGCCCAGCCTATTCCGTCCTTGCTTGTGGAAAAATTTCAGCAGTTTTAGGGACTTATCCCCCCCATTGGCGACAAAGACTCCAGCAAATGCTTAAGAATTTGAAAATTGGGAATGGGGCATAGGGCATTGGGCATAGGGCATTGGGCATAGGGCATGGGGCATTGATTATTCGCCTTATTTCCCTCATCTCCCCACTCCCTACTCCCCACTCCCCACTCTCTATTTCTTTTGACTTTTTAATACTCCCGTTTCATGCTGTATTGGCAAAACATCTAAAATATCAGTTTGGGAACAATACTTTAAATCTTCATGACAGTCAAGACGCAACAATCGTTGGCCGTGACTAGCATGGTGAAGTAATCCTAATAAGTTATCTTGCCACTGAGAGTAAAGAGCGATCGCACTTATTACTTCATCGTTACCAGCTAATTCCTCTTGTGATAGCTTGGTTTGTTGTACAAGACTATGAGCGATCGCACCTGCACAAACTGTATCTTCTAAAGAGAAACTACCTTCCCAACCAGAACCGACAATCCACACTGTCTCTGGTTGCTTCTCTAAAAGAAATTGCACTACCGCCGCCCGGTTAATCAAGGCTGCGGCTAATAAATTTGGGGAATCTTGTACTCTTTGTAAAGCACGAGTGCCATTTGTAGTACTGATAAACAAACGCCTCCCCTCCACTAATTCTGCTGTGCAGTCGAGGGGAGAGTTACCCAACTCAAAGCCAGGTACTTTAGCGCCACCGCGTTCTCCAGCCCGCAGACGTTTTTCAGAAGGCCATTTTTCGCTAATTTCAATTAACTGGTCTAAATCGCTGAATACTTGTACAGCTTCGCCTCCAGATGCCAAAACTGTCGCAATTGTGCTAGTGGCTCGTAAGACATCGACTGCGATCGCACATTCTGGCGCTTTACCCGTTGGAGTCAATTCAGGAGTGTGGTATACGAATAGCTTCACGCGCTGGATACACCTAGTTTAATACTACTGTCGCAAATAACATTCTACCTAGTTGATGTCACTAACTATAGTCACAATTATTTGCAAAGTATTTTTTAGCATCAAAATGCACGATGTAACCCATTCAATACAAAAATACTCAAAAAGTCCATTTTTATGCTTTAAGACTTTCAGATTTGCTGCACTATCCTGTAATCTAAAACAAGAACAGACTTTCTAAAGCTTTATTTGGCATTCTAAGTTAGCACCACTACGCATCCTGACTAAACTTGCCAAAGAAAAACTAAAACTTTTACCTCCACTTTGCTCATCCCAAATCGAAAATCGCTATGGCACCTTTACCCGACTACCGCCCCAAACAACTATCTGTAGGCCCGTTGGAAGCGGAAATTTTAAATATCATTTGGGAACTTGGTTCAGCCACAGTCAAGGATGTACACGATCGCATCCTCGCCGATCCCAACCGCGAATTAGCGTATACTTCTGTAACCACAGTTTTACGTCGCCTCACTGATAAAGGTTGGCTGGCCTGCGACAAGAAAGAGCGGGCATTTTATTGGCGGCCAATGCTGAGTAAGCAGCAATCAGAAGTTATCAAGGCTCACGAGCAGTTACAGCGATTTCTGGCAGTGGGGAACCCTGATGTTGTTGCTGCTTTTGCCGATAGTCTAGATGAAGCAGCTAGTGAGCAAATAGCAGCGATCGCCAAACGTATTCAATCTGCACGCCAAGCCAGGGAGGAAAAATGATGCATCTAATAATGATTTTGAATGCTTTGGCAGTTGCTTGGTGGTTAAGATCCGCTTGGAATCAACGCCAAGGTAATTGGAATGTGCGGTGGCAGCGATCGCTATTTTTGTTTCTCTTCCCGCCCTTGCTAATTTTCATGACTGCGATCGCTGTCCTGTTCATGGGGCCTCAAGGACAAATGGGCGGAATGTATACAGGCTCGGTTAGCTATTTACTAGCATTAATTTATTTAGCATTTTTTGCCATTTCATGCATTAAACTTGCTTTCCAAGGTTGGCAGTCTCTAGAATCTGCCCGTAACTGCCCCTTAGTGAATATTGGCGATAGACGAGCTAGACTGCTGCAAACGGGGGCGCTGTTCGCCGGTCAAATTGGTTTTTGGCAACCAGAACTAGTGGTTAGCCAAGGATTAGTGCAAACTCTCTCACCGGCTCATTTAGAAAGCGTCTTAGCCCATGAGCAAGGGCATCACTATTATAGGGATACGTTTTGGTTTTTCTGGCTGGGTTGGGTGCGTTCTTGCACCGCTTGGTTGCCGAATACAGAGCCTTTGTGGGAAGAACTGTTAGCTTTGCGCGAACTCCGTGCTGACGGTTATGCAGCATTGCAGGTAGACCCCCTGGTGTTAGCAGAATCACTTTTATTAGTAGTTAGTAGCAGCCCCGTCTTATCAGAAATTTGCTGTGCTGCATTAGGTTCCTCTGGTGCAGATCGTTTAGAACAAAGAGTAGAAGCTCTATTAGCACCACCAGAACCAAACCCAGAAGCTCAATTGCAATCCTGGCATGGCTTTCTGTTGGCGTTCCTGCCTTTACTGACTGTGATATTTCATAGTTAAATTGAATTTATGGCAGGGAACAGGCAATGGGCAATAGGCAAAAGGCTTGCAAGTGTCTTGATATCGGCCTTTTACGTTCTAAACTATATTTCAACTGCTATAAAAAGCTACTACAGCCCAAAGCTGCAACGGTAGCGGCATCAGTCGTGTCTGTAGCAACTTCTGCTTTCCCTGTAGTAACTTTTGCTTTGACGTTTCCGTGTTTCGCGCAAGCTGTAGCAACTTCCGCTTTGACGTTTCCGTGTTTCGCGCAGGCTGTAGTAACTTCCGTCATGACTGTAGCGATGTCGGTTGCCACATCACGATGAAAATTTTGAATATAGCGGTTCCCAATTGCATGGAATACAGACCTAACCCCCAGCCCCTTCCCTTCAAGGGAAGGGGAGTAAGATTCAAAGCCTCTCTCCTAAAAGGAGAGAGGTTTGGAGAGAGGTCAAAAATGTACTGCACCCAAGCGAGAACCACTATAGGACTGTTATATTACTCTTCTTCTAGCAACTGTTCTATATATTTTTGCACCAAAGGCACTTGAAAAGCATTGCCTTCTTGAGTCAAAATTTCTTTTCGCGTTAGTTTGCGGACAACGCCTTTGTCTTGCTGCGTGGGAGCTTCCCCGTGGATTATCCGGCGTAGGAAATTGCGATCGCTATCTGCTAAACTCTTCCATAATTCCCGAAAATACTGATCGCCTCGCTCAAGCACAACTGCTCCTTAGCATAAACATCCAGTTGTTTACGCGAAGCCACCACTAGCATCAAGGCGTTGCTATCCATCAGCGATCGCAAATTGTCATAAAATCCATTATCGAATTTATCAGGATATTTCAAAAGGCTTTCAAAATCATCCAAACAGAGAACGGGTAGCTTCCCTTGCTGTTTCCATTCCTTAACCGCATCTGAAAATGCTTGACGATTAAGCGGTTTACTCTTCCAACAATTTTGCAGACTGCGTTGTTGCCATCCCTGAACGTGCTGAGTAAACTTTCGGCTATTGCCTCATAGAAACCCGTTTCAGTTTGGCAATCTACACCCCTCAACGGTAAATAAATAACCACATAACGATTAGTGTTGTGTAATACTCGCTGCTGCCAAGTCTGAACGAAATAATACAGCAACGAAGATTTACCAATGTGCTTCTCACCAACTATATTGATACTTGTAGGCTGATCGCCCTTCATCCGAGATGCGATCGCGTTTAATTCATCTTTACGACCGACAAACAGCCTGGAATCTTCAATCATCCCCGCAGCTACAAAAGGATTAGAAGGCAGCGCTCCAGAAGTCATGTAAAGCGTTATCCTAGTTTCAGCAATTTAGGTGCAATCACCTAAAAGAATAGCACTAGCCCCATAATCTCTTTGCAGATCGCAAAGACGCGATAAATCGCTGTACCGATTTGTAGAGACGGCGATTCATCGCGTCTCTTGCCTTAGCCGATTCACCGCGTCTCCTGCCTTAAACGTGGTATCTGAGAAAAATATTGATTTGGCAAATGGCCCAATTATTGACTCCTACAAGTGCAAAACATACCCTTGATGCGATCGCCAGTTTCCTAAAACTAGATTAACAGCACAATCCCTTTAAAACCTTTGCCAAATACTCATACTGCTCTAAAGTATTGTAAATCTGCGCCGAAATCCTTACCAACAACTGAGGTTGTTCCTGCCACGGCATCACCTGCACTTGAATACCAAACTTATCAAACAACTCATCGTGTATAGACATAAAATCGCGGTTTTCCAAAGTCGTAGGCATTGGCACAACTGCCATTGAACCAATCATCTCCTCTGGACAAGGCGGCTGCACCTCCAACGCTTCACAAAGTAGCTGTCTTCCCTGCAACACTAGGTGATGATTTTGCTGTCTCAATTCTGTCCACCCACCAGGTAGCAACGAACCCATAAAAGCGATCGCTTCTGGTACAGACATATAAGCTGTAGGATCGTTTGTACCTGTCCAGTCAAATTCCAACTGAAAGCGGCTTTTATCAGTGCGTGGCGAGTTTGTCCCGTGGCTAATTGTCAGAGGACGAATTTCTGACTGTTTATCTCGCCGCACATACAAAAATGCTGCTCCTTTTGGCGCACACAGCCATTTATGACAATTCCCGGTGTAATAAGTTGCGCCAATCTCCCGCAAATCGAGAGAAATCATTCCAGGCGCATGTGCCCCATCTACCAATGTATCTACACCCCGTTGTTGCAACTCCTTCGCCAACTCTTGAATCGGGAAGATTAACCCTGTCTGGCTGGTAACATGATCCAAAAGTGCTAATCGTGTTTTTGCTGAAACTCGCTCAATTACTGCTGCCACTACTTGCTGTGGTGAGTCAATGGGAAAAGGAATTTTTGCCACCACCACCCGCGCACCAGTGCGACTGGCAATAAAATCAAGTGCATTACGGCAAGCATTATATTCGTGGCTAGTGGTAAGTATTTCGTCCTCTGGTGAAAATGTCAGCGACCTTAACACCGAATTAACGTCAGTCGTCGCATTGGGGACAAATACCAAATCTTGGACATCAGCACCCACAAACGCCGCCAACTTACTTCTGGCATCATCTAACAGAGGTTCCCACTCCCTACCAAAAAAGCGTAGGGGTTCTTGTTCTAGTTTCAACCTCAAACGTTGTTGAAACTCCAGCACTTGTTTAGGACAAGCACCAAAAGACCCATGATTCAGAAATGTCACGGACGAGTCAAGCGACCATAAATCTCTGATGGATAATCTAGAATCCAAAATTTAAAATCCAAAATTGATAAACTCCCCAGGCTGGATTCGAACCAGCGACCAATCGATTAACAGTCGATCGCTCTACCACTGAGCTACTGAGGACCACTCACGATTTATAATCTTAGGGCTAAAAATAGTATTTGGCAAGTACTTTGCCAATATTTTTTTTAGATAGTTGATTTATAGAAATTTTGCAGCCAAAATCGATTCAGGAACTTAAGCAGAGACTCTGAGATACTAAATATCTACTGCAATCCCATTCGTAATTCAGCCAGACGCTGCCGCGCTTTAGCATCAATGGCATTAGCTAAAAACCTACTCTTAGATTGTTTGCGCGAATGATACTTTTGTCGCATCCGGCAAACAGTGGTTTCCACTTCCCCACAGAGTTGTTGTGCAGACAACCATTCAGCCCCATATCCTTGGATCATCAACTGCTGTGCCCGATCTGATGTAGCAACAATCACACGAGAAATCAAAGATTGGGCTATTTGCTGACGAAAAGAAGCGCAGGATTTTTCAATATAAGTATCTGCTGTTTGCCCAAAATCAGTGTAATAAACAGATAAAAGCTCAGTAACAATTTCTTTATTACTAGAGGTGTTCTGATATTGGGCATCAAAAACTATCTGAGTTGTGTAACCTTGAAACGCACTATAACCAGTCATTGCTTCCACAAGTTCGCCCCGTGCGGCCTCTAATCCAACGCTATCACGCGTTTTTTTAAGGCAAGGCCAAGCGCCTATGATATTGTAGCCGTCCACTAACAAAACGGCTTGGAGTAAGGAACGGGGCATGGTTTTTAATCACAATTTTCTAGAGTTAACAAAATTCATTCATAAGTTTTATAATAATTGATGCATAGTCTGTAACACTATGCTACACAGAATAAAAAATACGGCAGCCTCACAAAACTCAAGCCTCAGATAGACGCAACAATTTAAAACGCGCCTTTGTTTAAAAGGCGCGTTACAGTTCTTTTTTAGTAGTATTCAGGAGTGCTAAGTACAATGAATTTTACTTATTCACTCAGCACTCGTTACTTAGCACTCAATTAAGAGGCTTCGCTTTGCACCTCCATTAGACGTTGTTTGAGGCGTTGGGCTTCACCCCTATCTACTAGAGTGCCTTTTTCTAGCAAGAAAGCGCCGTCACAGTAATTTAACTCGTCTAATCGATGTGTCACCCAAAGGGCTGTAATACCTCGACTTTTGACAAGGCGACGCACACCGGCAACTAAATCCAACTGGCTATCTGGATCTAGTAAGGCTGTAGGTTCATCTAATAATAAGACTTCACAGCGACGCGCGATCGCACCTGCGATCGCGACTCGCTGCTTCTGTCCCCCAGAGAGTGCATAAATAGGGCGTCGTAGGAGAGTAAGCAAATTTACCGCTCCCAGCGCCTCCTCAACCCTTGCTCTAGTGGCAGCAGGTGGTAACTTTTCTTCCACCAATCCAAAAGCTACATCAGCACCAACCGTTGGCATCACTAGTTGATGATCTGGATTTTGGAAAACAAAGCCAACGGGGTGCAAAACCCGAATTTCCCCAGACTCAGGAGCTAATAGCCCCGCCAGCAGCCTAAGTAACGTTGATTTCCCACTGCCATTTGTACCCAAGAGCATCCAAAACTCACCCTTGGGTACTTCTAAAGAGCAAGATTGAATCACCTTCTCTCCATTAGGCCAACTGAAATTTAAATCCTTGACCTCAATGCCCACTTGAGCCATTTGTCAACCTTGGTTACTCAGCAGCTACAGCGAAAAAGCCAGGTGGTCTGCCACCACCAGGGGTTGTACCATCTTTCTGAACAATCTGCACCCCAGAAATTTCACTAGCGCGGACAGCAATTTTTTTCTCTGTCTTGCCCTCGCACTTGAGTTCCACAATGTCAGGGTTTCCAGAGCGGATTGCTGCCAAAATGAGCTGATAGACAGCCTCGGCATCCTCTGCTGACTTACGTTGTACTGAGATCGGGAAAGCAGTGTTTCTGATGCTTAAATCGATGGTAAACATTTAGCAATAATCAAATTTAACTGTGGACTCATTTTAGCGTCAGCTGAGTGATTCTAGGGAAATGGGTATTGGGCATTGGGCATGGGGCATTGGGCATTGGGAATTGCTCCCCTGCTCTTTAATTTGACTTCATTTGAATCAAAAATAAATTTTTATTACAAAACCCCTAGAAAAATTAGCGATTTACACCTAATATGATTAAAGGACTGTAAAAAATTGTAAACTTGGTTAACAACCCGGTTAACTTTCTGCTTATAGAAGGCTTTTATTTAGCCATCTATAATACAGATACAACCTGTACTTATAAACATTTGGAGATTTGCTCTAATGACCATCGCAGTTGGACGTGCGCCCAGTAGAGGGTGGTTTGACGTTCTAGACGACTGGCTCAAGCGCGATCGCTTCGTATTCGTAGGTTGGTCAGGGATACTATTGTTTCCCTGCGCCTTCCTAGCACTAGGCGGTTGG
>JBBSOX010000178.1:0-9081 GCA_038259325.1 Chroococcales cyanobacterium | reverse complement strand
TACAGTTTCGCCCACCTACGCCGAGCAAATCAAAACCCCAGCTTACGGCGAAACTTTGGAAGGTTTGCTGTCTTACATCGGCGGCAAGGTTTCGGGCATTTTGAACGGAATTGATACAGAATCTTACAACCCAGCAACTGACAAGTACCTCCATCAACAATTCAGTGTTGATACGCTAGAAAAGCGCCCAGCTAACAAAATTGCGCTGCAAGAAGAAGTCGGTTTGGAAGTGAATAAAAGCGCCTTTTTAATCGGCATGGTGACGCGGTTGGTAGAACAGAAGGGATTGGATTTGATTATTCAAATGCTCGATCTCTTCATGGCCTACACCGACGCTCAGTTTATTGTACTCGGAACGGGCGATCGCTACTACGAAACCCAACTCTGGCAAATGACAGCCCGCTATCCCGGTCGGATGTCCACCCAATTACTCTACAACGACGCGCTCTCCCGCCGCATTTACGCAGGCTGCGACACCTTCCTGATGCCCAGCCGTTTCGAGCCCTGCGGCATCAGTCAAATGCTCGCCCTCCGCTACGGCTGCGTCCCAATGGTGCGCCGCACCGGCGGTTTAGTCGATACCGTTTCCCACAACGACCCAATTAATAATACCGGTACAGGTTACTGCTTCGATCGCTACGAACCCCTGGACTTGTTCACCTGCATGATCCGAACATGGGAAAGTTTCCGGTACAAAGATAAGTGGAAAGAACTGCAACAACGCGGCATGAAAGAAGATTTTGGCTGGGATATTTCTGCTAAAAAATATGTCAATTTGTACAGCGATATTTTGGGAATATCGCCCGAAGAAACTGCACCGGAATCAGAGCCAGAATTAATCATTGGTAAAGGTTGATTTCTTTCATTGTAGCTTGTAGGGTGCGTCAGGGGTTATTTTCGATTTATGCGATCGGATATTTGCTGACGCACCCTACGGTAACTACTTTCTTACCATCAATCTTAAATTTTAAACCTCCAATTCCCCAATGCCCAATGCCCAATGCCCAATCCTAAAGGACAACCCACGATGACAACCCTCACCCAAGACTACCAAATCACTTGGGAAAAACTACCCGATGATTACAAACTCCCAGACGATCCAGTGGATAACATTAATCAACCAGCCTTAGCTGCTGCACTTACAGAAAGCTTACAATTAGCTGGAAAAATTTCAACTAACGCTCTAACAACAACTAATTACGGCATTTGTGCCACTTTAAACAACAAAATGGTCATTAAAGCCCCTGATTGGGCTTTCATTGCCAAAATTAATGTTAGTAGAGAAGAAGTAATACGCAGTTACACCCCTCAATTACAGGGTGACATTCCCGTAATTGTCATGGAATTTGTTTCCGATACACAGGAGACAGAGTATTCTATCAAAGCGACATATCCCCCAGGAAAATGGTTTTTCTACGAGCGCATTTTAAAAGTACCAAACTACATCATCTTTGAACCAGATAGCGGCAGTTTAGAGATGTATCACTTACAAATCACAGAACAGTACATTTTGCAAGAGCCTGATGAAAATCAACGCTACTGGATAACAGAAGTGAATCTTTACCTTGGCGTGTGGCAAGGTACTCGTGAAAACCGCACAGGAAAGTGGTTAAGGTGGTGGGATGAACAAGGAAACCTTTTACCTTGGGGAACAGAATTAGCCGAACAAGAACGCCAACGCACTGAACAAGAACGCCAACGCGCTGAACAAGAACGCCAACGTGCTGAACGACTAGCAGCACAATTGCGGGCGGCGGGAATTAAGCCAGAAGATTAGACTTCCTGTAAATAATTTAGGTTTGCTAGATTAGCGAACAATTTGCTAAATCTAGCATTTTTTTTTAGAAAGATGAAATTTTAAATAATAGCAATTACCGACTTTTAACAAAAGTTGCGGATCTTGACACCGCAAAGTCTCTAATTTTCTTGTCGTGGATCTTCAGAGGGAGGATGAAAACCTCCTTTTATCCAAAGTTGCCGGGATTTTTGAATGAAGCGATCGCTACGGCGTTGATCATTCAAATCTAATCTATTACAAGTTGCCCGGCCTATTGTCATGCCTGAGATGCAATCATGGCATTGATATAGCTGAAAATCTCATCTAAACCGCGTCTACCTTGAAAACCATAGTTTTTTGGGATTAGAGTAAAGCTCAGAACTCAAGCTAAAACCGAATCATACACTCTCCTTAAAAACTCCAGGTTTCAAAATGGACGGGGTTTAAAACGAAAATATTCTCAAATGAAATTCGGGCTTTTCAGTTAGTTGGCGGCCACTATGAACCGATGAATCTGACTAATGGATACTTATTAATGCCAGAGATAGATTTAAGTTTAGGCTTATGGCAAGGTTCTTTTCGAGATATAGAATAGGTTGTGGTTAAGGTGGTTCAACTTGGCGGGAGAGTTAATTCCCGCACCCACAGAGGAAGCTGCTACTGCAACTGAACGAGCTATAATTGCCGAACAAGAAGTCGCCCAAGCCAAACGAAAAGTAGAACAATTAACAGAACGTTTGCGTCAGTTGGGCGTAAATCCTGATGAACTAGATGAATTCTTGTAGCTTCACAAGTCTTTTCTGATACGCAGTATAATTTTCTGCTTTTGAGAAATTATCTGCACTAAAAACTTCCATAGCCGATGCCGAAGTAGCTATCAAATAACGACATTGGCTCTCAGAAAGATTAATTTTTGAGAGCGATCGCATATTCAGCACTTGAAATACATATAATAATTTCTTTGGCAAGTCTATAGCAACCCCAGTTTTTATGCCAATTGAGTTATTAGGGGTAAGATATGGTTCATCTGCGAATCCAAAAGTCTATGCCCAGAGCAGTTGCAGAGATTACCGCAAACACTGATTATGTTCGGGCTGCTAAAATACGTAAGTATGAGTAGTATGAGAAAACTACTCAGGTGAAAATTGTCTATTGGGTCACACAAGACCGCCGGAACATTATAGAAAAGTGTATTTCTTTGTGTTGATAGTGATGCTAATCTCAATTTGAGGGATTTTATAAGCCTTTATCTGCTAGAGTTTCTGATTTTCAGCAAACTAAATAATTGATCAATAATAAAATCGCTAGGAGTGCGATGAAATGTCACAGTCCCCTATGACAAAACCAGAAATAGCTGCTGGAACTCTAATCGATAACCGCTATATTATCCAAAAACTTCTGGGACAGGGAGGATTGGGGCGAACTTACTTAGCCTTTGACACTCGTCGGTTTAATGAAGCTTGTGTTCTTAAGGAGTTTGCCCCCATCGGCACAGGGGAGAGTGGACTGGAACAATATCGTAACCTATTTAAAAGAGAAGCAAAAATTCTTCATCAATTGCAACATCCTCAAATTCCCAAGTTTTTGGCTTGCTTTGAAGGAGATGGTCGGTTATTCCTAGTACAAGAGTATGTTGACGGTAAAACCTATTCTAGGCTGCTGGGAGAACTGCAACGTCAAGGAAGAAACTTTTCTGAAGAGGAAGTCATCCAGTGGCTAAAAAATCTCCTGCCTGTTTTGGAATATGTCCACCAGCACAACATCATCCATCGAGATATTTCTCCTGACAACATCATGTTACCTGATGGCAAGGATCTGCCAGTGCTGATTGATTTTGGTGTAGGCAAGCAAATTGCTGACATCCACGAAGGGAAAAGTTCTAACCACCAGGTTACCTTTGTTGGCAAAATGTCCCTTGTTGGCAAAGTGGGATATGCTCCCCGCGAACAGATAAGCTTGGGTTTATGTTCACCCTGTAGCGACCTTTATGCTTTGGGGGTAACAGCTATTGTACTACTTACAGGTAGAGATCCATCCTTACTAATGGATCAATATTCCTTAGAATGGAACTGGCGTTATTATTCCTATGTTACTGATGGGTTCGCTCAAGTACTCGATCAGATGTTGGCAGATAGACCTAACAAGCGATACCAAACTGCTAGAGAAGTCCTTTTAAATTTAGAGCGTATTGGAGAGCCAGAAGTGGTAATGTCTCCTGCAAACATGCTTGATGATTTGCCCGCCACGTTATTTAATCCTGAATTTCAAGCTATGTCGGCAATATCTTCATCATACAACCAACCTGGAGAAACAATTTTTAGTTCACCTACTTCACCGGCTATTACCCAAGTTGGGCGAATTAAAGAACAACAACCTTCGCTACAACCAGCATTTATCAAACATTGTCACCAAGAGTTAGCTTACCACATCGGCCCAATGGCAAATATAGTTATGGAAGAAATATTAGCTCAAAATCCTTATATTTCACCTGACCAATTTATTGAACTCATAGCCAGGGAAATTCCCGATTTTCAAGCAGCTTTTGAATTCAAAAAAAAATTATTCTCATAAATATTTAGCTCAACGATGGTTGAGGGATAATTTAAATTTTTAATTCTTTATCTAGTAACAGGCTGGCGGAAATAAACCTGCTATTTTATTACAGCCAGAAAGCCCAAAATTAAAACATGCGTAACTTTTGACTTCCGCGACTCGACTGAGCTTCGCCGAACGTCCTTGCAGTACTAGTAAGCTGTCAATAAATAATTGATGGATAAATTAAGAGTAGAGACGGCGATTTATCGCGTCTCTCTAACCGTCAAAATGAATTTGACAGACCACTAGTACAACGGGCGCGGAAATAAACATACCATTTCAAATGGTGCAAAAGCTTAGAATACAATTATGCGTGACTTTTGACTTCCGCGGCTCGACTGAGCTTCGCCGAACGTCCTTGCGCTATTAGTCCCCTATACCTCCCTGAGTACGTTTGATTCTTTTCATTGCCATTTCTAAACTTAACTGCATCCGTTTAAAGGCTTTAGCTAAGTTACCGATTTCATCATTAGACATCTGCTCGAATTCAACTTCCATATGTCCGGTACTAACTTCTTCGGCTATGCGAGTCATGCGTTTGAGAGGCCTAACAACTTGTCGGTTCAAGAAAAGGTTGACTAACAGGATGGTTGTTATAAAAATAGTCGATACAATTAGGATAATTAGTAATGAAGATTGATGAGCTTTGTTGATCACATTATTTGCTGGGACTGTGATAATCTGAGCGCCAACAATTTCATTCAGCTTCCACCCAAATCCATTAGCTGTACCATAAAGATTTATCATACTTTGAGGTGCAGCTTCTGGTACACTATGACAGACCAAACAACTTTGTTCAGAAACTGGTAATGGACGAGCAATATAAAAGATATCTCCACCAGGAATTGAGCGAAATCCACTGAGTTCTTTAAGGTCTGTTTTATTTCTGAACTTTTCTACAATTTCCGTCTCAAAAGCGTCAGCCTTATCCCGAAGATTTGTTGGATTGAGAGTTGCTTCTTTATAAAAGAATTCACGGTAGCCTGGTGCTTTCCGTAAAATCTCAAATACCTCTCGTGCTGAGTATGCAGGCACAGTTTGGGGCAAAAACTCAGTTTCCAATTTATCAGCTAGCTTTGGATTTACTTGAGTAGTGGTGTATTGACGGACAGAACTCATGGTTTGCATGAGCATGAGACCTGTTGAGCTAATATCTTGTTTAGCATTCTCTCTAAGCAGAGAAGAAAGAGCAAATCCACTCAAGCTCAGACCGAATGTCAGAATTACCAGTAGCAGAATTGTAAATTTTTGTTTCAGATTCAGATTCTTTAGCATAATTTTACATTACCTACAAGTCAAATTATTATGACCAAATATCGCTAAAGTCATCGTTTACTCTACCATGAGTAATCAAATAAAATTTTGGTGTAAAGGTATAGTTATAGCTAAAACGATTAAGTATACCCAATTAGTAATTATTGAGCCGATACTGAAAATGTTATCTAAGTAAGTAAGTCTTAAAAAGCTATATCAGCAAAACAAAATTGAATTTCCAAAAATTCGTGTTGGCTGAACTGAATACCGTGCCAAAATAAATACCAGGAATTGTCGAATATTACTAATGGTGTGGAATGCAGGAAAGTCTTTATTCGGTGGACGCTACATTATTGAAAGCCAACTAGGCGAAGGCGGAATTGGCATTACTTATCTTGCCAGAAATCAACGTAATCAACTGCGAGTGATTAAAACCCTCAAAGAAGAAATCTTGAATCACCCCGCCTGGATACTCCATCGAAACAAGTTACGGCAAGACTTCCGTGATGAAGCAGTTCGGCTGGCTGTGTGTCATCATCCTCATATAGTACAGATTGAAACAATCTTTGATGAGGGAAATTTGCCCTGCATGGTGATGGAGTACATCGAAGGCGAAGACTTAGGACAGCACCTGAGACGGATGGGGGTGCTATCAGAAGCAGAAGCGCTACTGTACATCCGGCAAATTGGCGATGCTTTGACACTAATTCACTCTAAAGGGCTGCTGCATCGGGATCTCAAACCACGTAATATTATGATCCGCATTGATAAATCAGAAGCAGTACTGATAGACTTTGGCATCGCTAGAGAATTTATTCCCAATATGATTCAAAGGCATACAGTGTATCGCACTCCTGGTTTTGCTCCACCTGAGCAGTATGAATCAGAAGCGCCACGAGGAGAATACATTGATATTTATGCCTTAGCTGCTACCTTGTATAATTTGCTTACCGCAGTTATACCGACGAGTGCAGATGATAGGCGTCACAATGTTAATTTAGAACCACCAAAATATTTTAATCCTCAGATCAGCGACAGGGTGAATCAAGCTATTATGTGCGGCATGGATTTGGAGTCAACCTATCGTCCCCAGTCTGTGCAGGAGTGGTTGGATTTATTGGGGCCTGATGCTAGCGAGAACATAGCACCAATATCATCTACCTTGCTGATAACGCCTAGCCCTAAACCACTTCCACCTCCTCCACTTGTTGTATTAAATCAACAGAACTGGCAATGTGTACAGACACTCAAAGGTCATTCTAGTATGGTTCATGCGATCGCTATTAGCTCAGACGGGCAATTGATTGCTAGCGGCAGTAATGACGACACTATTAAACTTTGGCAACTGGGAACTGGCAAGCTAGTGCGTCAACTAGGTCGTTGGTCTTCTGGTCATTCCAATATGGTTCATTCCGTCGCCTTTAGCCCAATCTCCTCAAAGCTTTTTTATCAAGGGGAGTCAGGCAAATCTGCGGGAGTTGGAGACTTGAACGGGGACATCTTAGCTAGCGGTAGTTGGGATAACACTATCAAATTGTGGGATGTAAACACAGGTAAAGAAATTCGTACTCTCACTGGCCATACTAATTGGGTGAATTCCGTTGCTTTTAGTCCAGATGGCAAATTTCTGGCTAGTGGCAGTGTTGACTGCACAATTAAACTTTGGCAAGTACACACAGGTATAGAAACCCAAACTCTCATAGGCCATTCTGACTCAGTTTCGTCAGTTGCCTATTCTCCAACAACGCCTGCAACGAATAGCAGGGATAAACAGCTTGTGGCTAGTGGCAGTACTGATTACACCATTAAATTATGGCAAGTATACACAGGCAGAAACATTTCCACATTATTAGGCCATTCTTTCTTCGTCAACTGTATCGCTTTTAGTAAGGATGGGGAAGTTATCGCCAGTGGCAGTGGTGACAACACAATTAAACTATGGCATGTAAATACAGGCAGAGAAATTCGTACTCTCATTGGTCATTCTGATTCAGTTTGGTCAGTTACTTTTAGCCAGGATGGGCAATTTCTCGCTAGTGGCAGTTGGGATAACACGATCAAACTGTGGCATTTACACAGTGGTAGAGAAATCAGTACACTTACAGGGCATACTAGTTATGTTCGATGCGTCGCCTTCAGTCCTAATGGACAAATCTTAGTTAGCGGTAGTGATGACGATACTATCAAGATTTGGCGACGGGCATCATAAATAATTCATAATATTTTCGCTTAGTGTGGTTCGATAGTTTTAAACCTACAGATAGAACAGCGATCGCCCAAAAATTGTCACAATAATGACGACAACCGTTATTTTTGAGCAATAAATTATATGGGCTTTGGTATTGGTGATTTATTCTGGATTTTTCTCCTTCTGACTTCTTTGCAACCCCTTTGGCAAAAACGTCAAATAGAATATCGGCGCTTGCGTGCTTTACAAGAATTCCAACAGGAACGCAAAAGTCGGGTGATTTTGCTGATTCATCGTCAAGAGTCCATTAGCTTCCTGGGAATTCCCTTATCTCGTTACATTACCATCGAAGACTCAGAACAAATATTGCGAGCAATTCGCCTCACACCCCCAGATGTGCCGATTGACTTAATTCTCCACACTCCTGGGGGTTTGGTTTTGGCTACGGAACAAATCGCCAGAGCATTAATTCGCCACCAAGCAAAAGTTACAGTCTTTGTACCCCACTATGCTATGAGTGGCGGTACAATGCTTGCGATCGCCTCTGATGAAATTATTATGGATGCTAATGCTGTCTTAGGGCCAGTTGATCCCCAATTGGGTAACTACCCAGCAGCGAGTATTCTAAAAGTAGTTGAAGATAAACCCATTGGTGAGATTGATGACCAAACTCTCATTATGGCCGATCTCTCACGCAAAGCAATACAGCAGGTACAGCGCTTTGTACGGACTCTGCTTAAAGACAGTATACCTAAACAAAAAGTTCTACCAGAAAATATCGAGCCGATTATCGAAGCCTTGACAACCGGGCGCGTCACCCACGATTATCCGATAACTATAGAGGAAGCAGCAGAAATGGGGCTGCCCGTAACTGTCGGACTGCCCCATTCTATTTATGATCTCATGGATTTGTACCCACAGGCACAAGGAGGCCGACCCAGTGTGCAGTACATTCCTATGCCTTACAATGACCCCCGTCCAATTCTACCTATGCCCAAGGGCAGACCCTTGGAAGAGCCAAATCAAATGACTTGAGAGGTTTTGAGGTAGAAGTTTTTGGTGGCGACTAGGGTGTAGCTCCCGGTGTTGGCGTAGCTCCCGGTGTTGGCGTAGCTCCCGGTGTTGGTGTAACTCCCGGTGTTGGCGTAGCTCCCGGTGTTGGCGTAACTCCCGGTGTTGGCGTAGCTCCCGGTGTTGGTGTAACTCCCGGTGTTGGCGTAGCTCCCGGTGTTGGTGTAACTCCCGGTGTTGGCGTAGCTCCCGGTGT
>JBBSOX010000177.1:0-9396 GCA_038259325.1 Chroococcales cyanobacterium | reverse complement strand
TTGACCAACTCACCAACCTGCAATCCCTCCACCTCAGCAGTAATGAACTGAGCAGTCTGCCACCGGAAATTGGCCAACTCACCAACCTGCAATCCCTCCACCTCGACATTAATGAACTGAGCAGTCTGCCACCGGAAATTGGCCAACTCACCAACCTGCAATCCCTCAACCTCAGCAGAAATGAACTGAGCAGTCTGCCACCGGAAATTGGCCAACTCACCAACCTGCAATCCCTCCACCTCAGCAGTAATGAACTGAGCAGTCTGCCACCGGAAATTGTCCAACTCACCAACCTGCAAACCCTCAACCTCTACAACAATCAACTGAGCAGTCTGCCACCGGAAATCAGGCAAATGTCAAACCTGAAAAAGCTGGATCTTCGTAGAAATCCAGTCCCCATTCCACCAGAGATTTTGGGGCCGAAGGCTGACTACGAAGATCCAGGCAATGTGAATGAAATTCTCGATTTCTATTTTCGGGTGCAAGATCCAGCCGAAACAGAACCTTTTTACGAAGCAAAATTCTTGATTGTTGGCGAAGGAGGAGCCGGTAAAACCTCTTTAGCCAAAAAAATCAAAAACAAAAATTATAAACTCCAGCCAGAAGAGAAATCAACCCAAGGCATTGAGGTGATCCGGTGGGACTTTACACAGCCCAATGGCAAAGATTTTCGCGTCAACATCTGGGATTTTGGCGGTCAAGAAATCTACCACCAAACTCATCAGTTTTTCCTCAGCAAGCGTTCTCTCTATGTCTTAGTTGCCGATACTCGCAAAGAAAACACTGATTTTTACTGGTGGCTGAAAGTTGTCGAACTCTTGAGCGACAAAAGTCCTGTTCTCATCATCAAAAACGAAAAACAAGACCGTCAGTGCGAAGTCAATGAAGGGCAGTTACGGGGAGAATTCAGCAATCTGGAGAAAATACTGGCAACTAATTTAGAAACTAATCGCGGTTTAGCCGAGATTAAAGACGCGATTCAGCTATACATCAGCATACTTGACCACGTTGGTACACCTCTACCAAAACTCTGGGTAAGAGTCAGAAACGCCCTAGAGAACAATTCCCGAAATTACATCAGCGTTGAAGAATACTTTAACCTTTGCCGAGTCAATAATTTAACTGACCGTCAAGACATGCGGCGCTTGAGTAGCTATTTACATGATCTCGGCGTTTGCCTCCACTTTCAAGATGATTCTACACTCAAACACTACGTCATCCTCAAACCTGAATGGGCGACAACTGCCGTTTACAAAGTTTTGGATAATCAGACTGTCAAGAAAAAGCTAGGTTGTTTTACCAAAGACGACCTCAAAAATATTTGGCAAGACGGCGAATATGCAGATATGCGAGATGAACTCCTGCAATTAATGATGCAGTTCAAGCTTTGCTACGAAATCCGCGATCGTCGTGACAATTATATCGCGCCTCAACTGCTATCTATTGAAAAAGCTAAATATACTTGGGATGATCCCCACAACCTCATCCTCCGCTACACCTATACATTCATGCCCAAAGGCATCCTCACCCGCTTTATTGTCGAGACGCACCCTTGGATTGAACAACAAAATCTCGTTTGGAAAAGCGGTGTTGTTCTCAACAAAGACCAAACTCGTGCTGAAATCATTGAAAACTACAATCAACGAGAAATTAAAATCCGTGTAGCCGGAAACCGTACAAAAGAATTGATGGCAGTCATCACCCATGAACTCGAAAAAATCCACAACTCTTATGAACGTTTGCAATATCAAACTTTAGTTCCGTGTAATTGTGAAACTTGCAAAAATCTGCCCACACCTTATTCCTATTCTCTAGAGAAACTCAACAAACGCTTGAGCGATCGCCGTTACGAAATTGAGTGCGAAAACAGCTATGACATGGTAGATGTCCGTAGGTTAATCGATAATGTCATGCTCCAATCCGCTAAAGCAGATGGAGAAATCAACCCCAAAGTTACACCGTTGCAAAGCGAACTGGAGCAAGAGAAAAATGAATTGTTGACGCATCGGTTAACAGATAGTAAAGAAATCTTTATCTCTTATGCTTGGGGTGGTGAAAGTGAGCAATTTGTCAATAAATTGGATGAGACTTTGCAGGCTAAAGGAATCACAATCATCCGCGATAAACGCGATTTGGGCTACAAAGGACTAATCAAAGCCTTCATGGAACGAATTGGACGGGGTAAATGTGCGATCGCAGTTATTAGCGACAAGTATTTAAAATCTCCCAATTGTATGTTTGAGCTAGTGCAAATTGCTAAAAATGGAGAATTTGGCGATCGCATCTTTCCTATTGTGTTACCAGATGCTCAAATTTATAACGCTATTGATAGGCTTAAGTATGTCGAATATTGGGAAAACAAAGTTCAAGAATTGGATACTGCCTTAAAAAAGGTATCCGCAGCAAACCTAGACGGCTTTCGAGAGGATATAGACCTTTACACGGAAATTCGCCAATATTTACCACGGCTTGCAAACATTCTCAAAGACATGAATACTCTAACTCCTGATATTCACAGCAAATCAGAATTTGAGTCATTGCTGAATGTGATCGCAGTCCGTCTAGATGAGTAAAATAAGCTAGGGATAAGTGTCAAAAATAATTTCATTTTTTGGCAATGACCTTGAAGGACGTTAAACTACTAAGCAATTGGAGTTAAGGATAGATTTATATGCGTTTACCAATTGCAATTAGTACCATTTTAGTGGCGTCTTTAGGTTTGAGTACACCTGTAATATCTCAACCTCCTATACAGGTAGCCCAAAAACCAGCTTCTAATAGTTTTGCCTTAGAACAATTTAAGATTAATCACCAATTATGGAGACAGAAAAAAATCTCTAACTATCGCTATGAATTTACTAGAAGTTGCTTTTGTTTCCCCAAAGCCACAGAACCAGTGATTATTGAAGTACGTAATGGAGTCACGACTTCTATTACTTATAAAGATAGTAAAAGCCCAGTAGATAAAGCATTATTTCAAAAATATAATACAATTCCTAAACTTTTTAATATCATTAGAAATGCGTTCGTTCAAAAAGCAGATAACTTGACTGTACAATATAACCCGACACTTGGCTATCCTACTCAAATTAACATTGATTATGATAAGCAAAAAACTGATGATGAAATATTCATTACAGTTAGTAATCTGCAACAAATCAAGTAAATATAACTCAATACGCTTGGCTTTGTGAAAAATTGTAGGTTGGGTTAAGCAAAGCGCAACCCAACAAAGCCTCGGAAATGTTGGGTTTCCTTCCTCAACCTAACCTACATTAATGTATTTTATATACATCAGATTGCAACTTCTCTACGTTCCCTGCGGGATGCTACGCAAACGCGCAGCGTGTCGCAGACAGAGGATACGCCAAGGTGAGATACAGATTATCGTAAGGGCACAACAATGTTGTGCCCCTACCCGTGTACTTCATTTACCTGAAATACGCTGTAATACCATTTCACTTTAATAATGATATAAATACGCTGGTAAGGGCATGGCAATGCCATGCCCCTACGAGAAATCTATATGTATCAGGATTTTTGTGAATTGGTATAAGTAATCACCCGAACTTGATAAGCTATTACGCCTTTAAATTACACAATAACTCATGAGATTTGTTGACTGCTGACAGTTAACAGCCAACAGTCAGCAGTCAACACAAAAAAAATTTGCAAGTTAGATGTGCGACAGCTTATAGATTCTATCTGACACTCCAACTCCACATTGTTAAAGACAGCCTCATCGTTTTATATATGAACTCTGACGAAGTACTTTAAAATTGCTAATTGTAGTAAATACTCCAGCATCGGCAGCTAGATTACCGATATTAATTTGGGTTGGATAACCAAGTTTTGGATTGTACACTACAGTTAGTTCGGATTGTCCAGAGTTGATTGTATTCCGAATCAAATTAAAGAGCTTAGGAATTGTACTATATTGTCGTAATAGCTTTGAATCTACTGGCTTACCAGTTTGAGCATTCGTGATAGATTTTGTGATGCCGTTACGTACTTCAATATTTAATGGCCCTCTGAAATCGGGAAGACAAAAGCAATTATTGCTAAGAGTGTAGCTATAGTTGCTAATTTTTTGTTGATTCCACAATTGGCGATTAATTCTTAGCTGTATTAAGTTCGAGCTAGTAATCTCTGCTTTTGCTCTATGCGTAGGAGGCACAGACATTACTGGAGCGTTCAAACTCAAAGATGCTACTAAGATTGCACCAATAGCAATAGGTAAGCGCATATCAATCCTTTGTTAACTAACGTTGAGTTCTAACTTCAGTGTGACTAAAGAGGATTCCAGAAAGTTGAAATCACTTCTAAAAGCGGACACATTTTATACAGAGAATGCTCAAGGGCTTCCAATGGCAGGAATATTCCCTAGTATAAACTTAAAAAATGCCGGACAAGCCTCCACTACTATTCACCTCAAATTTTGTGTTTTATGCAAAAAACTGAATAATTTTAAAATTGGCATTCTAAAATTTAGCAGCCAGTATCAAGCGAACGCATCTCAATACTGATGAGCCTGAATAAGAGTGGACTTCACCAAGACCCTGCTAGAATTTGAAATTCTATGAGAAAAATTATTATTGGGGTGATGGGCCCTGGAAAAAATGCCACAGCAAATGATTTACAAAATGCATATATACTAGGTCAACTTATTGCCCAACAAGGATGGATTTTACTCACAGGCGGTAGAAATGTCGGTGTAATGGATGCAGTAAGTAAAGGTGCAAAATCTGCTGAGGGTTTAACTCTTGGTATTCTTCCCAATGATAACCAAGATAGTATTTCCTCTTGTGTGGATATTGCTATTTTCACAGATATGGGGAATGCTAGAAATAATATTAATGTTCTCAGTAGTGATGTGGTTATTGCCTGCGGTATGGGTGCAGGAACTGCTTCAGAAATTGCCTTAGCTTTGAAAGCAAGTAAGCAAGTCATTTTGTTGACTAACGATGAAGAAAGTAAGGTTTTCTTCAAAAAGCTATCGCCAGAAAATGTTTATATTGTGGAGAGTGTAGAAAGTGCGATCGCTACTGCCAAAACAATCTTATACTGATTCTTAATTTGTAATGTTTAAGTCCACACGCCTTGATGGTCATAGATAATTTGATAGCTTATTCTTGCTCTGCTTGGGTTCCAAGACCATATACGCTTAAGTTGGTGATCAGTCATCTACCCGTGAGTAGACTTTTTTCTAACTTCTGACAAAATGGGCGAACCAAGAGTATTATGTGCTGTCATAACTTGCACCATACTTTGTTGTCTAGTTGTTTGAAGATTTAATGTGTAAATGGGTAAAAATTGTATTTTTTCTGCAAAGAATCGTTCCTGATGTAATATTTGAGAAAATTTACACAAAAATAAGCACAGGCTATTCAAATTTGAAGTTAATCAGTGTAAGCTAAGGATGTAAATATGTTTATCGTGAACTTATTTAATTAACCACTTAGGCTATTCCCGTTAAAGGAGGTATAATAAAACTCACATGGCTCTTTGGTAGGTATATGTTTAAAGAGACTAAACATGACTGTAAAAAGATTGAGTTTAGTAGCTTTTAAGCAAACCAAGCAATATTGTTTAAGTAAGATTTTTATTGAGTAGTAAAATATCAAAGGATCATTCTGTTTTTATAGGTTTTCTCGTCTCTTCACTGTAGCCTGCCTAAAGCCAGTTTCTTAATGCTGGAGGTTACGGGTTGTAGACTGAAGCATCGCCTACTAAATTGATTCTAATACCTTGGCAAAGCCTTAGACGTTTTGCTTCTAAATTCTTTTTCAACCTCTTGCTGAAAAGCACGAATCTTGTGGTATCCGAAGACACCGCAAGGGCTGCTGCTTTGTGAACAAAAAGGCTTGTTTAGGAAGACATCTAGCCCAATATATTAGCATTCACATTAGTGATTGTCACATCAAGCATTTGTTACAACGAGTGGCGCTGCTTACCTAAAATACCTTTCATCAAACAATACTCTTTTCTTCCAAAGGGCTTAAGGTTTTCTTACAGAATATTAAGAGTATCAAATAATTAATATTGTTATTTTTTTCAATTTAGACCAATAACTAAATTCTGTCTTGGAGGTTAGAAAATGCCAGCTGTGCTTTCTGGGGAACATGTAGGCGAAAGGCTATTGTACACCTTGGGTGCAAAGCTTTCAGAAAAAGAATTAGAAAACCTACTGGCAGCAATGGAAATTGTGGAGCCACCACTAGCAAAGCAGTTCTGGCAATCCGCACAGACGAATCCTGGTATATACATTATCCTTACAGGTAAAGTCCGACTGTTGGATAGCTCTGAGAATTTAATCACTACCTTTGGTGCATGGTCTGTTTTCGGCGAATTGACTCTGTTTCCCGAAGCTGACTTTAGCCCTTATGTAGTCAGAGCTTCAACAAGCTTAAAACTTGGCTATTTTAGGCAGGATGCATTGCAAATATTGATGGACAAGTATCCTAATATTCGCGATCGCCTTTTTGCCCGTGCAGAACTTTGGGATTTGCTGTTGTTATGTCGCCAAACCTCACAATTCCCGTGCCATACTTCACAAGTGCCAGGGATGCTCAAAGCCTTATCTCTCTTTGAGCGACAGCATTTAGAAACTGGCTCTATCACAACGCAAGTATCCCAAGATTCGCAATTGTGGCTATTGTACAGAGGTCAACTGCGACATTCCCAAGGTCATTCTTTGACACCAGGTACAATATTTGCCCAACCAGAACAAGGTGATTGGCAAGTAACACAACCAACAATTGCATACATTCTGAAAAACGACCATAAGCAAACAGCACTAGAATACTTTCCAGAGTTGGGAAACTGGGGGCTGGGGACTGGGGATTGGGGAGTGGGGAGTGAGGAAAAAACTTCCCAACCTCCAAAATCCAAAATCATTCCTTTTCCCCAACGAGAGCAGCAGTCACAACAACAACCAAAAAAATCATCTTTTTACTTTCCCAGTCCGAAAGTGCAAGTGGGGCATTGGTGGAAACGCCTCACTAAAAGCTATCCCTTCTATGCCCAACAAAGCGCTGCCGATTGTGGCTCTGCTTGCTTGGTCATGATTGGTAACTATTGGGGCAAGCATTTTAGTATCAATCGCCTGCGGGATATGACCAACGTCAACCGCAGTGGTGCATCTCTAAAGGCTATGGCAGCCACAGCAGAAAACCTGGGTTTTGCCACCCGTCCGGTGAAAGCCACTCTTGATAAATTAGCAGAACAATCTTTACCTGCAATTGTCCACTGGAAAGGCAATCACTTCATCGTTGTCTATGAAATCACGAAAAAGCGTGTGATTGTATGCGATCCCGCTCTTGGTCAACGCAGTCTGACAAAAGCTGAATTTCAAGCAGGTTGGAGTGGTTATGCATTGTTACTGCAACCTACAGGCTTATTAAAAAATACTAAAAACGAAAGTGCCAGCTTTTGGAAGTTTTTTGAGTTAATCAAACCTCACTATCGGACACTATTAGAAATCTTTATAGCTTCTGTACTAATCCAATTATTTGGACTGGTAACGCCAGTATTCACTCAGTTATTGCTCGATAGAGTACTTGTGCAACGTAGCGTTACAACCTTAAACGCCATTGGTTTGGGGATGATTGTTTTTGGGTTATTTGGTGTCGCTGTCAACGCTTTACGGCAATATCTGCTATTTCATACTGCTAACCGCGTTAGTATCGCCCTACTCGTAGGTTTTATCAAACATACCTTCCGCTTGCCCCTTTCTTATTTTGAGTCGCGTTTTGTTGGGGATATAGTCTCACGCATCCAAGAAAACCAGAAAATTCAGCAATTCCTTACCGGTCAGACACTCTCCATATTGTTGGATATGCTGACATTGGTGGTTTATCTGGCCTTGATGTTCTCTTATAGCTGGCGGATGTCATTATTTGTGTTGTGTACAGTACCGCCATTTTTTATCTTGGCACTGGCTAGCACCAATATTTTGCGTCGCATATCGAGAGAAATTTTTAATGCCGGCGCTAAAGAACAAAGCTATCTCATAGAATCCCTCAGCGGAATTCGTACCGTCCGATCATTGTCAATTGAACAGACTGTGCGCTGGCGTTGGGAGGAACTGTTGAATGATTTGGTCAAAAAAGCCTTTAATGCTCAAATAATTGGTAATCAACTGCAAATTATTAGTGGAGTCATCCAAACTTTCGTAAATACTGCATTGTTGTGGTATGGTGCGACCCAGGTAATTAATGGCGAACTGACTATTGGACAATTAGTTGCTTTCAATATGTTGGTGGGTAACGTCTTGAGTCCTTTCCAGCGGCTATCTATGCTGTGGAACCAATTGCAAGAAATTGTGATTTCTACAGAACGCATAAATGATGTGTTGGAGGCGGAACCAGAAGAAGATTTGGAAACTAAACCCCGGAAGTCGTTGGGTAAGCTGCGTGGTAACATTAGCTTTCAGAATGTCACCTTTCGCTATCACTCAGAAAGTGAGACTAACGTCTTAGAAAATCTTAACTTTGAAATCCAGCCAGAACAGATGGTTGCAGTGGTGGGGCGCAGTGGTTCTGGAAAAACAACCCTGAGTAAATTGATTTTGGGTCTATACCCACCGACAGATGGCAAACTACTCATTGATGGTTGCGATATCAGTAGTGTTTCGTTGCGATCGCTCCGTTCTCAAATCGGCGTTGTAGACCAAGATACTTTTCTCTTTGGTGGGACTATTCGGGAAAACATTGCGATCGCTCATCCAAATGCCTCTTTAGAAGAAATTATCCAAGCAGCAAAATATGCTGGAGCCGATGAATTTATTCAAAAATTACCGATGGGTTACGAATCCGAAATTGGTGAGGGCGGCGGTATGCTTTCTGGTGGACAGCGCCAACGCCTAGCGATCGCTCGGGCTTTGCTCGGAAATCCTCGGTTATTACTGTTTGATGAAGCCACCAGCCACCTAGATTCGGAATCAGAACGAATTATTCAAAACAACCTCAAAACAATTCTTCAAGGACGTACAAGTATAATCATTGCCCATCGCCTTTCTACAGTCCGCAACGCTGACTTGATCCTGGTTTTAGATCAAGGCGTTCTGGTAGAAAGCGGTACCCACGACGATTTAATCACTAAAAAAGGTCATTATTACTACCTGAATCAACAACAACTGGCTCAAGTTGGTTGAAATTGGGCATTGGGCATTGGGCATTGGAACAATAATCAATAAATAGTTATTCTTCCCCTGCTCCCCCTGCTCCCCCTGCTCCCCCTGCTCCCCCTACTCCCCCTGCTCCCCACTCCCCACTCCCCACTCCCCACTCCCTCATGTATATGTACTTTGATCCCCCCTCCAACGATGCCATCTACCCCTAGATCCTCCCCACTTCCTCCAAATGCGCCAAATGAGTATCAAAGTTACACACAGCA
>JBBSOX010000176.1:0-9456 GCA_038259325.1 Chroococcales cyanobacterium | reverse complement strand
GGCAGATTTTAGGCAGATTTCAACAACAAACCCGCATTACCAATAGGTAAGCGGGCTTTTGTTTGGGCTGTGAAGTATGCCAGGAAGCAGACTTGAACTGCTGACACGAGGATTTTCAGCCCAAAACGTCACCCGCGATCGCCCGAAAATTGTAGTTGAGATTGTCATGATTTAACTTGTAACCTTGACAGGGACTGAGTTTAGGAGGCATCTGGTACATATTGCAATTGATTATGACTGCAAAGGCAAATTTAAACCTGGCGGCAAGGGTCGATCTACCCGTTTAAGCAACAATTCAAAAGCGCGTTGGTGCTGTTTTGAGCTAATCCAATGATGATACAACTCCGAATGCACTTCTAGCGAATGACCCATTTGTTGGGCGGCTAAAGATGTCTCCAGTCCATATTCTAAAGTGCGAATTGCCCAGGCGTGACGCAAATTGTAAGCGCCAAATGGTATGCCTTGCCGCCGAAAGTGTTGGCTAACATCTCCTCCTAAACTGGCATTTGACCGCGTGAGATTTACTTCGGGTAGCTCGATTTGTTGTAGCCCGAACTGCTTGACCCATTCAAAATGAAACGGCCACACCTGACGACTACCCGTTTTACCCGATAACACACTACAAATATGGGAATCAGCCAAAGCCTCTAAATCAACCCGAAAAACTTCGTGGTTACGCAACCCATAGCAGGCCATCATCCCATATACCCAACGCCAGCCAGGAGCAGAAATCTGATAAAAGCATTCAACTATCTGCTCGTCATCGGGAATTTGGCGCGGTGCAACTCGTTTGGGGCTGTAATCACCTTTTAAGGTTTTGGTCTCTAACTCTAAGCCAGCAAATTTAGCCAGCGCCCCCAAACAGATACAAAAGCGCTTACGGCTTTTGGTATCTGGTTGGGTGCTGAGGATAGTTTCTATCAGTAGCTCAGTGGTAAGCCGTTTTTTAAGGGGTAAGCGGCGAAACACCATCCGGTATTCTGTCCGCCAAGTAGTGAGGGTCTGTTGGTTGGTTTGGCGGCGGTTGAAATAATCAGCCTCAAATAATAAAATCCAGTCGCCCACGGTGCGCGGGGACTGGTCAGCGTCACTGTGATGGGTGCGAGTGTAATTGCCCCAATCAAACTTGCTTTCATCCAAAGATAGCCTAATTTTTATGGCTTCTCTTTCGGCTATCTTCACTCCTTCTGCTGTGGCGCGGATTTGGGGATAAAGTCGCTGTTGAGTCGGGTTGAGATCAAAGGAATTAGGCTTGGGTGGAAAAACCCCGCGTAGCCGTAATCGCTTCCCGTCGCGTTCAATGCTAATCCCAATATTTTGAGCTTTGAGCCTGTCATTAATTTGGGTAATTAGTTCGTCTATCTCCTCATACATGGTCATTCGTGGGGATAGTTATGGTCAAAATCTTCAGTTAAATCTGCTATGTTGCAGCGCCCTTTCTCGGTTGGATAGCCTAAAACTGCGTATTTTAATATGTCCTGTCCTGACTGCAATTTTTGCAAGCAGTCATCACAGACCACGGCGATCGCGCCGTCATAAGGCAACCCACAAGTCAGACATCCCCAGCCTGTATTTGGGATGGGTGATTTTTTGTCGAGCATAACTAGGTTCTGTACTGATTCACTAGTACAGTTGCAGGCGCAACACTTACCTAGATCTAAAGGTCGCGCGTCATAATCTGGATCATCTTTGTCCAAAGCCCAGATATTGCCACAGTTGTCACATTCCCAGTAACCATAAGTCTGGACGTAATTTATCCGGCTCGATTCACAGTGTGGGCAGATGTTAGTCGCGGTCATTGTCTTCTCCTGCGTTCATCAGTTCCTTGTATTCCGAAACGGCATTTCGGTAGATTTTATTGTCTCCAGCCTTTGCATTCCAAAGCGTTTCAATGATTTGTGTCTGGGTCATTTTCATTTCGTTTCGGAGATGAAATATCATTTTTCGGGCTTCATTTCGGTTTAGTCCGAAATGAGTAAATCGTTTCGGAACTTGACTGTAATCATTGCTGTCTGGTCGTTTCGTCGTTTCGGAATCTCGTTTCGTCATTTCGGAATCTAAATTAAACTCTAGTTCCCAAATTCTCTGCCAAGTGTCACGATCTAAAGTTGTGTGAGTTGGTGTGCTGTTACCTCCTGTCGAAAAACTGGTGATGGTTTCCCATGTAGGTAGTGAGACAGGTTTAAAATCTTGCCCTGGTAGCTTGATAAATGCCTGCCTACTAGCTGTTAAAGACGGTGGTATTAGCTTGATTTCTAGGAGTGCATCATCTCGCTGCTGTCTCATATCTTTAGCTCCTCCCAATTTAGAAAGAGTGCGATTGTGAGCGACCATCAAGCTATCTAGAAAAATTTTGCGGTTGTCACTCATGGCGGCTTGTAGATAATTGCCGGCGTTTTTACAGCGCTGGGCATAATTTGTAAGCTCTTCGGTGACGATGCACACCCGACCCCGTGCCTTTACTGCTTCTCTCCCTTCTCTAGCTAAAACCTTATAGCGCTGTTCACACTCGGAGTAGTACCAGTTCAAAGCATCATCTACAGCTTCGTAGTCCATGCCAGCCCCAATTACCTCTAGTCCTTCCCATTGTCCCTTTTCAGCATGAGGGTCAAGGACGATAATTCGGTCGCCTCTATCTTTTTTAGCTTTAATAATGTGACTGGCTAGGGTAGTTTTACCGGAATCTGAACCACCAAATATCAAAACAGAACAGTAGCTAATCGCTTCTTCAACCCACTGGTAAGGGTTAGTGGTAGCAATCTGCTGTTGCTGCTCTCCTTCCATTTTGTCTCTAGGGTCAATCGTTCCCTGTAAGGTCTGTGAACCTTGCAGGTAAGGTGTTTTGAGTCGGCGGAGAAATTCGGCATATTCGCGCTTTTCGTCTTTGGTCATCCCAGCGGTTTCAGCATCGAATATTGTCTCGTTAGCGTCCATCTGAGAAATTTTGATGTCAACTTCTGCCAGGATTTCGGCTTTTTGAATATCTACGGTGTATTCATTGGCGGTTAGTTCTAAAGTAGTCCTGGCTTGTAGTTCAGCTTGGGTAACGTTTAATTTTTCGGCGACCTGCTCAAACTCGGCTAACTGGCGCTCGTCGTTTTGCAAATGACGGAGCAGCCAGCCGGCCACTGCAAATTCAATAAAACCTCGGAATGCCAGTATGGGTTTATGGGGATTGCTGGCTTTGACTAGTTGGCGAAAAACAACGTTATCCGGTTGTCCCTCCTCCTTCCATTTTTCCCAGTGCCAAACGCTCATGCGGTACGGGCGGTTATTTTTATCCCGACAGCGCAGCTGCTTTGTGGGTGTTTGCAGACAAAAGTAAACTCTATCGCTGGCTTGACCACTCCAAGACATGGCCGCGGAAGAAACGCCAATTACCACCGATACCCCAATCACCAGGATTTTTTTATCAAAAGGCAGCTTATTGATCCAAGTTATCAGGCGCGATCGCTGAGAATTACTCAACTCCTCATGCTCATCACTTAAATATCCCATTACGGCTCCTGGGAGTGAGTGCCAGTCTCAGCCCGAAGAAAAAGACAGCGATGACTACCCCGCTTAACCAACTGGGATAATGAATCTCTGGTTTGGGTGGGATGTACATCTGCTGTAGTTCTGCTTGTGCTGTTGCTTTAGATGCGGATGCTTCCCACCATTCCCCCATCGGTTCCGAAAGCGCACACAGCAAAGCTAATGAGGCCGAAAAGCCAGTCATTAAATTACTGACATCTCTTTCACCTGCGGCTGTAGCTGTGAAATAAAAGTGAGCAGTGCCGACTGCTAAGACCATCCCGGCGGGGTGGACTTGGAGCAGATGAAAAGTGAAAACTACGGCTGAGTTGAGGCAAGCTCCAGCAACGATTTCGCAAGCGTTACCAGCACGTCTAAAGGTTCTGCCTTTATTGGTTTCTGGTGAGCGCTCCTGTGGATGGTTTTGTTGTTCCTCCAGTCCCTTATGATGAAAGGGACTGATGTTAGTTGGCGTAGATCTCCGTGCTAACATCGGTCTCCTAATAATTAGTTATCTGTCGCCTAGTCCGTTCCAAAGATTTCTCAGGTTATTTCCCCAGCCCCCGGTGGCACTGACGCTGGAGGATGGGGAACTGTCTTGTGTTTGGACTGGTATTCTTTCTTGGGATGTTTTCCCTGTGCCATGTTTGGCACGATCTAGAAGCTGCTGACGCTTTTCTCTTAGCCCAGCTTGGATGGCTTGACGTTCTTGCTGGACTGCTTGCCGATTCTCGATTGTGTCGATTTTATTGGTATGTCGCCACAGTTCTGTCTCTAAATCGGTTTGCAGTTGAGTCGCAATTTCCGCTAGACCGTGCTTGCGCTTTTGCTCAATTCGCAAAAGGTCGGCACGGTCTTGGGCATCGATGCGGTTCATCTCAGCGTCAAATTCGCCGTTGAGTTTGCGAATGTCGGCGATCGCGTTGGCGACTTTCGAGCCGTAGTGTTTTCTTAACTGTGTCCAAGTGACTTGCCCGTCAGCAATTTTCTCCATTGCATCGAAGTAAGTCTCAGCATTTTTCAGAAACGGGGTTAAAAAGTCTGCTAGCTGATCTGCGTCATTCGCCATGTCGGCGAACTGCTCCAAGTTGGAGATGTCACTGAGATACGAGAGAATATCTCCGTCAACTCCTCCCCATTCCCGCCCTTTGTCATCGATGTGGGAGGAATGCCCAGCAACCGGGTTTCTAATTCCAAAGTCCATGTGAGTTATGGTTGGTAAACAAGTATCAGTTTGTTTTTAAACGCTTACCGTTGGATTCCTACCCTGATTAGGTTCTGGCGGTTTTTCCGTTTGGGGCTGCACGTAACAAGGAGGATCACAGGGGACTGCGTAAACTCCTATTTCAAATAACCGACAAACATCGCAATCTTCACAATCGCCTTTACTGCTGCTCATTCTTGCTAAAATTTCCTTAACTATTAATCCGTTACGGCGATCGCTCTTGCGTAGAGACGATCGCTTTTTACTGTTCTCGTGTCTTCCTAACTTTGATTCGGATTTCGGCTTGAGTTTCAGGAGTATAAGTCCTGGCAATGTAGTCTTTGGTTTGTTGTAAATCTCCTGAGTCCGGTTCAGAACTGCCGTCCTTGACCGGGTTTATCCACCATTCATTCCAATTTGATTTTTTTGTCATAGTGATCACCTTTGGTAATGGGTCGTCGCTTTAATTGGCTACTCATCCCCTAGCAGGTCTTTGATATTCGCTCAGTGCTTGCAGGCTGCTATCTCTGCATGGTTTGGGTGTAGGAGTTAGGTGTAATAGTTAGTTTTGTCTTTACTAATGTTAGTATAATGCAAAGACATAACGTGTCAATAGGTCTGTATATACAAAAAGAGTTTTGCAAAGATAAGATGAGGCTGTAGCTAAAATGAAAACGCGAGAGAATGGCAAGACCAAAGACACTAGCCGAAGACGCAAAGACGGTGAATGTAAGGATGAGCGAGAAGGACTGGGAGAATATGGACAAGATAGCCCAGTCTATGGGATTAAAACGATCAGAACTTCTTCGACTAATAGCCCAGGAGAAAATCACTCTTGGATTGGCAATCACCAAGGAAACGTTAGTCCTGGGAAAATTCTTGAGCGTCTCGAACTAATAGAAAAAACCTTCTCGTCCTACGTTGAGGGGCATCAGCAACGGCTTGAGACGCGATTAGAAGAAAGCAAACTTGTACAAAAAGTTTTTAAAGAAGAAGTACAAACTCTTAAGCAAGAGATTTATCGTTTAACTACCAAATCAGATGAATAAAGCCGTCTTACCCATGAGGTAGGACGGCTTTATTTATGGGACGCTTATCTATAAATTATCTAATGCAAAAGCTCTTGCTGAGGAATTTCAATTTCATCAGGAATGAACTCCACGCGAAATCGGATTTTCCCTTTCTGCCAGCCGCCACCCTCAACTTTGAGAACTTCACAAGAAATTCCCTTCTCTTGAAACCAATTGCTGTGGGGTGATCCAAGATAATTTGCCGCAGCAGTATATAGCTGAACCACTTTTAACATACTCCCAGCCTTAAAAGTGGCTTCACCAGACAAAGACATCACATCATCATTGTTCAGTTCCATGTTTCAATTTCTCTCTTGGTATAGAACATGGCGGATTGAGCGCCAACTCGATCCGCCTTCCCTAATACTTCCCCTTTATGACCAACTCGATTTCAATATCCGTAGCGCGATCGGCGTTGGTCAGCCGCTAGTTTATTTTGTGCGATCGCACTTACCCAACCAAACCAACTAACGTTAATAGCCATTAATTAACCCGCTATTAACATTACAAAAAAAAACTCCAGTAATCAGCTGGAGAAACCAAATAAATAAACTTGAAATCAAAGTTTAAGTATGAATAATAGCTTGTTTGAGAGGCTTTTAAAAGTGTGCCTCGGATGTACTAATTCTAACACTTTTCAGTTATCTTCATCAAAAATTAATAAGGGGGAATCATGACACAAGGCATCTATCCATTTCCCCTAACTTCTCCCATTGAAACTATTGATGACATTGCTATTCATCATTGGGAAGAATGGCAGTTAAGCAATGTATCAAAACGGATTATCTCTTGCAATGTAAAAACTGTAACAGACCCCAGAGAAGTAGATAAGGTGCTAAATCGCAATACAAAATCTAGACATAAGCACTCTAATCACTTAATACCTTGCTGGATGGTTTCAGGAGTTGACCCTTTAACAGGTGAAAATACTTTAGAAGGTGTTCAAATTAAGCCTGATGTATCACCAGTAGGTAAAGATGGTAGGGTACAAAAATACTTAGGCGCTAGTGATTCTGGTGTATCACCTTTGTTCTTGAATACCGGAATTGAGGGATACTGGCAAGAAATTCTTGCTGATAAATCAATTCCGATAATCATCACAGAAGGCGCTAAAAAGGCTGGTGCAGGATTAACAATTAATATTCCAACAATATCCATCCCCGGAGTCTCAACGTGCCGGAAAAATGGCCGGCTTCACCGATGGATAGAACCATTCTCAGGGTTTGGCAGAACATTCTACCTGTGTTTCGACGCAGATATTTTAGATAAACGTCCTGTGCAGCTTGCGCTGATGAATCTATCTAGAGACTTGGCAGCAACAGGCTCAAAAGTGATGATCATCCAGTTGCCATCACCTGAGCTTAAGGGGATGGATGACTTCATAGCTGCAAAAGGTGAAAGTGCCTTCAGGCAACTAATGGAAGATGCCCCGACCATCGAAGAATGGCGCAAGGCATGGGAAGAAAAACGCCGGAACGATACAGAATACGACGATGAGGAACGGACATCGAAAATCTACCGTGCCTACAAAACCATCAAGGAAGGATGGGCTGATAGTCTTCGGCTGAACCAATTAAAAAACATCATCGAACTGGATGTCCAAAAAATCGACTTAAACCAATTACGGCTGTTAATAGCTTTGGAGTTTGACATGGATGTACAAATAGGAGACGCTCAGTCAATTATTGAAGCGCTTGCTGCTAGGAACGCTTACCACCCAGTAGTGGAATATTTAGATGAAGTCGCCGCCCGCTACAGTTCTGTTGACACCTCAATTTTGGACAATTTAGCAACTAGGTACTTTGGCAGCTGCGATCCACTTCATAATACATACCTCAAAAAAATGCTGATTTCAGCAGTAGCTCGCGCCCGTCGTCCTGGGTGCAAAGTAGATACAGCTGTAATTTTAGTAGGAGCGCAAGGACTGAACAAATCAAGCTTTTGGCGTGAAATGTTTGGGGACGACTGGTTCACTGATGAATTGAGTGATGGCAACGAGAAAGACGAGCTGATGAAATTACATCAATTCTGGGGTTTGGAAATTCCAGAAATTGAACACATGTATAAGAGAAAGGACGTGAGCAGCATCAAAAAATTCATGTCCTCCAGTGTTGATGTCTTTCGCGCACCTTATGCTCGTGAGGTGAAGGAGCATCCCCGCGCCTGCGTGTTAGTCGGCACGAGTAACGAACAGGAACTACTCAACGACCCCACAGGAAACAGACGGTTCTGGATTATTCCGGTGGATGATGTCATCCCGATTGATGAACTAGCAAGAGAACGTGATCTAATTTGGGCAGCTGCTAACGCCCTGTTCGAGAAGGGGCATCAGTGGTGGCTATCGCCTACTGAATCGAAACTGCACAACGAAGTCAGCAAGGATTTTCAATCTGTTGACCCCTGGGCTGAGATTGTTCTGAGTTTTGCGATCGCGCAAGGTGAGACAACCACTCACGAAATTTTGAAGACAGCGCTGGGTATCGAACCAGGTAGGCAGGAGATGGCATCAGCCAAACGTGTCTCCGCCATCCTTAGATCTAATGATTGGGAACAAATAAGAAAACGAATCGAAGGAAGTTGCCCCCATGTTTGGGTGCAAAAGTCTTCTCAAGAAAATCAAAAAAGTTGGGGTAAACAGGCGGATCAAGGCGGATCACGTGGATCAATACCCCTAAATGAGTCTCAAAACTTACAAGCTAGTACTGAAAACGCACAAAATAATCAAAATCAAAAAAGTTGGGGTAAACAGGCGGATCAAGGCGGATCACGTGGATCAATACCCCTAAATGAGTCTCAAAACTTACAAGCTAGTACTGAAAACGTAGAAAATGATCCGCCTAGTGGTTTTGATAGGCGGATCACACCTCAGCCCTTACAGGAAGAGACTTCCCAGACTTGTGATCCGGGTGTGATCCGCCTTGATCCGCCTACTTTGCCCAACATTTCTGAAAATAAAAGTGAACAACAAAGCGAAGTATCTTACCCCTCATCAAAAAATATTGAAGTAGGAGAGATTTTCTGGTCACTTTCATTGCAAAAAAAGGTCAAAGTCGTAAAAGTTTATCCTTCTGCAAGAAAAGCTGATGTTCACGTGGCAGGCGACGCGATCGCCAAGCCGAGATTATCTTTTGTAGATTTATATCCATTCCCCGATGACTCGCCCTGGTCGCCCAATGTCGGACAGCTAGCAATATATGGTGGGGAGTTGGTGGCGATTGTTGGTTATGACTCAAGTGTTAGAAAACTTCAGGTTGAATCAAGACCGGGAAGGTTCCACTATGTCAAAGCCAACCAACTCACTAAACCGTGACCGCGTAGAGTGTCCCCGCTGCCACAAGCGGCAAACTCATCGCAACGGTTATAACCATCTAGCCAGCGGTGAATTTATCCGGCGCTGGTACTGCCAATGGTGCGATAAAAGTTTTCAGGTGTCCGGTCAATAAAAATCCGGTCAAATTCGCTCCTGATTTGACCGGATAGAGACATCATGAGTCACTAGATTATTAGCAAAATTGCTATTTAGGCATAGAGAAGAACTACTGAATAGGGAAGACTAATTGTACTTCCTACTTCTGAGATTATGCGTAATTTATCAGCAGCATTCGATTTGGATGACTACATCAGCGTGGTAGACAATTCACAAAATGTTGAATTTCCTGGCGACGACTT
>JBBSOX010000175.1:0-9476 GCA_038259325.1 Chroococcales cyanobacterium | reverse complement strand
GTTGCTTGCTCACCCTCATTGCTGATTTACTTAACGGTATATCAATTCATCTTCATCGCTGGAGTTCATTTCCTCCAACTCCTGTTGATGGATTTTATTACCCCAACTTCTCCTCATCGTAAAATACCTACACCTGTCAGCCTACCTCCCCTGCCTCCCCTGCTCCTCTTCTCCCCCTGCCTATTTTTTTAGTTGCAAGTCCCTCTCCAGTCCCCTTTACGCCACGTCAGCCTGTGTTGTTTCAGAATCCGCGCACTGTAACTGTTGTGTATTCTCTTCTGCCAGAATTGTTGTTGCGTCTAAATTAGGTTTTGGTAAATACTTCATTTCCCAGACTTTGAGCAAAATCAGGTATTCGTAGAATGCCTGCAATGTACACCAAGCAAGTCCAGCGCGTCCATCTAAGCATCCGCCTAAGATAAAATACATATATACAAACCTTAGCAACGGTCTAGCAGGTAAACGCAAAGATAAATCTTTTAGGGCGCGGCGTTTTTCGACTTCCGATTTGCCAAAGAATAAATCTCGCCAGTTGACCTTTCCCTGCTCTAATTGATATAGCGTTTCTTGAGCCTCATCTGTAGAATAACGGTTATGCTTATCAATCCAGCGGTTCAAGCCTTTGCTAGAAGTATAGTGTGGATATGTCTCTTTTAAAAAGCTAGTTGCACCCTCACAAACTTCCCGTTCAGTATGACCGTAGTCTGTAAACCAGACTTTACCGTGGCGGAAGAGGCGCATTTGGTAACGGGGATACTGTGTGCTGTAGCGAATCCAATGATTCATGAACATGACACGTTCAGCCACGTAGTAACCAATGTAGTCTTGACTCTGACTTGCCTTTTGGCATTCTGCGAACAGTTCTGGCGTCATACGCTCGTCAGCTTCGAGAATATAAACCCATTCGTACTTTGGGGGAATAGACTCTAACATCCAGGTGCGTTGGCGTCCGTGGCTTTCAAAAGGGTGTTGGACGACACGGATGGGATAGCGGCTGGCGATTTCTATGGTGCGATCGCTACTGCATGAATCCACAACAATTATGTCATCCGATAGCATCGCCGATTCGATACAAGCAGCAATATCTAATTCTTCGTTATATGTCAGTATGTAAATTGAGAACATTACCCAAGTTTTATAGCGATTTTACTCAGTGATAATTGCATTTTTATTGTTATTAGGGACATCCAAGAATTAAATTACTCAATTCTTCCATCCAACGTCACTATCCAATTCTTTCTCCCCCTGCCTCCCCTGCCTCCCCTGCCTCCCCTGCTCCCCCTGCCTTGCAAAACGATTGATTATTTTTTACTTGCAAGTCCCTTAGCTTGGGAGAAGGGGAGACGCTAAAAGCGATCTGCCCTCTGCCTCCTGTCTTCTCTTATATTCGGATACGTTCTACTGCCATACCGATAGTCGATTACCGTGCAGTAGCTCTAGGTTTACCACCTTGTACAGCACCCCTGTTTCTTAAGCCTGTCCAGCCGATGATAATGTAACCAATAGACAACAGCAAACTGCTAATCCCAATTCGCAGTCCAGACTTCCAAGCAGTGTCTCTAGCTTGTTGCAATGTTTCGTCTCTGCGCTGGCGAACTTGGCTCAGTTGTTGAGTTTGCAGCGTCTTAACATCTGTTTGTTGTTGGATAGCTTTTTCAAGTGCTTGGGGATCTGTTTTAGCCTTCCTCAGCAACTCTTTTATATTTGCGGGAATTTGAGGGCTTTCAAGTGCTTGCTTATATCTCTGGTCATCTTTGAGTAGTTCACTAAACTGAGCCTTGGTTTGGTTTCGCAGTTGCTCTAATTGAGCTTTTCCTTGATCAGTATTCAATTGTGCTTGCAATTGCGTTAACCGAGTGTTCAGTTGATTTTCTGCCTGATCTGCTTCTTGGGTGATGCGGTTAACTGTTTGAGCCTTAGCTTGATTGACATTATTGAGGTGCAGGGGAAAAATCAGCAAGAACATCAACCCTAAAATACTTGAGATGATCAGGGCGGGAAATCTTAAATCGATACCTTGGGGGCGATCGCTTTCTGCATTAGCATTATCAAACCAATACCCTGCAAACAAAAGCCCCAGCCCTACCAGAGGAACAATTCCTCGATCAACTAGCGCTGTTGCCAAGTTGATTTGCCATACCCGATCAGTTGGTTGAAAGGGTAACAATAGAATAAAAAAGTCAACGAAAAAGGACAAAATGCAAATTATTCCAACTACCTTAAGTGTGAGGGCAGTACTCACGGAAGTAAAACGGTTAACCATAGTTTTTCAAACTGGCGGTGAATACGAGTGATTTTCATATTTCAAGCTACTTGAATATTGTGCCCATGACCGTGACTTTTGTGTAGAAATATAAAGCAGATTCAATATCGGCAAAGGCTATCTCCCTCTTGGTTTTCAACTAGGCCACAGTAACATTTGTTATGTACAGTGTCTTCAGGAAATTCCTGGTATTTGAAGATACGCAGCTAATGCGGGTCTATGGAGTACGGCTCATTGATTACCTCACATATTGCACCAAGCGACTATAAGTCGCCCTGGCTTTTTGTTGACTTAATTACCCATCCCGTTCAACTTCCATAATTTCCGTATACTCAAACTCGTTGGGACTTTGTTTCACCAAAGGATATCTTTCTCCACCCAACTCAATATAATCTTGTTCGCAATCCGGCTTAGAAGAATAATACGTAAGCACATATTCTCTCCCAATTCTGTCTGTCATTTCTGCTTCTACTTCACCCCGCCACTGAGTCTTAGTAACTAAAACTATCAACTGATTTGCTAATTGGGGAATTGTCTTCGCAATGTGTCGCCGCGAATTCTCATCCAAACTACCGAAGGGTGAATCCATGACAATTGGGAAAGTGTTACTATCGGGAATCATCATCATTTTTCGTTTCTCGCTCCATTCCCGTACTTTGTCAATAATGCTAGCTATAAAAGATAAACTGAGAATTTGATTCTCCCCAGTGGAAGCTGCAACTGATGCTTCTATCCCTGTAGTATTTTCTACTAATGTCAGTTCATATTTATCGCTAATTTTAGGAATGTATGGAGTCACAGAAATCTCCATAAATATCTCTTGCACTCGCTTTTCAAGTTGCATGCGAAATTGTTGCTCTTGACGATTTCGGACTTCCGTTAACCGTTCGATTGCATCTTGAGTAGCATTAATTCGTCGCTGTGCTAAAGTTTGCTTATCTTCATTCAGCTTTTGTTTGGCGATTTGTTTGTTCAAGCCTTCAATTTCAGTTGTGAGTTGAGCAATTTGCTGCTGATTTGCACCCTGTTCTCGATTTAATTCATCAATTTTACTTTCAATTTCATCTAAACGTTTTTGCAAACTGCTAATTTCTTCATTAGCATCTTTTCTTAACCGTTCTTGAATATTGTCTAAATCGCCTTCAATTTGAGATATGCTTTGTCTTAACTGATTAATCCTAGTTTGTTCTCTATCAACTTCTTCCCAAAAGCCTATTGCTTGCTTATCAATTTCATCTACTTGTGCGCTCATCCGAATTGCAGTTTCTTCCACCGCCGAAGAACCGGCTTTATTTAACCATGTACTCACATGACTATAAGAATGATTACCCTCGTGTAACTCTGCACCACAAATACAGCGTTGAGAATCGAGCAAATCATTCACAAATTCCCGCGAAATTCCTGATGTTAACTCGCCTCGTTGCTTCAAATCATTGATAATTCCTCGGAACTGGGATGTAGTTTCCGACAATAAAACTGTATAACCCCGCGCAGAGATAACTTTTTTCAACGCTTCCTTGGTTTTTTTATATTCTTCTTGATTCGTCACTTTCTGCGATTCTAAATCCTGCCATCTTTCTTGCAATTCTTTAGCAGCACTCAGTTCTCGCAAACGATTGCTTGTCTCTTTTTTAAAAGTTTGTTGATATTCTAACTCTTCTCTAATTTCGGTTTGCCGCTTGGTAATGCGTTCACGCTCTCGCTCTATCTTTTCTTGCTGTCGTAATAGCTGTTTAGTTTCAGAATCACCAATAGCTTTTAACTCATTTTCTAAAGTTTTTTTAGCATCTCCCAAATGTTTGATGGAACGGTTGATTACTTCTACACCCAAGAAAATTTTTGTCGCTTCGGCAATTTCAGCTTTTTTATCAGAACGGACTATTTCTTCAATTCGTTCGCCGTCAAAGAAAAAATATTGATGTAAAGTAGCGGGTAAAATTTGATGAATTATATCGTCTGGTTGCTGAGTTGGTATATTCCATTTACCATCATCCGCACCAACCCACATGGTTAATTGAGTTTTGCCAGCATCAAAATCGCTTTCGTTTTTATAACCCCGACAGGCGCGTTTAACTCGATAACGTTTACCTTCATGTTCCCAGCCAATCTCTACCCAACATTCTACAGCTTGACCTTTTTGAGCTTCTGCGATCGCACGTTTATTTACTAACTGTTCTATCGATGCAAATGCTGCACTAAATTTTTCATATAATACCCAAGTAAAGGCATTTAGTAAACTGGTTTTTCCAGAGCCATTATTACCATGAATAATCGTTGTGTTCTGAACATCTCCAGCAGCGAGGAGCATCTCTGGTGTCGTACCATAAAAGGAGCGAAAGTTGCATAGCTTGATTGAAGTCAGCTTCATCGCACCTCTTCCTTAATAATATCCAAAATATTATCATTTATATGGCTGTTAATCTTCTTATCTAGTCTGCCTTTTTCTAGCTTCCATACCCGCTCAATAATTTGCCGTACCTCCGGCGGGGCGCTGGTTATTGGCTCCTGCACATCATCGATATTTGCATCTTGTGACATCTTCGGTTTGGAAATATAGTTTTTCTATATTTTAACTTTTTCTAGTACTGCATTTACCTCCGTAAAGCCACTGTTAGCGTTATCTTTAATTTTGTAAAAACTATTTTTTTAAATTTATACTTTTCTTTGAAAAAAGACTTTACTATTAAATTATCTTCTGCTATTGTTAATATTAACAAGCTCAATCATAATGGGATGTAAGTGAAATTTTTAAAGCAGCTTACATCCCATTATGATCAAACTCATAATTTTATTATTTCATACTTAATGCTTCTTTTTTCAAAACTCGAAAAATTTTACAAAATAATACAACTATATAGTTCATCATCAAATATCTAATAAACCATATCGCTTTTGTAAATCAAGTAACTTCATTCTTGCTTCCCCTGCATTATCAGCTAAATCAGCAAACTCCACAAAGCGCCGTAATTCCTTTTTCAAAAGATTACGCTCAACTTCTATAGTTTCTCTATCTAAATCTGGTGGCAAAACAATCATGTCAAATATAGTGGCGCGTTCCTTAGCTGGATGAGGGCGCAAAACTCGCCCCCGTCGCTGGATAAATTGGCGAGGATTTCCAGAACTTGATAAAATCACCGCAGTTTGAATTGCTGGAATATCAACACCTTCATCTAAACAACGAATTGCGACTAAACCTTGCAACTCACCACTTTCAAATTGATGGCGCAATATTTCCCTTTCTTGTAAAGTTGTTTGAGCCGTATAGGTGCTTACCTTATACCCTAAATCCACTCCGAGAATTTTAGCAACAGCTTTAAGTTGGCGTAGCGATGAACGTTGTCCCGCATCTTGTGAACCATCACTGCAATAAAAAAGAGTGTGGCTAGTTTCGCGGCGAGTAATCATTAAATCGCGTAAGCCGGTTAATTTATTTTCTGCTGCACCAATTAATCTCGCCCTTTGCATCAACAACGGCTTTAAATCTTCATTGTCTTCAAATCCCGCTTGTCCATTTTCTCGTTCTCTATAAAGTAGCGATCGCCCAATTCTTTTAGTTAACTTTAAATAGGCAATACTTTCTGCTTCAGTTAACTCCACCAACACCGGATAATACAGATAATGCACCAAAGCACCTTGAGCGATCGCATCTCTCAATGTAAACTCTGGCTGGAGAACTGGGCCAAAATAATCCAATAAAGATTGCGTACCAAAATCATCAAAATATCTCTCCGGTGTGGCAGATAAAGCTAGTCTCAACCCAACGGTACGTGGCAAACTTTCTTCTAACTTGGGTGCGCCTAAATTATGCGCTTCATCACCAATAATTAGAGTTTTCGCGGGAAAATATTTGAGTTGAGACTGAAACCCATCTCCAATTAAAGTAGAGTTCGTAGTAATGACAGTAACAAACCGTTGAGAACCAGAACGCAGATTATAAATTTGGGTAGAAAGCTGACTTTGCCAAGTGCGTAAATTCTCAAAAGCTAAAATGGGTTGCAAATTAAATTTTTCACACTCTCGCGCCCATTGGGTGACGAGATGGCGATAGGGACACACCACCACCAGAACTTGTAAATTAATCTGTTGATATAATTCACAAGCGATCGCTAATGCGGTAATCGTTTTACCACTACCAGTAGCCATTTTCAGCGTCCCTCTGCCATTGTTGGTAAACCAGCTAGCGATTGCTTGTCGCTGATATTGCCGCAATTGCAGAGACACAGGCATTCTTGGGCATCCTGGTAATGGTTGCGGAGTATAATAACTGCCCTTACTTTCCTTTACAAACGGTAATTTCAACCGGAAAGTGGGCAGTTGCTGCACTGGATTTTTCGTCAGGTACATATTAATTTAGTCATTAGTCATTGGTACTTATCTTTCCCATTCCCTATTCCCTACTCCCCACTCCCCATTACTCAGTTGTAACCACGCCAAACACCAATGAGAGAACCTTGCACCTGCACTTGTTGAGCCATGACTTCAATGGGATTGTACTTAGGATTTGCTGGTTTAAGGGTGACGCGATCGCCTTGGCGATAAAAACGTTTTAATGTGGTACCGAATCCATCTACTCTGGCGGCGACGATAGTACCATTTTTTAAATGATTTGGTTCTGCTACTGGACGCAAAAATACCACATCGCCATCAGTAATTAAATCTTCAATCATGCTATCGCCAGCTACCCGCAAAGCATAAGTTTGGGGAGGTAACTCGAAATTAGAAAAGTCTAAATGATCTACAGCATCAGTAAACGGTTCTATTAAACCACCAGCAGCGATCGTGCCCAAAATTGGTACACCTTGCTTCACAGGACGCAAAATCCGAATCGTTCGCGCTTGTCCTTCAGTCCATTCTATATATCCTTTAGTGCGTAAATGTTCTAAACGACTTTGAATTGGTGCTGGTGACTTTAAGTTCATCGCTTGCATCATTTGCCTAATTGAAGGCGAATGCTGGTGCGTTTTGATGTATTCTGCCAACCATTCGTAAAGTTCTTGTTGAGCTTCCGTTAGACGTTCCATAAATTTGTGGGAAGTAATTATAAATGTCTCTAGAACATTAGTACTACAAAAAACTCCCCATAACAAGAGAAAAGTAAAAATATGAAAGGCAAAAGCAAAATTATTTTCTTTTCTTCTCTTTTGCCTTTTGACAAATAAGAATATTACAGGTTACACGTTAGAGGGTACAGGTTACAAGCAAGAAAACTATACCCTATACCCTGTGCCCTATACCCTGTGCCCTATTCCCTACTCTGCTCCTAAAATACTAGCAAGCAAAGCCTTTTGTGCGTGGAGGCGATTTTCTGCCTGTTCCCAAACTCGTGATTGAGAACCTTCAATAACAGCTTCGGTAATTTCTTCACCACGATGGGCTGGTAAGCAGTGTAAAACAATTGCCTCTGGATCAGCAAGACTCAATAGCTGTTCCGAAATTTGGTAAGGCTGGAAAATTGGCATCCGATTATCGGCTTCAGATTCTCGCCCCATACTCGCCCAAACATCACTATAAAGTACAGTAGAACCCTTAGCTGCTAATTCGGGATCGTGAGTGACAAGGACTTCCGTTTTATGATTAGCGATCGCTCTTGCTTGTTCTACAATCTGAGAATCTGGTTCATATCCGCTAGGAGTGGCAATTCTGACATTCATCCCTACCAAAGCACAGCCCAACATCAGAGAATTAGCCATATTATTCCCATCACCCACGTAGGTTAAAGTTAACCCAGCAAAGGTGTTAAAGCTTTCTTGAACCGTCAATAAATCAGCTAATACCTGGCAAGGATGTTCTGCATCGGTAAGCGCATTAATTACCGGAATCTTGGCATAGTGAGCAAAGCTTTCTAAATCTTGCTGTGCAAAAGTGCGAATTGCCAAAATATCCAGATATCGGTCTAACACCCGCGCCGTATCCTGTAACGGTTCCCCGCGACTAACTTGAGTGACATTAGGGTTGAGATCGATTACCTGTCCACCCAGTTGGTACATCGCCACCGTAAAACTTACCCGGGTGCGAGTAGAAGCTTTGGAGAACAACAACCCCAAAACTTTATTACACTGCAACTTCAGTTGTTGTGATTTAAGTTGAGTTGCCAATTGCAGGAGTTCTTGAAGTTCAGTAGGACTGATGTCCGCTAGACTTAATAAATCTCGTCCGAGCAATGCTGCCATGCTTGTAATCTGTAAAAAATAATTATATATTTCCGTTCCTTTATTCAGCCGTGCCAAGAAAATACAGTTTTAGAGCCGACTAGATATTTTTGGGTTCAGCCCAGGATTTGAGTTAGCTTTTGCCATGCATATTAATTTATCAACTTTATCAGCGATGGAATCACTACAAGTGCAACGCCAACTCAACCATCTAGGCACACAAAAGCAGCGATATTACCAAAATCTCTCGTCCTCTAGCCTAATTTAGGAATTGGGAAATATTTTTTAGCAATTACAGCTAGACAAATAAATCTAGTATGATACAATAAGAAATTGTGGTTGCTACTTGAGAGTAATCAAAAAAATTGCCAGCATAGCACAGTGGTAGTGCATCCGACTTGTAATCGGAAGGTCGCGAGTTCAAATCCCGCTGCTGGCTTTAAGTATACATAATGATTTGAGTTGTGTATTGGGCACAGTGATTTAGCCAATCACCGATTTACTGGAAGTGTGTTATATCCTAAAACTTCTGGAAGGAAAGGACAAATGGAACGGCTATCCTCCAGAATATATTCAAGTTCAGATGACACAACTTAAAGCTTTATGTAAGATTAATCTAATTTTTATACATATACACTGAAACAAATTAGAATAGTAAATCTTTTGTGTAGATGGAGCCTATACTAACTTCACTGCATTTTTTGCACTTTGATGTCATTAAGTATGGTGAGCTTCCTTTGTGGTAGAAAGACTTGTATTAACACAAAACTTTCTGAATCAATATAGAGCCACATCTAAATATTTGAAAATATTAGGTTTACGATCCTAAATGTATGAAATAAGGTAAAATCACTGCCGAGTTTGAAAAGCTCATAATTCACTTAATTATGTCTAATTTAAATCATAATAAACAAAATAATTGTTGGGAGCATCTCACTTTTTGAAGTGGCTCAAACAGACAATAATCCATTGAGGTAAGCACAGCGATGAGCCAGAACTTGAGGCACATTTTCTCGTTTCCATTGCGCCCCAGAAATCTTTGTTCGACGGTCAATCTGTTTAAC
>JBBSOX010000174.1:0-9569 GCA_038259325.1 Chroococcales cyanobacterium | reverse complement strand
GCTTGAGGTTTGTTTCGTAGAATTCTGGTAACATTATCATTAAACAGAGCTTATTGCGAATGAATGCTCTTTTTCTTTTACCATATATTGCTGCACTCTTTGTAGTACAAGCATTCTAGACCATTTTGTCTCCCCTCAAGGATTAAGTTAGTCGTTGCCACAGAAGATAAAGCCATACAGCAAGCGAAAAACTTGATAAATCAAGTACAGCAAACAGATGAAGCTAACCGTAGCAATCTCTTAGAATTAGTAGAGAGAATGCTTATCTATAAATTTGTAAGCAAAACTCAGCAGGAGTTGGAAGCGATGTTTGGATTAACCGATTGGAGACAAACTAAGTTTTACCAGGAAGTAAAAGAAGAAACAAAGTTGGAGACTATACCCCGTCTGCTTAAGTTTGGTTTAAGTATAGAGCAAATCGCCCAAGCATTAGAGTTAGATGTTAAACAGGTACGACAAGCTATTGATAAGCAAGGGGAAGAGGGAACAAGAAGTAATTCATAATTAGAAGAGAGTTATTTAAAACCGTGTTTGATACTCCACTACTGCACGACTATCATCGGTTAAGTTAGTGGAAGCACGCACACGAAATTCGTCGTTTATCCGGTAATTAACACCCCATTGGAAGGGATCATTTGTTGTCAAAATCTTAATACTGGAAACAGAAATTTTAGAAGAAATATCAACCCCAGCTTCTGCTGCCAATTCCAAAGTTGAACTGCTCCTTCCAGCTTCGGGATTCTCAGAAATAATGGTAGGAAATATCCGCAGTTCGCTTAAGCCAAAGGTACTCCCAATCTGGTTAAAAGCTGACTGAAAATTGTTGAACACAGCCGAACCTGCGATGTTAATCAAACCCAAAGTACTGTCGCCACGTCCTTGGGTGTCTACAAACCCACCTCCTAAAAGAGCAACAATTTCGGTTTGACTACGTGACGGACTGCTTGTTAGTTCTAGATTTTCATTTAGTTTGCTGGCAAGACCGTTGATACTGGCCTCAACTCGAACACTCTCTAAGGCTGATAAACCTGTGGTATTTATCCGGCTGAAATCATTACTTTGAGTTACATCCAGTACCTTGGCAAATAGCTGAATATCCAAGTTGGGGTCACGGGGTTGAGAGGGACTAAAAGTTGCGGTGTGTTGATAGCCACGAGCAAGGTTGAATTGGGTAGTAAATAAATTCACCCCACCTTTTTCTAACCGGATAGTACCATCGGGTACGGGCTGATTGATTGAGCCGTTAACTATGAGATTACCAGTTGCACGGAAGTTGAGAATAGGGGGACGCGTAATTTCGACGTTTTTACCTAGTTCCAAATCTAGATTATTAAATCTAGCGATCGCATTTCCCATTCCATTCCCAATTTCAGGTTTACTCTGCTTATTATCTTTTGTGGGTGATACACCCAGACCACTATTTGCAGATGAAGTCGCGTCGGTAGATTCCGCCAGCAATACCTGACCATCAAATAAATTTACTTTACCGCCAATTACTGGATTAAGCGCAGAACCAGTAATCTGTAAATTGCCGCTAGCGCCTCCCTGGTAAAGTCCCTTGAGATTTAACGCTAGCTGATCGAGATTAACAGTTAGGGGATTGTTGATAGTGGCGTTTTCATTGTTGAAAATGGGAATTTCTCCAGCAACTACTACGTTCCCACGGCTAAATCTACCTTCAAGATTTTCTACTAAGATGGTGTCGAAATTAAACAGCACTCTACCTGTGACGCGTCTCAGCTTACCTGGCAAAGCTTGGGCTGAAAAAGTAGCATCATTAATAGTGGCGATTCCATTTACTTCGGGTTTTTGCAACGTTCCGCGTACTTTGAGGTCTACTTCTCCTTCACCTTTTTCAAATACCACTTGATTAGTCAATGCGTTTAACAGTCCCAATCCCTCGTTTTCTAACTTCATGTCTAAACTGATTTGCTCACTGTCTGGTGCAACGGTTGCAAAAGGCAATTTATAAGGGATGCTGCCAGTAATATCAACAGGTTTTGGCCCAGCAACTGCTACAGTACTACCAAAGTTTAAGCGTCCGTTGGCATAGCTGAAACTTGCGATCGCTGACTCTATTTTGTTCTGATTCAATAATCCTTCTGTGATTTGCAATTCTCCTCTAGCTTGGGGATTAGCAATGCTGCCTGCTAAAGCTGCTGTACCGTTAAGATTACCTGTGATTCCAACTGGCAGTTTGACAAAATTATTCAGTAATTGTACTGGAAAATTATTCACCCGTAACTGCCCAGATTGTTCATCACCGCCAACGTTACCCGTGAAAGCAATCAACCTATTTTGAGATTCGAGCCGTAAAGGTCGCAAACTCAAAACACCGTTTTCAAAGTTGCCTTCGGCAATCACTTTGTCGGCGGTATAATAACGATTTCGTTCTTCCTTTTTACCCCAGGCAAAGTTTTGTCCATTCAAATTAAAATCTACTGATAATCCATTTGCTGTAGCTGTATTTACAGCCACTTCCCCGTTGAAAGTCCCCTTTAAGTCCGCCAAATCTGGTATGGGAGTGGAATTAAGTCGCTGTTCTTCCTGTTCTGCTACTAGGGCTTCAATTTCAGAAAACCGTTGGATTTGGGTTAATAAGGGTTGATTTGGCACTCCTTGGGAGGTGGTGCTTAGATCGGCTGCTGTACCGTAGATTTCTGCTGAACCACCTGGCAAATTTTGTAAATCAAATATCTGCGCTACAGTTAGAACGTCTTGGATCTCTCCCTGTTTGACATTCAGTTTCCCTTGTAGTTGAGGCCCTTTAGGGCTTTGGGCAAAAGTACCAACAAGGGCGTAGCTACTTTTACCTTTGACAAATTCGCTGCTGGTGAGTGTGCCTTTCCCACTGCCATAACGGAATTGAGCAGCTATCCGATCGCCTTTAAGCCGGCCAATTTGCGGATTAGCGATCGCTAAATTTCCCGTAGCTGCCAATGTCTGCTGATTAAATAGCAAATCCCCAGTTAACAAGCCAGTAATTTTACCACTACCGAGTCGAGTAACTGGTGGCGGAGTCAAATTCAATATTTGTAAAGGGAAATTTGCAAGTTTAAGCGCCCAATCATTCCCTTGAACATTACCTGTGGCTGATGCTTGCTGCCATTTGACTAAGAAAGATTTCGGGCGATTATTGGCATCTAAATTAAAGGCCAAGCGATCGCTATTTCCTGCCAAGTTCAAATTTAAACCGCGTCCCTGTGCTGAATCGATGTTTCCAGTTAACAACGGTTCAAAAGCAATATCTTGAACAACCAAGTCTCGTAAATTAATTTGCCCTACCACATTTGGCAAGGGCAGTTTACCAGTGATTTGACCGTTAAAATCTACTCTCCCCGCCACAGCAACCTGATTGGGAAAATTGATCGGTAAATGTTTTAAGTTGTAATTCTGCGCCTGGACGTTGAGATTTAGGGCAGTAATTTCCGGTATACCTGCCTTGTTCGCATTGGCTAATATATTACCAGTAACACTTAAACCGGGAGCAGTTGCTCGTTCAATGGTCAGCCTTTCACCACTCCAAGCGATCACAGCACTCAGAGGTTGCTCCAAACCAGGGATACCTTGGGATAATTGCACCTGTCCAGCAGCACGCACATCAGCTAAGTTCGATGATCCTAGCGTGCCAGCTAATTGCAACTGACCACCAAACTGACCCCGCAACTGCTGATTGAACCGATTTAATTCCACACCGTCAGCATCAACTACAGCTTGATAGCGACCATTAGCCAATTGAATATTAGAGGCTGCGATCGTTCCACCTGCAACATCCACCTGTCCCTGACCGTTGGCTTGGATAGTTTGCGGTTGGAAGGACTCAACAGAACCCGCCACGTTTGCTTGACCAGTTAACGTCCCTCGCAACTGCGGTGGTACTGCTGCTAACTGCTGCAACGGTACATTATTTGCTTGAACTTGCGCCTGGTATACACCATTAGCCACTTGGATATTAGAGGCTGTAATACTTCCACCTGCAACATTTACCCGCGCCTGACCGTTGGCTTGGATAGTTTGCGGTTGGAACGACTCAACAGAACCTGCTACATTTACTTGACCAGTTAACGTCCCTCCGAACTGTGGTGGTACTGCTGCCAACTGGTGCACAGGAACATTATTCGCTTGAACTTGCGCTTGATAGACACCATTACCCACTTGAATATTAGAGGCTGTAATAGTCCCACCCGCAACATTTACCCGCGCCTGACCTCTGGCTTGAATAGTTTCTGGTTTAAAAGAATCAACAGAACCCGCTACGTCGAACTGACCAGTTAACGCCCCTTGAAACTGCTTTGGTACTGTTGCCAACTGCTGCACAGGTACATTTTTAGCTTGAACTTGCGCCTGATATACACCATTAGCCACTTGGATATTAGAGGCTGTAACCGTACCGCCGCCAATAGCAAGGCGACCTTCACCACTGCCACGGAAGGTTTTCAGGCTGAAATTATCTCTGCTGCCTGCAATTTGGAGCGTACCCGCCAATGGATTATTTAAAGCTGGGGGAGACTGTTTCAATATCTGCCCTAACCGCACACCATTAGCTACAAGTTGAACCGAGAAGCTTTGGTCTTGCAGTTGGATATTAGAAACTGCAACAGTGCCGCCACCAATTTGAACTCCTGCACCATCACTGCGAATCGTGGCAATTTCAAACGGTGCTGTATTTCCTGATAGGATGAGCCGACCATTGAATTGTGCCCCAGCCAAAGAGACATTTTGCAATTGACTTTTGTCTACAAAGGGTTCCAATTTTACCCCAGAGGCAACAGCCACAGCTTGCCAACGCTCATTGGCATAACTACCAGTTGCCCGGACTGTACCACCACTTACATTCAGAGCCACATTACGGAAAGAGACGTTGCGATTTGGAGCGATCGCAACTTCGCCAGTTCCAGGGTAAGTTCCGTTAGGAGCTTGAAACCTTACCACAGTTTGGACATCCGTAGGAGCGCCAGTTAATTGGGCTGTACCTGAGACATTGCCGATTTGGAAAGTGGGTGTTGTTTCATAAACTTTTGCGATCGCATCCCCTGGAACATTCTTGGCGGCGAAATTTAAATCCAATCGCGGAGTTTTACCGAGTTGAATTGTACCAACGCCTGTAATATCACCACCAACCTTGGCTTTACCTTGAATATCTTTCAGGGTAAGTAAAGAGGAACTAGGACTAGTAACAAGTTCAAACTTACTACTGATGCTATTAAAATCAACTTTATCAATCCGGGCAGTTTGGATTGTGGCAACTGTGCCTGAGAGAATTGGCTCTTTAGTTGATCCGGTAATCTGTAAATCTGCTTGTACTTGTCCAGCGATCGGCACAGGTAGTTTTACCTTGAGAGTCTCCTGGGCATTAGCCAAACTCACCGCATTTACACGCCCTGCCAACTTAAAGCCAGCTTGAGTATCAATTATTCCCGTAGCCACTACGGGAATTTTCCCATAGTTGGTAGTAACATTGTTTAACTGCAACTCCGTTCCCTGGAAACGGAGGTTTCCTTGGCTATTGCTCAACAGTTGCGGAACTTTGGGTATTTGAAGCGTTACCCCTTGCACAGCAGCGTTGCCATACAATAAAGTCTGCTGTCCTGGTGTTAACCTAACTAACAAGTCGCCATTGGCTCGACCCGCCTGTAAGTTCACCGGTAACTTGATCAATCGAGTAATATCCTCAGCCAGCAATTCTTGTGCTTGCAACTGAAAGTTGCCTGCTAACATCCTCGAACGTGTCTCTCCCTGAATGGAAATACTGCCACCACTATCTGCTTGACCCCCCACTTCAAACCGGATCAACTGGTTATCTGCTAAAAGTTGAGCAGAACCGTTCAGCTGAGAAAATCCTACAGGGGATGAGGAGGATGAGGGAGATTTTACTCCCCCCGCTCCCTCTGCCTCCCCTGCCTCCCCTGCCTCCTCTGCTCTCTCCTGCGGCATCAACGCCAGCTTGGCATTACGAAACCGCAATTTGTCCAAATCGGTTTTAATCGCGCCGCTTTCACCTGACGGCGCTATAGTCGTGGAAACCCAGCGCCCTTGGTCATCCTGGTCAATGTAAATATCTGGGTTGACTAAGGTGACATCTAGCTTTAGCTGGCGGTTAAAAATTAACTGCACTGGATCAAAACCCACCTCCACAGCTTCGACTGTGGCCCAATCTGGATCTGTGGGTGTGGCTGGGATAGCTGAAGCCCCAAACTGCACTCCCGTCAAGGAAAATTGTGTGACTTTTCCCAGTTTTACCGGACGATTGAGTGTAGTCGTCAGACTTTGTTGTGCCAAGGGTGTTAACTCTGTTTGGACAAAAGTCCACAACCGCCAAATACCAACGAGAACTCCTAACAGCAAAAGTCCGCCCAAAGTAATGCTACCCCGACTCAATACCAGTAACCACAGACGCTTGCGGATAGGGGACGGGGAGAAAATATCTTGATTGGGAGATTTAGTCATTTGCTTTCACTGTATTAATTGCCAGACGTCGCTGGTACACACAAGCATTAACTGGCACATTGATTCAGTATGCCATTTCCAGGATACGCCAACTAAACCCAAGACTTCATTGGTTAAGTTACGGTATTTGCTTGATTCCAATACTTATGCTTAATAATATTGGCGTTTTCCGGTAAATCTGATCTAAATAGAGTGAAAATTGTTCCTGTGACTTTCGCTGAAGCACAACCTAGAACTTTAATATCAATAGACCTTAAAAAAGACAGATGATTACACCAAGGCGTGTAATGGTAATCATAAGGTATTCTAGTATTTAACAGGACAGTTATTCAAGAACTGAAATAATAGAAATTACTAGAGAATTACTAGATGTACTCAAAACGTCCAAACACCAAGGGTTATAACCGATTAGCTGACGTAAATGTGGGAATTGACAAAGGTTCTCTACGTCTTCAGTTCAGTACTAGAGTCAGTCAAGAATTTTACGGTAAACGTCAAGCATACAAAGGGTTAGGTAGAAGTGATACATCAGAAAATAGGCAGTGGGCTGATGGCATAGCTAGACGGATACAAGCTGATATTGACCATCCAGAAGGGGGATTATTCGACCCAACCCTAACTAAATATCTGGATATTAAGCCGATGTTGGCTACAGTTACCCAGTTACCGACCGCAAAAACCTTACCTACATTGGGAGAGTTGTGGAGTAAATATATCGCTTGGAAGCTGCAAACACAACAAATTGCTGAGTCAACACATAGGACACTATACCAAACTACTTACACTGCATTGCTAACACCTTTTTTAGATCAAGAGTTTGGAGAAGAAACAGCAAGTTTAATTATTAATACATTGAATGCAAAAAAAACTGGCAAGCACTTAATAAAAACTTTGTACGGTGCTTTGTCTTCTCTTTCCTCGTGGGCGATTAACAATAACTTAGGAATAAACCGAGATTATTTTAACGAGATTAAAGAATCTTATCTACTGCCTAAAAAATCACAACAGTTACAAGAAGAAGATTACAAGGCTTATACCTTGGAAGAGAGAGATATAATTATCAATGCATTTTATGAATCAAATAAAAAACACGAGAGAGAAGTTGCGAATTTAATTGAATTCTTATTTCTTACTGGATGTAGGCACGGCGAAGCATTCGCACTTAGATGGAAAGATATTAAATTTGATTCAGGATGGATAATTTTTGGTGAAAGTTATTCTTATTCATTGAAGAAAACTAAAACCACTAAAACGGAAGTAATTAGATGGTTTAAAATGAAAGGCATGAATAGATTAATTAATCTATTAAAAACTTTGAAAGAAAAAACAGAAAATGATAATGAATTAGTTTTTAGTAACAAAGGCAAATACTATGACTCACCTAAGATTAGAGTAGCTTGGAACCATAATAACCGTGTAAATGAGGACGGAAAGGCTTATAGTTATCCTGGGGTTGTTAGTAGACTCGCTACTCAAGGATTAATACACGGTTATCTTAAACCCTACTCTACTAGACATACTTTTATTAGTATTCAAGCTAATAATGGTGCTGACTTGGGTTTATTAGCTGACAGTTGCGGCAACAGTGTAGACACTCTTATTAAGGATTATCTACAACCGGATAAGGAAAGAGTACTGAAAGACATCTAAGTAAATAGAGAAGTGTAGTTGAAATTACTCTAAGTAGAGACTCCAAGTAAATTAAAAACCTCTAGATAAAAGCATTCTATAGGAATCCGGTTTGATTTCTGAACTGATTTGCATAGGTAGGCAATAGGCAATAGGCAAGGGGAAAGAAGGCTTCCTAGTTGTACTGAGTTTTTTCAGAAATCAAATACTAGTCCTATAGAACCCATTTGATATCTATGCCTGAGCTAAACGCTTGAGCATGAGCCGGATAAAACAGAGATTGAGCTTGGCAGTCGCATGAGCCAGAGTTCGCTCAAATACCCTCTCTCCCAAGATCCCAAATCGGTTCTATAAGCAAGATTCTGATAAATGAAGAGCAGCGCGTCGCGATAATCATCTTTCCCCCGAATCTTGATACCCTTGTGCTGCTAGTCTTAAAGAATATACTGCTGTTTTTCTTTATATTACGAGTAGCTAGCGAGGATCAAATTTTAAATATGGCTTTTGAGCAAATCGAAGCATTTTTAAAGAAAATGCAGTCTGAACCTGAACTTAAAAACGAGGTGCTGGCAGCACCAACCGCAGATGATGTTGCGCGAATAGCACTAAAGCTTGGTTTTGAATTTTCAGGTGATGAATTATTGAGAATGTCAGGTAAGAAAGTTGGCAGCATTACTGTTAGAAAAACTGATCTTCCTGGAGAGTACAACTAGGGATCACGCGAGAATTTGTAAAAAATCGTACGCTAAGGATCTAATCCCCAATCAAAGCACCATGATTATTGGTAAGTAGGTAGGCACAATTAAATCAAACTACGTAAACTTATGTAAAGCACCAGAAACGCTTTCAATATAAGCTTTTAAGTAATTTACATTTCTTAATCTAGTTGTATTTTTTAACGCCCACCTACTTATTACCCTTTTTTACACACTGCACGAAAGCCAATGTTTCCGATGATGCTGGCTTGCTGGAGATGTTGAGGGAAAACATCAGCTATTTCCGGTCAAAACCAATGAACATTCCTAAAATTACCATCCTACTCGACCAGGGTTATCATCCAAAACATCTGACACAGGAACTAGAAAAGGTATACCCGCAGATCATGCGTTTATATTAAGTTTGAGCGCTCGACCAAGCCTTCCACCCAAGAAAAGGCAGCGCAAGGCAAGTCAGGATTTGTCCCAGCAGTAGCCGGGTGGGTAATTGAGCGGTCGAATGCTTGGATGGGGCGCTGTAAGATCAAGCGTCAAGAACTTTGAGCGAACACTATCGAATGCCACGACCAAGCTCAATCTTTGTTTTGTTAGGCTCATGCTTAAGAGACTCGCAGCTTCTTAGAGATATCAAATGGGTTCTATAGAACCCATTTGACATCTTTCCCTGTGGTACTTGGCTTTGAAGTAAGCCGTCGTTCAGTGATCAACGATAGAGCCTGTTCAGCAAAACCGTTTTCTGCCAGAAAATGGGAAAATCCAGCTAGTTGCAATGCTTCT
>JBBSOX010000173.1:0-9680 GCA_038259325.1 Chroococcales cyanobacterium | reverse complement strand
AAGTCTTCTATTGATGACTAGATATTGCCCAAAATCTTGAGTCTACTTTAGTAGACTTTCGCTTTGGCCCTTGGAATTCATTCCAAGGCGGGCGAGGAGGCGAAGCGAGAAGCTATTTTTAGCTTAAGTTGACACCAATGGCTAGATGCCCATTCTTAATTGTTATTGCAATGCCTCAGCAGTCTTCTTCTTATCCAACTTGAGAACTAAAACACCCAAAGGTGGCAAACACAAATCCAGGGAATAAGGACGACTGTGCAAAGACCAATCATCCGTCCACTTACCGCCTAAATTGCCCATATTGCTGCCGCCATACTGACGCGCATCACTGTTAAACAACTCGGTATAAAATCCCTTTTGGGGTACACCGATGCGGTAGTGAGAATGAGGTTGTGGTGTAAAATTGCAAACGACGATCGCAAAATCATCAGAATTGCGATCGCGACGAATGAAGGAAACTACACTATGGCGGTTATCGCTACAGTCAATCCACTCAAACCCAGGTTCAGCAAAATCCTGGGTGTACAAAACTGGCTCAGAACGGTAGAGATGGTTCAATTCCCGGAAAAACGTTTTTAATTGTTGGTGGGCTTCATTTTGCAATAAATGCCACTCCAAATCAGCCCAAGCATTCCACTCACTCCACTGCCCAAACTCCATGCTCATAAACATGGTTTTTTTACCTGGGTGAGCAAACATATAGCTAAATAAACAACGGATATTAGCTAACTTCTGCCATGTATCCCCCGGCATTTTGCCGATGATATTGCTCTTACCATGCACCACTTCATCGTGGGACAGAGCCAGCATGAAGTTCTCGCTGTGGTTGTACCACATACTAAAGGTGATATTGTTTTGGTGGAACTGGCGGAACCAAGGGTCCATGCTGAAGTAATCCAGCATATCGTGCATCCAGCCCATATTCCACTTCAAGTTAAAGCCCAGTCCGCCTGTGTAGGTGGGCCAAGATACCATTGGCCAAGAAGTGGATTCTTCAGCAATTGAGAGAATACCGGGGAAATAGCTAAAGATGGTGTGATTTACCTGACGCAGAAAATCTGCGGCTTCTAAGTTTTCTCTGCCGCCGTATTGGTTGGGCAGCCATTCTCCTGGTTCGCGGCAATAGTCGTTATAGAGCATTGAGGCAACAGCATCAACACGAATCCCGTCAATGTGGTACTTGTCAAACCAGAAGAGGGCATTTGCTGCTAGGAAATTAGTAACTTCATGGCGACCATAGTTGAACACCAAAGTACCCCATTCTTTGTGTTCGCCTTTGCGGGGGTCAGCGTGTTCGTACAGGTGACTACCATCAAAGAAAGCTAAACCATGTCCATCTTTGGGAAAGTGACCAGGAACCCAATCCACAATTACCCCTACATCATTTTGGTGACATTTGTCAACAAAATACATGAAATCTTCGGGGGTGCCAAAACGGGAGGTGGGGGCATAGTACCCAGTTACTTGATAACCCCAAGAGCCATCAAAGGGATGCTCCGCAATGGGCAACATTTCTATATGGGTGTATCCTAATTCTTTGACATAAGGAATGAGTCGGTCAGCTAGTTCTCGGTAAGTAAGGAAGCGTGCGCCGGGCTTCAGTTCGGAAACGACAACTACCGGTTCAGTTTCACCATTAGGCAGTTTAGCAGGTTCGGCACTCGAAGCGTGTAACCAAGAGCCTAAATGCACTTCATAGACTGAGACGGGCTGGGTAAGGGGGTCAGTGTGACGCCGCTTTTCCATCCAGTCTTTGTCACTCCAACTGTAAGAATTTAAATCAGTGACAATGGATGCAGTTTTCGGGCGGGGTTCTTGCTGGAAACCGTAGGGATCAGATTTTTCGTAAATGTGTCCTTCAAAATTTTTGATTTCATATTTGTAATGCTCTCCCACACCGATTTCAGGAATAAATAATTCCCAAACTCCGGTAGGGCCTTTCCGCATCTGGTGTTTGCGCCCATCCCAGAGGTTGAAGTCTCCCAACAATGAAACGTTGCGAGCGTTGGGTGCCCAAACTGCAAAATAAACGCCTTTAACGCCGCCTATTTCCGTGGGGTGCGCTCCCAGTTTTTCATATATCCGGTGATGGTTGCCTTCACTAAACAAATGCAAATCAAAGTCTGTCAAGTTGGGAGAACGGAAAGCGTAAGGGTCATAGGTGACTTGCTCCTGTTCCCCTTCTTTAATCCGTAACTGGTAGTTTGCCAGTTCTGCGGTTTCAATCGTGCATTCAAAAAAGTGGGGATGATGCACTGTTTGCATTGGGTATTCCTTCCGTTCTTCAGGAAGAACCACCCATACTGCACTTGCATTTGGTAAGTAGGCTCGCACAGCCCAGACAGTTTTGCCGTCTTGTTCTATGGGATGAGAACCTAATATTTCAAAGGGATCGTTATGCTGATTCCAAACGATGCTGTTAACCTGTTCAGGGGCGATCGTGGTCATGGACATGAAGCTACCTAAGTGATATAACGTGATTGACTAAAATCTACTTTATTTAATATCTATATATATTCTTTACATTTATTTGCAATTTTGTCGTCACCGTTATCGTACATCAGAATGGGGCATTGGGCATGGGGCATTGGGCATTGGGCATTGGGCATGGGGAAAGCTCTTGACTTTTTACCCTTGAGTAATTAATAATCAAAAATTTAAAAAGGGGAAAAACTGAAATAATGTTTTACGTAAGCGAAGCAAGAAAATCTGATCCCGAATGTTGGGGTCTAGTTTTGGGGGCGGAGCTTCTTGCAACTGCGCTTGTAATTGGATGTATTCGGCAGCTGTTAGGAATCTTCCATCAACAGGCGATCGCGCTTCTATGATAATCTTTGTCCGTAATATTTCTTCTGGCGTATCATTTGGTGGCGGTAATGCTATTACTGGCGATCGCCAAGAGCTACTTAACACAACTAAGGTTGCGGGAATCACAATTAAGCTCAGTATTTTTATTGCCTTTATCGCTTTAACTCTCCCCATCTCCTGAACTGCGCTCACAACGCAGGATGAAAATCTGTTTTTCCCACACCCCATGCCCAATTTTTAAACTAGATAAGCTATTACGCCTTTAAATTTCACAATAACTCATGAGGTTTGTTGACTGCTGAGAGTTAACTCTCAGCAGTCAACACAAAAAAATGTGCAACTTAGATGGAAGTCCCTTATGAGTTACAAATTTTTCCAATAAAAATCTGGCAATATCAAGGGAAATAACCAGGTCTCTTCTGATACGGAATAGACTACAGGGAATGCCCAAGAGTAATTGCCAGCGATCGCAATGAATTGTTTTGCCTCTGAAAACTCAGGATTCTAACCATTCCAAACACTAAATGAGGGAAGTACTTTGCCTACAAGACGGCTTAGATTTACAGCACTCAACTCCCTTCAACTTGGAATAAGGTTCGGTGTGGTGAGAATTTCAGACGGACACTTGGTTGAGAAGGTAATCTTCATTACCAGTGTCCTTTACTTGCTGCCCTACTTAGCTGATATTTGAGCAAACTCCAGTCCCTGATACAACAAAAGAAAAACATAGGTTTTTACCTGAACCTAATGTAATCTAAGCTATGTGGTGACGAGCGTTGTTGCTAAGTTGTTTTGGGTATAATTTCAACTAAAGCTGATTGATGCCTTATTTAGGAGTAGCTGCGGGAGTAACTGCGGGAGTAACTGCGGGAGTAACCGCAGGATTAGCAGCAGGAGCATCAGTTGGTTCACCAGGAGCTGGAGTAACAGTACCAGTACCGCCACCACCGGCTTCACAGGCTCCGATAATTGTAGCCAGACTTAAGATTACAGCCAAACCAAAGATTTTTGTTTTCATAACTCCTCTTTCACCAATTGTGGCTAGAACAATTTTTCACCTGTTGAATACGATACCGTATTTATTGCTTTTTTTTTAATACTACAAGATTACATACTTAAAAAAACAATCTTTTGGGGTATTTTTTTCGGATTAGGTATCATACAGCCATTGATTAGTTTCTCTTAACTCAGGAGTAAAACGGAAATTACCAAATTTTCTAGCAAGCCGAGCTATCATGCAAAAAATTTTATTTTTTACCGGAGTCTTGCACCTTCCTGCCCCGTGTTGCCATACTTTAGGTGCAATATCTAAAAGGCAAGCTGTCCAGTTGCTAATCGCTGATTGCAAAATTGCAATATCTAGAGGATGCAAACATTGCTACAGCTAGCTATCAGAAGAGTTAAAAGGGTGTAGTCTGTTATGTGTGCTTGTTCCACAGAAATCTATTTCAACCTAAGCAAAAACAGACAATTAAGACAATCAATCTAAAGTACAGTATTTCCCAATCTTAAAAAATTTATGGTAGTTGCTCGTAAATCAGCTGTTGCTAAAAGGGGTACTTGGTTCCGGCGAGATTCTATCCTTTCTTTCGGGAGGCGACGTTCTGCACGTCTGGAGTCGGCAGCGCCGAGCGCTACTACACCGACTGCCCAAGCTGCACCAGTATCCTCTCAAAGACGACAGCGCTCCTCAAAAAATCTAGCGTTTCCTCCCACAAATGAGGCAGTTATACCCAAATCCGTAAAACAGTTGGGTAGACAGCAAGTCGCAAATCTCAATGAGCAGTCGAGTGCAAACCAGAAGACTCCGGGAGTAGGTTTTCTTCGCCTTCCCATAATGCCTAATTCTAGAGGAGTACCTTTGTGGTTGCTGCGTTTGTACACCTTTCATCGTTATTCGACAGTTTTGGCATTCTTGTTAGTAGCATCGACACTTGCTGTTTATGGTTGGACGGTATATTCTCAAGAGCTTTGGAGTAAGTCATATCGCAGGCTGCAAAGCCTCCAACGTGATGAGCGGCTGTTGACCACAACCAACGCGACGCTAATAAATAAAATGGCTAAGGACGCAGAAGAATCAACAGCAAATCTGATATTGCCGACTCCTCAAGGGATGATTTTCTTGCCTCCAGCATCTCATAGTCCAAAGCCAGCATTGTCTAACACAAAGCCAAATTCTGAAACGCAACAGCAAATACTCTCGCCACTTGGATATTAATTCCTAAGAGTCATTAGTCATTAGTCGTTACGACTCAGACTTGTGGCAAATGACAAATGACTAATGACAAAGGACGAACTCAATGCAAAAGTCACCAAGCAAAACAAAATTCAGAAAGTTTCGGAATCCAGCCTTTAACAGGCGACAGAAGGGTTCTAAACGAGGGTTGTTGGGGACACTTGCCTCTAGTATCCAAAACCAAACATCCAACACCAAGTCCCGACTGTTTATAGTATGGGGCATATTAATGACAGCAGGATTGGGTTTGGGTGTCAATTTATATAACCTACAAATTGTCAAGGGGCCAAAGTTAACCAAGCAGGCACGAAACCAGCAAATGGTTAATTTGCGACCTTTTATGCCCCGTCGCCCAGTGGTAGATCGCAATAGTAATCTGTTGGCGATTGACCGTCCCGTATATACTTTGTACGCTCATCCCAAGCTGTTTGAGAAGTCTAATGAAGAGATGGCAGAGCGACTTGCCCCAATATTGGCAAAAGATACTGCTGACTTGGTGAAAACTTTTCAAAGCAAAAAAAGCGGAATTATACTTGCTCCAGCCTTACCGGAAGAAATTATTGATCGCGTGACTTCTTTGCGCTTAAATGGCTTGGAGTTAGTTCAAAAATACTCCCGATTTTATCCCCCAGACGATTTAGTTTCTGATGTAGTAGGCTACGTGAATATTGACCGTCGCGGTCAAGCAGGTGTGGAATACTCTCAAGAGAAGTTGCTAGAACGTCCTGTGCAAACGGTACGGCTCAGTCGCGATGGTAATGGGATGCTGATGCCGAATCATGCGCCCGAAGGTTTTTTACATTTTGATGATTTGCGACTGCAACTCACTATCGATAGCCGTCTGCAACGAATTGCCCGCGTCGCGCTCAAACAACAGATGGAAAAGTTTGACGCCAAACGCGGAGCGGTAATTGTAATGGATGCGTTGGATGGTTCTTTACTCGCCCTAGTTTCTCAGCCTACTTATAACCCTAATGAATACGCTAAAGCTAATATCGCGTTATTTAAAAACTGGACGGTGGCGGATCTTTATGAACCAGGATCAACTTTTAAGCCTTTGAATGTGGCGATCGCTCTGGAAAATGGCGTCATCAAAGCAGATGATATATTTAATGACTCTGGTAATATTCAAGTAGCTAATTACACCATCAAAAATGCGATGAATAATGGCTATGGGCAAATCAGCATTGCTCAGATTTTGCAAAATTCCAGCAACATTGGCATGGTGAAAATTATCCAACGCTTAAAGCCTTCAATCTACTACAACTGGCTAGAACGCTTGGGGCTAGGACAAAAAGTTGATACAGATTTACCTTTTGAAGTTGGCGGTCGCCTCAAAAGTCAAGAAGAATTTATCGCTTCACCAATTGAACCAGCTACTACTTCCTTTGGGCAAGGCTTTTCTATGACACCGTTACAGCTAGTGCAAATGCACGGTGCTTTAGCTAATGGCGGTAAGTTGGTAACACCTCATGTAGTGCGGGGGTTGATTGATACCAAAGGGCAGATGCATGATTCACCCACTCGCGCTATATCACGCCAAATTTTTTCAGCCGCAACAGCCCAAAAGGTTGTGGAAATGATGGAAACTGTTGTTGATGAAGGCAGCGGTAAGCCGTCACAAATTCCGGGGTATCGCATTGCTGGCAAAACTGGTACAGCTCAAAAAGCTAGTCCTAATGGTGGCTATATCAAGGGTGCTAGAATGACCAGCTTCGTGGCCATTTTGCCAGTGGAATCTCCTCGGTATGTAGTGTTCGCACTAGTGGATGAGCCAAAAGGAGAAAGCGCCTATGGTTCTACTGTCGCCGCCCCAATTGTGAAGTCGGTAATCGAAGCACTAATTCCTCTTGAGGAAATTCCGCCAAGTAAGGCAATCGAGCAACAGAGAGTGCCGTAGGGGACAAGGGGACAAGAGGTGAGAACTTGAAACAAGTCTTTCCCCTTGTCCCCAATGCCCCATACCCAATCCCCAATGCCCCATACCCAATCCCCAATCCCCAATCCCCAATCCCCAATCCCCAATCCCCAATCCCCCTTTCCTTTGTTCCTCTAGACTTAATTTTTCTTTATAACCAACGAAAGAGGTACATAAAGCTACTCGTGTGGGAAGTTAAGTATTAAAGGTGAAATTAATTTTTCACTTTTCCAATGCTACCGAAGATTCCATGCAAAGCAATTTAGTTATATTTCCTAACGCTGGGGCTGCTAAAAAGAGTACGCAAACAGAAGAAAGAACAATTACCAAGTACGACCGTGCTGAGGTGCAATTTATAGAACTGCTAGCAATGGAGGATTTGGATCATCAACTAGATGTAAAACCCGAAATAGCTAGTGAGTTTGAACAGGCGCTCTCAAGGGCAATTCGCGCTGCCTATAAAAACGATCGCTGTGATGAACAGGCTCACCGTTTTCTCCAATGCATACTTTATCGAATTAATCGGCTAAAGCTGTTTTGGTATGACGATTTGCGGCACTATACCAATGAGCGATCGCTTTATTTGTACTCATGTCGTGACCAAATTGAAGCTGCTTGGCAAAAGTGGGAACTGGCACAAATGGATATCGCTGCACTGCAACAATTGGATGTAAAACAAGCTTTAATTGAGCGTGCATCTGCCGATTTAAATCCGCCTTTGTCAGAGAATAGTCGCTACATTCGGGAAGAAATGACTGAAGCCGGCTATCGTCATTTGTTAGCGATCGGCTCCTTTGATGGCTTGGTTGAAGGTAGTCGCCTTTGCTACGTATTGGGTGGTGCTGCTAATGAAGTGCAGTGTACGCTGGTGCGAGTACTCCTAGAAGAATACGGCAATGGTCGTTTATCCCGCAAGCACTCGACATTTTTTGCTCAAATGCTGGCTGAGTTTGGGATGAATACTGAACCAGAAGGATATTTTGATTTAGTACCTTGGGAAGTGTTAGCTTGTGATAATCATAACTTTATGACCACCGATCGCAAACGCTATTTCCTACGTTATTGTGGTGCGTTGACATATTTTGAGGTGGCTGGCCCTGCGGCTTACAAAAACTATCTGACAGCAGCGCAACGATTGGGACTATCAGAGGCGGCAATGGGTTATTGGGAACTGCATATCAAGGAAGATGAGCGTCACGGTCGTTGGATGTTAGATGATGTCGCTTTGTCTTTAGCAGAACAATATCCCAATGATGCGTGGGAAATCTTGCTTGGGTATGACCAAGAGAAACTAATGGGCGATCGCGCCGCTGCTGCTGTTGTGCGAGCAATACGCGAAGCCTAACAATTCACCTTACCCATCTAAGAAATCTAAAAAATTAGAAATTAAAAATGACAGATTTTTTCTGACGTTTCTAAGTCATCTTATTGCTAATCCACCTACAACCCAGTTTCTTTAGTGAGAACTTATTTACTAAAGGAATGGTTATTTATTCTCTTGATATTAAGGCAGTAACTAACCTCATCTTAGATTGATTATACCTTACACCTTAAATTGCAGTCAAATGAAAGATATCTTTTTTTGTCCTGAAGAATCTAATTTTTATTCCAACTGCTTAGAAAGCTTTGTGATTAGAAATTGTAAAAATTATGAATCTATTGTGGAGTTTGGTTCAGGAGATGGCAGCCCTGTAATCAATTCTTTATTGAGAAACAAGTTTAATGGTGTAATCCAGGGCTTTGAATTAAACACTTCTGCATGGAAAGTCGCAAATTCAACCATCGATGAATATAATCTCACTAATAAATACATCATCCATAACTCATCTTTGTTTAATTCTTCTCAACCCGATGCCGAATATCTTGTAGCCAATCCGCCCTATCTCCCCGCACCAGATGACGATATTTATATGCCACTCTTATTCGGGGGCGTAGATGGAGCCACAGTTACCAACGATCTTTTATCGTTAGGTTATGAGAATGTGTTGGTTTTAATATCTAGCTTTTCCAATCCAACAAGTACGCTGAACCTAGCAAAAGAAAATGGTTATTGCGTTCAAAATTTCATGGTGTTACCTTTACAGTTCGGCTACTATAGCTCTGATCCCAAGGTAAAAAACCACATAGAAGAACTCCGAAAAAATAATATGGCATTTTATTCTGGCGATTATTATTTTTTAGCTGGTGTTTTATTTAACAAATGCCAGGATTCTGTAGTTGATTTATCTGATAAATTGGCTCAGGTTATGACTAGTTTGTGAAAATCGAAAACAACTTACCAGTGCTATCTGTAAAAGCCACCAAATTTTATCAATGTCACTAAATCTGTAATAGGTGCGATCGCTTATTTCTCAAAAAATAAACTCCAGAGGATCTGGAGGTTTCTGGGGTTTGAATAAGCAAGCATTAAAAAAATGCTAAGGAACGGAACTTTAATCTCGTAGGGTGCGTTAGTGATAGCGGACTAATGTACCCTAAATTAGTAAATACAGATTAAATAAATCCATATTCTCCAGTAATCGCTTTGTTTACCTGAAGTTATTAATTAACTTCTTTCTTGTATGGCTGCACTACTAGACCCGGATTTCTCACAAGCTATGCGATCGCTATTACCAAACCTTTATCAGGCTTAGATTTTGAGCGTTTTAGACACTGCACGAATCACAGCAGTATGTGAACAAGGTATTTTATCTAAAGTCTAAGTGTCATAAGCGTTTT
>JBBSOX010000172.1:0-9980 GCA_038259325.1 Chroococcales cyanobacterium | reverse complement strand
CAGTGGTTGTCCCAGACCTGAAGCCAGATTCTCACGCGTTACTCACCCGTCCGCCACTAAATCCGAAGATTTCGTTCGACTTGCATGTGTTAAGCATACCGCCAGCGTTCATCCTGAGCCAGGATCAAACTCTCCGTTTTGTTGTGTTTCGAGTTTGTGGCTCCGAAAAAAAATATTTCCCGGAATCCTAGTTATAATTTAGATTGTCTTTTTGGGAAATCCCAAAAGCAAAATCTTTTGACGAGGATTGGTTTTTTCTTAAGCTTTCAAAGTATTATGTTTTTTAGGTTCAGCGGTGGTTGGCGTCTCTCGCCTTCCCACTTAACTAGAGTAACTAGTCATCCCCTAGTTTGTCAAGGGGTAAATTTATTTTTTTTTCTAAAAGGGTAAGTTGCTTGACTGGCAATACTTTCAGGTGAATGGGTTAAGCAACAGGAGGGGGGGAGAACGAAGCGGCTAAACCTTACTGTGTGAGTAATGTATGGTGCTTGTCTCTAAATGGGATCTGATGCAGTTTGAGTGATTATAGTAATAATCCAAAAAGGCAGGAGGTAGTGTTGCTGGAGGGATTTATCTGGAATCCAAATACTCGAACTAACTATCTATATATAGATAAGAGCATAGTTGTTGCGGAGCTTGCCGTTTAACACTCCCATCCTACAGGTGTTACTGATATCGATATTTACGCGATCGCCACCGTTACGTTCGCGGAGTGTTTGGAAGAGAAGATAGACGTTACAGTGAGTCTAGCGCTGTAGAGGGACTTAAAAATTTATAATGAGTTTTTGAGAAAAAGCTAAAAACTAGACTAGGCAAGAAATACAGATGATCCGACCGCGTAAGGTCTTTGCTCAACATTGGCTCAAAAGCGAAAAAGCACTCGACGCAATTATTAAAGCAGCAGAGTGTACAGAAAGCGATCGCTCCCCCAAAGGCGATCGCATCCTAGAAATTGGCCCTGGAACAGGCATTCTGACTCGTCGCTTATTACCCTTAGTGCAATCTCTGGTTGCAGTTGAAATAGACCGCGATTTATGCCAACTGCTGTCAAAGCAGCTTGGTAAGACTGAAAATTTTTTACTGCTGCAAGGGGATTTTCTTACTCTAGATTTACCATCTTATCTGGCAGCTTTTCCCAATTTCCAAACGCCAAATAAGGTAGTAGCCAATATTCCCTACAATATTACAGGTCCAATCATTGAGAAATTACTGGGTACGATCGCTAATCCCAACCCCGAACCATTTGACTCAATAGTGTTGCTGGTACAAAAGGAAGTCGCAGAAAGGTTGTATGCTAAACCAGGATCAAAAACCTTTGGGGCGTTGAGTGTGCGGGTACAGTATTTGGCTGAGTGTGAGTTAATCTGCACAGTTCCAGCGGCCGCATTCCATCCACCGCCAAAAGTCGATTCAGCAGTGGTGCGATTGCGTCCCCGAAAAATAGAAATACCAGCACTTAATCCTCGACAGTTAGAGAATTTCTTAAAGTTGGGGTTTGGTGCGAAGCGCAAAATGTTACGAAATAATTTGCAATCTGTTATGGAACGCGATCACTTGAGCCAATTACTGGAACAATTAAAAATAAATCCCCAAGCTAGAGCTGAAGACCTCAGCGTTCAGCAATGGGTAATTTTAGCAAACGAATTGGGAGTGGGGAGTAGGGAATAGGGAGTAGAGAACAAGGCAGATTTCTTTCCCATTCCCCATTCCTCATGTCCCCATTCCCCATTCCCCACTCTCAGAAAATGCATTCCTACAGTCTAATTGCCCCTGCTAAAATCAACTTGTATCTGGAAATCATTGGTAATCGCCCCGATGGCTATCACGAGTTAGCCATGATACTTCAGAGTATCGGACTTGCAGACCAAATTGATGTTCGTTCTATTAACACTGACAATATCCGTGTTCACTGCAACCACCCACAAGTACCTACAGATAAAAGTAATCTGGCATACCGGGCAGCAGAATTAATGGTGAGGCAATTTCCCGAAGCTTTTGCTAAATATGGAGGCGTGGAGATTACCATCAACAAGCAGATTTTTGTAGCAGCTGGGTTGGCTGGGGGTTCGACGAATGCAGCAGCTGTGTTGGTGGGGATAGATTTACTGTGGAAATTGGGATTAACTCAATCAGAATTAGAGGAGTTGGGAAGCACACTTGGTTCAGATGTCCCGTTTTGTGTGGCGGGTGGAACTGCGATCGCAACAGGTAGGGGTGAGCAACTTTCTCCCCTGCCGAGTTTAGATAACATATATATAGTATTGGGGAAATACCGCAGTCTGGAAGTCTCCACGCCTTGGGCATACAAAACCTATAGACAGCAGTTTGGTAATTCTTATATTAGAGATAGCGATAGCTTGGCAGCGCGTGCTAACGCAGTTCATTCAGGAGCAATAGTAAAAGCTATATTGGATAAAAATGCGGTAGAAATTGCCCAAAAATTGCACAATGATTTAGAGCGCGTAGTATTACCAGCCTATCCCCAAGTCTTGCAACTGCGAGAAGTGTTTGCAAATCAAGAAGGTGTTTTAGGAACAATGATGTCTGGCTCTGGCCCAACAGTATTTGCTCTTTTTGAGTCTCAACAGCAGGCAGAACTAGTTTTGCTGCAAGTGAGGGAAGCAATTCTTGATGAAGATTTAGAATTGTTTGTAACTCGGACAATCACACATGGTATTAAAGTGGCATCATCTATTTAAATAATTATTTTTTGTTAATGAAGTATAGGGAATAGATAAGAATTATTCCAAATGGCCAAATCTAAAATATAAAATATAAAATGGTATGAGTGACGAAAATTTAACACCACAAACAGATACCAAAATACAGGCAACAGCAAGCCCGTTACGCTGTTTAACTGGGGCGGTTATTTCTGGAGGAATGGGATATGCACTGTATTCGCTGATGATTGCGATCGCTACAAATTTTGCTAATAAACCTATCCATTCAATTAATCCATTAGTAATTAAGATTTCTTCGGCTGTTCGGACTCTGGTTGTTGGTGTAGTTGCTTTAGGAAGTGGAATATTTGGGATAGTAGCAATTGGTTTGTTGGCTTTGGGAGTGCAATTATTACTACAAGAGTTGAGCAAGCAAAAAAGCAGTGAAAATTAGTAATATACTTTTAATCAGCAACCTCAAGAGCCAAGTTTTTCTAACGACCACGATTGATTTTTGATGAATTGTAACTTCGCGCTTTTGGAATGCTGAAGAAGTTGTTGCTGTTTTATCGAAGTTTTTAGAGAAAGCCCGTGGTGTTGACGAAATTGGCAAAAGAAGTTATGCGTATTTTTTGTAATTTCGGTGTATAGTATAATCCTTGACCTTAATATATTTCGGATTGACACTTTATAAACTGGCTTAATATTCACAAATTTATGTGGAATTGATACCAGCAACGCTGAAGTTGATAGCAGCAATATCACTCGTGAGCAAAATTATGAACACAACCAATAGATATTTTCTACCCCTTATTTTTGTGACGATTGTTGTCAGCCTCAGCAGTTGTAGTTCTAACCCCACCACTCGTAATATTGACAGTGAAACGCCATCTACTACCACAACACCGACGAATAGCTCATCGTCTCAGACTCCAAACCAAATTCCTAGCGTAGCTCAGTTGAGGGAAAAATTTCCTAATCAAGAATCACCTAAAGAAGATACGCGTTCCTTATCAACTCCTAAAGCTACCACTAGTAAAACTACCAGCGCCATGCTATACACAAGTGATACTCAGTGTCAAAAACTAATTCCAGAAAAGGTTTCAGTACCGGCTGAGGAACCAGTGACAAATGTAGTAAATAAAATTTTAGAAAAACGAGATACAAGTGACTTTAGCCTGTCTGGGTATCGTGTCAACATTAAAAATGGCATTGCTACAGTTGATTTGCGAATATCCCCCGATTCAAAGCGACAAATAGCTTCTCTTTCTAGTTGTGAACAGTTTGCTCTGTTTGGCAGTCTCCGCAAAACCCTAACAAGTAATGCCCAATGGAATATTAAAGAGGTTCGCTTCACCGAGCAAGGTAAGGACATTGTTCTTTAATTAAATATGGTAGTAAGTGCCGTCATCAGCTAGCTAAAAAGATTTCTTAATCTGAATAGCCATAGGACTCATAATATTAGCAGTTACCAAAACAGTGCATATTCTAGCCAAATGAAAACAGCTGTAAATAGTGATATTATTAGTCTTATACATAAGTTTATGGCAGCAATTCGCGGGCGTAATTCAGTGGTAGAATGTCATCTTCCCATGGTGAACGTCGTGGGTTCGAGTCCCATCGCCCGCTTTGGAAAAAATCCTTATTTAACAAGCGTTCCAACTATTTTTCCTGTAACCTCTTCCATTGAGGGCGGTATATTTGTTTATTTCTAGAAACAAATATTAGCTCTTTTTAGGTGATTTTAGGTGTAACTTGGGTGTAAAGTTGGTGTACTAAAAGACATCAACCTGTGTACAGTAAACCCAACTCTAGTAAAGCTTCTAAAGGTACTGTTCAAGTCATATCTTCCAATGACCGATTACAATTACGGTTCAGGTTCGCAGGTAAACGTCATTATCTCAGATAGGTTTGGCACTTGCCTATTGGCTTACTACGCAAATAATTTCAGAAATCAAATCGGATTACTACATATGTTGTGGAGTGGGCGTCTTGCCCGTTCTAATTGATGAGCGTGCAGGATGTCCACCCCACAAAATTGGGTAATTTATTTGTTAAAATTCCCAGTCCTTTGCACTCACCTAAGGTGCAAGGGCATTACCCCGAATTAGGCTACCAATGGTTTTGGCAGTAATTTTCAATTGGGTGATGGGATTCGCTGGAACAACTGTCTTATACAGATAGCTATCGAATGTTAGCCGCTGTACATCTAGGTCATCACACATTTCCACAAATGCCTCACGGGTGGCGTTGGTACGATAGAACACACTTTGCAGAATGTCCAGCACCTTGTAAGTGAGTCCGTATTTTTTATCCCAACGCTTCAGATAAACCTTGAGGTCGCCTTCTGTAGGAATACGGCTACCACTGTTAGATGTTTCTACAATGGTTTCAGCACACATCCGCCCAGATTTAGCGGCAAAATAAATACCTTCGCCAGAGGATTTGGTAACGTAACCAGCAGCATCTCCCACCAAAGCGATACGACCAACAACACGACGGGGACGGGGATGTTCAGGAATGGGGTGCGCTTCTACTTTGATGATTTTACCGCCTGCCAATTTCTCGGAAGCACGGGCGCGAATACCAGCTTGTAACTGTTTGATGCTGGCTTTATTGACATGCATCGTACCTGTACCGACAGCTACGTGGTCATATTTGGGGAAAACCCAAGCGTAGAAGTCAGTAGAAACGTCATCACCGACATACATTTCGGCGAGGTCGTTATAGTAAGCCATTTTATCTTCGGGTAAGCGAATTCGCTCTTGGAAAGCGATCGCATAATTGTAATCCCCAGCGTCCATTTCTTTAGCAACGCGAGAATTAGCCCCATCTGCCCCAATGATTAAATCCACTTTTAGGGTTTTGGCAATACCCTGTGATATGCCATCTGTATGGTCAACGTAATGGATGGTATAGGGATCAGTATTGTTTCCTGGTATATCAAGTTTATGAACAGTAGCATTAATTAAATTTGCGCCGACTTTTGCCGCGCGATCGCGCAAAAAGCCATCCAGCACTTCTCGGCGGCACATTCCTATATATTCATCTTCATTTACCAGATTGATATCAACTTCCCGATTAGAAGGTGAAATCATTTTCATCTTCCGTACCCGGCGATCGATAATCTCTGGTGGTAAGTCAAATTCACTCACCATACAGAGGGGAATTGCGCCCCCACAAGGCTTTGCATTGTCTAGCTTCCGCTCAAATAAGTAGGTTTCAATCCCAGAGGCTGCCAGTGTTTCAGCGGCAGATGAACCAGCAGGGCCTGACCCAATAACAGCAACCCGTAGTGTCAAAGGTCTTTCTCCCAATCTTCACATTTACCGAGAGCATACTACCACGGTCTTTCTAGTGATTTGGCGGTTTACCTCCAGGTTTCTGCTTAAATGCAATATTCCTTAATGTTTCGATACGAATAGAGATTGGGATTGGAGCAGTCTAATTTTGTAAGGTACTGAAAATTAGGGGGCTAAAGAGGTGTTTTAATAAAATCGGATTGTGGTTCCCCGGATTGTGGTGCTGCTGATTGTAGCTTTCTCGATTGCGGTAGCTGTGGTAGCTAAATATTTTTCATCTATTCAATAATTATGTATGGTATATGTAAGACACGGTAATCCTAGCAGGGAACTGTAGATTAATTGCAGAGGTATAGCGGCAGTGGGTATAGTAGTTGAAAATGTCTCCAAACAATTCGGGAGTTTCAAGGCAGTTGATCAGGTCAGCCTGGAAATTAAGAGTGGTTCGCTAGTTGCGTTGCTCGGCCCATCGGGATCAGGTAAATCTACGCTACTAAGGTTAATTTCAGGTTTAGAAATGCCAGATAGCGGCAAAATCCTGCTTACTGGTAAGGACGCTACATACCAAAGCGTGCAACAGCGCAATATTGGGTTTGTGTTTCAGCATTATGCCCTATTTAAGCATCTGACTGTCAGGCAGAACATAGCCTTTGGCTTAGAAATTCGTAAGGCACAGCCAAAGAAAATTAAGGGGCGGGTAGAACAGTTACTGGAATTGGTGCAATTGAGTGGACTAGGCGATCGCTATCCATCACAACTTTCTGGTGGTCAAAGACAACGGGTAGCATTAGCAAGGGCACTGGCAGTAGAACCCGAAGTATTACTACTAGATGAACCCTTTGGCGCACTCGATGCTAAAGTCCGTAAAGACTTAAGGGCGTGGTTACGCAACCTCCATGATGAGGTTCATGTTACCACGGTTTTCGTGACCCACGACCAAGAGGAAGCAATGGAAGTCTCCGATGAAGTTGTGGTTATGAATAAAGGGCGTGTAGAACAGGTGGGAACACCAGCAGAAATTTACGATAATCCTGCCACCGCATTTGTGATGAGCTTCATTGGCCCGGTGAATGTGTTACCCAGCAACTCGAAGATTTTTCAAAGTAGCGGATTTGATGCGCCACACCCACAAGTATTTTTACGGCCGCAAGATGTGATTTTGGAAAAGGTTGCCAATGGTGCTACTACGGCTGCTACAGTGAGCCGTTTGATACATTTAGGTTGGGAAATTCAGGTGGAATTAACTTTCGATGACGGGCAAGTGCTGATGGCGCATTTAACCCGCGATCGCTTTAACCAATTAGAGTTAGAACCAAAACAGCGGGTATATGTGAAGCCAAAGGATGCGAAGTCCTTCCCACTGTCTTATTCAATTTAATTGGCAGTGTGGGAGTATTTATGGTTTCTGCTTTAACTCACAACAGAAAAGCATTGCCAGAATGTTTGGTGAATCCATCATTAGCCAATGTAATGGGAGATACTGCTCAGATAGTTACATAAGAGTATACAAAAGCACCAGAACAGGATCATGCTGAGGCTGGTGCGCTGGTTTTTCACTCATTTCTTGTAACAACATTCCACTTTCTACATCGCACCGCTATATCTGCTCCTACTAACAAGGAGTAAAAGTAAACCTAATTCTATAGCCCCGATCGATTCTAATTTGAGTTTGCCGCCCCGCAGCTACATCTCTAGCACGCGCGATCAAATTTGTGTTGATGCCGAAAACCGAATTCACTGGGTTAGCACACGCGTCTATTGTATCTGGTGTAATACCTACATCTTTTACCCATCCGCCTGAAAAGCCAGATGGGAAGTTTGCGTTTGGATCATTACTAGAATTTGGAACATCTTTCCCTTGAAACACTAATATAACCCTTAGAGCAGCACTGCCACCTTGAGGCACATTTGTAAAGCCAAAATATCTGATATTAATGGGTTTAACTCTGTAGCCCTTAGGCACATTAAGCCCAATTCTTAGATTGCAAGATTGTGATACAACCTTAGGAGATAATGCTATAGCCTGAAATCGAGGTAAAGTTACAGACAGAGTATTTCCTTCCAAATTTGTTTGAACATTTCCCGACGGGCAGCCATTTCCAAAAACAGTTACTGGAACACTTTCAAACTGAAATCCTGGTGATTGAGCCTGTACGTGAGATAAACCCACAACATTTAAACTCAGTAGCGTCAAACTGGAAATAAGACCAGTTAAAATTTTCATATTTTGCACTCCGTTAAAACGTGTAATCTCCTGTGGACATTAACTGCAACTTAAAATTATCTAAGATACTTTTACACAAAGAAATTTTACGCCGCAGCCTCTTTGGGGTTTAGGATTTATAGCAGTTCTTAATTGTGTACAATACGCTGTGGTCAAGGCAGACAGAAATAGGATAAAACAATAGACTTCTTGCAAAAGTCCCTAACATCCTACCCCCAACCTCTCCTGGCAAACGGGGAGGGGTTCTTATTTTTGATTTATGCAAGAGGTCTAATTAATTTCTGGCTCTAAAATTGTTTTATGAAAAATTAAATGCAAAACTTACTATGCATTTAAAAAATCTAACAAGGATTAAAAGCAAACTTGATTTGGAACAATACATCGTCGATTGTTGTGTCGATTGTATCAATTCGGATTTGGGTTTCTTGATTTACAGGTATACCTCTAGCTCTTGCTGTCAGATTTGAATTGATACCAAAAATCGAATTCACTGGCTGCTTACATGCATTTATTGTGCCTAATACAATGCCTATATCTTTGCTCCAAACATCTGAGAAGCCAGGGTTAAACGTTGCGTTTGGATCATTGATAGTTGGAACTACTTTACCTTGAAAGAGTATTCTAACGTTCAGGTTAGCACTGCCTCCCTGAGGCACATCTGCAAAGCCAAGATACTTGACGTTAATTGGCTGAACATTCAATCCAGAAGGTACATTCAGACCGATCCGCAGATTGCAGGATGCTGATACAACTCTAGGAGGTGAAGCTTTAGCTTCAAACTCAGAAAATGTTACTGAAAGAGTATCTCCATTCAAAATCCCTTCTGCTGTTCCCTCTGGGCAACCATTTCCGAAAAGAGTTACTGGAACTTCTTGGAACTCAAATCCTTCTTGTGATTGAGCTTGTACCTGAGATAAACCCACAAGATTTAAACTCAGCAGCGTCAAACCGGAAATAATGCCAGTTAAAACTTTCATATTTTGGACTCCTCTAAAAAGGTCTAATTTATTGTGCACATTAGCTGCAACTTAAAATTCCTAAGATACTTCTACACAAATAGATTTTACCCAGTAGTCTTTTTGGGGTTTGGGGGCTTTTATGGCGGTTCCCGACCTAGTGAGGTACGTTTTTAAAGCTACTAACCTTGTTAAACAAGAATTAGGTGTTGTTGCCAATACTATTTTTCAAAATAGAGAACCAAATATTTCTTGAGAGCGATTGGAAGAAATCTTTTAATAAGTTGGTAAAGCAGATTTAGAGGATGTTTGAAAAGGGTGTTTTGCTCTTATGGTGAAGCACAGCGAAGAATCTCAATACGTGGCTAAAACCTTTTTGTGGTTGAAGTTGACCTGGGTCAGAAGGTTAAAATTATACCTTCCGAGACTTTTAAAATATCCTCTTAGAGGGATCAGCTTTTGTGAAAAATTAAATGCAAAACTTACTATGCATTTCAACAACCTAACAAGGATTAAAAGCAAACTTGATTTGGAACAATACATCGTCGATTACTGTGTCGATTGTATCAATGCGGATTTGGGTTTCTTGATTTACAGGTATACCTCTAGCTCTTGCTGTCAAATTTGAATTGATACCAAAAATCGAATTCACTGGGTTCTTACATGCATTTATTGTGCCTAATACAATACCTACATCTTTGCTCCAGACATCTGAGAAGCCAGGGTTAAACGTTGCGTTTGGATCATTGATAGTTGGAACTACTTTACCTTGAAAGAGTATTCTAACGTTCAGGTTAGCACTGCCTCCCTGAGGCACATCTGCAAAGCCAAGATACTT
>JBBSOX010000171.1:0-10000 GCA_038259325.1 Chroococcales cyanobacterium | reverse complement strand
CAGAAGCATTGCAACTAGCTGGATTTTCCCATTTTCTGGCAGAAAACGGTTTTGCTGAACAGGCTCTATCGTTGATCACTGAACGACGGCTTACTTCAAAGCCAAGTACCACAGGGAAAGATGTCAAATGGGTTCTATAAACCAGAAATGCCGCGCAGGATGCGTGCGTATGCAGCACTTGCAGAAGAAAAATATAATTTCCCAACGTATCCAGTACTAATTAATATCCTCAAGGCAAGTGATGCTGAAATACCTACAAGTTATGCATCAAATATTGCTGGTTTACGTGCTATTCAAGATTACCGTGTCATTAACCTATGGGAAGTTGATGTCGAGACTGCTTTTGCACAACCATTACCATCACTACTTCCATTTGTACCCATCCTCAAAGGTGGTGATAACGAGTCTACAATTCGAGATGCATTGCGAATATTACGTGCAGATGAACAATTGAATCAACTAGAAACAGTATTAGGATTTTTTGCTACCTTTGTATTAGATAGTGCAATAGTTCAACAAATTCTGAGGTGGGATATGGCACTTTTAGAGCAGTCGCCTTGGTATCAAGAAATTTTTAGCAAAGGGGAAGAACAAGGAGAACTGCGAGGAAGAAAGGAGGAATTATATTCAGGAATTGAATTAGCTTTAGAAATTAAGTTTGGCAATCAAGGTTTAGAATTGATGCCGATAATTTCTCAAATTACAGATTTGCAAAAATTAAAAGCAATTCAGCAGGCAATTAAAACTGTAAATACAGTCAATGAATTACAGCAAATTTTGTCAACCGACTTTACATGAAACACCAAAAACATAACCCCTCTCCGCCACCGGAAAGGGGTTATATCTTGTACAGACGCGATTCATCGCGTCTCCATTCATCGCATCTCGATTCAGCAATCTCTAATAAGCGTCTTGCAACTCGTAGAAATCAGGCGAGATATAATCCTTCCGCAAAGGCCAACCTACCCAATCTTCCGGCATTAAAAGCCGCTTGAGATTTGGGTGTCCTTCGTAGATAATGCCGTACATGTCGTAAGACTCGCGCTCTTGCCAATCTGCGGTCTTCCAAATCCAGTACACAGAAGGCACTACGGGGTTTTCCCGTGGTAAGAACACTTTAACTCGAACTTCTTCGGGGCGATCGCTATTATCACCGACTTTAATCAAGTGATACATACTCACCAATTCCTGTCCTGGGCCAAGGTCAATACCACCTTGACACTGAAGATAATTAAACCCATAAGCATAAAGGGCTGTAGCGGTGGGAAGCAAGAAATCTGCTGCTACCTTAATTATCTCTACACCATTCTTGTCTGGTGCTAAAAACTCATGGTCAAAGCCATTTTCCGTCAACCACTGGGAAACTTTACCCGCTTGTACCAATGCCTCTTCTTTGGCTGCTGGTACTGGTTTAGATTCTTCTTCAGCCACGGGTTTGTTCCTCCTTTTGCGCCTTTTCTGTCAGCAGTGCAGGTGGTATTGGCATACCGATTGCTTCCCCCAATTCCTTCGGTGGTGCATAGCGAGTTTCTGACTGCAAATACTTACCAGTTAAGATTTCATCTACTGGCTTCAGGTTATGAGCCGTGCTGTAGTAGCGGTGGGTTTGCTTAATTTTATCCCGCTCTTGCATCGATTCATTGGAGATTTTCTTCCGCAGCTTGATGATTGCGTCAATAATTGCTTCTGGACGGGGAGGACAACCAGGCAAGTACACATCCACAGGAATCAGTTTATCGACTCCGCGCACTGCTGTGGGGGAATCAACGCTGAACATCCCGCCAGTAATTGTACAAGCTCCCATTGCAATTACATACTTTGGCTCTGGCATTTGTTCGTAAAGACGCACCAATTGGGGAGCCATCTTCATCGTAATAGTCCCTGCCGTAATAATTAAATCGGCTTGGCGGGGGCTAGAACGGGGAATCAGCCCAAAACGGTCAAAGTCAAATCGGGAACCAATTAAAGCTGCAAACTCAATAAAGCAGCAAGCCGTGCCAAACAGCAACGGCCACAGACTAGAAAGCCGCGCCCAGTCGTAGAGGTCATCAACGGTCGTCAAAATGACGTTTTCTGAAAGGTCTTGAGTGATTGTAGTCCGTTCAATGGGGTTGATGATTCGCTCTTTGTCCTGAGTTGTTAAGTTAGAATTCAAGACCATTCCAAAGCTCCTTTACGCCATGCGTAAACTAAAGCGACTACAAGAATTGCAATAAAGACTAGCGCTTCAATAAAAGCCAATAGCCCCAAACGATGAAAGGCTACCGCCCAAGGATACAAGAATACAGTCTCCACATCAAAGACGACGAAGACTAAAGCAAACATGTAGTAGCGAATGTTGAACTGAATCCAGGCTCCCCCGATGGGTTCCATGCCAGATTCATAGGTGGTGCGACGTTCTGGGCTGTAACCACTGGGTCGTAGGAGCTTGGAAGCTGAGAGCGCTAAGGCAGGAACTAGGCTACAGACTATGAAGAAGCCTAGAAGGTACTCGTAACCGCTGAGGACAAACACAATGAGTATCTACCGCTTATGGAGTATTTTAAGTAGGGAGTGGGGAGTTGGGAGTGGGGGAAGCAGGGGGAGAATAACTATTGATTTTTAACCAATGCCCAATTCCCAATGCCCAATGCCCAATGCCCAATCCCCAATCCCCTAACTGCGTAACTTTCTTTTACATTATATCTGTTTGGTTTTTCTGAAATCTGGGAAACAGACGCACTTCAAGTATTTAATTCGCTTTTGATAGTGATAGAAAAGCCTAACAATTATGTCATAATTTGTAACGTATATTTCAGATTTCTCCTCTGCGAGGCCTTAGCCATGAGCGAACCAGCTGTTGAGACTACGGTATTAGACCGCTATGAGTGTCGCGCCTGCGGTTATGTTTACGAACCTGAGAAGGGAGACGACAAGGATGATATTCCTTCAGGGACAACCTTTGCAGAACTGCCTATAAATTGGCGCTGTCCAGTTTGTAGTGCTAAGAAAACCGCTTTTGCCAACATCGGCCCTGCGGGTACTGCATCCGGCTTCAAAGAAAACCTCGGTTACGGTTTGGGTGTCAACAACCTAACGCCAACCCAAAAAAATATCCTAATTTTTGGTGCTTTGGCTCTTGGCTTCTTGTTTTTTATCAGTCTCTACGGCTTGCAATAACAGCCGTTATATCGGAAACAGGAAGCAGGTGACAAAGAGTTTGTGGTGTAATTAAAATTACATAGATGCGTCGTTTTACCAGTTCCGTAGAACGACTATGACCCTCAGTACCATATTGAGTTAATGTTTTTTGGGATTTTTGGGAGGCTTTTTCATCCAAAATCTAAAATCTAAAATCCAAAACTGGTATAAGGTAAACCTTTTAGAGAACACCTACAGAAATTTAGAAATAATTAAGAAATACTGATGCATTCAATTGTGAAAAGTTGGCAAAGAATATTTGCCTTGTTGATAGTAGTCCTCATGTGTATAGGTTGTAGCAGAGTTCCTTCTGTTAGCTACAACCCTTGGAAAGTCATTTCTGTGCCAACAGACTCGAATCTATTGGATATTGCTTTTACTAATAACCCTGAGCATGGCTACTTAGTAGGTAGCAATGCCACTCTCTTGGAAACCAATGACGGTGGTGATACCTGGAAACCAATAACATTACAACTGGATGAGCAAAAGTATCGTTTTGACTCAGTAAGTTTTGCAGGAAAAGAAGGCTGGATTGCCGGAGAGCCTGGACTGTTGTTGCACACTAGCGATGAAGGTGCTTCTTGGTCGCGTATTCCCCTGAGCGAAAAGCTACCAGGTAGCCCGATCGCAGTTAAGGCACTAGAAGACAACACAGCTGAAATGGCTACTGATATCGGAGCCATATATAAGACCACAGACGGCGGCAAAAACTGGAAAGCGCAGGTGGAATCAGCAGTGGGTGTAGTGCGTAACATAGAACGTTCTGCGGATGGTAAGTATGTTGCCGTTTCCGCTAAGGGTAGTTTCTACTCTACTTGGGAACCAGGGCAAGATGCTTGGGTTCCCCATAACCGCAATAGTTCTCGGCGGGTAGAAAACATGGGCTTTGCTGAAAATGGGCAATTGTGGTTGTTAGCAAGGGGAGGTCAAATTCAGTTTAGTGACCCAACTAAACCTGAAGAATGGCAAGAGGCAAAATATCCAGAGTTATCCACCAGTTGGGGTTTATTGGATTTGGCGTATCGCACACCCGATGAAATTTGGATAGGTGGTGGTAGCGGTAATTTGCTACGGAGTGGCGACGGTGGCAAAACTTGGGAAAAAGACCGTGCAGTGGAAGAAGTTGCTGCTAATTTGTATAAAATTGTGTTCTTAGAGCCAGAGCGGGGATTTATAATTGGCGATCGCGGCGTATTGCTCAAATATTTACCAAACCCTGAAGCAACTTCCTCAGAAGCGGCTTAGTGAGTAAGAGGGGAGTAGGGAGTGGGGAGTGGGGAGATGAGGGAGATGAGGAAGATGAGGGAGAAATAAGCAATTCCAAATGCCCCATGCCCAATGCCCAATGCCCCATGCCCAACGTACAATTTCTGAGAAGAACGTTGCAACTTGTAACTCTTTCTTAACTTTGTAGGATAATAAACTCAATAACACTCTATGTATAAGGTAGGGATCTAAATGTCAGGTACCACTGGAGAACGTCCGTTTTCGGACATCATCACTAGCGTTCGTTACTGGGTAATTCACAGCATCACCATCCCGGCACTGTTTATTGCCGGTTGGCTATTTGTGCAAACTGGGCTGGCCTATGATGCCTTTGGCACACCCCGCCCTGACGAGTATTTCACAGCAGCGCGGCAAGAAGTGCCAATTGTGAAGAACCGTTTTGAAGCTAAAAAACAAGTTGAACAATTTATCGGAAAGTAGTTTGAGATCATGACTAGCGGCAATAACATCAATCAACCAGTTACCTATCCAATTTTTACCGTTAGATGGCTGGCAGTTCACACATTAGGTGTACCAACTGTATTCTTTTTAGGCGCGATCGCCGCAATGCAATTTATTCAACGTTAGGAGCAATTATGGTAGAAAGATCGCCCAATCCCAATAATCAGCCGGTTGAACTAAACCGGACTTCGCTATACCTGGGACTACTACTAGTTTTCGTTCTGGGGATTCTGTTTTCCAGTTACTTCTTTAACTAATTGGAACTACTGTTGTTAATCTTTGTTTATTGAGCGTGTGTTGATTTTTTGTTAAGGGAGGAGAGAAGCTGTGTCTGGAAGTGGGAGAATTCCCCTGTGGGTCGTCGCTACGATCGCAGGATTAGGTATAATTACAGTCTTGGGTATTTTCTTTTACGGTGCCTACGCCGGACTCGGTTCTTCGATTTAAATAAGTTAGTTTGAACCGAAGACTATAAGTTAGAATTTTCTAGGATTTGTTGAGAAATCAACGTTAAAAAAACCGCCTGTCTCTATGAGATAGGCGGTATTAATTTTGATAATTAGTCATTTGTCCTTTATCCTTTGTCATTTGTTTTTTGCAAATGACTAATGACTAATGACTATTGACTACATCAGCTGATATCGTCGCTTTCAATGTATAAAAATAGAAACGCGAAGGTTATAGCTGGTAGAACCCAACCAATGATGGGAACGAGGATAGAAGGCAAAAAGGAAGCTGCCATAATAAAGGTTCCTGCTAAATAACACTACAATTCAAAATGAGCTTACTGCAAATTCTGCCAAGTTTTTTGAAATTCTAAAGATTTTTAACACAGCTAATGTGGGAGTGGGGAGTGGGGAGTGGGGAGTGGGGAGGGCAGGGGGAGCAGGGGAGGCAGGGGGACAAGGGGACAAGGAGAATAACCATGCTCAATGCCCAATGCCCAATGCCCAATGCCCAATGCCCAATGCCCAATGCCCAATGCCCAATGCCCCTTATACCTTAGTTACATACCCAAGAGTTCATCTAGCTGCAAGTTTGGCAAGTCTGGAGGAATCACAGTTCGCACGATTGTGACTTTGTGACTTTCCTGTTGGGTTATCAGATCAAGTGCGATCGCTTCTAAGCGAATTTCTAAACAGCCAAAGGGAATATTTAATTGCATCATCACTTCCAATCCTCCCGAGGCGTTAGGCAGCAAATTTGCCAGTAAATGTGGCCCCTCTAGTAACCAGCGAGTTTGATAATCTTCAACCCATAACTTGACAACAACTTGGGGAGGTACTTCAGGCAGTACTACGCGCACTATGATAAATTTGCCAGCGATTAGTTCGCCATCTGGTACATGCAGTTCTGGAATTGGCAAAGGCTCAATGTCTGCCGTGGTTATAGGTGAAGAAGAGGATGAACCTAACAATAGTTGCTTCTCTTCTTCAAGGGAGTCATTCTTGGTTGCATCGGCTTCCAGTTCACTATATGTATCCTCTACAACGATTTCTTGCGCCAACCAGGCTGACGCTATATTCATTTTTATCGGAGGAGGGGGGGGCGGTATTTGCGTTACCAAAGCCATTGGCAGTGTTGGTTCAGATACTTCTATTACCGTATTTTCCCTTATCTCTAGCTCGGCTTCCTTTGCTGTGTCTGTGTCTTCCCCAAAGTTCCCAAGATCAAAAACCGACTCTTGAACTTCTTCCGATGTCTCTGTGTTAGCATCCAGGCTTAACGGCAAATTGACATCAACGTTGGGAGTTTCAGCATTAAGAGAAAGCTGGGTCTGCTGGGCTGGAACATAGTTATTGTAGGTTTGACGTTCCAAATCATTGATGGATTCAGGCAAAGAGTATCCTTGGCTCTGCATCCACTTCCTGAGCAGGGGAGATGAGTAAAGATTACCTGTTGTAATGAATTGTTCATTTGGCTGGGCTTCTACTTCAGCAACAGATTCTTCCTGGAATTGTTCAATTGGCTGGGTTTCTACCTCAGCAGCAGATTCTTCCTGAAATTGTTCAATTGGCTGGGCTTCTACCTCAGCAGCAGATTCTTCCTGAAATTGTTCAATTGGCTGGGCTTCTACCTCAGGTGTATTTTCATCTCCAGCTACAATTGCGTCCAACTGTGGAGAGTCTTCAGCCGCTTGAACTTCCAATGCATCTGCATCTAAGGAGACATTATTTTTTACTTCTTCTTCTGGATCACCTGGCAAAGCTTGTAGCCGTCTCAAGTATGGAAAAGTAGTGACGAGTATTGGCGTTCGACGTTGTTTGATGACCAACTGCTCTAAGTTGATGGCAGCTATAGTAGCATCCTTTTCTAGAAGCTCCTGAGGAGCTTCTAGAACAACATCTGTGGGAGGATTGGCAACGGTTTGAACAGGTGGTAATTTCGGCAATTGAGGCGAAGTGGCTGAATTCTTTAAGTTAGATGTCCGCAGGGTAGCCTCTCGTCGAACTTGCAGGTTAATTTGCTGTGGTAGGAGTTTATTTGGAGATGGATTGAGTATCTCAGACTGGTCTGTTTTTGAAATCTTGACCAGATTGAATAGTTTCAAATCGATTCTCACAGCGGTCTCTGGCTCAGTGAGAGCAGCAGATGAGTCCGATAGCGCTATGGGGTCATTTTCATTTAAGGATGTACTAGTACTAGCTTTTGCTGCGGCTGTGATTGCCAGTAATTCTGTTACATCTGCTGTAATAGTGAAGGACTGGCTGGCTAACCAGATGACTTCACCAACATCGGCGAATCTACCATATAAACTGATATCTGCCAAAATTAACTTGGATTCACAGTCAGCAGGAATATTAATAGAGGTATTGATAGTAAAGGGCAACTCCTGATCTGGTAAGGGTTGCCGTACCTGGGTCAATATTTTCGACTCTAGGGGCGATCGCAGTTCAATTCCTAGTTCAAGCGATCGCAGGCTTTTTGGGGATAATGTTTCAGCCGGATCTAGATTTGTCTTTTCTTTAAGTTCTATGTGCCCATTAATTGTAAGAGCTTGTCCCCAACGAGCAATGTAATTATCCTGATCTAGAGTTAGCAGTAATAGTGGCGGTGGTTGTGTTGCTGGAGAATCTGTAATCTCTTCATCATTGGAAAGCGCTTCAGAAGCAGGTAAAGCTAAATCTATTAAATTTTGTAAAATTTGCTCTGCTGTCTCACCTTTGAGCCATACAGGACTCACAGGCTCATTGATATTTTCTTCCGTTCCATCTACCAGAACAGTAGTAGCGGGGTTGCTATCTGTAGAGACTGCATTATCTAAAGTAATTGCGGGTTCTGCTGGAGCACTAACTTCCAAGTTCCCTTCATCTGGCACAACAGTAGTAACAGGGTTCCTGGCTGTAGTAATTACCAGCTTTTTAGCGATCGCTTTATCTAGGGTAATTGCGGGTTCTGCTGGAGCACTAACTTCCAAGTTCCCTTCATCTGGCACAACAGTGGTAGCGGGGTTGCCATCTGTAGAGACTGCATTATCTAAAGTAATTACGGCTTCTGCTGGAACATTAACTTCCAAATTCCCTTCATCTGGCACAACAGTAGTAACAGGGTTTCTGGCTGTAGTAATTACCAGTTTTTTAGCGATCGCTTTATCTAGAGTAATTGCGGGTTCTGCTGGAGTACTAACTTCCAAGTTCCCTTCATCTGGCACAACAGTAGTAGCGGGGTTCCTGGCTGTAGTAATTACCAGTTCTGCGGAAACTGCGATCGCTTCATCTAACTTAGTTGCGGGTTTGATATCAGAAACAGTATCTGGCTGATCGGGTGAATGTGATTCTACATTCTTCCCCTGCTCCCCCTGCTCCCTCTCTACTTCCTGGGGCAATACTTCAAGTTGGACACTGTATTGCCAAGATTTACCCAGTATGTCCGACATCAAATCGCCCGTACAGCGCAACTCCCAAACTCCCGGATCAAAGTAGGTAAAGGGAATTACCGCCGTTAAGCCTTCTGAATTAGTGCGACGCGATCGCTTGAAAATTCGCCGCGTTGGTTGAACTTGCTGGGTTGAAGAGTGAGTTACCCGTACTTCCACATCTGTATTACGAAGGTTAGAACGAGCCAAAATTCTATACTGCCCTTCCAAAACTTCCAAATTTGGGGATTCTAGGATATGCCACGAGCGAGCGCCTTGCTTCTGTATCAGAAATTGCCAGTGTTCCATTGTGAGTGATGCCCAGACCGACGATCCGCCAAGTTATATTGTGTATTACCTTGCTTGCAAGTTTACCCCAGTATTTTGGAAATGCATCCCTTAAATGGCTATCTAGTTAACTCGGTTTTACTTACTTTACTTCTGGCATTTTAACTAGTCCCGTCAAGGGAATTTTAATGGAGCGCCGTGTTGCTTGTGCGTAAAGCTTTTGTTGTTTTCGGAATAGTAATTTTTACACTCTCCAGTGCTAATTTAACAGGGAGGCAACGAATACCGTTAGCTGTGTATGCTCAACTTAGTGCAAATATTTTTGTATTATTTTTTACTAAAGTGTCCATTTCAATAGACACAACATACAATAAATTAAGATTCACTTGACAATTTTTATTAAATTGTGATTGCCCACATTTTTGCTACAAAGAGTTAGGATGTGGCTCTTAAGTGTACTCTGCGATCGCTGACGACGGGCGCAAAGCGCCATCGCAAATCCCAACACTTAACCGCGTAGCACACGCCCAACCTACAAAGCAGCGTTTCTTTGAACCACTACAAAGGGTATCCTGACCTGAGTGAAATGTGGGTCACAATAAGGATTTACAGGAGGGATTCGATGCTAGTCATTTTAATGGACGAGCAAATCCTTGCCCCTGAGCAAGTTTGCCAGTCTTGTTTACTCGCTGACAGGAGCGGTCAACCCCGTTGGCGTGGGGGTCAACTGCGTTGTGGTCAAGCCATTCGCAAACTTACTCAACAGCAGCCAGACCAGTATGAGTGTGTGATGGGTTTTCGTATCGCCTATATAGAACCCATTTGACATCTTTCCCTGTGGTACTTGGCTTTGAAGTAAGCCGTCGTTCAGTGATCAACGATAGAGCCTGTTCAGCAAAACCGTTTTCTGCCAGAAAATGGGAAAATCCAGCTAGTTGCAATGCTTCT
>JBBSOX010000170.1:0-10058 GCA_038259325.1 Chroococcales cyanobacterium | reverse complement strand
TAAATTATTTAACTTAAATTTTCCAAAATAGCAGTTTTTGGATTAGTTTATTTTGACTATTCATTGTCAATAAGAATGCCTAATTGATATAACATCGACTACGACTCATTTTTAAGCGTTTCTGTTATGTCGAACTCAGGTCATACCAATTTTGGATTTTAGATTTTAGATTTTGGATTACAGCAATTTTCAGGTAAATAGACCACTGTAAGGTAGCACAGCTGTGCTGCCCTACTGAGACAATTGCCAAATCTTAATAGTATTGTCTTCACTACCACTAACAAGGGTTTTGCCATCGGCACTGAAAGCTAAGGATGTCACAGTGTTGGTGTGCCCCGCCAATGTTAGAATTTCTTCTCCTGTGGCTGAATTCCACAGTTTGATGGTGCGATCGCGGCTACCACTAGCAATAATTTTACCATCGGCGCTGAAGGCTACGGTTGTGGCAGTGTTGGTATGTCCCGCAAGTGTGCGAATTTCTCTTCCCGTAATTAGATTCCAAAGTTTGATGGTGCGATCGCGGCTAGCACTGGCTAAAGTTTTACCATCTGGGCTTATAGCCACAGCTGTTACTGTTTGATAATTTCCCTCCAGTGTGCGGATTGAGTACCCTTTTGTTAGATTCCAGATTTTGATAGTCTTGTCAAAACTGCCACTGGCAAGAATCACGCCATTAGGACTGATGGCTACCGATCGCACCCAGAATGTATGCCCCGCCAGTGTCCGAATTTGCTCTCCTGTTGCTAAATCCCAGATTTTAATGGTGTTGTCATCACTGCCAGTAACTAGGGTCTGGCTATCAGCGCTGATCGTTAGGGCATGAACTGAGTCAGAATGTCCTGTAAGAGTGCGAATTTGTTTTCCGGTTGCCAGATTCCAGATTTTGATGGTGCTGTCATCATTACCACTAACCAGATTTTTGCCATCTGGGCTAATCATCACAGCATTCACCTGCTGAGAATAGGCGTTGAGTGAAGATTGTTTTCCGGTTGTGAGATTCCAGAGTTTAATTGTGCGATCGCCCCCACTGCTGGCAATGGTTTTACCATCAGGGCTGATGGCGACGGATAAAACTGAGTTTTCATGCCCTTGCAGGGTATTTGCCAAGGAAACATTACCCAAAGTTATCTTTAGTGGCTGACCTAAAAACGCCTCATCTCTGCCAGAATTATTGTGCTGAGTCAGCCTAGAGGATAAACTGGTTTGAATCCGGCGAAAATATTTATACCAAGATTCTTGAAATCCGAATAATAGAATGAAAGCACTTGCCAGGATTAAAATTCTCAGTAAGGGATAGCTTTTTGGCAAATATGGTGCTTTCGTTGGTGGTATTTTCCCAGAGGATTTCCCGGCTGGTGGTAGTGCGAGAAGTTGTTTTGGAACCAAGTCTCTGAGAACTTCATCGGCTGACTGGTAACGTTCATGGATGTCTTTTTTCAAAAGCTTATCGATGACAAAATCCAATTCAGGATTTAATGGAGTCCGCAAATATTCCCGCCAATTACTCACCCACGCGTACCCAGATTCCATCCACAATTGGAAGGGAGAACTTCCCGTTAGCAGATGAAAACAGGTAGCCCCCAAACCGAACAAGTCACTGGCGGGGAAAGCTTTACCATCTCTAATCTGTTCCAAAGGGGAATAACCATGTGAACCAATGGATGTGCCAGACTTATGCTGGACTCTGGCTGTAAATTGCTTTGAGGAGCCAAAATCAATCAGACTTAATCGCCCATCAGCTTTATGGCGGATAATATTTTCTGGCTTGATATCTCGGTGAATGACTTTGCGATCGTGGATAAATTTGAGGATGGGCAGTAAGTCTAGCAAAATAGATTGAATTTCCCTAGCGTTATACGCCTTGCGCTGTTGCAGCTCCTTTAATAAATTTTCTCCATTAATAAACTGCTGCACTAAATATAGGCAGCCATCTTGCTCAAAGTAGGCTAGCAAAGTCGGAATTTGAGGATGTTCCCCAAGGTCTTGTAGTCGCTGCGCTTCTTCAGCAAACAACTCCATCGCCTTTTTTTGCGACCAAGTTCCTTGGAATTTTGGAGCTAATTGCTTGATAACACAGCGTTCATTGAGTTTATCTACATCTTCTGATAGATAAGTTCTGCCAAATCCCCCCTCATCTGAAAGGACTCGGATGACACGAAAGCGATTTCTTAAAAGTGACACCAATGGGGTGCTACAACTTTGGCAAAACTTCTTTCCATTGGGATTCAGGGGATTTGAGCAATCGGGATTTAAGCAGCAGATCATGATCTGACAGGCGCGACTGCATGACAACTTAGGCTAAGTTTGCCCCGAACTTTCCCTTAAGAAAATTGACTCTCGCTTACTTGTGGTAGAAAACCCTGTTTTGGGGATTGGGGAATTACTTAATATAGTTAGCGTTTGTAAATAGTAGTCAGTCTTCCTCATTTGTGGAAAACTACGAGAGCCATAGGAGTAATTATTCTTTCGATTATATAATAATCTGAATAAAATTTTTTTCTGAACTGCTAACCCTAGTAATTTTGCTTGTATATTGGCAAGCGATAACTAACCAAGTATTAGAGATAAACCCTGATTAATTAACCATCACTGACTATAAAATGTAGTTAAAATGCTTACCAAATTTGTTTTTGAGATTTTCAATCGCCCATCATTAATTGTTAATTTGATACTTGAGGTAATGGGATTTCCAGAAATTAAATTATCCAATTTTTAAAGCGAAGACGACGATCAGATTCTTCCCCCCTGCTCCCTCTGCTCCCCCTGCTCCCCCTGCTTACACACCAATGAGACATTTTTTTAATTAGAAGTCTCTTACTTCAGCCTTGCTCTCCATTTCCGAATAGCACTAGCAGTTCTGGCGACAGGTGGTATGTATACATCAGGAATTTCGTGAGAATTTTCGTGTTGTGCAATACTTTTATTATTTGATTTTTGGGTAGTTAGACAGTTAGCCAAAGTAGGCAAATAGCTTTCATTACCTAAAGCTTTTATCACTTCATCGGCAGTCTTAAACCGATCGTTTAACGTAATTTTCACCATTTTTTCTAAAATATGGGCGAAACTGTCGCTAATATTTACCTCTTTTTGCCAACATATTTCACCAGTATTTGCATCGTAGTCAAATTCTAAAGGACTTTTAGCAGTCAACATATAAATACAAGTTACACCCAGTGCATAAATGTCACTGGCATAAACTGGACGTAGAGAAAACTGTTCTGGTGGTGCAAATCCTCTAGTTCCGATAAAGTTGGTGTTTGCAGCTTGATTGTTAGAGTTTTCACAAACGTTAACTAATTGCTCTTTTACCGCACCAAAATCAATCAGCACTACCCGCCCATCATAATCACATCGCAATAAATTCTGGGGCTTAATATCCCGATGAATCACATGATGTTTATGAAGATACTGTAATACAGGTAATAATTCTTGCAAAAACTGTTTAACTGAGGCTTCACTTTTTGCCCCATTTTGCCGGACTTCTCGTGCCAAAGTCAAACCCGGTACGTATTCTTGAATTAAAAAAAACTCCCCATTTGCCTGAAAGTAGTCTAATAGCATGGGAATTTGCGAATGGCTACCGAGTTGCCCCAAGGTTCTTGCTTCTTTTTCAAAGCGCTTACATGCCCTTTGCCAACTTTGAGGATTAGTCACTTTCGGACAAAGCTGTTTAATGACACACAGCGGATTCCCAGGTAATATGGCATTTTTGGCTAAAAACGTGATCCCAAAACCACCTCTACCCAAAATTTGCAATATTTCATAACGACCGCGAAATAGCTTCTTGGAACCACACATCTGACCAAGTTGAGTTTGCTGTAAAATGCTCTCTTGAGAATTCGTTATTTTCTGAGAAAAGCGATTCATTAGTATAGAATATTTATTCTTAAATGTCTCTAATCTTACGACAAATATTTGCTATAGACAGTAAGATTACTGGATCTTTTCCAAATCATCATTACTTTTATATTAAAAATTCAAACAGTAAAAATAAATTTTGTAGAATTTACGCATTGACAATAGAAATTCAATATGTTTTAAAAAATCTTTACAAGACATGAATTGGCTATAGGGGCGTACAGCTGTACGCCCCTACTAAGTATTTACTGAAATGGTATAACACCCAGCGTATTGATTTCTAAGGCACTTCAATTGGAATCAAAGCATTTTCTGGCAAGTAGTTGCAAAAACGCCCTTCATCTGCAAGTACCAAAATCAGGCGCAGCGAATAATCTGGCGAAACTTGCAAGTCTGCCCACGGTACTGCCAACTCTAAACAATTATTTAAAGCTACTTGAGCACGACTGAAACGGGGATGCCATTGATAATTGTCTCCAGCTTCCCGAAACTGAATCGATTGCGTCAGCAAGTTAACTTCCAGAAGATGGTGGAAATGGTAATTAAGTGGGGCTGCATCTGGTACATCTGCCAAGGGAATTGGGCTGTTAACCATTGTTTTTTCTGGATAGAACCACAGCAAATTCAATTCTGCTGGGAAATTCCGCCCTGGTGCAACGCCACCTTTAAAGTCCAGCCGCAAATAGAAATTGAGGTGATCCACCCCATACCAAAGTCGTTGGATAACACTGCTATTGTGCATTGTTCCCCGTGCCCCGCCGATTTCTATGCGTCCAGCTTTGTCCCAGTCTTGTTCATCACCCCTACCATCAAGGACGGGATGAATAAACCCTTGTGGGGTGTGGCTTCCTTGCGCTTCATGGATTTCTACTGGTTGCTTGAGGTAGGGCGGTACAGGTTCATTTAATGCCTTATAAATGCCAAACAAGTGCTCTCGAAACAATTGATCAAAGATGGCATCCTGATTTGAGGAGTGTCCTGCACCAAACCACCAAAACCAGTCAGAACCTTCTGCGGCATACAATGCTTCCCACGCTTCTGGGTTGTTTTCTTCCGTTGCTTCGGGATGACTTGCGAGCATAACTCTAGCTTCTGTCAAGTAATCCCAAGCACGATTTTTAGCGGGATCGCCGATCCAAGTGGTGAAACTACCATCCACCCAAGAACCGCTATGTAGTTGCCCTCCGGGAATAGTGGCTGTGGCTGGAAATTCTTCTAGAAATTCGGAGACAGTGACGAGTTTGAGGTGGGGTTCATCGCTCAAGCTTTGATACAAAGCTTCTAGGAATGGTTTACCGTCTTGGGGATAAAATTCCCAGCAATTCTCCCCATCCAAGGCGATGGTAACTAGCCAAGGTTGTTCACTGTGACTCTCTCTTTGCATTTTAGCGATCGCTTGCAAATGTCCCACTAAATCCGCAGCAGCCTGTTTTGCTGGCATTGCACTGTAAGTAAAGCCAATCAAGTCTGATAATCTGTGGTCACGAAACACAATTGACAAGTCACCCTCGGCGGTTTGCAGGCGATAGGGTCGATACAACAATTCTGGTTGCTCCACATTCCCCGCCCCATCCCGATGAAAAAAGTGTTTCAGCGTCCACCCTAAGACGGCTTCATCTGAGCATATCCACTTAAATCCTTGGTCAATAATGTGTGGAAGTACCGCCGGACTTACTGATTGTTCCGAAGGCCACAAACCACGAGGTATCTGTCCAAAGCGGTCTTTATAAAAGTCCCAAGCTTTCCGCAAGTGGCGGGGAATATCTTCTTCCCACTGAAATCGCTGCTTAGGTAGTGTCATATTGGGCACAGCTACCCGACCAGAATTAGTATCAGCTAGTAAGGGTAAAATCGGGTGGGTGTAAGGCGTGGTGGTAACTTCTAGCTGCCCCGTCTCCTGCATTTTTCGATGTTGGGGGATAATGCGGCTGAGAATTTCTCGTTGTTTGGAATAAATGCGCTGGCGATCGCTTAAAGTAAAATTCCGACCCTGTTTTAACCAAGTAGCAATTTCCGGGTCATCCCAAAATAGCGGATCGATCCAAGCTAAATTGTGCCAAGCTAGCAAATCACCATAATCTGGCAATTCCCAATTTGCTAAACACCAAGCTTGCCCCTTCTCCTGCCTTTGCTGGTACAACTCACCATAGCGGGGATGGGGATCAATCAGGGTGTGATGATTGGCATCGAAAAAGTGTTGGATAATAAATTCCCGCTGTTGCTGGGTAAGTTGTTCATCCGGTGTCAAACTGGCTGTGAGATAAGGATCAAAAGCAGTGCCAGCAATATAATCTTCGAGTTGCAATATCAGCGATGGTACTAAGTTCACCGTTTGGTGTAACTTAGGATACCGCTCTAAGAGCAATATCAAATCCAAATAATCTTTAGTCCCATGCAAACGCACCCAAGGTAGACGGTACTGCTGACTAGAAGATAGCGAAACGCCGCTGCCAGGAGACTTGTACAGCGGCTGATGTTGATGCCAGATAAAAGCAATGTAAAGAGGATGGGACATAGCGAGTAATTAAGGGTTAGGGATTGGGGATTACAAATTAGGGATTAGGTATTAATGATAAATTATGAATGAAAAAATCCATTCTTCCCCAGTCCCCAGTCCCCAGTCCCCAATCCCTACACCACTTGCTCGATTTCTGCAATTTCGGGAATCATTTCCTTGAGGCGGCGCTCAATACCCATTCTCAGGGTCATTGCAGAACTGGGACAAGAACCACAGGCACCTTGCAACCGCAGTTTTACAACAGGCCCATCGAGTTCTACGAGTTCCACATTGCCGCCATCAGACATAAGATAAGGGCGCATTTCATCTAAAACTGTTTCAACGTTGTCAATTGTGAGTTCCATAGTTTAGACCTGCTAAGTTAATGATGGGCATTGGGAATGGGGCATGGGGCACTTGTACTGAGCGAGGCCGAAGTATTGGGCATTGAATAATAATGATCTCTGTGCCCTATGCGGCGTTACTCATTAACCATTATCCAAAATATTATTTTCCAGCTTTGTTAAATCGATCCTAAATCTAATTGCCGCTAGATTGTCAGGTGTCAGTTTTTAATGACTTTTGACTAAACCACTGCTGGTTTTAGCAACTTGATATTAGATTAGCTGAACAATTTGTCGTGCAAGCCCTCCTACTCTACTTTAGCGGTTAAAGTACTGAAGAGAACGCCAGGAGGTGAGGACAAGGAAGGTTTTTTCCGAATACCCCATACTTCTCTACCAGAGGCTGCGCCCTAAGCGTAGCTATGTCGCAGGCTTTACGGCAACGTCTTACAGTGAGCTTGCCGAACTGCTCAGTACAAGTGCCCAATATGATTATTAAATAATAATTACTAAAAAAATTTAAAGTTTAAAACTCAAAACCCAGTACTGGTAATCTTCCAAATGACTAATGACTAACATTCAGCACTACTTATTGAGTCGATATCACTAGATGAAACCATGACTGGTTGTTGATACAGTGGCACGGTGAATGTGACTGTTGAGCCAAGTCCTTCGCCCAGACTATAAAAATGTACTTCGCCGCCCATTGCCTCCACTAGCTTTTGGGATATTGCCAGTCCTAAACCTGTACCGCCATAGTGGCGAGTGCGGGAGCCATCCACCTGAGAGAATAATTGAAACAGCTTATCTTGTTTGTCCAAAGAAACACCGATGCCAGTATCTGCTACACGTACTCTCACCATGCCAGGAAATTCCTGACCTTGAAAGTTTGGCTTCGCTTTTTTGAGTACTAAATCGGCGCTGACAGTGACACCGCCCTCATGGGTAAATTTGATGGCATTACCTACCAAATTGAGCATCACTTGTAGCAACCGTTGGTAGTTGCTTTGGACAATGATTTCATCGGAAGTGGCAGGCATTTGCATCCCAAAGCTGAGGTTTCTCACTTCTGCTTGGGGACGCATGAAACCTTCTACATCACTGAATAGCTCATTTAGCTTGACTGGAGCGTAAGCTAGCTCCATTTTACCAGCTTCAATTTTGGCAATGTCCAAAATGTCGTTGATGATATTCAGCAGATGTAGCGATAAGTGGTGAGCTTCTGCTAAAAATTGATTTTGTTCTTCTGGGTCATCTGCCATCCCTTCCAAAATCAGCTTCAAGAAGCCAATCATGCCGTTGAGAGGGGTACGAATTTCATGGGATACATTAGCCAGAAACTCGCTTTTGAGGCGGGAAGCTTCTTCGGCTTTTTGACGCGCGGCTTCTAATTCTTTATATAAAGTAGCATGAGCGATCGCAGTTCCCAATTGATCTGCTGCTTCTTTTGCTAGTTCTAATTCTGATTCTGTTAATGTGTAGCATTCATCTTGCCAACTCAAGGCAATCAATCCATTGGCCTGGTCTTGATAGCAAGTTGCAATCACCAAAGTTCTCTGCCGCTCAGACTCTGTGTACCCAGGCACTTCCATCACAACTGGTTCTAGGGTTGTCAAGACCTGAGAAAAGGCAGGCTCAGAAGTTATGTCTATTTCTGAGCCAAGCATTGATTTGAATTCTGGCTGGCGATACTCAGCCTTCACCTCCATTTTTGAGCTAGAAGGCTGATAAGGACAAATAATACAGCGCTTTAGTCGCAGTGCTTTCCCCAAACTGTCAACTGTTTGCTGCCAAATAATATCTAAATCCAATGTCCGGCGAATATTTCTCGTAATCCGATTTACCAGTTTTTGGTGTTGCTGCGAACGCAAAGCCAACTCTATTTGTGTGGGCGTTTTTGATGCCACACGCACTTGTTTTTTGTTTTTGTTGAGTGTCGCTTGCACTAACCGCCCCATCACTAAAACTGTAGTGGCAGCTGTTCCCAAACTCGGCATAATCGGACTAATCACTAAGTCCAACTCAAATAATTCCTGGTGATAGCTAAACCAACATTGAAACCTTTCTGGCACTAAACTTGTCAAAATTCGGTGCAATCGTTCCAAATAATTAACCTTATCCACCGGGGCAAAGGTTTGCGTCTGGTTCAGCTCGTCAACTTCGTCAACTATTTTTTCAGTATTTAACCCCAGAAGTTCGCTGTGCTGCCAACAAAAGGTCAGATAGCGTCCTGCCCCATCTTGCGTATACACCAACTCGGCTCCTAGAGTTGGTAATGAACCATCAGTCTTACTGGTAATAGATTCCAGATTTTGGGAAAATACATTTGACAATTGGGAATTGGCAGTAATAGTCATTAATTGAGTTGGATAGACAAAGGGTATCCGACCGTAATTTTACTAAAGCTGCTCAAATTTTCGCATAAATTTTTACAGCTTTTTCGTTTTTATGGGGTATTTATTGGTGATTTGAAATCCAGATTGACAAACCTTACCTTTTAACTTGCATTGACTAATTGATAGTTATTGTCAATCATTCCATTCACCCCGGGGAGGAACGGGGGTACGTACAGGGGTGCGTGTAAGTTCGTCATCTCTAAGAATTTCACCCCGCAACCACTGCCGAATTGCCACCTCAATCACTTTACTTGGGTCATTAGTGAGATGCTGAATTTGCTCTAGTAGCTCGGAGTCCAGGCGGACAGCAATTTCTACCTTATCGGCTCGTGTGTTTTCCGCTTCGGTAGTTTTCTCTTGCATATTCATAGGTTTGATATACTGTGAATTGGTTTTGTCTAAAGCTTTGTAAAGTGGTTATATTCATCATTTGGTCTAATTCACTGAAAAATCTTCACAGGGACAGTTACATAATTCCCTGAAATAGAACCAAAGTAACAGATTTAAGTTTCAAATCACATTTTTCATATAACTGACTAGACAATGGCTTTAGAAATTTTGCCGATAAATTAGCGATTATGGGTAATTACAGGTGGTAATTGCCCATGATCCCTACATGATCTCTACATGTACTTATTTACATTTATTGTACGCTCCTAGCTGTTGAATACTAGCAGCGACAAATAGACTTTCATAATATTCTTAAAAGTCCACCTATTGAGATCAAAAGTTAAAGATGGGGTGAAGAGGGGGACTGGGTATTGGGTATTGGGTACTGGGTATTAGGGATTAGGTTAGGAAAACTCTTTCCTAGTCCCTAGTGCGTGTTTTCAAACTACAACCACAAAAAAATGCAGGCGATCGTTATCATAGCTGTATAATTGGCACCTAATTTTTCATATCGGGTGGCAATGCGGCGAAACTGTTTAAGTCGGTTGATAGCCCGCTCTACAACGTTGCGTT
>JBBSOX010000169.1:0-10144 GCA_038259325.1 Chroococcales cyanobacterium | reverse complement strand
GTTGCTAGAGTCAAAGAATATGGACGAGTCACCAGGAGGCATAGCAGTTTTTATGTTGGTTTATATAGTCAAACCTGGGTAAGTTTTATAGATAATTGTTGGTGTATTGTTCAAAAATTTCTTGCAGATGCTGCTTTTTCTCTAAGCTCAAGAAACCTTTTGCAGGCATAGCACCCCTTAATCTAACTCATATCAATATTATTGTATGCAATTTATAGGCGCGACAGCTTAGCTGTGGTGGTACAAATTGGTCAATGGTCACAAAATCTTGAACCAACCTTACAGAGCCACCGAATGTGACAATAGCAACTTCAACTCTAAGCGAGGCTAGTCCATCCTCCTGTACTGACTGCTTGAAAGCAACAAGCCCTCTATTTAACTCCTGGAGCGCGGCTGACCATCCCCCATCCCATCCATAGAGCCAGAGGTGTCGAGTAATAGTATCACTGGGCAACGAGGCTCAGGGTTGAAAACAAATTCAGGTTGTCCTACAGGCATTCGTCTTTGCTCATGGCAACAGTAAGTATCATTTTATTTGATACTGTGCTGTCCCACAGTAGAAGCACTATGATTTAGTGGCTGTGCAGTTGAATTTAAATAAGCTTATTTCACAATTAACTAAGATAAAAATTTAAGTAATTTTGCAGTGATGTGTAGTAAATTGTATGACTATAAATTACTTATGTTTCACTAGAGAATCAATTTGGAATGGAGTAAAGTCATTTATTCGGCTGAAATTCATAATTTTTGGTAATAAGGGTCTTGAATATAATAAAATCTTAATTATTGTCAAAGCTTTCTTTGCCTTTCCAGAGCTACAAAATCTCAGCCTTACTTCGAGAAGACTATCCTAATCTGGTAGCGATCGAGTTACGATCTTGTTACACCCCTTTTTTGATTTGAGAAGTCCTATTCCAGAATTTTCTGGTTAAAATAGTATATCTGTTCTACTCAATTTCCCAGAGCAACACTCCTTAAAACCATATATTTAGAGGCATTAGAAGCAGGAATGGCTATCAACACCGATACTTCAGGCAAGCAAAAAGCGCTGACTATGGTGCTCAACCAGATTGAGCGCAGCTTTGGTAAAGGAGCAATCATGCGCCTGGGCGATGCTACCCGGATGCGGGTGGAGACCATTTCCAGTGGGGCGCTCACCCTAGATTTAGCATTGGGTGGTGGTTTACCCAAGGGGCGGGTAATTGAAATTTATGGCCCGGAAAGTTCCGGTAAGACTACAGTAGCGCTACATGCGCTCGCTGAAGTGCAAAGAAATGGCGGTGTTGCCGCCTTTGTTGATGCAGAACACGCCCTTGATCCCACCTATGCTGCGGCATTGGGTGTAGATATTGACAATTTGCTGATTTCCCAACCTGACACTGGCGAATCAGCCTTGGAAATTGTCGACCAGCTGGTTCGCTCTGCTGCGGTTGATATTGTTGTCATTGACTCAGTAGCAGCACTAGTTCCCCGTGCTGAAATTGAAGGCGATATGGGCGACGCCCACGTTGGTCTGCAAGCGCGGTTAATGAGCCAAGCCCTACGTAAAATTACGGGCAATATTGGTAAATCTGGTTGTACAGTCATTTTCATCAACCAATTGCGGCAAAAAATCGGTGTTACCTACGGTAGCCCAGAAACTACTACTGGCGGTAACGCATTGAAATTTTACGCTTCGGTGCGCTTGGATATTCGCCGAATTCAAACTTTGAAAAAAGGTACAGATGAATATGGTAATCGCGTTAAAGTCAAGGTCGCCAAAAATAAAGTAGCGCCGCCTTTCAGAATCGCTGAATTCGACATTATTTTTGGTAAAGGTATTTCTACCTTGGGTTGTCTTGTTGACCTAGCAGAAGAAACTGGCATTATTGTCCGCAAAGGAGCTTGGTATAGTTACAACGGCGATAATATCTCCCAAGGACGAGACAACGCCATTAAATATCTAGAAGAAAAGCCCGAATTTGCTGAAGAAATTAAAAAACTCGTGCGTGAAAAGCTAGATAAAGGTGCTGTTGTTTCTGCTAACTCTGTAGCTAAAGCCAGTGAAGAAGATGAAGAAGAAGATGTCGATTTAGAACCAGAAGAATAAGGAATGTGGACTTATCAATCTTTAACTTTTAATGTGTAGTGGGCTGCAAAGAAAGCTAATCTACTTTTTGGAATGTATTGATGAGTTATAGCAAACCTAACAAAATGATTGCCGCTATATAACGAGCAATCATTTTATTTTTATGGCGTTTTTCGTTGGAATCAGTTAAAAGTCAATACAGTTCAGATAAGACCAAAACACTTGTAAAGACGGCGATTTATCGTGTCTCGAAAACCCACAATTTTGTACAATTAGCCCTTAACCCAAGCGTATTGCAATATAGGTCTCAAAGTTAGGTAGAAGCCCTGTTTTCCTTCTGATTTCTGACTCCTGAATTCTGAATTCTGCTGTACATACATTTCACGCAATTGAAAATTGCTATAATTCCTAATTTTTAGCTAGGATTGTATGGTAATTGTCTACTAAAAAAGCGATCTAAAATTTCTGATTTTTGTTCTGAACTGAAGTTGTCATACCAATGTTCAAGCTTTTCAAGTAGTCCAGAATTTCTGAAAATTTCTAAATTATCATCTGGTTTTTCAGTTAAAGATTTTGGTCTGTCACGGGGATAAGTAGATATTTCTACTTGATTATCACTCTTTCGATGCACAAGTTGCATCAATAACTCCATTGCTACAGTTGGCAAAACCCGGTATGAATAATTCACGAAAAAATGAAAAGTCATATTACCTAGACGGATGCGATCGCCATCTTGGAGCTTGATCGGCCCAAAAGCACGAGTGCCATTCACAAACGAACCATTGGTACTGTTGAAGTCAATTAAGTAGAAGCCTTGCTCGTCAATATGTTGAATAGCAGCATGGCGACGAGACATATAACTATCAGCAATGCAAATACCACTATTGCGATTACGACCTATTGTCCATATCTGCTGTGGCTGTTCTAAACTTTGACTCTGATTGTCACACAAGTTTGTTATCAAATAAACAGTAGCTTTATCGACTACACCATGTACGTAACATACCTTCATCTTTCTCAACGAAGGTTGAGATAGGTTTTCTAGCTGAAGAATTTCATCTAGCAGGTCGCTGTGGTGTTCATATAACTTGAGGAATACTTGATATAAAGTTAATCGACGTTCTATTTCCGTTTGTGCAAAGTCAGCCATCGTAAATAAACCTTGTATTTATTACCTGATTTTGGTTGTAAATATTCTGCTTCAGCCTACAATCAGGGATAATTTATTAATGTTTTACTGTCCACTGCAATCTAAAAAAAAACTTGAGTTGCTTAAGAACGTTAGATTTTAAAGCTTTTAAGTGCGAACTCCCCTGTTGTTTATAGCAATAAAAAGCATGAAAATATTGATGAAAATTATTATTATGCTTTATTGTTTATTGTAAATAATCATTTGTTATTTGTAACAGATAAAAATCATAAAGAATTGATGAAGAATTGCCAAGTAGCTACGTATTTATACTAAATAACCTAATTTTTCTTAACATTTATAAGAGTGATTACTAAGCTGTTCCACATTTAAATTGCATAAGCTGGGCGGGCAAGATGCCCAACCCACAAGAGTTATATTTAATTCGATTATGCAAATTAGATATTTTTTAGTTTATCGCTCAACCCAACTATATAGCGTTTCTCTGTTGGATGAGGTAGACGTATGAGTTTATCAGCTTGTTAATCAAAGGTTTTAGTGTACTTCATGCAAGTAGAAACTGCGATCGCAATCTTGAATCATTCATCATAAACAAGATCCCCAACTTCTTTGAGGAGTTGGGGATCTGCGGGTTGCAATTCTCACAATTCAAATAGGATTCCTATATATACTTGGCCAATTCTGAATAAATCTGAGTTTTATCAAGAATAATAAGTGCTGATTTATCAAGCTAATGAGAAAATCAAAGCCTTGTAAACTTTATAAAATAATACAATTAAATTTAAGGCTTGATTCTTCCTAGCCCTACTTTTTAAACAGGTGACTAGTTTTGAAGCCAGAGCAAGCAACTAGTTCCAAAATCTAAACTTTAAACTTACAGTAAGCCTCGTTTACCATTGGGACGGATGGTCATCCAATTTGTTTTTGCTAGTGCTAACTGCTCATCAGAAACTTTGGCACTGCTGAGATTAGCGCCACACAGATTAGCTCCTCGAAGGTTAGCATTGCTGAGATAAGCATTGCTGAGGTCTGCGCCTCGCAGGTCTGCCCCTTCTAAATCAGCATGGTTAAAGTATGCTTTGCTCAAATTAGCATCCTTGAGGTTTGCTCGAGTGAGACTGGCTTTGCCAAAATCACTATTGTGGAGATTAGCTCCCTGGAGATTGGTTTTTTGTAATTGAGCAGAATGGAAATTTGTTTGGGATAAATCAGCACCTTGCAGATTCAGCAAACTTAAATTGTGTAGGGCAAAATCCCGCCTTCCCTTCAGATAGGCTGTTAATAAACCTTGAGTATCTAACTTACGCTCAACTTTAGAATTTTGAACTTGTGAGCCATTGCTGTTGCTATTGCTGTTAGCTAATGTTGTTGATTTAGCCATCGCATAACCCTGATGCATTCCAGCCGCTTCTGCTGCCTTGGCTCGTCTAGCACGAATTGCTGCCGCTACCTGTGCTACTCCTACACTTGTAGCAGAAGGGTTGCTACATAAAACAGCAGAATTTTCTAGGTGATCGTGTGTTCGCTCTTTAGATCCAGTATCAGATTTAATCAGTAAACCCTTTGCTAAACTTTCTAAGTAGGGTTCTATTTCCAATGCTCTAAGAACTTCTGCCGCTGACTGATATCGACTACGTACAGACACATCTAACATTTTTCGCAATACATTGCCCAAGTGGTCACTCACTTGCACAATCTGCTCCCACATTATCTCGCCAGTGTTGGGATTGTAATCTAAATCTTTAGGAGTTTTGCTAGTCAGTAAATAAATGCATGTTATCCCCAATGCATAGATATCACTGGCGTAGACTGGACGCATAGCCATTTGCTCTGGAGGTGCAAAACCAGGAGTACCAATGGCATATGCAGTTAATGCTGTCTGTCCTGATTGACTTGCCGCACTTTGGCTGACTTGGGTCTTGACTGCACCAAAGTCGATGAGTACCATTCTGGCATCTTGGGTGCGGCGAATTAAGTTGGCTGGCTTGATATCGCGGTGAATTACCTTTTGCTCGTGGATATATTGCAGCAGTGGCAGAATCTCGCTCAAAAATTGCTTGACTCCAGTTTCGCTCAAGATGCCCTTAAGTTTGACCTCTTCCTGCAATGTATCACCACTAATGTATTCTTGAACTAAGTAAAATTGTTCATGATCTTCAAAATAGTCTAACAATCTTGGTACTTGGGGATGATTGCCAATCTTACCTAGAGTTTTGGCTTCTCGTTCAAAGAGTTCTCTGGCCATCTGTAAAACGTGCGGGGCGCTTCCTGATGGGCGTAATTGCTTAATTACGCAACTCGGTTCTCCTGGTAAGCCTTGATCGTGGGCTAAGAAGGTTGCTCCAAAGCCACCCTGACCTAATGGTTTGATCACCTGATAGCGATCGCGCAACAGTAGTTGCGAGCCACAAGACTGACACTTTTGGCTGTATACTAAATTTACTGGATTGGGACAGGTAGGATTTAAGCAGTAGCTCATGCACTGTCAACTCGCTGCACGAATAATCAGGGTGAGTGTTATACTCTCTTTCAATTATTTAGATATTAATCAACTCTTGCCAGGTAGTTTTTGCTGGAAATCCTTTGAAGATTTTCTAAAGTTTCGCTAATATTACGTAATTTTATTGCGAAAATAAGATAATTATTATACTCTAAGTACAATAATTAGTTCAATTAATTTATACTATCTATATACCAATCCAGTATAACGCTCTCTTAAAGCGTGTTACAAGTAGTGTCCTGCTTTACCGACTCACTAACATAATTTGGAATTGAGAAAGTTAGCTTTAACCTGGGTTTCTACATGATTGTATCTGTAGTCTGATTTTCGAGAATTGGTATTTAATGCTGTTGGAGGGCAGTGCCCAACGCTATTTGCTGTACTTGGAGAGAAGTCGAAGTGGCGGCTTAGACCAATAGCGCGGCGCTAACGCGGCGCTATCGCCCTACAGCCCTTTGGGCATTCTACGGCGGGGGTCTCCCCTTCTCCCAAAGAGGGAGAGGCTAGCACCAAGGGATAAGATCATACTGAACTCCCTTAGAGAAAATCGCTGTAGAATTTTGGATGGCCAAGTTTGGAGGCAATTTAGAATCATCTCCATTAGCCGTTAAGAAACTATTAGCTGGCTTTCATGTTTACACTAATCAGTTGTTCGAGAAGTGCAAAAACATCACTGCGGCTGAGTTTCTCTTTACCATTAGCAAGGGCGTCAAGAGTGCCATTAGCTAAGGTTAAGGGAATTTGACAAAAATCCAAGGCTGGCCCGGTAGGAAGTTCTTTGGTGTAAGCTTCTGCCAGGGCTAGATTGCGCCGCGCATACTCTTGCATATTTGCTGCACTCCAACCCTCTGGAAAAAAGTCTACCCCACGCCCTAAATCCTCAGTATGGTTACGCAGAATATTCACTGCTTGTAAACCCCGACCAAACCCAATCGCCTGGGTACGGTTAGTTTGGGTTCCATCGTACCAAGTCCATAAGTCCGATAGTAACAATCCCACTGCACCTGCAACCCCAAAGGTATAACGATCTAAATCAGATTCTGTGTAAATTTTCCAGTTTCTTTCTGCCCAGTAAGCCATCCGGTCTGCCATCGCAGCAGTGGCATCCCAAATTCGAGGTGCAATGGTCTCTGGCGCTAGTATCGACCATTCTCTAATCCTTACAGTGACTTCTTCTAAGGTATTCTCATACTCACTAAATCCTGCAAAGAAAGCATCTACCGCGAAGCCATCAACCCCTGCCTGTAATGTCAGGCTAATCATTCTTAATAGCTTTACTTTAGTAACGTTATCTAGTTCGGGATGATCTTCAATTTCATCAATGGCACGCATACACAAATATGCTGATGCTACTGCTTCTTGTAATCCTGGCGGTAAAACACTAATTGGGATATAAAAAGTTCGGCTAGTTTCTTTGAGGATTTGCAATGCATCTCTACGTAAATCCATGTTTTCACTCCCCGCTTGATTTTTGCACCACATGAAGTTTGTAGTTTTTTGATGATACTGGATATAGTTTTGACTAAACTTTAAAAACTATAGACTATAAGATACGCTAGTATTTCATCTAAAAATTAATAGTTTTTGGTATTGTAATTAACAAAACTCTCAAATTTATCAAAGTCTAATTTAGTATATAGGATTTTGGTTGCAAAAATCTGTAATGTGCCGTTTAATATAGCTATCATAGCCTTTTCGTCTATATATAAAGAATTATGCTAATATTTGGTTGATTAGCGCGAAATTCTTCCATTAGCAAATATCCATTTTAGGGATTTGAAAGTGTTTTAAGTCTGCGTTAATTTAACTAATAAATTGTAATTATTGTATATATAATGACAATCAATAAAAAGCTGGTAACAGATAACAGAAACTGTACGCACCTTTAGATGCGAACGGCTACTTCTCAAAGAGTTAGGGTAAGTTAAATCAGACATAGAGGGCTGCAATGCCTGGGTTAGGCTACGTACACGCTTGGTCGGTTACACTGGGAAACTACTTACTGTTTAAGGTGGCATTAAGTGACCATAACCTAGAACAAGAAGTTCCCGTATATTTGCGAAAATGACAATAAAAAAGTGGGCAAACAGCCCACTCAATCAAATATTTATGAATATTTGCCTTCTCACCAGTCTCAAGATATGGAAATTGAAGTAGTTGTTTCGAGTCAGGCTAAAGCAATGCCTCTGGGCTTTAGACACCTCCACAAATTAATTATGCGTTACCTGAAACCCTTGTAGAGACGTTGCAATGCAACGTCTCTACATTCATTTTCACCAGATGTCTTTTTCATGTATTTTCTAGTGGTGCTAGCCCATTAATCGCTGGGCCGTTGATTACCTTGCCCTGCGTATTAAACCGCGAACCATGACATGGACAATCCCAGGTTTTTTCTGAGGAATTCCAGGCGACGATACAGTTGAGGTGAGTACAGATTGCAGAATGTTCGTGCAGCGTGCCGTTTTCATCTCGGTAAGCTGCAATTTTTGTCAAACCATTCCGCACCACTGCACCTGTACCGGGAGCAACTTTATCGACGGAATCAACATCACCTGGTGTCACCCAGTCTAAATATTGGGCAGCAACGTTGAGATTTTCGGAGATAAATTCACCTACTCCACCAATTGTTACACGCGATGGGTCATAAAGCTCTGCCCAGGTATTTTTTCGCCCTAAAATTAAGTCAGTTAAGAGTATACCTGCGATCGTGCCGTGGGTCATTCCTATCCCTGTATCACCGGTGACGATGTAGACGTTTTCCTCATCAAAGGGGTTTTTGCCAATGTAGGCAATACCATCATCAGAATTCATTACCTGACCCGACCAGCGAAATATAATCTCCTCTGCCATTGGGAAACGTTCTTGCGTCCACGTTTTAAGTCTGGCATAGCGGGCATCGGCATCGTCAGCTTGTCCGGTTTTGTGGTCTTCGCCACCAACAATTAATACATCATATTGTTCGTCAATACTTTGTAATCTTACATAGTGATAGGGGTCGAGGGTATCCCAATAAAGCGCTTTGGCAACAGAACCACGAGGCACTTTTGCACCGATAACAAAAGTCATGTATGGAGCCTGCTTAAAGTGCATAGTAGCTAAGTTACTGATGGGTGAGTTGGTTGCTACTACCACAGCATCGGCTGTCACAACTTTACCACTGCTTGTTTCAACGCGGGCAGGTAAACCACCTGTGATTTTTTCTACATGTGTTCCAGTATAAATTTTACCGCCACGCCGTTGTATGGCTTCTGCAAGTCCAGCTAGATACTTGAGTGGATCAAATTGTCCTTGTTGGGGAAAGCGTAGACACACTCCTGTATCAAAGCCAGTCAACGGCGCTTTCTTCACCATTTCAACATTAGTGAGTCCAACCCGGTGTACTGCTTCTAACTCCTGCTGAATCTCGTCTATTGATTTCAAGTCTGGGGGAAAAAGATAGCCGTCAAGTCGCTCAAAATCGCAGTTAATGTTTTCTTGGCTAGCGATCGCCTCTATAGTATTAATTGCTGTTGTATGACTTTGAGCAACTAGTTTTGCGCCCTCTTTACCGTGCATTTGCTCCAGTTCGTGGTAGCGATAAGTCAGCACATTCGATAGGTGTGCTGTTGTTCTTGCCGTTTGGCCGCCACCAATGGGGCCATCATCCAGCACTACTACTGACTTACCTTCGCGGGTTAACATATAGGCAGTTGACATCCCCGCTATCCCAGCACCGACAACGCACACATCTGCATGAGTATTTTCGGTAAGCACGGGTTGATCTGGGATTTCTGCCGTTGTCATCCAAATAGAAATAGTTTTACCAGAGTCGTTTTGCATATTTTTTTAGAGTCTTAAGCCTAACTTATTCTGCTGGAAAGAAGGTTATGGAGATAAGATTAATGGGAAAGTAAGAAGGAAAAATATTTTGATATTTTCCCTTCGATGATTGTGCCTTTATGTATCTTTCAACCTTGCCACAACCAAGCTAAGAAGTGTATTCCAGCTTGTTATTGTATAAGCCTAGACTATTAATTGTAAATAATGTATCTGCATCATGATAGACCTAGAAATATGCTTAAAAGAGGATGAAATTGGCAAATATTTGTATATATGAAAAATTTAGATTATTTTGTCAAACATTTGCCCCCGGAGCCGTCATAGACTTTGTGTTAAAGAATATCTTATTGGTTATGCTGCGGTTTTAGAACGGTTATCTGCTTGGACAATTGGGTTAAGAATTTTGCATCTATTGGGGGCGCACAAGATTAACGGTGGTTATACAGTACCTTGGGACAAGTTAGATGACCTGACTTTTCACGTTATGTGGAAAAGTCCACGAAAAACCTAACCCCCTTCCCGATGCGGCAAGGGGGAAATCAAAGTCTCTCTCCTTTTAGGAGAGAGATTTAGAGAGAGGTTTTCCAGATGCCGTGAAAAGTCAGGT
>JBBSOX010000168.1:0-10172 GCA_038259325.1 Chroococcales cyanobacterium | reverse complement strand
CTTTATCGGGTGTTTCAATCCCTCATAGGGATTTTGATGAATTGCAATAAAATCGTGCTTATTTGTTATATGCTGATGTGATTAGTTTCAATCCCTAATAGGGATTTTGATGAATTGCAATGTAAAAGATTGCTAAACTTGTCTTCCACTGTCTATAGTTTCAATCCCTAATAGGGATTTTGATGAATTGCAATAAACTAGCACGGTTGGTATTGCTAAATAGGCTCTGTTTCAATCCCTAATAGGGATTTTGATGAATTGCAATACAAGGGATACAGGGCGAACAAGGGATACAGGGCGGTTTCAATCCCTAATAGGGATTTTGATGAATTGCAATAGCGGGAGCCGGAAAGCCAAGCTATATTTAGTTTTCAAGGTGCGGTTGCGCGATTCAAGAGCAATCATAGCATTAGAGAATTTGTTTGGAAAGAGTGCCAGGAAAGGTTGAAGGCTGAAACCTAATTATTGTAAGCATTTTAGAGATTGCGCGAATAAAAATTAGTTATTAGCGGGGTGAAATGCTTGCTGGGGTTGAGATAGAAGCACTTTTTTTCGGCTGTGGAATTTGTACATCTACCCTACCGCGCAATAGGCAATAGGCAACAGATTTTTTTCACGAATGATTTAGGATTGCTATGGAACTTAGCACAGAAAATTGTTTAGTCTCGTGGCTTTTCAATGCCAATACGTCCGACCTTTCTGTGACAACAGCCACAGAGAAAGAACGCTTGGACAGCAAACGAAGCGAATATTACGGTAAACTAATTCATAAATTGTAATATTTTTTGTCGTAGTACTGTACGTGTAACAAAAAATAAAAGTTTTCGCCAATTCAAGGTAGAGATGATGAAAGAAATAACACGCCGCAAATTTATCGCAACTGCCACCTTGGCGACGGGTTTTGCCTTGGCAGTGCAACCCATTTCTGCTCAAGTCATCAGCACCGATGCTAAGGGGTTGGTAGCTGGCGCGGTGAAAATTCCCGTCAAAGATGGGGAAATTCCTGCTTATAGAGCAGCACCAGCCACCGGTGAAAATTTCCCAATTGTTCTGGTACTTCAGGAAATATTTGGTGTACATGAGCATATTCAGGATATCACTCGTCGCTTTGCTCAATTGGGGTACTTGGCGATCGCACCTGAATTATTTATCCGTCAAGGCGATGTCACTAAGTTAAGCAGTATAGACGAAATTCGCCCAATTGTCGCCAAAGTACCAGATGCCCAAGTGTTATCCGATCTCGATGCCACGGTAAACTGGGCTGTGAAATCAGCTAAGGGTAATGCTGATAAATTGGCTGTTACAGGCTTTTGCTGGGGCGGCCGCATTACCTGGCTATATGCAGCGCACAATCCCAAGGTAAAGGCAGGTGTGGCTTGGTACGGGCGACTCGTGGGCGATGCTACCGAACTTCAACCCCAGTATCCCGTTGATATTGCGTCAAAACTGACAGTCCCCGTTCTCGGACTTTATGGTGAGAAGGATACAGGTATTCCCCTTGATACAGTAGAGCAGATGCGCGATCGCTTAAAGAAAAGCAGCAGCAAATCTGAAATCATCGTCTATCCCGATGCACCCCACGCATTTTTTGCCGATTATCGCCCCTCCTACCGCGAGAAAGAAGCTAAGGACGGTTGGAAACGTCTTTTGGCATGGTTTAAGCAAAATGGCGTGTAATACCATTTCACTTTAATAATGATACAAATACGCTGGTAAGGGCATGGCACTGCCCATTGGTGTCAACTTAAGCTAAAAGTAGCTTAACTGAAAGCTTGACTCGTCCGCCTCGAACTAAAGTTCTAGGCTAATAGCTCAACTCTACTAAAGTAGACTAAAGATTTTTCGGATTATTTAGTCATCTTTAGATGACTTTCGCTATTATTCTTGGAACTTCATTTCCTTGCGGGACATGGCTTTTACGTTAAGTTGACACGTATGGGCATTGCGCCTTGCCCCTACGAGAAATCTATATGTATCAGGATTTTTGTGAATTGGTATAAGTCTGCGGAACAAAAAAAAGCCTCCCGCGATGGGAGGCTTAAAATTAGCGGAGAAAACTTATCAACCTACAGCGCCGTAACTACAGCAATCACTCCTCCTAATGCAGAGAAAATCGCGGATACGGTTGCTGTGGCAAACAGCCACCAAGCTGCTGAAGCTGCGGCTTTGCGGGTTTCTTCCGCTTGCCGTTGTGCTTGATGCTTCACCTGTTCTAGGCGGCGTTGGGCTTCATGCTGTATGCGTTCTGCACGTTGCAATACTGTGTTGCGGGCCCGTTCAATTTGGTCGATGATCCGGTTGGCATCTTCCTCAGAGATGTCCTCACGAGAACTCATTATTGCCACCAGGGTATCACGGTCAAAAGAGGACAGGCGATCGCGCAGAGCATCAAACCCTGCCTGGGGATCGTCAAAAAATGTGCGAACATCGTGCTTGATATTATCATAGTTAAGTTCTGGGCGATCCAAGGAGTTGAGATAGTTACGAATGCGGGCAAAAACCCCATCAATCGCATCTTGAATGCCTCGTTGGATGTTCCGCACTTGTTCTACAAATTGATCCCTTACGGACACAATGTTATCGGCAATCCGCGCCGCTTCTTCATCGGACATATCTTCCCGAATTTTCAGCAGGGCGATGATTGTAGAACGATCAAAATGGGAAAGGCGATCGCTAAAAGTTTCTACCCCAACTCGCGGATCGTGTAACAGTAATTGCAAGTCGCGTTTAATACCTTCAGGATTCAGTTCTTCCTTACCAGTTTGGCGCAGATACTCTTCCAGATAAGCTTTGAATGTTTCCGCTCTTTGCTGTGTCCGGGTAGCTAGACGACGAGGCGCACGGACAAAGTTGCGAATCGAAGTTTGCGTGGAATCAATGATTTCATTGACTTGTTCTTCACTCAAGTCTTTACGTTGACTGAGTAATTTCACTAGTGTATCCCGGTCTACCTGTGACAACCGACGGCGCAGTGCTACGGCTCCTTCTTTGGGATTTTCAAACAATTTGGTCAAATCTCGCCCAATACCTTCTGGATTCAGTTCTTGTTTACCAGTATTCCGCAGATAATCTGCGATCGTGGTGGTAACAGAGTCGTATTGCTCTTTGGCTTTATCCACAACAGCTTGGGGTGTGTGGCGAATACTATGCCACGACTCCTCGGCAGAATTGATGATTTGATTAATTTGCTCTTCACTCAAATCTTGTCGCTGATTCAACAATTGCACCAAGGTATCGCGGTCAAAGCGAGACAACCGCGCCCGAATTGAGGTAATTCCACCTTGGGGATCTTCCAGTAACTTTTTGAAGTCGGCGCGGATGGCATCAGGATTCAGTTCTGATTTCCCTGTGTTACGCAGATATGATTCTACATTTAGCCACAGGGTTTCTGCTTGATATTGCGCCTGTTCTGCTAACCCTTTTGATTCTACCAAAACGCGATCGCGTTGTTTTTCCAACTCATCGAGAATGCTGTCTACTTCATATAGTTGAACATCATTCCGTTCCAACAATATCGCCCGCATTTCCTGACGTTCAAGATGGGCTAGTCGCAATGTCAGGGTTTCATAATCTGCATCTGAATCTTGCAACAGTGGTTTGAAATTCTGCTCAATGCCTTCTGCTGCCAAATCTGCTTTCGGAGTAACTAGCAGATAACTTTCCACTGCTCGTTGCAAGTCTTGGACTATCTCTCTTTCTTCGATACCTGTAACTATCACCAGCACATCTTTGCGGACAAATTCTAGCTGATCTGCAATGCGCTGAATTTGGGCTTGGGTAAGCAGTCCCCGTTGTTGTAGGAGATTGGCAAAATCGTTGCGAGATAGACCTTCTAGCTCCCTACGGACTATTCCAGGGTCAGCTGCTGGGTCATAGAGGACATCACGAAATTCCTGGGCAATTCTTTCTTGACTTAGTTGCCAAGCATAAGTGTTGTGCAGGTAGTTTTCGACATCAGCCCGAATTGGGCTATAGGGTTGTGATGGTGGTGTTGGCAACCCTACCTTATCTGCTTGTTGGGTAACTTTATCTTTGGCGGTGGTGAGACTACGCAAGATTTTTTCCACATCCAAATCAGGCAAATCTGCCCGTCCCAGCACAGTGGCGGTTAAGGCGGATAGTGCTTGCTGGATTGTACTTTGCATTGCGCCAGGGGCTGCCTTTTGATTTTGGTCAGCTTCTTTGGAACCACCCTGTTCTGCTAATAACCGATCCAGCTTGGCGTTGAGTTCATCTGTTTTGTTTTGTCCTGGTGGAAGTGATTTCAGATAATCCATTAACTCACCCAAACGGTCTTCGGTGGGTGATTGCTGACTCACGACTTGCTGCCAAACTTTATACAATGTATCAGCAATCCGGTTGATGTCTTTTTTGGAAAGATCGGTGCGACTGCTGACTAATTCGATAAACTTCTGGCGGTCGATGTTGCGAATATCTGGAGTCCCTGCGATCGCTTTTAGTTGCGGATCGTTGAGTAAATTTTCAAAGTCACTCCGAATTTTCGACACATCTAGTTCTGGAGGACGGATCTTTTCTAAGTAATCCTCTATATTCTCGCGGATACTTCCTGGGTCAATGGCGCTTCCTAGTTCCCGGCGAACAGCAGCGGCGGCGGCTTCAGCTGTCGCTACAACTTGGTTATTGACAGCCTTTGCACCCAGTGCGGCGGTGGCTGTCCCCATAATCGCCTGAAAACCGGAAGTTGCTGAATTAACGACTGAGCCAATCAAGGAACCTACGGTGGTAGAACTTACCCAGACGAGGAGCAAAAAGTAAGCACCCCAAATCACCAAGCCGAGAATCGCCCCCAATACTGGGTCTAAGATTACAAGGCTTAATTTAACCGCGAGAAAAGAAGCGATTAATAAGGCGATCGTCACAGTGATTAATGTCCAAATCCCCACTGCGGTGCCAATTTTGCGAATGTTACCGCCCAAACTTCCGGCTTCCCCAGTATCTGAATCCGAGTCAGATGAGTGCCCCAGGTAGGAAATACCTGCTGCAAGGGAAAGATTAGTTAGAACTAATTGGAAAGCAAAGGCTAGGATCACGCCGGAGATTAAAGCCACAAAAAAGCGCGGCCCCGAAGTGAGAACCGATGTCTGTGCTGGCGTGACGTTTGAGGGATCTACATTTATAATCTGTGCCACCCACAATAGTGGTTTGTAGAGTCCCAGCATAATTTCCGTACTTTGGAACATTGTATTTCCTTCTTCTAAGGTTTAAATTTGGGGAATTAAGATTTTCTTGAGAAGCAACTCTTAGTATTTATGATTTGTACCTATGGCAATACCTAAACTCTTTAGCTCAGAATCGTGGAATTTAGCTGTTTCAAGCATCTCTCTAAAGATTGAAAACTGTATCCAGCGGAAGATATAACTTTTATTCTCTCTCGGTGGGAATTTTAAGCAATTTGACATTTACTCTTAATTATGTATAGCTAATTTTAATTTTTTATTGCTTATTTATAGAGATTGATTCTGTTTAAATCATAGTTCGCTAGCAACGCCTTTACATTTATTTACATATTTATTTTTAGTCACCCTCTCAAGGTGGATTTGTCTAAAAAAATACGTTGCTGATAATCGTCCAGAAGAAGTGTCTGTGGTTTGTACCCACAGACAGAAATAAGTCTAGTTATAAACAGGTACATTAAAGTTAACAAATGAATCGTTGAGGATAAACAAATGGCAACTCGTTCTTCCAGAGACCTGCCACTATTTCTAACAGAATTAAATCGCAAAGATTGCAATATAATTCTGTTTGGCTGAACTCCTCAAGCCAAAATTTGGAACGGTCATTTTGCACTGATTGGCTTTATTGCCTATTTACTTTGGGATTTAGTCGGTTATAGCGTTCTGGGTGAGGTACTAGAGCTAATTGGCTACTAAAAAAAACTCAAAGATTAAACATCTCAAAAAATACTAACTTTGGAAGGAAAAAACAATGGAAACTCGTCCCTCTACTGATATACCACCTGTTGCCACAGCTTACAACGGTAGCGATCGCAATGCATTTCTGTTTGGCTGGACACCTCAAGCCGAAATTTGGAATGGTCGCTTGGCGGCTATTGGCTTTCTAGCTTATCTACTTTGGGATTTAGCTGGCTATAGCGTCTTACGGGATGTACTACACATAGTTGGCTACTAGAACATTAAACACCTGAAAAATTACTAAATATTGGAGAAAAAAATGGCAACTCAAGGAACTCCTCCTTCTACAGGTTTACCACCTGTTGCAGCAGAATACAATGGCATAGATCGCAATGCATTTTTGTTTGGTTGGACACCTCAAGCCGAAATCTGGAATGGTCGCTTGGCGGCTATTGGCTTTCTTGCCTATTTACTTTGGGATTTAGCTGGTTATAGCGTCTTACGGGATGTACTACACATAGTTGGCTACTAGGGCATTAAATACCTGACAAGTTACTAGATATTGGAGAAAAAAAATGGCAACTCAAGGAACTCCTCCTTCTACAGGTTTACCACCTGTTGCAGCAGAATACAATGGCATAGATCGCAATGCATTTCTGTTTGGCTGGACACCTCAAGCCGAAATCTGGAATGGTCGCTTGGCAGCAATTGGTTTTCTAGCCTATTTACTTTGGGATTTGGCTGGTTATAGCGTCTTACGGGATGTCCTACACCTAATTGGATATTAGCAATAGTTGAGGATTGATAAATCTAAAAACCTGGCTTTTCACCAAAAGTCAGGGATTTATCTCCTCAGCATTTTATATTTAATTAGATTGCAATACAGTTCCGATAAGACCAAAACACTTGTAGAGACGGCGATTTATCGCGTCTCGAAAACCCAAAATTTTGTATCAGTAGCGCTTAACTGAACCGTATTTAATTAGATTGAACAAACAATTACTAATTCGTAATTTTTAATTCGTAATTTCAAAAAGTACAGAGTCTTTAGCACAAAATTAAAGATTGTGGTCTGCAAGACATTCACAAACTGGCCACTGCTAGGCTATAACTGATGAGTTGAGTAGGTACTAATGATTGTAATTACGAATTATCAATTACGAATTACTTTAGTTCTTCCCTATCTAAAGCAAGAAGCGAACTAACACGTACAAAGCCGAAGCTACCAGTTGCAATACCATCACTGGAATACCATAGTGGAGAAAAGTTTTAAACGAGATGCGGCGTCCGTGTTGTTCAGAAATTCCGGCAGCTACGATGTTAGATGATGCTCCTACTAGTGTGCCATTACCTCCCAAAGTTGCACCAAACATCATCGCATAAAACAGTGGTAATACTTCTGGCGGAAATTGTCCTTGAAAGTCTTGTGCTAAAACTGCTGCGGGTGCTAATCCGACAGTAACAATATATTGTTTGAGTAAGGGCACCATCCCCACCACTAAAGGAATATTGGGCACTACGCTTGATAATATCCCCACAGAAAATAATAACACTAAGGAACCTAGCACAATATTTTTTCCTAAAATCTCTGCCAATACTCCTGATAAACCATTAATTACACCTGTTTTTTCTAACCCTCCAATTAGTACAAAAATACTCATAAAAAAGATTAATGTACTCCAGTCCACATCCCGTAGAATATTGTTAACTGAATCGATTTTGCTATGGTGAGATAAAAGCAAAGCTAAAGCTGCTCCTAACAAAGCTGCGGCAGCAGGTGAGATCGGAACTGGTAAAGATTCTCCAATAACAAAAAATAGCAGGACGAAAAATACTATAACTGCACCGACGCTTAAAACTCGTGGATGATTGATTTGTGGATGTGGCAGTTCTTCAAGATTATCTAACTTTGTATTCCAAATTTTGCGAAATAAAAATGGTAGTGTTGCAATCACTATGACGATGGCAATTACTCCCCCTAAACTCAACTTCAATAAATAATCTGTAAAGCTGATATTTACAGCATCACCAACAATAAATGTCGCTGGATCTCCCACTAAAGTCAGCAGTCCGGCACTATTAGCGACTAATACCATTAAAATTAACAATGGTACGAAATTCATCCCAATTTCCTCCGCCATTGGTGGAATTAAAGGAGCTAACAGCATTACTGTTGTGGCATTTGGTAAAACTGCACAGATGGGTGTAACAATAGCCACAATACCAAGTAATAGACGCTTGCCTTGTCCTTTAGCTATGAGTACTATTTGAGTAGCTAAATAATCAAATATCTTGGTAGGCTCAAAAGCCCGCACTAGCACCATAACTCCAAAGAATAAACCGAGTGTTCCATGACTTTTGCCGATGTAACCAACAGCTTCTTGTAAAGTCATGACATTGGTAAAAACTAATAACAATGCTCCCAACAATGCAGCAATGGTGAGATGTACCCATTCCGTCATTACTAAGATAATAACGGCTATAAATGTAATCACACTGAGAATTGCTTGCCAACTTTCCACACCCTACCTCCCGAAGTTTATTTAGTAGCGAAAAAAGTCACCTATTTGTAGGTGACTTATCTATCATTGCGATTGGATAAAAATGATTGAAATTATGAACAATGATTATTCATCAATACAACTAGGAATACCCAAAACAGCACAGGGTAAATTAGAACCTAGAGCCTCAATCATCGGATGATTGACAGAGTTGCAACCGAGAAACAGAATATCGGCAGCTTCTGATTCAACAACTTTGGTAAGTTCTGTGGAAATGCAGCCAAACCGCAAATGAGATTTGAAGGAACCCTGCCATTCTTCAGCCAGACTTCGGGCTTGCCAGAGAATTATATCCGCTTGTTGCAGGGGAGTTACCATTGTCTGCAATTGGGGTTGAATTAATACCTGTGTGGCAGACTTTGATACTTCACTGACTTGACACTCTAATGGAGGCTGTTGTATTGGTAAGCTCAAGATATTTGGATGCTGGCTTTTTGAATTGTCTTCTAGCACATAAACGGCTTGAACTGTAACTTCTGCATTAGTCGCTAAACGTGTTTGATGGGCAATCCAGAAAGCAATATCTAACGCCGTATGACTGTTAGGAGATGCGTCATAGGCAACAATTAAATTAACTGCTTTTGCTTTTTGAGATTTTTTAGAAAAAGGTTTTTTTGGTTCTGGCACCAGCACCATTTGTTCAATTAAGTCATCTCGACCTACGGCACTTTGTAGACGCGCTAACATTGGCTTAATTTGCACAGCTTTACTTCTCCCAATGAAATGAATTAGTAATGAGAAGCAGGGCGATTAATTTGAAATTTTGGACTTTGGCTACACTCAGTCGAACGATTTTGGATTTTAGATTGAGTGACGATAACCAAAAGTTCAAATCTTAAATTAGTCAAGGAAACCCCAATAATAACTGTATTACAGCCAAACTCTTGGGGGTTCCTTCCATTGCCTACGGAGTTAGCTGACGGGCTAAGACTGGAAGGTGTCTCTCGTTAGATTAGCCCCAAACATTGGTTCCTCCGTTCCAAATTCAGCTTTGATGAATTTGAATTAGGCTACCCACTAAAAAGATGATAATCTAATTTACTCGTCTTGGGCAAAATATCGATCAAGGAAATTTAGGGCGTGGTTGCGGAGTTCAAAATATTCTTTTGAGTTTCGCATGGCAGCCCGATCGCGTGGATGCTCAAAAGGAACTTTTAAAATCTCTCCTATACTAGCAGCTGGGCCATTGGTCATCAAGACGATGCGATCGGACATATAAATTGCTTCGTCTACATCGTGGGTAATCATCATCACTGCCTGACGGTTATTTTCCCAAATATCTAATACCTGCCGTTGTAATTTGCCACGAGTTAGTGCATCTAGCGCCCCAAAAGGTTCATCCATCAGCAACATTTTAGGACGAATTGCTAATGCTCTGGCAATACCTACTCGTTGTTTCATACCTCCAGAGATTTCATCAGGATATTTGTCAGCCGCCGCCGTCAAGTTTACCATTGCCAAGTGTTGATTTACAATGCTAATTTTCTCAGCCCGATTAGCATTTTTTAGCACTTCATCCACAGCTAAACGGATATTTTCTCGCACAGTTAACCAAGGTAACAGCGAATAATTCTGAAATACCATCATCCGTTCGGCTCCCAGGGCAAACGCATCTAAATATTGACGAGCCTGAATCAGGGTGAAATACACCAAGACTCAAACTACATAAGGCTTTGAGGAAATTAAATCTCACTCCTTATAAAAATGATAATCATTACTAGGGGGGAGTTAGAGGCAG
>JBBSOX010000167.1:0-10811 GCA_038259325.1 Chroococcales cyanobacterium | reverse complement strand
ATGGCTTTTACGTGAGCATCTAACAGTTTTTTATCTTCAGGGGTCATTGGCTGCTGACAATTTTCTTTTGATATTAATTCTCTCGAATTCTGGTCTTGATGTACAGCCCCCCTTTCTTCGCAATGAATCCTCGCGAAGAATATTGGCTTCTCCCCCTCTTTTTGCACATTTGGGATGCTCCCAGTTAAACCGGTTGCTTGACTGGCTTTTAGTAGCAATACTACTTCATCTATAGTCATTACTCATCGGCTCGAAAGCATGAAATTTTCTCACACCATTATTCTTTGGAAAAACCTCACTTCTATTTCTCTCTTCCTTTTAGGAGAGAGACTTTGAATTTTCCCCCTTCCCGACACGGGAAGGGGGTTAGGGGGTTAGGTTTTCGTAGACTTTTCCACATAACGTGAAAAGTTAGAATCTAACCTGCGTTGTATGGATAGCAGCCGGTTCTTTTCCAAAAAGCTTTTTTTGTATCCGTAAACATTTGACATGACTTACATCATAGAATTTTTTTTACAAATTTTTTTGAGTTTTTAGGTAATTAACCTTGGGTAGGAGGTACAAGATAGAAGGCAGGAGGTATTATTTTTATAATCTCATGCATTAACAAGACAGCGATCGCATTAAAAATACCAGAGTTTGATAGATTTGTAACCCCACAGCAGCACTATGCAAATGTGGTCGTTTCAACTACATTTGCATAGCGAATCAGTTACTACTCAACTACAGGTAATCCTGCCAGTGCCATCGCCACTTCATTCGCACTATATTCAGTATCAACAAGCCGTCCAGCTTGATAATCAATATAAGCTTGCATATCAAAATTTCCATGACCGCAAAGATTGAATAAGATAGTTTTGCTTTTACCTTCTTTCTTACAGAGCAAAGCCTCATCGATTGTTGCTTTGACTGCATGGTTGGCTTCTGGTGCCGGTAAAATTCCTTCTGCGCGGGCAAAAGTTAATCCAGCAGCAAAGCAACCAAGTTGGTATTCAGCACGCGATTGAACTAATCCCAAATTGACAATATGGCTAACAAGCGGGGCCATACCGTGATAACGTAAGCCTCCAGCATGAATTCCTTCTGGTACAAACCTACTGCCCAAAGTATGCATCTTAGTGAGTGGAGTTAAGTGGGCAGTATCACCAAAATCGTAAGCATATTTACCACGAGTCAGAGATGGACAAGCAGCTGGTTCTACAGCTATTACTTGTACGTCTCGTTCTCCTCGCAATTTAGCACCAATAAATGGAAAGGCAATTCCAGCAAGGTTACTACCGCCACCTGTGCAGCCAATGACAATATCAGGGTAATCTCCTGCCATCTCTAACTGAGTAAGTGCTTCCAGTCCAATCACTGTTTGATGTAGCAGTATGTGATTGAGAACACTACCTAAAGCATACTTAGTGTGTTCATCAGCAGCAGCTACTTCCACAGCTTCACTAATAGCAATTCCCAAACTGCCGGTGCTATTGGGATAGTGTACAAGAATTTTACGTCCGGCTTCAGTTTCAGTACTTGGGCTAGCAACTACCCTCGCGCCGTAGCTTTCCATTAAAGCTCGGCGATAAGGCTTTTGCTGATAGCTGACCTTTACCATGTAAACTAAGACTTCTAAACCGAATAGTGTACCAGCAAAGGCAAGGGATGATCCCCACTGTCCGGCTCCTGTTTCAGTAGTAAGCTTTTTTACTCCAGCTTGTTTGTTATAGAATGCTTGAGCAACCGCAGTATTGGGTTTGTGGCTTCCAGAGGGACTAACACCCTCATACTTGTAATAAATTTTGGCAGGTGTATCTAAGGCTTGTTCTAAACGACGGGCACGATAAAGAGGAGTTGGTCGCCACTGGCAATAAATAGAACGGACTGCATCTGGTATTTCAATCCATTTTTGTTGACTAACTTCTTGCTCAATCAGCGCCAATGGAAACAGAGGTAATAATTCATCTGGTGTAATTGGCTTTCCAGTGCCAGGATTTAAAACCGGTGGTAAGGCTTGTGGCAAATCAGCCTGGATATTATACCAAGCTTTGGGCATCTGTTTTTCAGTCAAAATGTATTTAATCGTGTCCATGTAATTAATTGACAATAAAAGGCTATTTATACAGTAAATCTTAAATAGGGGAGGCAGGATGAGCGGCAATACTGCTCGGTTAAGGGAAAATAAAGGGTAAGTAATAACTACCCCGAAACTTGCTCTGTCATTGACCCAAGACAGATAAACAGCAAATTTTATCAGTTAAAATTTATGACTTTGATCCCCTCTCAAACTCGGAAGCCACCTACTCAAGCAATAGGAGCCAAAATTTTCCACTGGTTTAACATCATTAGTCTATTTATCATGCTCACCAGTGGACTGCAAATTTACAACGCCAACCCTGTTTTTGGTGGACGTGCTGGTTTACACATTCCGCCGATATTTACCTTAGGAGGTTGGCTTGCAGGAGGTAGACACTGGCATTTTGCAGCAATGTGGCTATTTTCACTGAATCTTCTGTGGTATGGAATTTACGTTTTAATTACTCGGCGCTGGCGACATAGATTTGTAGGTGCTAATGACTTCAAAGCATTACAAAAAAGTCAAAATTCCAAACGCCTAATTTATGCTTGGCATCGGATTGCTTATACAGCAATTATTCCTATTTTGCTGCTGGCGTTATTTACAGGAATAGGCATGTATAAACCTGCTCAATTTCCCTGGATTGTCGATTTTTTTGGCGATTGGCAAGCATTACGAATTGTTCACTTTGCCTCAGTGCCGATGGTTATCTTATTTGTAGTAATTCACTCTCTATTAGGGCGGAAGGCTGGCGGTACTGAATTAACAGAATCAATGTTTTGGTAAATAATCTTTTTTAAAACTAAAAAAATGAACTTTTTTGATAAATTGAATGGGAATATATTGCAAAATCAAAGCTTACTATTTGTAGGACTTGATCCAAATCCAGAGATGATGCCTGTGCGTTATGAATCTGAAGAACTCATCACTGGTTTGGAGAAGTGGTTACAATTTATTATTGCTGAAACTTCTGATTACGTTTGTGCCTATAAACCGACACTTGGCTTCTACGAAGCATTAGGTATTCCAGGTTTAGAACTGCTGTACAAAACTTTAGCAGCTATTCCAAGCCATATTCCAATAATTTTAGATGCTAAACACAGTGACTTAAATACTAGTACCATTTTTGCCCGAACTGTGTTTACAGAATGGCAAGTGGATGCAATCACTCTTAGTCCCTATACCGGGCAAGATCATGTAGCACCTTTTTTGGTCTATCAGGGTAAAGCTGTGTTTATTTTATGCTGTACTTCTAATCCAGGCGCAGAAGCTTTACAGCAATATCCTAGAAACGAGTCACCCCTTTATTTACAGGTAGTAAAAGAATCAAAAACCTGGGGAACTCCAGAACAATTGGGTTTGGAAGTGGGAACTACCAATCCTGAGATTTTAGCACTTATTCGAGCGATCGCGCCTGAACGAATTATTATGGCGCGTAGCATCTGGGCGGAAGACGCAAACCTGAAGCAAATTTTAGAAGCAGGTTTAAATGCTAACGGTGATGGTTTACTGATTCCTGTTCCTCAAGATATGTTGGGAAACACACAACTATCTAAAGAGATCCAGTCTCTACGCGCAGAAATTAATCAAATCAAAACTGAAATTATTCACGACAATTTGACATGTTCTGTATGGTTTCCCGATGTTTGTTTCTTAAATCAGCACCCCTATCAGGATCTGATTTTACAGCTTTATGATATTGACTGCATTATGTTTGGCAGCTTTGTCCAAGCATCAGGAGCAATATTTCCTTATTACATCGACTTACGCAAAATTATTTCCAATCCCCAAGTTTTTAATCAAGTTCTCACAGCCTATGAGGATATTTTGAAAAACCTGAATTTTGATAGGTTAGCAGGTATTCCCTATGGTTCTTTACCTACAGCTACTGGTTTAGCTTTACGCCTTCATTGTCCAATGATTTTCCCCCGTAAAGAGGTAAAAGCGCACGGAACTCGGAGAGTCATTGAGGGTAACTTTCATCCTGGTGAAACAGTTGTAGTGGTTGACGATATTCTCATCAGTGGCAAAAGTGTTATGGAAGGGGCAGGAAAGTTAGAATCAGCAGGATTAAATGTTAATGATATTGTGGTACTTATCGATCATGAACAAGGGGTGAAAGATAGGTTACAGCAAAATGGTTATCGCAGTCATGCGGTTTTAACTATTTCGGAAATTACAAATACTCTGTATCAAGCAGGGCGAATAAATGAGGAGCAATTTTTAGCTTTCGCTGAAAGTTAGTAATCGGAAGAATGGGGAGTAGGGAGTAGGGAGTAGGGAATAGGGAATAGGGAATAGGGAAGATTTTTCTTATGTACTTACCCTTTGTTATAGGAATCCGGTTTGATTTCTGAAAATATACGTAGGATGTGTTAGCACGGAGAGTACGGCATCAAACCCTTGATAATAGTGTGTTAGAACGGAGTTCGTAACGCACTCTACAATACTAATTCCGTTCAAAAATCAAATAGTAATCCTATATATTTTGCACCTGTCTACTTTCTCGCCAGAGAATAAATTCTCTGGCTAATAGCACAAGTCCACTCAAGTGGACTATAAACCTTACCCAGTCTTCAATAGATAGACTCTAGCTATCAGCCTCAGAATTCATTCTAAGGCGGTTGTTGGGACTGGTGCAAGTTCTGAGCCTTGAACATATTTAATTACTCAGTCAAATCTAGTAAATAGAATAATTTTAATTTTTAATTAATTATGAATTTTACACTCAATCAAGTACTGAAATGGTTAATTTTTACGCTGCTATTTCCTCTAGTCTTTCTCAATGGTTGGCTAGCATTTTTGCTGGTTAAGAATTTTCAACCTGTTGTAACAATTCTTGTTTTGGCTACTTTACTCGCATTCGTTTTAAACTATCCTGTCTCGGTTCTCCAACAGCGAGGAGTTAAACGTGGCTATGCAGTAGCATTAGTTTTTATATCAGCATTGGTAATTATCGTTGCTTTGGGTATCACTTTAGTTCCCATTGTTTTAGAGCAATTTAATGAGATGGTTAAAGTCCTTCCCCGATGGATTGATTCTAGTGAAGAAAAACTTCAAATTTTAAATGATTGGTTTTTTAGGCACAAGTTAAATGTGAATTTCAGTCAGTTCTTAACCCAATTAACTGACCAATTACCCAATGAAATAGAGTTTCTTTCAGATAAACTTCTAAGCATTATCATAGATACGATTGATAGTATCTCTGAGGCATTAATCACAATAGTAATAACTTTCTATTTGTTGTTAGATGGCCCAAGGATTTGGGAGGGGATATTTAAAAAGCTACCTGGAAGTTTTGCTCAGAAGGTAAGTCAATCTATTCAACTAAACTTTCAAAATTACTTGATTGGTCAGGGAACTTTGGCTTTGCTGATGGGAGTTTCATTAACATTATTATTTTTAGTTTTTCAAGTCCAGTTTGCTTTACTTTTTGGTTTGGGGGCTGGGCTTTTGAGTTTAATTCCCTTTGGCGATGTCGTCAGTCTTGTTGTAATAACTTTAATAATAGCCACACATGACTTTTGGCTAGCCGTGAAGATTTTTGCAGTAGCTGTTGTCATTGACCAGTTAATTGATCAGGCGATCGCACCACGGCTTTTAGGAAAATTTACTGGTATCAGACCAATATGGGTGTTAATTGCTTTGCTTATAGGAACCAATGTTGGTGGAGTCTTGGGTTTGTTAATCGCGGTACCTGTAGCTGGTTTTATTAAAGATGTAGCAGATGGTTTTTCTAAATCTGGTGATTCTGAGAATGTAGTTAAGAGTGAAGCAGCATCAGAATTGTTGTCTAAGGAATCAATATCGCAATGAGTTGTTGATTTGTGGGGGATAGATCCAAAAGAAAATTGCATAAAAAAACCCCTAGCATTTCTACTAGGGGTGAGAAATAATACCATTTCACTTTATGTTTGTCGGAGATGCCCCTGCGATCGCCTCTACTTAGAGCAGAGGCTGGAGTGTATCTCAAATATTACAGCAAAAAGTGAGCAGGTATAAAATTAGCCAACATTTGCTAAGAGCAATTCTCGTTTTTCTGACTTTTGTACTCTCACCTGAGAGTCATCATCAACATCGATCAGCGCTGTGTCTCCTTCTGTAATTTGACCAGACAGCATTGCTTCGGCGAGAGAATCTTCTAAAAGGCGCATAATTGCCCGACGTAATGGCCTAGCACCGTAGCTGGGGCTATAACCTTCTTGGACTACTAGCTCTTTGAAGCGATCGCTAACTTCTAAGATAATTCCCTTTTCTGTCAAGCGCTTAGAAACTTCCCGAAGCATAATCTCAGCGATTTGCTTCACTTCATTCCTAGAAAGCTGGGTGAAGACGATAATTTCATCAAGACGGTTAAGGAACTCTGGACGGAAGTAAGCTTTCAATTCCTCGTTTACCAAGGTGCGGATGCGGTTATAACTAGCGTCTGCTTGAGTGTCGAAGTCAAAGCCTAAACCACTACCACCTTTTTCAATCACCTTGGAACCAATGTTAGAAGTCAAAATGATCAGCGTGTTCTTGAAGTCCACTTTCCGACCTTTGGCATCGGTAAGATGACCGTCATCCAACATTTGCAGCAGCATATTGAATACATCGGGGTGAGCTTTTTCGATTTCGTCGAATAGCAGCACTGTGTAAGGTTTCCGCCGCACGGCTTCTGTAAGTTGTCCGCCTTCGTCGTATCCGACATAACCAGGAGGCGAACCAATTAACTTGGCGACGGTGTGACTTTCCATGTATTCGGACATATCTAGCCGAATCATGGAGTCTTCCGCACCGAAGAAGTAGGAAGCTAGAGCCTTCGCCAATTCTGTTTTACCGACTCCGGTAGGGCCAGAGAAGATAAAGCTAGCAATGGGACGATTGGGATTCTTCAAGCCGACACGGGCGCGACGGATACCGCGAGATACTGCTGAGACTGCTTGCTCTTGACCAATAAGCCGTTGATGCAGAGTGTCTTCTAGGTGTAGGAGCAACTCTGACTCAGATTCGGTTAGTTTGTTGACTGGGACGCCAGTCCAAGAGGCAACAATTTGGGCGATGTCTTCTTCATCAACTACAGTCGAGTTGACAGGTTGCTCGGTTGGTGTGAAGGTTGCTTGCAGTTGTTCTGCAAGTTTTAATTCTTGGTCGCGCAGTTGTGTAGCTTTGTCAAAATCTTGGACTCTGACTGCTGCTTCTTTTTCTTTGGTAACGCCAGCGAGTTCACGCTTGAGTTCTTTATTGGGAGAACTTTGGGAATTCCGCAGACGAACGCGAGAACCAGCTTCATCAATCAAGTCTATTGCCTTATCTGGCAAGAAGCGATCGCTAATATAGCGGTCTGATAATTCTGCTGCTGCTACAAGTGCTGAATCTAAAATTGTGACTTTGTGGTGCTGTTCGTAAGCGCCGCGCAAGCCGTAAAGAATTTGTACGGTTTCCTCTACTGAGGGTTCCCCAACCATAATCGGTTGGAAACGACGCTCTAGGGCGGCATCGCGCTCGATGTGCTTACGATACTCATCCAGAGTAGTTGCGCCAATGCACTGGAGTTCACCCCGTGCCAAGGCAGGTTTAAGGATGTTGGCTGCATCCAAACCACCTTCTGTACCACCAGCGCCAACCAAGGTGTGAATTTCGTCAATCACCAAGATGATGTTGCCCACAGTACGGACTTCTTCCACGACTTTTTTGATGCGTTCTTCAAAATCGCCACGGAAGCGAGTTCCAGCTACCAATGACCCCATATCGAGGCTGATAACTTGCTTGTCTTGCAAACTTTCAGGAACATCCTGGTTGATAATCCGTTGAGCTAGACCTTCTGCGATCGCAGTTTTACCAACTCCTGGTTCACCAATCAACACAGGGTTATTCTTAGTGCGGCGACCAAGAATTTGGATTGCCCGCTCAATTTCCTTCTGGCGACCAACTACGGGGTCGAGTCTGCCTTCTTGCGCTAGTTTGGTCAAATTTCTGCCAAACTCTTCCATAGTTAGTGGTTGGGTGCGCTTTTGACTACCACCACCAGCTAAAGCTGGCGCATTTTCACCCAAACGGCGGACTATGGCACTACGGACACTCTTGAAGTCTACTCCTAGATTTTGCAGGACTTTGGCGGCGACACCTTCACCCGCCTCGGTCAATCCTAAAAGTAAGTGTTCAGTGTTAATGTAATTCTGTCCTAAACTATGAGCTTCTTTAAACGATTGCTCGAAGAGGCTTTTTACCTTAGGAGTAAAAGGAATTTCAGGTGGTACAAAGCCAGAACCCCTACCAATAATTTTTTCTACCTCACGGCGTGCGTCTTTGAGGGTAACGCCTAATTCGGCCAGGACTTTAGCAGCAACCCCAGTTCCTTCTCCCATTAAACCCAGGAGAATTTGTTCAGTTCCTACGAAGTTGTGTCCCAGGCGACGTGCTTCCTCCTGAGCTAACATAATTACTCTAATAGCTTCGGAAGTGAAGTGTTCAAACATAACGGGTTCTTGCTCCCTTGCTGCTTGGACTTTGGGTGAGATAAAATTCACCCTCATCTAAAGTTTTTTGTATTTTCTTAAGAACAATGTAACTTTATTTAAAGTTAAGTGGCAGTGGTGAGAGCCGTAAGACCTCAGGTGTAGTTGCCGTCTACTAGCAGTTAGGAGTTAAGAGTTAAGACTGACGATCAAGTAAAGAGTTATAAATTTGACAATTAGTTGTTCAGTACAAAAGATGATTTTCTTTTGCTTTTTATGCTTCTCTGCTCTGGGCTAAACTGAAAAACTAGATTTAGCACTCTTTACTCCTAACTCAGGATTCACTATGACTGATGCACCCGCAGGGAAAGACCAACAACATCCTCTTTATAACCGCGATCGCCCCCTTATTGATATTTTACTCGCTCAAGAGGCGACAGACTACAACTTAGCAGAATTAGCTAGACTGCGAATGCGTTATCAAGGGTTTCCAGGGGCAAGAGACATCCAAAAAGACCTTGATAAAGTCTTGCAGCAGTGGGGTTTGACTGAAGTTGAGCTTTTTGAGAAAACTCGCCAAATTCACAATTTGGGGGGAATTTACAAAAGTCGTGGGAAAAAAGAGGAACAGGATTGGAATTAGGGCATTGGGCATTCATCCTACGTATATTTTCAGAAATCAAATTAAAGAATGCCAGTTAAAGCGTGTTACAAAACCTTACACTGCCCATGATGACGTAACAAATGGTCACACAGCACCAACGCCACCATTGCCTCAACCATTGGAACTGCACGCGGTAATACACAAGGATCATGACGTCCTTTCGCTGCTAATAGCGTTTCTTCGCCTTCACGAGTTACAGTCTTCTGCTCTTTTCTAATTGTTGCTGTGGGCTTAAATGCAACTCGCAAAATGATATTTTCTCCGTTGGAAATCCCCCCTTGAATACCACCAGAACGGTTTGTTAGTGTGCGGATTTCACCATTTTGATCAATATAAAATTCGTCGTTATGCTCAATTCCTGTTAGCAGCGTTCCCCCAAAACCGGAACCAATTTCAAAGCCTTTGCTAGCAGGGAGAGACATGACACCTTTTGCGATATCAGCTTCCAATTTATCAAATACTGGTTCGCCCAAACCTTTCGGCACATTTCGCGCCACGCATTCTACTACACCACCGATAGAATCACCTTGTCTACCTATTTGCTCAATTAATTCAATCATGCGATCGCTGCATTCAGTATCGGGACAGCGGACGATATTGCTTTCTACTTGTTCTAAGGTGACAGTATTTGGATCAACTACACCTTCCAAGTCTTTGATGCGCTTAACGTAAGCGATAACTTCGACATTGGCAACTTGACGGAGAATTTTTTTAGCGATCGCACCTGCTGCTACTCTTCCGATTGTCTCACGCGCTGACGACCTACCCCCACCTTGCCAATTGCGAATGCCATATTTGGCATCATAAGTTGCATCGGCGTGAGAAGGCCGATATTTCTCGGACATTTCGTCGTAATCTTGGGGACGAGTGTCTTTGTTCCGCACCAAAATTGATATAGGCGTTCCCAGAGTTTTGCCCTCAAATACCCCTGATAAAATCTCGCAGGTATCCGCTTCTTTGCGAGGAGTCGTAATTTTACTTTGTCCGGGACGCCTTCTATCTAGTTCTACTTGAATTTCTTCTGCCGAAATTTCTAGTTGTGGAGGACAACCATCAATCACAACCCCCACACCGCCGCCGTGAGACTCGCCAAAAGTACTAATACGAAATAGATGACCAAAAATATTGCCCATGATTTTGAGGAAAAAGGTGAGGCTTATGTATTCTACCTAGAGTTCTTACAAAGTTTGTCTTTGTTTTTTGTATAATTTTTCGCTATTTTTTAGTAATTATCAACAATGTCTCGGAGTTTTTATTAACTTAAATCAAAAGCGCCCTCCCAATTTGGGAGAGCGCTTTTTAATTTAGCTAAACTCGACTAATTAACCGTTGATAGCAGGAGCGCTGATTGCGACAGGAGCAACATCAGAAGCCGCCAAATCTAAGGGGAAGTTGTGAGCGTTACGCTCGTGCATTACTTCCATACCCAAGTTAGCTCGGTTGATTACATCAGCCCAAGTGCTGATAACACGACCGCTTGAATCAATGATTGATTGGTTGAAGTTGAAACCGTTCAAGTTGAACGCCATTGTGCTGACACCCAAGGCGGTAAACCAGATGCCGATTACAGGCCATGCTGCGAGGAAGAAGTGCAGTGAACGGCTGTTGTTGAAAGAAGCGTATTGGAAGATTAGACGACCGAAGTAGCCGT
>JBBSOX010000166.1:0-11218 GCA_038259325.1 Chroococcales cyanobacterium | reverse complement strand
CGCTTGAGGTTTGTTTCGTAGAATTCTGGTAACATTATCATTAAGCAGAGCTTATTGCGAATGAATGCTCTTTTTCTTTTACCATATATTGCTGCACTCTTTGTAGTACAAGCATTCTAGACCATTTTGTCTCCCCTCAAGGTCCGGTAGTTACGATGATTTTGGTAGTCACGAGGGTTAATATTTACTGATATAGAGGTCGTGACTAGGGTATCAATATCTGATACAAAATAAGGGTATGTTCAATAGTGACTACCACACTTATATAAAACTTGGCATTGGTAAAACAGTATAGGAAAGAGGAGACGCGGTAACGCCGCCAAGTCACGCCGCCGCGTTGGTGATTGGGTGCGATATATCAAAAATCTTAAAAATTAGATACCCTGACAGTAAAGCAGCTTACAGACATGAAGATAATGAACGTTATGAGTATTGAAAAAATGGTAGAACAAGCTCTCCAAGATGGTTATCTAACACAAGCAATGAAAGCAGAAGTAGAGCAAATTTGTAATAATACCTCGCTATTGTCAAATGAAGAGTATATAGCGCTGGATCGGCTGATGGGTGCGCTATTAACTGGTGAGGTCTTGGACGATGATAATACTGGTGGTTTATCCCCAACTCCCAACCCACGGCGACCAGGCCCAACTCCAGGAAGTTATGATTCAGCAGAATTACCTATTGTGGCGGCGGTAGTGAGGAGCGCTATTCCTTGAAACTAGGATGCAAGAGCCAAGGGAGAGGGTGAGGATAGGCAGCGGCGATTGTAGAGGCAAAGAGCGATCGCTCCATAGTGGTTGAGGCCAATTTATTAAAACTGAACTACGTTAAATCGTTGGGTTTACCCTCTAATCAGGAGTATGTTTATCAGTTTTTCCACCTGATGATGTTTGATCCCTAAGATTCAGGCAGTGCTTTGAAAGTTGTTCCTGAAGCATTAAAAGTTACATTAGTAGTACATCAAAATAGTACAGAGGTTTTCTTGTTGTGCCTGAAGCAGTGTTGAAAGGTCGTGTTGCCCTAGTTACAGGTGTAAGTCGGCGTAAAGGAATTGGATTTGCGATCACACAACAATTAGCAATGTTGGGTGCAGACGTTTTTATTCACTCTTTTTCACCCTATGATGCTACTCAAACGTGGGGAGCCGATCCTGATGGAATTTCTGCGTTGATTGCTCTGCTTCAAAAGCATGGTACTCGGAAATTCCTGCACAAGTGGAGCCAAGGGAAAGAACACCGCAACAACCCAAAAAATCTCATCGCCGCACTAGACAAAGCGATTTCTAAAAGTGGGCATCATCTACTTGGAAACCAGATTTTAACAAGGGGCAGATGTTACCTGCTGTACTATGAATTAAACGATAGTTATCATTATTAGAGTTATATACTTATGCCAACCGCACTCAAAAATATACAAACTAAAAACCTAATTTCAATTGGTCTGCTAGTTCTCGTTCCTATTGCTATTGTGGCAGAAAAGTTAGAATGGGATGCATTAATAGTGTTTGGGCTTTCAGCCTTTGCAATTATTCCGTTAGCAATTTGGCTGAGTCAGGCAACAGAAGAGATTGCTGTGGTTTTAGGGCCTTCTATAGGAGGCTTGTTAAATGCAGTCTTCGGTAATGCAACTGAGCTAATTATTGCTCTAGTAGCTCTCAAAGGAGGCTTGGTAGATATTGTTAAAGCCAGCATTACTGGGACTATTATCAGTAATCTACTGCTGGTAATGGGGCTATCTATGTTTCTGGGAGGGTTACGTTATAAAGAGCAGACTTTTCAGCCAATGGCAGCGCGAGTCAATGGCTCCACAATGACACTAGCAGTAACTGCAATTGTACTGCCTGCAATGGTGATCACTACATCTAATGTGGTCGAGCAAAGCGCTATTACTAATCTGTCGATTTTTGTAGCAGTTATTTTAATTGTAGTTTATGGTTTTACGCTGTTATTCTCCTTGAAGACTCACAGCTACCTCTACGATGTTGGGGTTGTAGAACTAGAAGGTGTTTCTGAAGACGAGGCCGCCACAGAGCAAGATAAACATTCAAAGCCAAACTTGAGCCTTTGGGTTGGTGTTTTGCTTGTGGCAACGATTGGTATAGCGTTTGTGTCTGAGATTTTTGTCGGTGCAGTTGAAGAAGCAACAAAAGGACTAGGATTGACACCTTTGTTTACCGGAGTAATTTTATTACCACTAGTTGGAGGTGCAGCCGAATATGTAACTGCTGTGCGAGTAGCGATTAAGAACAATATGGATTTGTCTGTATCTGTAGCAATGGGATCGAGTCTACTAGTTGCTTTGTTGGTTGCGCCGCTCCTTGTGCTAGTTGGGCAGGTAATTGGACAACCAATGGATTTAAACTTTAACTTGTTTGAGGTTGTTGCAGTGATCATTGCAGTGGTCATTGCCAACTTAATTAGTTTGGATGGTCGCTCTAACTGGTTAGAGGGGATGTTGCTGCTAGCAACCTATGCTGTACTGGGTGCTGCGTTCTACTTCCATCCAGTTTGAGCGCTAATCGGGCAATGGCGCTGTTATGTTTTATTGAGGCGCTAATTTGTGTTAGTTATTACGATCCTTCTTTAAAGAGCATTCACACTTTTGAAATATTTTTGTCAGTAAAGCGAACGCTAACATTGCAACTAATAGGTTTAATATAGGACTCATATTTGATTTTTGAAAAAACTCCGTACACTCAAAAAGTCTTTTTTCCTACTCCCCACTACTTCGGCTTCGCTCAGTACAAGTCCCTACTCCCCACTCCCAGCCTACGCAAATAATTTCAGTAATCAAACCGGATTCCTATATTATTTTCTGACTTTTTAGCCCCCGATCTATCGGGGGATTTTTGTTAGTAGGTAATTGGGCGTTTCCCTAGCAAATGAACTTCAAGCTCAATATCTATTGACGGGTATAACGATGCTTCACCCCAATCGGGAAATATTCAAAATCACCCATTGGCGCTAACGTAACCTGTGGTGTTTGATATTCTGCGGGAACATAATTAGCAAACTCGCTATTTAAACGTAGCAGTTGTGAAAGAATAGAAGATGCGATCGCTCCTCTTCGATCTTCACTATCCTCTACCCCTGCTCCTAACTCCACAACCACAGATAAAAATCGATTCTTGTCTGCATCTTCCTTCACCTGCAACACAAATTTACCCGTCACCCATTCTTGAATTCCTAGTTGCTCTAATCCCACCGCCACATTTTCGGGATAGATATTTGCGCCAAAGTAAGAAACTGTAAAGTTAGAACGCCCAAAGACATAAACGAAGGGTAGCTGATGAATACCTCTAGGTGATTCTTGAGTGTCAGAACGAAGATTTTCAAGCGGGTTAAATCCCCATTCTGCTAAAAATTGCAGCATGGCATCATAACTAATTATCCCGCCAGTATCCAAAATGTCATAACGCACTAAGGGAATACCGTTATCTCCCGAAAACAGCAATCCGCCATCTTCAACTTCAAAAAAGCGACTACAAGGATCGTATTGTACTAATGTGGGTAAACGCGATTCCCCAAATAAAGCTCTAGCGGCATCGGGATTTTCTGCCAAAAAACGGCGAATGCAGATACTTAACGGTGTTTCATTGCCCAAAACTCCTGCATCCGCAGTACCGTAAAGTGATGCAAAATCATAACAAGGATTTTGTGAACCAACTCTTTCGCCAACTAAACTCCGCCATTCTTCACTAAATACTTCTCCCGCCATCATTAATTTAATCTGATATTGCTGCCACTCCATACCACAAGCGATACCAGTATCAATCACATCTTTTAAAAATGGCGGATATCCTAACAGCACCACTTGCTCAAATGCTGAACCTAATTCTTGGACAACTCGCAAAATTTCTTCTTTGTTGTTACCAGGAGTAATTACAGTGATGGGATAACCTTTGCTAGCAAGATAACGACAGCAATTAGTAGTAAACATTCCACCTACCCAAGTGCCCAAAGTGAAACAAATCACTGCTAGGGTACGTCTGGTATCTGTATAGAAACTATCGTGAAAAATCTGTTCAAAGCGTGTGGCGATTTGGAGTTCATCTGTGAAAAAACGAGGCCAGAATGTCGGTTTACCAGTGGAACCGGAAGACGCAGCTATCATGTCACACGTTTGGAGTTGTCCGTTGCGGCACAAGTCAGGTAAGGGATAGCGCAGTATATAATTTTGTTTAGCGATCGCTGGTAGTTTTTGAAACTCCTCTAAGCTTTGAATAGTCGCGGGATTAATTTTCCTTTCTGCCAAAAAAGCCTTGTAGGCGGGTACATTAGCCGCCACATCATGAAATAAAGTCAAAGCTACTGAAGTTTGAATGTTGAGATGCCGTTGCAGTAGCGTTTCTAGGGGGGTAGACAAAAATTCTTCAAATGCTTTAATTACTTGCTGCTGTCGTGGTTTGCAGTTCATCACGCTTGTTGTTTATCCTAAAGTAGAATCAACACTGTTACTTGCTGTGAGTATTTTAGCCGTTATCTGATACCCGCAAAACCCAGTGATTCGGGAGCAACACGAATTTGATATAGGAACACCCTATTCCTAACATTTCGTAAGATATCCGAAAAGAAGAGTATGCGCGTTGTATTCATTCAATAAAACCTTAATTTATCCTTAGGCACCATGCAGCTTTATTGCAGTAAACAACACACAAATAATGGTAATAACCGCTTTTGTACCCATTGTGGTGAGCCATTACCTCTTGCTGTGGGACAGGTGGTGGATAATAGCTATCAAATTATCCGTCAATTAGGGCAGGGCGGCTTTGGACGCACTTATTTGGCGGAGGATAGGAATAAAGCTCATCAAATATGCGTACTAAAGGAATTTGCACCCCAAGTACAAGAACATCAAGATTTACAAAAAGCTAAAGAGTTATTTGAGCGAGAAGCCAATGTTCTCAAAAAACTTCAGCATCCACAAATTCCGCGTTTTCATACCTCGCTACAAGTGAAGATAGGCACTAAAGATTTTTTCTTTCTAGTGCAAGATTATGTGGATGGTGATAATTATTACCAATTATTAGAACAACGCGAAACTCAAGGAAAGACATTCAGTGAAGAGGAAGTAATCACTCTACTGCAACAGATTTTACCTGTGTTATCCTACATCCACTCACGAGATGTAGTCCACCGTGATATTTCTCCTGATAATTTAATTTGGCGGCGTTCTGATAATCTGCCAGTGCTGATTGATTTTGGTGGTGTTAAGCAATTACCAGCTTCTCAAGGTTTTTGGCGGACTAAGTTGGTTGGAAATAACACTTTGCTGGGTAAAAAGGGCTACGCTCCAGAAGAACAGCTACGGCAGGGTAAAGCATTTTTTAGTAGTGATTTATATTCTTTAGCGGTGACATCACTAGTGTTACTCACAGGGAAAGAACCGCAAAAATTATACGACAGCTATCAGGGAATTTGGGGATGGGGAAAGGAAATTAGAGTTAGTCCCAAACTGGAAGCGCTATTAAAGAAGATGCTGGCTTATAAACCGAGCGATCGCTACCAACGAGCCGAGCAAATTCTCAAAGATTTACCATCATCAACTGCAACTAAATCCCCAGGTAATTATATTACTACCAAGCTCAAGACAATGGTAGTTGCTCCGGGAAGACAACGCGCCAGCGCTATTGTGAGTAGATTCCAGAGCAAAACGCAAGCCATTGCTAAACCGATATCTTGGCCTGTTTGGATTCGCCCTTTTGTGATCAGTTTAGGGGGAACGGCTGTAGTTGGATTAACTTTAGCGGCGGGAAATGCAGTCATTCGGACTGTAACTTCGATCACTATTCCCACAATTTCCTTACCGGAAATTCCCCAGTTTCCTAATCCCATCGGTAAACCAGTCAGCGACAAAGGAAGAAATAGCAATCTTCAGGAAATTATCAGTCGTCGCCAACAGCTAGAAATTACTGAAGGATTTTTTACTCCCTTCGTCGATAATTTATTTTATACAAGAAAACCGGAATTAAAGGGACGTAGCCTGACATCTAAACCTGAAGACGCTGGTTTACGAAATGAATGGTCTGGTATCGCTGATGATTTATTGGATAAAATAGAACAGGCTAACCTCAGTACAGCATCTCGTCGCAAATTGGGGAACTATAGTCAAAAAGATTATGCAACATGGAGACGACTTGCGCGATCAGGGCAGTTTGGGAACTATACAATTGATCAGCTGACCAAAGACACAAATGAAAAATTTGATCGGTTGTTTCCCGATCAGGAGCGTGGGAAACTCAATCAACAGACTTTTGGTCAAATTTGGTATGCGATCGCAGCTGATCAAGTCAGTAAAGTACAATCTGGCAAGTAAGGGAATTGGGGACTGGGGACTGGGGACTGGGGACTGGGGACTGGGGATTGGGGACTGGGGAAGAATAACTAATGACTAATGACTAATAACTAATGACTAATAACTAATAACTAATGACTAAAATATATTGTTCTCAAGGACATGAAAATTCCCCAGGTAGTCGCTTTTGTCTCCAGTGCGGTGAAAAGTTGTTGGATACGCCCATGAGTTATGGTATCCAACCAGGACTAACTTTAGGCGATCGCTATGTGATTGTACGTCAAATTGGCCAAGGTGGCTTTGGACGCACTTATTTAGCCGAAGATGTCAACCGTTTCCGCGAACTTTGTGTTTTAAAAGAATTTTCCCCCCAAGTTCAAACCGCTTACGTTGTTGAAAAAGCTGAAGAACTGTTTGAGAGAGAAGCGAGTGTTCTTTATAAGCTGCAACATCCCCAAATTCCCCGCTTCCGGGAACTGCTGCGGATGAACTTAGGAGGGAAAGAATATCTGTTTTTGGTGCAAGATTATGTAGAAGGGGAAACTTACAACTCCTTGTTGAATAACCGCTTACAACAGGGTTTGCGTTTTACAGAAGTAGAAGTGCGCCAATTGTTGCTTTCAATTCTGCCAGTGTTGGAATACATCCACTCACTAGGAGTAATTCATCGGGATATTTCTCCAGATAACTTAATGCTTCGCGCTGTTGACAGACTGCCAGTGTTAATTGATTTTGGCGGTGTCAAACAAGTAGTAGCAACCGTTGCTTCCCAATATTACCAACCCGGCGTAGTTGCATCTTCCCCATCACCAACCCTATTGGGTAAGATAGGATTTGCACCCCCAGAACAGATGCAAACTGGGTTAGTATCTCCCCACAGCGACTTGTATGCTTTGGCTGCAACAATGTTGGTTTTACTGACAGGGAAACAACCCCAAGAATTAATTGATACCTGTAATCTTACCTGGCAGTGGCGACGGGACGTAAGCTTGAGTCCGATTTTGACCCAAGTATTAGATAAAATGTTATCTGCCAGACCAAGCGATCGCTATCAATCAGCCCGTCAAGTACTCCAAGCCCTCAATCCGCCCCCAGTCAACAACAACTTTCCCCCAACTCAATACCCCACAGCACCACAACCACAACCCACATCCGCCACCGTCGCCGTCTCTCCACCTTCCCCATCCTCCCCATCTCCCTCATATCCCCCATCCCCTCAGTCCACAAACTGGTGGACACCAACAAAAATCTTCCTTGTGGCGGCGTTAGTCGTTGGTAGTGTTGGATTAATTTCGTGGGGATTGAATAGCAGGCAAGATGTCGGTGAAGTCGAACCTACAGCCAGTCCAATTCCAACCAGTGAACAACCAACCGATCCTTTAGCACAATATTCACCAGCAGAACGGCAGCGTAAAGAAAAATTAAGCGATCGCCGTCAACAGTTGGATATTGATGAGAGATTTTACATTAACTTGGTGAATCAAATTTTTTGGGACAGGAATCCTAGTTTACGGGGACGCACTCTCAGCGATGGCCCTGAAGATGAGAGTTTGCGGGCAGAATGGGATAAAACAGCTTCAGAATTGCTAGAAAAGATAGCGCCACTGAGTTCAAATACACGCCGACAACTGGGAACCTATACAAGTGCTGAACGCGATCGCTGGAAAGTGGAAGTCAACAAAATTAACGTTGGTAGCCGTTCTTTGTATGATTTAGGGGATGCTGCTTTTTTACGTGTATTTCCTGAACAACGCGGTAAAAATTTCCAAGAGCAGCCGATTGGACAAGTTTGGTACGGATTTGTTAGCGATAAACTCAGTGCTATCCTCGCCGGTAGCGCTTTCCAGAAACTTGTCTTTGATACGGGCGCTACTGGTAAAACAGTCAATGGTACTCTCCAACCTGGTGGTGGTAAAGTATTCATTGCTGGACTTGCTAAAGACCAATCACTGGAATTGAAGCTAAAAGCAAATTCCCAAGTTTTTTTATCAGTCTATTCACCCTCTGGCAAAATTAGATTTTTAGAAGATTCTCCTCAGCGTAGTTTGTCAACTAAATTACCAGAAAACGGATTTTACGAGTTTGTCGTGGTTTCTACAGCATCGAAACCAGCAGATTATCAACTCAGCATTACAGCAGAAAATCCCACTCCTCCCCCATCACCAACACCAACACCAACACCAACACCGACGCCCACGGAAACAACAACCCCCACCCCCACAGAAACACAAGCGCCCACAGAAACAACCACGCCAACGCCAACTCCCACAGAAAACCCCACTCCTACACCGACACCAACGCCAGAGACAGCACCTCAGTAAAGGGCGTTGCATAGTTGCCGGATGATTAACTTCCAAAATTCTCCCCCTGCCTCTACAGGCAGCGAGTTTTGTATCGGCGTCAAATCTCCGTTACAAAACGTAATTGCGTAAAGCCTGCGGCATAGCTTTGCTTAGAGCGGAGCGGGGCGTACCCCTACGGGGAAGCAAGCTACGCTTTTAGCGTCTCGCAGAGAAGCCCATTGCGAATTGTGAATTTGTTTATAGTTTTGATAAAGTAGTTCATGTAACCTCGTACTTCATTATAATTAAATTAATTACAGCGTCAGTTCAAAAAATTTGGAAAAACAACCAAAGTATTTAACCTAATTACTTACCATTTGGGTAATTAATTAAGGGACTTTCAAAAAATAAATTATCTAATTTTTTAGAGTAGGCCTCTCGTTCGTCCGCAAGCAAAAACGGGCTTTTCGGGCCTGCCCACAATAAATAGTTGGATATTTTTTTCTTTAGAAGTTATTAACCAAATAATTATTGGTTTCTACTTTAGATTACGCAAATAGCAAGTAATCTACATTGAACTGAAGAATAATTTTTTGACTGAGGCTGAACTTACATATTAGTGAGAAATTCAGGAGAAATAACATGGCATTTATTTTCGGCAATACAAGTGCTGACAACCTCTCTGGGACTTCGGGGAATGACACGATAGTTGGTTGGGCTATTGGTGGTAATGCCAATAGTACCTCCGGTAACGATACCTTGAATGGCTTGGCTGGTAACGATTCCCTCGCTGGTGGGACGGGGAACGACAGTCTAATTGGTGGAAATGGCAATGACACACTTGATGGAGGCAGAGGAAACGACACTCTAATCGGTGAAAATGGCAATGACACCTTTAAAGGCAGTCAGGGTAACGACAGCATTAATGGCGGAGATGGTATTGATATCGCAGACTACAGTCAACTAGGTCAAACTATTACCTTGTCAGGTGTCGGAACCATTGAAAAAGCTGGTGGATTAGGGCAAGACCAATTATTTAGAGTAGAAAGGGTTATTGCTAATGCTAACGTTGCCAACAATACTATAGATGCATCCCAATCTTTACCTGGGGTATCTATCACTGTTAACCTGCAAACCCAAAGTTTGGCTGCCGCTAACGTTCCTGGTTTGGGAAGTTTGTCATTTACTGCGGTCAACTTTGATAATGTCATCGGCACAAATGCAAGTGATAGCATTGTTGGCGATAACCAAAATAACCAATTATCCGGTAATAATGGCAATGACACACTTAATGGCGGCTTAGGTACCGACACTTTGATTGGGGGAGCAGGCGACGACACTTACTTCATTGATGGAGGTGACACCATTAGGGAGTCTGCAAATTCAGGCACAGATACCGTCCGGTCTTCTGCTAGCTACACACTAGCCGCCAATCTGGAGAACCTGACGCTGAGAGAAGGTAGGGATATCAATGGGACAGGTAACAATCTTAACAACTTTCTTTTTGGTAATACTTCTAACAACACTTTCAATGGCGGAGGAGGCAATGATACTTTAGATGGTAATTTAGGCAATGATATCCTCAATGGTGGCAACGGTGATGATAGCCTACAGGGCGGGCCAGGCAATGACGTACTCAATGGCGGATCTGGAGACGATATCCTCATCGGTGTTTTCCCTGGTAGTGCGCTTCCACCAGGAATAGGGGAAATTGATAACTTGACTGGCGGGGCTGGGGCAGATAGATTTATCCTGGGGGACGCTGAAAATGTTTTCTACGACGATAACAACACTACGAATCCTGGTTTTGGAGACTTGGCTACTATTATTGATTTCGACTCTAGCCAAGATCGAATTCAACTCAACGGATTTTCAGAAGACTACCGCCTGCAAGTTCTTGGAAGCAACACCCGAATATTCTTAGACAAGCTGGGAGCAGAGCAAGATGAGATCATAGGTATTGTGCAGGGAGTAGTCAATCTCAACTTTGATAGTGATAACTTCATTTTTCTTTGACATTAGTAAACTCAGCGAGTTTTGCGAGAGGCTCGCTGAGTTTACTAGTGTCAAACCTGTTTATCAAATCGGCTGCGAAAACCTCCGTATTTTAGCCAATATTGTTTCAAAAACCATATCTTTTCTTCGGCGGCGGCGCGCTCGTAGGAAGTGACTAGCACGAATGTGCTGTCTTCTGTTAAGTAATAATCGCCAGCCGCTGCGATCGTTTCGGCATAGCCTTGATCGCGCAGGAATTTACCACGGTGGGGATGAGTTGGATCGGGAATAGGGCTAGTATTTGATTTATGAAAAAGCTTGGTACAGATCGAAAAGCCTAATTCCTTATTCCCTACTCCCCACTCCCCACTCCCCGCCCACGTAGATAATTTCAAAAATCAAATACGATTCCTATAGGACGCAACTACCTTTAATTTCATTGTCATCCCAATCTGATTGACCTTCCCAACTCATCCGAAAGGGAGAAACAACTGTTTGAGGATCAATGTTATAGAACCCATTTGACATCTTTCCCTGTGGTACTTGGCTTTGAAGTAAGCCGTCGTTCAGTGATCAACGATAGAGCCTGTTCAGCAAAACCGTTTTCTGCCAGAAAATGGGAAAATCCAGCTAGTTGCAATGCTTCT
>JBBSOX010000165.1:0-11297 GCA_038259325.1 Chroococcales cyanobacterium | reverse complement strand
TTTAGATAAAGATAACCTAATTCATGTTTTGAGAACATATTTGATTTAGTTTGCTTATCGTTACATCAATTTTTGCAATTATCTATATCATTTTGCAATCTTTCTTAGTTTTTATTAGTAAATAAGATGCGTTTGCCCTGGCTTAACACTAGAATTAGTCAGGACACACAGGACAGTCAGGACAAGACGACAGACTCGAACTTTTTATACCAATTTCTAACTTAGAAGGACAAGACAAAATTTTATATAACGCATTACTAATAATTGTTTCTGCTTTCGCTAGGGATTTAGCAGTTGGTTGTTTGTCATTTGCAGCATCTGAATTAGAAGTAGCAAGAGCATCACCTATAAGAGATTGTATGAGAGATTGGGCTTCATTGATAGACTTAGCTACAGCGTTTATACAAGAGTCACCAGTATCACTTGCATTACCAGAAGCAGCAGAATCAGCTTTACCCAATGGATCTTGCGCTTCGACTATCGTTTTTGAGAACGGTACAAAACCCTCTGCTTGTTTAACTATTGTTGGTATTGATTGTGTTTCTGTTGGTGCTGTTGTTGCAAAGGCCGGACTAGAGAAAGCAACAAAAAAAGCGAGAGTTAAAGCAACAACTTTCTGGAAATTTATGTTAATCATCTTTTTAGCTCTTGAGAGTTGGACTTTGATTTATGTTTGGACTTTGGAAATTTTTGTGTGAAGAAGGCAGAAGCCCGTCCCAATCAAGTGCATCTCATTTTGGTAGGTATATACTTAACCTCCAAACCTAAGTTGCTGCTTTTTGGATTCTTGAAAAGATTTTTTGCAAAACTGAGATGCTTGCGCCCCAATCAGGGCAAATGCATCTACATACCTACCACTATCTCTTAATATTGTCTAGGCTTTTGACGACACCAAACAGCCTATCGTAGACATCGCGATTCAACTACCGTTAGCCCAATATTTGTAATATTTATATATTACAAAATGAAATTTAATAAAATGTGGAATAAAAGTAAACTGACACGTCTAGATTTGCACTTTTGTGTATAGCTTGAAAATTTATCTCTAGTTAAAATAGGTAAATACTTGAACGAGCCTTGTTAGGAGTAAAAGGTGCAAAATATGAATCACAAATTCAGTAGATCATAAACTCACGCAATAATCAGGGTTTTAGCCATCGGTAATTTTAGGGAAGCAGCCTTAGTTTCATGGCGTAGACGTGTAGCGGCTTGTCGTCAGACATCGCTTTGCTCCCAACTTCCGGTATCAACTTCCGGTATCGTCTGAAATGCTGGTTAATCACTTATTTTCTAGTGTCTGGGTGTTTTGTTGAAAGTTTATGGACATTTATCAGTGGAAAAAAAGCTGCGTATTCTTGTTGTCGATGACCATCAATTAATTTTGACTGGGACTCTGGGTGTATTAAGTAGAGAGTATCCAGAAGCTAATATACTTAAGGCTCAGACAGCCAAAGAGACACTTGATCAACTTCAATCTCACCCGTTTAGCCTGATTGTGATGGATTTGTCAATTCCCAATCAGCAAGGGGAAATAGCAGAAATTGATACCGGAATTAAGCTGTTGCAAACTTTGCTCAAAGAATATCCCGATCGCAATTTCATGGTGCAAACTAGTTACGTGAAGGCTTTAGTCAGAATTAAACACGAGATTGACAATCATCAAGGAGGGTTTGCGATCGCAGATAAAGGATTACCAGAATCGGAAATGCTGATGCGAGTTAATTTGGCACTTCATGGTGCCACTCACACCAAAGACATCAAAACGGGGATCGAACTCAAACCGGAATGGTTGGAGGTGTTGCGGTTAGCTTTTGAAGAGAGTTTGACAGATAAAGCGATCGCCGATCGAATGTATAAATCAGAACGTGCAGTACGTACATACTGGACGAAGATTCAGGATGTGTTGGGAGTGTACCCTGAAGACTGCAAGCAAGGTGGTAAGAATATGCGAATCCAAACCGAAGTTCGTTCCCGTGAAGAAGGTTTAATTGATTAATACGCAGGATTATTAAACTGGAAGCGAGATGCAAAGGAGAATCTGGAATCGCATTCGCCAAGAATTTGGGTTGTGGTCGCTGGCTGCACCTCCGGGGATAATGCTGCTGGTTGTGGTGATATTGATACGTATCGCTGGAGGAATGCAATCTTGGGAATGGATGCTCCTTGATACTATGTTACGTCTGCGTCCGCAAGAAAAACTCGATGAACGTGTTGTAATTGTGGGTATCGATGAAAAGGATATTCAATGGGTTGGGCAATACCCGGTTCCAGATGAAAAAATTGCAGAATTACTCACCAAGCTAGAAACCTATCAACCGTTAGCAATTGGATTAGATATCTTTAAAAACGTTCCTGTGGAACCTGGTGGTGAACAACTCACACGGTTATTTCAGGAAAATACTAATATTATTGGTATTGAAAAAATATTACCACCTGGAGAAACTTCCCCACCCCAAAGTTTGCCACCAGAACAAATTGGATTTGTTGATTTACCTAATGATGAGGATGGCAAAAATCGACGCTATTTGTTGTACACATCGAATCCTCAGGATGTCAACAAAGATAAATATTCTTTAGCGCTACAGTTAGTTACTAAATACTTTCAAAACAAGGCAATTAATATAGGCACAGGTAAAAATGACCCAAATACAATAATGTTTAATCAGGTCGAATTACCGCGCATCACCAGGAATTTTGGTGGATACGTTGATGTTGATGAGGGGGGATTATCAATTTTGATGAACTTCCGCAACAATTCTCAGCCTTTTCATGTTGTGTCGCTACGCGATATTCTCAATGAGAAAGTTGATGCAAAATTGTTACGCGATCGCATTGTGTTAGTTGGCAACCGCAATATGAGTACTGGTGATGTTTTTTATACATCCGCATTTTCTAGCTTAAAATTAAACGGTCAAATTTATGGCATTGACTATCACGCTCATGTCATCAGTCAAATTCTTAGTAGGGTAATCGATAGTCGCCCAATGTTTCACAGTTGGGGAGATAGGGAAGAGTACGCATGGATATTTCTTTGGGGTTTTCTGCCGATTGTTATCGGACGAATAACTCAATCTGTTTGGAAAAATCTACTTAGTGTTGGTGTAGCAGGGTTTTGTTTGTTTAGCTGCGGGTATGTAATGCTGTGGGTGTGGGGTATATGGATTCCTGTAGCACCTAGTTTGCTGGTATTAGCTGTGAATGGGCTTGGCTTGAGTGCTTTTGCATTTTACCAGCACGATCAATACTTACGAGCGAAAATCAACGAACGTCAAAACACAATTCAACACACTTTTACCATAATTCATAATGGTCCTTTGCAAACTCTCGCCTATGGATTAAAGCACATGCGTGCTCAAGACATCCCCTACGAACAACTGGTTGGGCAATTTGAAAAGCTTAATCAAGAAATTCGAGAAATTGGCGAATTTCTCAAACTCGAAGCCTTAACGAAGGAAGAGAGTTTGCGTTTAGGTAGCGGATTAATACTCGAATTGAACCGACCACTTCACGATTTATTATATGAAGTTTATTCAAGTACGTTAGAACGTCCAGGATTTGAACATTTTAAAACATTAAAAGTCAAAATTCGCAATTTTGACCCAATCGATGATAAGTATTTAAGTAGGGAATATAAACGGGAAATATGTCTATTTCTGGAAGAAGCTTTATGTAATGTTGGTAAACATGCCCAAGGAGCGAAGTGCGTTCAAGCATCGGGTGTTTATAGCGCAAATAAATACAATTTGTCGGTCAAAGATAACGGTTCAGGAATTAAATCAAAGCTAGAAAATAAAGGCACAAAACATTTTAAAATACTTGCCAAACAATTAGGAGGAGAGTTTCGACGAGAATCGCTTTCTCCTTGCGGGACTATATGCGAACTGAGTTGGACACCTTTAATAATTCAAAATTCAAAATTCAAAATTTAAAATTGTTGTTCATTAAGCAGAAAATCGCTGTAATTTACAATCAAGTAATTTTCAATTTGAGATTTTCATGCAGAGTGCGGAAAGTAAGAGTTTTAAAAGTTTTAGATAACCATACAATTAACAACAGTATCATGAGACATCAACATTTTATATTTTGGCGAAATAGCCGCAGACTTACAAGCTTAGTTGTCGGAGTGCTTTTCCTGATGACTACATTCCCCGCATCTGCTAAGTTTAAACCACAGGATCGCAAACCAGCCAGCGGAAATTCCCGTGCGGGTGGTTCACGTGGATGTGCAAGTAGCGGTATTCCACTGACGCAGCTTGCACCTGTGACATTTATCGGTAAAACCGCTTCTACACGTCCAATGTTTGTTTGGTATATGTCAAGTTCCCAAAATGTGCGGTTTCGACTGTTTGAATTTGATTCCGCAACAAGCGTTAAACAAATCGGCAAAGTTCAAGAAACACCCACAATCGTTGGGATTAATCAGTTAAAACTTCCCCTCAATTACCCCGAACTTACAGTAGGTAAAACATATTTATGGCAAATTGCAATTGACTGCGAAAACGACACGATTATTAACCATGCAGAATTTACCGTCATCAAATCTCAATCACTCCCTAAGAACCGATTTACTAGCATTCCAGAAAGGGTAAATTATTATGCTGAAAAAGAAATGTGGTATGAAGCGCTGTCAGAAGCATTGAAAGCAACCGAGAATGGGAAACTGGGGCAAACTGGGGCAAATTTAGTTAAAGAACTTGCACAGTCAGAAATGCCAATGGGTAGCGACACAGATAGAAAAAATATTCAGCAACGAATTGAATCTCTCCAGAAAATTGCCAGCGAAAGAATATAGAAGTAGTAGAGAGAAGCAAAATGGCGAAAATTTGGCAGTTTCCTAACGCCAGATGGCTTTTAAAGCCAGTTACCGATGGCAATCATTGGTGCCCAATACGCAGGATGATCATACATGGGATTGATATCTTCAGATGGCGGTAATTTCTTAGCATTAATCATTCTAATTTGGGCTGTTTGCAAAGCCTGGGCAATACTCATGCCAGGATTGCGATAGTTGGCGTAAAATGTTTTGACGAGTTCAGATGTCGATTCATCGGTGACACTCCATAAAGATGCGATCGCACTTTTAACACCAATTTGCAATGCAACTCCAGCTAATCCTAGTGTGGCACGGTCGTCGCCAACTGCGGTTTCACACGCAGTCAGTGTGAGAAGTTCGACACTATCTGATTTGTTATTGAAGTTTTGCAGAGATGTTTCTAATTGGCTGATGGTAAGTTTTTGGTTTTTGCCTGTGACAATGAAGGTGTCTTCAGGAATGATGCCAAATTGAGCGTGACTAGCTATGTGGACAATGGAATATGTGGTTTGATCAAGTTTTTGCCGAAAATTTTCGGGGATAAAATTATCGTCGATCAAGGGAGTATGATTCGGGAATATACTTTTAACTGCACTGACTTCATTGGGAACAGCAAAAAGCTGATCAAAAGTCTTGCCCTCGATTGTGGCCTTTTGCGTTAAACCCAAAATTAACGCCTTTTGCGTATTGCGCTCGCGTAGTTTAGGTTTAGTAATTCGTAAACTGGGGGTTGTGGCAACTGCGTAGGTTTCGACTAAATATTTCTTTTGTTGGCTGTCATAAAGTGCTGCCATTGGCACGCTACGCAAAAACCCATCCTGAATAAATACCAAGGTTTTGACTGTCTCTAGTTTGATATCTTCAGCAAAGGGGCGAATTATCCAATCATAAAGCTGTGCCGCAATTGTTGTATCGTAGTTAATTTCTTCTTTGCTAATTAGTCCTTTGCGAAACTCGGCAATTTTTTTCTGTAGGGTGTCGTTGCTAACTATTTTGTTTGTACCTTGTTGATTGGGGTCTTCAATCCACTTAAATTTGGTTGTCTGATTGGGTAACTGCAATAATATCCCGGTTTTACCATTTAAAATTATTGAACTCAAAAACGCAGTATTCTTAAAAGCTACACTATTATCTTCGAGGAGTTCGCCCACCGGTTTAGGATTCAACCCACTCAAAATGCAATCATTGCCAAAATAATTTTGTAATTCTGCGAGTTTCAGAGCATCGATGGTGTTAACTACTTTCGATAGTTCTTTGGCACGTCCTTCATCTATAATTGCTCCCACTCCTAGCAAATCGAGCCGCGACTGTGCCAATGTCCGATACAATGGTCGAACGACATCGCGGAAGTCAAACTGTACATCTCGTTCGGCGGTCAAAATATCCTGGCGGATATCTTCCAAGGTATCAAACGCTCGCTGATAGGATGCGATCGCTTCTTGTTTTCGGTTCTGTTCATCTAAAATGCGTCCTGCTTGCCACTCCCACAAATACAAGCTATCTTTTGCACTCAACTTGTTGTCTGCGGCAAGAATTGCAAACTGGGTATATTTTAATGCTTTTTCATTATCTTTACGGCATTCCCAGAAATGTCCCAAAGCACCGTTAGCATAAGAAATTAGGCGATTATCTTGTAATTTTTTACTTGTCAATACTGAGTTTTCAAGCAAATTCAATGCTTCGTTGTCACCAGATAAAACCAGCCCAGTTGGACAGTGGATAAAGGGTGAAGTTCCTTTAGTATCACGCTGCAAGGATGCTAAATCAATTTCTCCATAGACTTTTGTCGCTGAATTGGGCAAATCTTTGAGAACTTTTAAAGCATGTTTAAGAGTTTTGTTAAACTCCTCATCATTAATAAATTTACTCTTATTTGTCTGAGAAGCCAACTGAATTAAATTTAATAATCCCCGCATCTCTGCTAAAGCTTGCTTTTCGTTGCGGGCGAATTTTATACTATCCTGAAAATATTGGTAAGCTCTGCTATAGTCATCTAGAGATTTTTGCGTTAATTCTTGTTCTTTACTAGAAATACCAGCCTTCATTGCCGAATCGGCTTGTAACTCTCGCAATTGACCGCGACTTTTGTAAGCATTACCCAAACTATTTAACACCAAAAATTTATATTCTGGAGTCACAAATTGGGCAGCGTCTAAATACTTAATTGCTTGGTCGTAACTTCCGATTAAGCGATATGCTTCACCGAGAATCCCCAATGCTGCAACCTGACCGCGTTTGTCGTTGTATTTGGTGGCGATTTGTTGAGCACTTTCTGGGGTGCATTTTATTTCCTGACTTCCTTGATTTTCGTAACTCTTCGACATATTTACCACTTGACTACACAAAAGCGCGATCGCTTTGCGAGGTTGTCCCAAATTGCTGTAAACTTGGGCTAATTCTGACTTCATGCGTCCAACTTGCTGGATATTTTCCACCGCACCATAGTCACGAATTGCTGCTTCTAGGGATGCGATCGCTGCTTTATTTTCTCCTATTTGTTGGTAAGCGCGTGCCAAATTTTCATTCACAACTGCCGTAGTTGACGGATTATTTTTATACTGATGTAGTGCCTCTTGCCAGTGTTTTACCGCATTGGGAAAATTTCCGGCATCGTAGTCTTTAATTCCTTGTTCAACAAGTACACTAGCATTTTGAGTTTGTGCAGATACGACTTGTCCAAACAATAAACAGATTATGATGGATGCCAAAAATAATACTTTGATAAATTGATGGCGATTTAGTTTTTGCTGTTGCTGGGTAAAGAAATGAATTAGCCTTACGTAAAACGTCTGTCTGCGACACACTGCGCGTTTACATAGCATCCCGCAGGGAACGTAGAGAAGCGCGAACGTTAATCGCAAAGGCTTAGAGAGTAAAAGCTTGAAATATTTCTTTGGGGATTTCATAACTTTAATTTAGCAACGCTTGGTTTTTATAGTGTTCGGTTTAAATAGGTTATGTTTGATACAGTTGATTATGGCGATCACAAGTTATTTCCAGTCAATTGAGCAAGGAAATGCTTATGTGTGCGTATTTTTTTAGCTTATCAGAAATAGGCATCCAAAACTGAGCTTTTAAAAGGTATGCAGTGCAGTTTTCTGCAAAATGGCAGGCACAATTATGCGATCGCACGATACAAAATTATGCAACTATAATTTACATGAAAGGTAAATGTATTATCCGGTCGTTTACTTGATTATAGATTTTATTTTAATTTCTCCCTCCAAGGTAAATTACTTATGAATCAAACACATCATCCAGTAAAAGACAGTATTAAAAGTATTCTTTTTTTATACCTAATATCCACTGCATTCAGCCAAGCCTTGCCAGCCCAGGCACAAATCACACCCGATAACACACTCTCGTCAGAAGCTTCTCGACTCAATCAAAACCAGATAATTAATGGCGCATCGGGTGACGAAATTGACGGTGGTGCAACACGCGGCAGCAATCTTTTTCATAGTTTCAGTGAGTTTAATATCAAAGATGGGCAACGTGTGTATTTTGCCAACCCCACTGGGGTAGAAAATATATTGACGCGGGTAACAGGTGGGAATGCGTCAAATATTTTCGGTACTTTGGGAGTTACCGGTGCAGCAAATTTGTTTTTGATTAATCCGGCGGGAATTTTATTTGGGCAGAATGCACAGTTAGATGTGCAAGGGAGTTTTGTTGGGACAACTGGGGACGGTATTAAGTTTGCTGATGCTAACTTTTTTAGTGCGTCTAACAATCAAGGTACATCTTTATTAACAGTTAGCGTTCCTATTGGTATTCAAATGGGTGCCAATCCAGGCACAATAATTGTACAAGGTAATGGTCATAATTTAACTTACGACTCATCAGGCGGAACGGTTCGAGGTGATGTTAAGGGGCTACAAGTGCAGCCAGGGAGAACCTTAGCACTTATTGGTGGAGATATCATTTTAAAAGGTGGAAATCTCAGAGCAGAGACAGGAAGAATTGAATTAGGAAGTGTCGCTTCACCTGGCTTAGTTAGTCTCACCCAGAATGATTATGGTTTGACTTTTGGATACTCAGGTGTTGAAAATTTTGGCAATATCCTGCTTTCTCAAAAAGCTTCAGTTGATGCTAGTGGAGGGGGAGGTTCCATCCAAGTGCAAAGCAGTCAACTTTCTGTAAAAGATGGTTCATCAATTTTATCCATTAACTCTGGAGCAAAACCAGGAGGAGATTTTACTGTTAATGCAACTGAATCAGTAGAACTGATTGGAGAATCTGCGGATCAGAAATATGCTAGTGCAATACTTACCGAATCTCAAGGGAATGGTTCTTCTGGAAATTTGACAATTAATACTAAAAAGTTAACTGCTACTGATGGAGCATACGTATCAACTTTTATTACATCTTCAGGTAATGGTGGAAATCTGACAGTTAAAGCAACTGATTCAGTGGAATTATTAGGTGAAGGTATATTTAGGGGTGGCTTATATACAGGAACTAGTTTTGGCAGTTCTGGCAATGCAGGAAATTTACGAGTAGAAACTCAGAATTTAGATGTCAAAAATAGTGCGACTGTGTATGCTAACACTGTGGGACAAGGAGATGGGGGCAATATCACCATTACCACTAGCTCCCTTGATGTACTCAATGGTGCCCAACTGAGTGCCAGTACGTTTGGTACTGGGGATGCAGGCAGTATCGAGATTAATGCCACAGGCGCAATCAAGTTTGATGGCGAAGATAAGGATGGTAATAACAGTGGGGCATACAGCCGAGTCAACTCTGGAGCGGAGGGCAAAGCTGGGGGTGTAGCGATTACCACTGGCTCCCTTGATGTACTCAATGGTGCCCAACTGAGTGCCAGCACCTTTGGAAAAGGAGATGCGGGGAATATTACTATTACGGCTAGAGATGCAGTGTCCTTTGATGGTGTAGACAGCGCTGGATTTCCCAGTGGTGCTTATAGCCGGGTAGAATCTGAAAATGCCATTGGTCAGGGAGGCAACATCAGCATCACCACAGGCTCACTCTCCTTCACCAAGGGAGGGCTTGTAGCGACCAGTACTCTTGGACGAGGAGATGCGGGGAATATTACTATTACGGCGAGAGATGCGGTGTCTTTTGATGGTGCGGCTGGTATAGGAACTTCCAGTGGTGCTTTTAGCCCAGTGGGTTCTGAAGCTATTGGTCAGGGAGGCAACATCAGCATTTCCACAGGTGTACTTTCTCTTAGCAACGGGGGGCAAGTGGGTGTGTTTACGTTTGGCCAAGGAAATGCAGGGAATATCACCATTACGGCAAGAGATACGGTGTCCTTTGATGGTGCGAGCAGCGATGGATTTGCTAGTGCTGCATTGAGTTCAGTGGAATCTGGAGCCGTAGGTCAAGGAGGCAATATCCGCATCACCACAGGCTCGCTTTCTGCCATCAATGGGTCGGGTATAAGTGCCAGTACGTCTGGCCAAGGAAATGCAGGGAATATCACCATTACGGCAAGAGATACGGTGTCCTTTGATGGTGGAAGCAGCGATGGTATAGGTAGCGATAGATTTCCCAGTGGCGCTTTTACCTCGGTGGAACCTGGAGCCGAGGGTCAGGGTGGGAGGGTTAAGGTGAATACCGGACTGTTCACAATCACGAACGAGGCTGAATTATCTGCCTCTTCTGAAGGTCAAGGGGATGCGGGCAACCTAGAAGTGAATGCTCGCCAACTTCGTCTGGATAACAAAGGAGCTATTCAGGCACAAACAGCATCGGGGCAGGGTGGTAACATTACGCTTCAAGTCCAGGATCTCCTTCTTCTAAGGCGGGGCAGTAAAATCTCCACCACTGCTGGAACTGCTCAGGCAGGTGGTAATGGCGGCAACATCACCTTTGATGGCAAGTTCATCGTGGCGATTCCCAACGAGGATAGTGACATTAGCGCCAATGCCTTCCGTGGAAATGGTGGAAACATTCAAATTAACTCGCAAGGTATCTTCGGTATCGAGTCCCGTCCAGAACCAACCCAGAAAAGTGATATTACTGCAAGTTCCGAATTAGGGATTTCAGGTGTAATAAATATCAATACACCCGATAACAGTTCTATTCAAAACAGCTTCACCCAATTATCACCAAACGTAATTGACACCAATGCACTTATTGCCAATAGCTGCATTTCACGCGGCACCAAGCGACAAGAAAACTCTTTTACCATCACAGGTTCTGGCGCTTTACGCAATAGTCCGGGCGATGTATTAATCTCTGCCTATACAACTGGTGATGTACGTAATGTTGAACCCACATCACGGACTTGGAAAAAAGGCGACCCAATAATTGAACCACAAGGATTATATCGATTACCTGATGGGCGATTGCTGTTAAGTCGGGCTTGTGTTTAAAAGAAATATTGCACCTATAGCAAAAATAGCCTGGAAGAAGCACTGCAATTATTACAACTTGACCCTGCAATTGAACGAGTTAATGCCGAGTTAACCGCAGGTAGCACTTCAGGTAGCAATATTTTACAGGTGAAAATTAC
>JBBSOX010000164.1:0-11405 GCA_038259325.1 Chroococcales cyanobacterium | reverse complement strand
TTCAACAGGTCATCCGTGATAGCATAGACGGCAATTATTTCGTTTAACATACACCCCTCCTCTTTTTCTTCCTGGAGGGGATTTTATTCCTTTTCTTACCTACTGCGATCGCTCTTCGTCATAACTAGCAACTTGGGTTAAATATCAAAGGACTAGCTAAAACATGGTTAGCTAGAAGTATTAATGACGCTGGATGGGGTCAATTTATTTCAATACTTACAGTCAAAGCCGAAAACGCTGGACTGAAAGTAATAGCTGTAAACCCAAACGGCACAAGTCAAGAATGTTCTAATTGTGGTCAGAAGGTTAAAAAGCCGTTATCTCAAAGGATACATAGCTGTCCTGCTTGCGAGATTTCTATTTGTCGGGATCTAAATGCCAGCATAAACATAAAGAATCGTGGGACGCACGATCTAAAAGCTCAGAAAATGTCTTCATTGAAGAGTCTCTGAGAAGCCCAAACTCAATCGGTACTCCGATGAGTGTGGGTACGTCACTACAACTACCATATTCCAGGGAAAGGAGTTCTGACTTTTTCCTCCATTTCAACAACTTAACTTTTCTTAATTAAAAGATGATTAAGCAGTCAATGATTATTATCGTCATGGGTGTATCAGGTTCTGGCAAAACCACCATAGGAAAATTGCTAGCAGACACGTTAGAATGGGAGTTTAGCGACGCTGATACTTTCCATTCACCAGAGAATGTTGAGAAAATGCGGCGCGGTATCCCTTTGAGTGAAGCTGACAGGATGCCTTGGTTACAAGATTTGCAAACAGCCATAAAACATTGGTTACAAGAAAATAAAAATGTAGTGCTGGCTTGTTCGGCTCTAAAAGACAGCTATCGGCAAATTTTGGTATTGGATAGCGATCGCTCTGCCAACGCTAATGGCGATAGCTTCGCCAACGCCAAGGGCGAACGTATCAAGCTAGTTTACCTCAAAGGGTCTTATGAGTTGATTCAAATGCGGTTACAAGAGCGTAGCAATCATTACATGAGCGAAAAACTCCTTAACAGCCAGTTTTATACTCTTGAAGAACCATCGGATACTATATCTATGGATGTTTCACAACCACCCCAGGTAATTGTTCAAAATATAAGAACGGCTTTGGGAATTTAGCTTATTGCTTACAACCGGAAGATTAAGATTAATCACATCTTTACGAAAATGCGAACTTTTGGCAACCAAATTACATCAGATGTAAATCTAAATAAATTTTAAAAGGAACCACATAACTGTAGTGGTAGGAGAAAACTAGTGTTTCTAAGATTAGCGCAACAACATCAGGAATTCATCCAAGACTTGGTAATGAACCTACAAGCCTTGAGAATTGCACTTGATCGGCGTGGTTATACTGCGTCTTGCTATACATGCGGTGATCAAATGCAGAGTGCTTCATTTATGGTGAGCCTGGGAGAAAAGCACCTAATTCGATTTTTAGTGTCTGATTACGGGATTACTTGGATGGAATTGTGGGACGATCGCGAATTAATGAAGTTGGAGGGTGCAGAAGCGATCAGCCAAATACAAGAGTTGGCTAATATCGTCAAGTACTCTCTTAGCATACAATTAACGAATTAACACTTCTCTGGATGAAGTGGACAGAAAAATTAACTTAATTTATGCACACCTGTGTAAAACAAAAGATAAGCTTATATTTAGAAACTTATGCACACGTGTGTATAGCTTATTTAACAGACATTTAGCTACCAATCAAGCCCTAGAGAAGGCAAAGTAGCTCATTTTTTTACATAAAACGATGGTTCCATGACGATCTCAAACCACCCTAGATACATGCAGATATAGGAGAACCTTATAGAACAATACAGTTCAGATAAGACCAAAATACTTAGACATCTGGTGAAAATGAATGTAGAGACGTTGCAATGCAACTTCTCTACAAGGGTTTCAGGTAACGCATAATTAATTTCTGGAGATGTTTCTTGTAGAGACGGCGATTTATCGCGTCTCGAAAACCCACAATTTTGTCCAATTAGCCCTTAACCCAAGCGTATTGCCTTATAGAAACCAAGTTTACGCTCCAAGCAGATTGGAAATAACACTTGATGAAGTGAATCATGCCCAGGTATACAAAGGCGAAAAGAAACTTAACACGCATTTTTGCACACGTGTGCAAAAATTGAAAATAAGTCCAATACAGGTTTTGCACACCTGTGCATAAGGTGGAGTGCGAAAGTACCATTTAACAAATCAATATTGACAAGTCAAAAGATATGTCTCAAACTCTAAAGAATTCCATTGAACAAGCTCAAAACAATCCCTTGCATTCGCTAGAAGAATGGGAAGAAGACTTACTTAATCGCTATCCCGATCCGGACAGCATAGTTAAAGAAGGTAAAACCACCGAAGAGTACAGGAATTACGAAACGCCTACTAGAGACACGGTGAAAGAGTTTTATCGGTTAAATCATATCAATCAAACGTATGATTTTGTATTAAAGAAAAAAGAAAACTTTTTGAAGTTGGATAAGAAAGAAATGTCTGTCTGGGATGCATTGGAGTTTTTGAATCAATTGGTTGATGATTCAGATCCTGATACAGATTTAAATCAATTACAGCACCTATTGCAAACATCAGAAGCCATTCGCGCTGATAATCACCCAGATTGGATGGTACTTACTGGCTTGTTTCACGATATGGGCAAGGTACTTTGCTTATTTGGTGAACCCCAATGGGCTACAGTAGGCGATACCTATCCTGTGGGTTGTGCATTTTCTGATAAAATTGTCTTCTCAGAATTTTTCCAACAAAATCCTGACTACAATAACTCTACATATAACACTACATATGGTGTTTACGAGCCGAATTGTGGTTTGAGTAATGTACATATGTCATGGGGACATGATGAGTATGTATATTACATGATGAAAAACTATTTGCCAGAATCTGCATTGTACATTCTCCGCTATCACTCATTTTATCCTCAGCATCGTGAGAATGCTTACGAACATTTGATGGATAAACACGATAAAGAAATGTTTAAATGGGTGAAGTTATTTAATCCCTACGATTTGTATTCCAAGAACCCAAATCCTCCAGACTGGCAAAAATTAAAGCCTTATTATGAAGATTTAGTAGCTAAATATTTGCCCAGAACCTTAAAGTTCTAAATTTTTGCTAGTAGCAAAGGAAAATAATTTAAAACATACCCTACAGAGATTATAACTGATTAGGCTTGTGAAGATTGCGAATATTTTTGCATAATGATGAATAACAAACAATTCTTCGGTAAGCCTAAACCGAGTAAAATGTTTTCCAAAAAAAAATACCACCTTGCTACTTACAAAAGTATACAAATCTGTGCCGATGTCCTGAAGTTTATAGCTAATAGCTTGAGTTTTCTTCCATTCCCAGACTCTTTGAACAGGCGCGAACTACTTATTGCGTCCGTTCTTTCACATCTTGACAACGGCGGTAATGGGGTGAGAATGACTTTTTTGGTATTTCTTCTTTCTATATCTACAGAATTATTCTGTTCGAGATATAACAAAAATATCTTTGGCAACTTAATATAGCAAATAGGCATACTTGACAGGCATATTTGAGTAAACTCTGAAAATAAAACAAAAGGATTTTCATATATGGTGATGTACAATATCTTTCTACCCCTAAAAGATAGATATAAAAACATTTTTTTTACTAAGGGATTAACCTTCCTGAATTCAAATTGAGTTCAATATATTAAGTTTTTTAAAGTATGCCTAAGCTGAAAATGACTTAATTTTCGCCAATCCTCTAGTGGGAAAAGTTTAAACTACATAGAGACAGAATAGTTCTCTGGACTTTGTAAAGTTCGATAAACGGGGATCGTATTTGCAAACATTTAGGTTAAACTAAAATAATGTAAAAGGAAATATAAATTTCCAAGTCTCATAACATCAGGCCTTACTAAATTTAGTTAAAAGCTGTTTTTGTTTTACACACTTCCAAATGTACTTTCACAAAAAAACGTGGTTTTTGGAAAGGGTGTAGCGCTTATAGTTTTGCTTTAAGAAATAAACCAGATAATTTAGGGCAATTAATAGCACTTACTCAAATCAGGCAACATTATAAAACCTTTGATAGGAGTTTAAATTGCTAAAACTATCAGTATTGCTTGGCGTCTGTCTAGTACAGACCTAGCTAATATTGTGATGCATTAGCAGATTGATATTCTACTGGACTTTTCCAAGTTAAATCCGTTGTTAAAAATAGACGATTATGAAGAGAATTACACTCGTAGTTGGCATATTAGGATTAGCTATTGTCAGTTGCACAAATGGCGTTCAAAATGACAACACTGCTACTAACACTGGTACTAACACTGCTACCAACACTAGTTTAGAAAGTCAGGTTAATACTCCTAATAAAAAACTGCAAATAATCGGTGTCGCCTTGGGTGACTTGGGCAACCCTTTCTATAATGCAGTGCAGAAGGGGGCTGAAATAGAAGCTAAGAAAATTGGGGGTAATATCAGAGTTAATACGGTTTCTAGTGCTTTTGATCTGAACCAACAAACCAACCAAATCGAAAATTTTACGGCTGCAAATACTGATCTGATTATCCTCAGTGCTGTTGATAAAAAAGGAGTTAAACCAGTTATTGACCAAGCAAGGCTTGCAGGTAAGGTTGTGATTGCAGTAGATTCAGCCGTTGATGCAGATGTGGATGCAATGATTAGCTCCAACAATACCCAAGCTGGTGAGGTTGCTTGCCAATATATTGCCGATCGCCTCCAAGGTCAAGGTAGTGTAGTCATCCTCAACGGGACTCCGATGGACTCAATAAATCAGCGAGTGAGTGGCTGTGAGAAGTCATTTTCCAAATATCCTGATATTAAACTCATCTCTAAAAACCAAAATGCCGAAGGAACTAGAGATGGAGGACTGAGAGTCATGAGCGATTTGCTTACCACCTTTCCCAAAATTGATGCCGTTTTTGCCACAAACGATCAAAGTGGTGTTGGTGCAGATTTAGCAGCTAGACAAGCAAGACGCAACGAATTTTTTATTGTTGGGGTTGACGGTTCGCCAGATGCAACCAAAGCAATGGAAGACAAAGATGGTTTATTTGCTGCAACTGCTGCACAAAATCCCGCAGGGATGGCTCAAAAAGCAGTCCAGGTTGGAAATGATATCATTCAGGGCAAAAAACCTGAGTCATCTGAGATTCTGATTCCAGTCAAGTTGGTTACTAGAGAGAACCTTAGCAGCTACAAAGGCTGGTAATTTTTAATTCGTAATTCGTAGTAAGTAAGATTGACTTTGAGGAGATATATGAATGTGAAAAAGATTGCGTTCACCTCTAATGTTACGCGTCGCGTAATCGCAGCTAGCTTACTAGGTATCATCAGTGGTAGTCTTGTCGGTTGTACAAATAGTACTCCCGATGACAACACTGTTACTAACACAGATACAAAATCTGTTACTAATACTAGTGCAGAGAGTAAAACTGCCACTGGGGATTCAAAATTGCGATCGGTTGCCTTCACCGTTGGCGATTTAAGTAACCCCTTCTTCGTCGTTATGGGAAAAGCAGTTGAAGCAGAAGCAAAGAGAATTGGCGGAAAAGATACCAATGTTACTATAGCTTCCAGTGCTTATGATCTGAACCAACAAGCCAATCAAATTGAAAATTTCACTGCTTCAAATACTGACGTTATTATTTTGAATGCTGCTGATAAAAGGGGAATTAGACCAATAGTTGAAAAAGCTAAAAAAGCAGGTACAATTATTATTGCCGTAGACACAGGTGCTGAGGGAGGCGTGGATGCCACCATCACTACCAATAATGTCCAAGCTGGAGAAGTTAGTTGTCAATACATTGCTGACCGCCTTAAAGGTAAAGGCAATGTAGTAATAGTTAACGGGCCGCCAGTGGACTCAGTGATTCAGCGAGTTAGTGGCTGCGAAAATGTATTATCCAAATATCCCGATATTAAAATCCTCTCTAAAAATCAGAATGCAGAGGGTAGTAGGGATGGAGGACTCAGAGTGATGAGTGATTTGCTCACAACCTTTCCGAAGATTGATGCTGTTTTTGCCATCAACGATCCGAGTGGACTTGGCGCAGAACTAGCAGCTAACCAAGCACAACGTAAAGATTTCTTTATTGTTGGGGTTGATGGTGCGCCAGACGCAATCACTGCGATCGCAGCTAAAGATAGTTTATATGCTGCAACTGCTACTCAAAATCCGCGAGGGATGGCTCAAAAAGCAGTTCAAGTTGGCAACGACATCTTAAATGGTAAAAAACCTAGTAGTCTCAACATTCTGATTCCAGTTAAGTTGATCACAAAAGATAATGTCAGCACAGAAAAAGGCTGGTAAATAATAAAAATGGTGAATTTGCAATTAAAAACTATGTCTAATCGGAGTTGAGTCTTCCGATACATGACAGACCTTTTGCACAGACCCATGATGTATATATATGCATCTGCGGAAAGTTCTAAATGTCAGAAAAGGACGTTCAGGACTTTCCAAAATAGTGGTCAATTTTTAAAAGATGATTTTGAAAGAATTTTAATTTCACATCAGGTGTGAGTTTATTGATTTCTGACTCACAATTGTGATTTTTAAATTGTTTTTACAGGAGATGTTCATGACAGCAAGTATTGAAACTTCATTTCCTGATGCACCAAACACCATCCCTGTATTAGAAATGCAAGGGATTACGAAACGATTTCATGGTGTATCTGCGCTCCAAAATGTCAATCTCACGATTTATCCGGGAGAAGTTCACGCCCTCATGGGTGAAAACGGAGCAGGCAAAAGCACATTGATGAAGATCCTGGCTGGAGCTTACATTGCCGATGAAGGAGAAATTCGCATCAATGGTCAACCCCTAAAAATTACCGATCCGGCGACAGCACGTAAGGCAGGTATTAATCTCATTTATCAAGAACTGAATGTTGCACCTAATTTAACCGTTACCGAAAATATTTTTATGGGTAGCGAGTTGCGGCGAGGTCAGTTTTTAGACCGCAAAGCTATGCAAATTGAAGCAGAGCAAGTACTGCAAAGTCTTGGAGCGAATTTTAAAGCGCAGACTATAGTTGGTACCTTATCGATCGCAGAACAGCAGCAAGTAGAAATTGCGCGAGCGCTGAAAGACAAAAGCCGCGTTTTGGTGATGGATGAGCCAACAGCAGCACTGTCTGACCGCGAGACTCAGCATTTATTTGAGGTAATTCGCAGACTACGAGACGACGGTATTGCGATTATCTACATCAGCCACCGCATGGAAGAAATATATGCTCTAGCTGACCGGATTAGTGTGCTGCGGGATGGTCAATACATTGGTAGTCTCACACGGAATGAAATTTCTGCACAGCGATTGGTGCAGATGATGGTCGGTCGTTCCATGCAAGACTTTTACGAACATCAACGGCAAACCAATCATGGTGCGGTGATACTGGAAGTCAAAAATATTAGTGACGGACGCAAAATTACATCAGTTAGTTTTCAAATTCGCGCTGGAGAGATTCTTGGTCTAGCGGGGTTGGTTGGTGCAGGACGCACGGAAGTATCCCGATTGATTTTTGGCGCTGACCGGAAGGCAAGTGGTGAAGTATTCCTGAATGGGATGAAACTTCATATTAATAACCCCAGTGATGCTATTGCTGCCGGCATTGGCTACGTCCCGGAAGACCGCAAAGACCAAGGGCTATTTTTGGAAATGAGTTCCCGTAAGAATATTGCCATCAACACACTCAAGCAGGATGCCAAAGCTGGGATTGTTAACTGGAGTTCAGTTAATCGGCTGTCAGCAGACGCGGTGGAAAACTTTAATATCCGCCTGGCCAATTTGGAAATTAGAGCGCTGGATCTTTCTGGTGGTAATCAGCAGAAGCTACTGCTAGCGCGTTGGCTAGCTATTAAACCGAGAGTTCTAATGCTAGATGAGCCAACACGTGGCGTAGATATCGGTGCCAAAAGCGAAATTTACCGAATTATCAGCGAATTGGCAGCACAAGGTGTTGCTATTTTAATGGTTTCCAGCGAACTACCGGAAATTGTCGGCATGAGCGATCGCGTCTTAGTGATGCGAGAAGGTCAATTGGTAGGCGAACTGGACGGCAGTTTGGGTAAAGAAATTACCCAAGAAAAAATTATGCACTATGCAACTGGAGCATCGGAGGTATCAGCATCATGAGTCAAACAGTCAGACCGCCTGCCAAGAAATCAGCCACCCATCCCGTATCCAGCAGCCAGAGATCAATTACCACTCTACTGGAAATTGCGGGTATTCTGCCAATCCTAGTAATTATCTGCATCTTATTTGCCTTCCTTTCTCCCAACTTCCTCACAGGCGGTAACATCGTTAATATCTTGCGTCAGGCATCAATGAATATTGTGCTGGCGACGGGAATGACCTTTGTAATTCTCACCGGAGGTATTGACCTTTCAGTTGGGTCAATATTAGCTGTTTCTGCCGTATTTGCACTGCTGGTATCGCTAGTGCCGGCTTTAAGTTGGGCGGCCGTACCTGCGGCTTTGCTGGCAGGATTGTTTTTGGGCTTACTCAACGGCGCTCTCATCACCTTTTTGGATGTGCCACCTTTTATTGTGACGCTGGGTTCACTGACAGCCTTGCGGGGTGTAGCCTATTTACTTGCTCAAGGTACAACGCTAATTAACCAGGATATCAATTTTGCTTGGGTAGGTAATACTTATGTTGGCCCTTTGCCGTGGTTAGTGATCATTGCCCTACTGACTGTAATCGCAAGCTGGTTTGTATTGCGACAAACTGTTTTAGGAGTGCAGATATATGCCGTTGGTGGTAACGAGCGGGCTGCCCGATTAACTGGAATTAAAGTTAATCGGGTGTTGCTATTTGTCTATGGTATTAGTGGATTACTGGCAGGTTTAGCAGGAATAATGAGTTCTAGCCGTCTTTATAGCGCTAGTGGCTTATTAGGTCAAGGTTACGAACTAGATGCGATCGCTGCTGTTATTCTTGGTGGAACCAGCTTCACAGGTGGTATTGGTACCATTGGCGGCACACTTCTAGGTGCATTGATCATTGCTATTCTCAACAATGGTTTGACCCTGTTGAACCTATCTTACTTCTGGCAACTAGTCGTCAAAGGACTAGTAATTATTTTGGCAGTAATGATTGACCGACTCCGCAGACGTTCCAGACGGTAAAGAGGCAGGGGGGCAGGGAGCAGGGGGACAAGGGGAATAACATCATCACTCAACACTCCGAATGCCCAATGCCCCATGCCCCATGCCCAATGCCCAATGCCCCATGCCCAATTCCCAATCCCCAATATATAAACTTATGACCTCCACTACTACTCGTCGTAAATCCAACACATTTTATGTAATTTTGATTGCTGGTGCTGCTGCCCTCGGCGGTTTTCTGTTCGGTTTTGACACCGCAGTAATCAACGGCGCGGTTCGCGCTCTTTCCCAAACCTTTAACGCCAACAGTGTGCTAACAGGCTTTGCCGTATCCCTGGCATTGTTGGGGTCTGCGTTAGGAGCCTTCTATGCAGGGAAAATCGCAGACCGTTATGGTCGAGTCAAGGCAATGATAGCAGCTTCGGTGTTTTTTACCATTAGTGCCATTGGCTCCGGGATTGCCTTCGGAATCTGGGATTTTATCTTTTGGCGACTATTGGGTGGGATTGCAGTTGGTGTTGCTAGTGTAATCGCGCCAGCTTACATTGCGGAGTGTTCTCCTAGCCATTTGCGAGGAAGATTAGGATCTCTGCAACAATTAGCGATCGTAATTGGGATTTTCATTGCCCTAATATGCAGCTACTTTATTGCTGTGTCAGCAGGTTCAGCCGAGTCGCCGTTTTTATTTGGTATAGCCGCTTGGCGCTGGATGTTTTGGACGGAAATTCCTCCCGCCGTGCTTTACGGAATGGCAGCTTTAATGATTCCCGAATCTCCCCGGTACTTAGTTGCTCAAGGACGGGAATCAGAAGCTGCTAACGTTCTGACCAAGATTTTGGGGGGTGATGTGCTGCCAAAAATCGAAGAAATTCGCCAGACAGTGCTTCGTGAAAGGGAACCCAGCTTTTCTGACCTCTTAAGCAGAAATGGTGGACTCCTTCGGATTGTTTGGATAGGAATAGGCTTATCTGTACTCCAGCAATTTGTTGGGATTAATGTAATCTTCTACTACAGCAGCGTTTTGTGGCGTGCAGTCGGGTTTTCAGAGCAAGGTTCCCTAACAATCACGGTGATTACAGGAGCCGTAAATATTATTACAACACTGATTGCGATCGCCTTCGTGGATAAATTTGGTCGTAAGCCCTTACTCATAATAGGGTCGGTTGGCATGACCCTGACCTTAGGGACGATGGCTTATCTTTTCGGCAATGCTCCCCTCGATGCTGCTGGAAGCCCCAATCTCACCGGCAGCGCCGGGACTCTGGCTCTCATCGCAGCTAACCTCTATGTATTTTGCTTCGGTTTCTCCTGGGGGCCAGTGGTTTGGGTACTGTTGGGAGAAATGTTTAATAATAAAATTCGAGCTGCTGCACTTTCAGTTGCTGCTGCAATGCAATGGATTGCAAATTTCTTGATTTCCACAACATTTCCACCCATACTGCAATATTTCGGTCTAGGTTCTGCCTACGGTCTTTATACAATAGCGGCAGCTACCTCATTGTTTTTCATTCTCTTTTTTATTAAAGAAACCAAAGGAATGGAGTTAGAAGACATGTAATTGGCATCCATTTAGTACCGCTGTAATTCGTATCTCTGTGTCCTCTATGACTTGCGTTAGCCACATGCCTTGCCGCTACGCGCCTAAGTAGATAGACCAAGCTTTGCATTTATTTGGGATGCCTGATGCTATTTTTGCAGACATCCGCATAACTAGGCAGCGATCGCAGGTAAATGATTCTTTTGAGTTGATATTATACTACGACAAGCCGCGCGTAAAATTAAAAGCAAGTTTACTTGTGCATGAGCCTACGCCTGCCCATAGGTGTCAACTTAACGTAAAAGCCATGTCCCGGAAGGAACTGAAGTTCCAAGAATAATAGCGAAAGTCATCTAAAGATGACTAAATAATCTGAAAAATCTTTAGTCTACTTTAGTAGAGTTTAGCTAAAAGCCAACGAACTTTAGTTCGAGGCGGGCGAGGAACCTAACAGTGAAGCTACTTTTAGCTTAAGTTGACACGAATGACGCCTGCCTACATCATACATGGCACTAAAAGTTCTTTTCTTAAAAGTAAAGTCGATAAACAAGAATAGTATTTAGTAGCAGAAACGAAGCCTAACATACTTAATTCGTATATAGAACCCATTTGATATCTACTTCTGGAAGCAGAAGCATTGCAACTAGCTGGATTTTCCCATTTTCTGGCAGAAAACGGTTTTGCTGAACAGGCTCTATCGTTGATCACTGAACGACGGCTTACTTCAAAGCCAAG
>JBBSOX010000163.1:0-11417 GCA_038259325.1 Chroococcales cyanobacterium | reverse complement strand
CGCAAGTTAGCACTGCCTCAGAAATGCAACTAGGGTAGGGCATACCCAAAGTTAACGCTTGGGGAGAGTCCCACCTCTGGGCTAGGTAACGCAAGGAACCACGTTTTAAGTGGTCTCAGTGAACCAAGAATCCCCGTCGATAAATCGACGGGGAGTGTCAATTCCTGGGTCATTTTTTACCGCCTACCTGCTTTCCAATCCTCTCCGCCGGTTAGCTGAGTTAAATTTTCAGCCACAACTGCGGGTAACTCCTTAGATGAATAGGAATAAGTTAGCGCCAAAAACTTCAAGGCAGTCTGAATAATTTGGTTCCTATCCACTATTTCAGCCAGTTGGAATTGATTATATGCTCCATTCATTACTTCATCGCTGGCATCAGCGATGGCATCCTCAATAATTTCCTCTTCTATCAAATTGTTCCACTCATCTAAATTAATATAGTAAGATTTTTTATTATCTTTGATATTTAGCTTTTTAATTTCTCGGATTGAATTACGAATAGAACTTGCCCAGGAACCAGTTAATCGCTGTTCTACTTGGTTCTTAATCAAATGAATCAACAGAATGTTTAAATAAGCTTGGATATTCCGCAAAATAGCCTGTTTACTCATGCCCTCTAATTCATCAACAATTACCAAGGCATCTGCGTAACGTCCTTCCTGGATGCAATTTCTGAGGTTTATTAATTCCTGTGTCATTTTTATTAACCTCAAAATTTCTTCAATATAACAATCATTGATACTTTATTAATAGCAGGGTATCTTACCTGCCATTAATAAAGCAGTATTGTTCACTTCTTCGCCTGTATCACTTGTAAACTACCACCAGCATATAAAGTTGACTTACTCACTTCAAATCCAGCCTCAGTTAACAAACCAGCCAAATCAGTTTTCAACAATTCCCAAGCTGTTTCTGTCTCAAACAACAGCAAAAACAGTGATACCCCAGGCCAAAATATCGGATTCGTAGGAGCGTGAAAATCCACCAATGTAAATACCCCTCCTGGTTTCAACACCCGATAAACTTCATTAATAATTTTTCGCAATTGCTGAGGGTGCATCTCGTGTAATGCGACGCTGGTATGCACCACATCAAACAGATTATCTGCAAATGGCATCTTCTCGGCAAAAGCTTCGACATAAGAAGCTAATGGTACATTTTGTCGTGCCCGTTGCAAAGACTTGGGTGAAGCATCCAATCCTGTTACGTTTTGTGAAAAATTTAGCAAAAATTGCGTTGTTTGACCACTGCCGCAACATAAATCTAAGACCTGAGTATCTGAGTGAATTGTTAAGCCTTGCAAAGCAAATTGCCTAAAACGGGCTTCACCACCTACACTTAAGGCTGCTAAACGAGAGATACTATCATATAGCCACTGATAGCGGTAACTCCAATCCCTTAAAATTGTTGCCATTACATATTTCCTTGCTATTAAGCTTTATATTTAATAAAGATATATTGTTAACATTAGTAAAAAACCTGAAAAGATTGGGGGAAAGTAACTGCTATGGGTCGTGTAGGCGTCTTATTACTCAATCTCGGTGGCCCCGATAAGCTAGAGGATGTCGGGCCGTTTTTGTACAATCTATTTTCCGATCCGGAAATTATTCGCCTACCATTTCGCTGGTTGCAAAAGCCCCTAGCCTGGTTTATTGCCTCGCGGCGAACCAGAACATCTCAAGAGAATTATAAGCAAATCGGTGGTGGTTCTCCATTGCGGCGGATCACAGAAGCGCAAGGGGAAGCTTTAAAAGAACAGTTGGGTTATTTAGGACAAGAAGCCAAGATTTACGTGGGAATGCGTTATTGGCATCCTTATACAGAAGAAGCGATCGCACAGATCACCCAAGATAAAGTAGAACACCTGGTAATTTTACCACTATATCCCCAGTTTTCTATCAGTACGAGTGGTTCTAGCTTCCGGCTTTTAGAAAAGCTTTGGCAAGAAGATCCAAAGCTTCAACCCATTGAATACACCGTCATTCCTTCCTGGTACAAAGAACCAGGCTACCTCCAAGCAATGGCGGAACTCATAGCCCAAGAAATCGAACAGTTTGCTAATCCAGACGAAGTTCATATATTCTTCAGTGCTCACGGCGTGCCTAAAAGCTACGTTGAAGAGGCTGGCGACCCTTACCAGCAAGAGATTGAGGAATGTACTGCTCTGATTATGCAGACCCTCAATCGACCCAATGCCCACACCTTAGCTTACCAAAGTCGTGTTGGCCCAGTAGAATGGCTCCAACCTTATACTGAGGATGCCCTCAAAGAACTAGGCGCACAAGGCGTAAAAGATTTGGTTGTTGTGCCTATCAGTTTTGTCTCAGAGCATATTGAGACACTGCAAGAAATTGATATTGAGTATCGGGAAGTAGCGGAAGAATCAGGAATTCACAATTTCCGTCGCGTTCCTGCTCCTAATACCCATCCAGTATTTATTAATGCATTGGCAGACTTAGTGATTAATGCGCTGAAAAACCCTAGTTTCAAGCTTTCGCAAGCTGCCCAAATGAAAAAAAGGGTGAAAATGTACCCTCAAGAGCGTTGGGAATGGGGTCTGACTACTAGCGCTGAAGTATGGAATGGTCGGATTGCCATGCTGGGCTTCATTGCTTTAATCATCGAGCTGATTACCGGTCATGGTCTGCTACATATGATTGGACTTTTGCAGTAAAGGGCATTGGGGATTGGGGATTGGGGATTGGGCATTGGGGATGGGGCATTGGGGATTGGGCATTGGGCATTGGAAAACTCTTTCTTTTTCGCTATGTTCACGCAGTGTCTCTGTTAAGAAAAGTTCTATACTCCGTTGGAGATGGCGTAGCCATCTAAAGAAGCCTGAACTTTAGACTTCTCTGCTTGCCCAATGCCCTATGCCCAATGCCCTATGCCCTATGCCCAATGCCCTATGCCCTATGCCCTATGCCCTATGCCCTATGCCCTATGCCCCCTACTCTTGTGATACCAGTCATACCACTGCTTCGCACTACGAACTGCAAACCAGAGCAGTATTAAAGCAATTAATCCTCCCTGCCAGGGAGCATCAAAAGCAAAAAGTACTAAAGCAATGCACAAGATATCTTGAAGAAAGACTGCCCACAAGGGTAAGCCACGTAAGCGATAGAACCAACCAACTTGAACCAGCTGAAGTACTAAAGCTAACAAACCCCCAATACAAGCAATCAGCCAATGTGGCGTTGCTGTTGCACTAGCTACTGCTAACCCCATAATTGCCCCCACGAGGGGAGACATCAATAACTGAACTAGTTGGAGCAATCTTTGCCCCCATAGCTTTTTTGAGGCTAATAATTCCACTAAAGACCAACAACTGAGGCAGCCTAATAAGATTGGTGGAGAAATGTGAGATAAAATTGGGACTTGTGACCACAAGTTACTACCCTGCAACAATCCAATAATCAGCAGAGGTGTACCTATTCTCATTCCTGCGGCCGCAGAGGCAGAAAGTGTGGCTAGGATTTCAATCATTAAGACACTCGAAGCACTAATAAACGAGTAAATATCTGTTATTTATACTACCCAGGGCTGGCAATAATTCCTGCACCAAACTTACAGTCTTCAGTAATGAAATACTAAATATTTTTAGTATCTTTATTATTTTTAAAAAAAATTTGCGTATATTTTGGATAACAAGTTAGTAGTAAGCGCTGAAGCGCTCACTACAAGCAAATTAATCCTAAATTCCCAACCGTTGATAAACCTCTTTTAAATGCGTTAAATGCTGCTGGGGGTCGAAACAGACCTCTAGTTCTGCTGGGGACAACTTTTCGGTAACGCGAGGATCTTTGCTAATCAAATCTTGGAAATTACCTTCCGGCTTGTTCCAAGCGGCGTGAGCGCTTTGTTGAACGATCGCATAAGCCTCTTCTCGGCTGCTTCCCTTGTCTATCAAGGCAAGCAGGACTTTTTGGCTGAACACAACGCCGCCGTAGCAGTTGAGATTTCGTTCCATGTTTTCAGGATAAACCAACAGGTTTTTCACCAAGTCGGTTATTTCTGACAACATAAAATGCGTCAAAGTACAAGCATCTGGCAAAATCACCCGTTCTACAGAACTGTGGGAAATGTCCCTCTCATGCCAGAGAGCAACGTTTTCCAAAGCTGCACCGGCATGACTTCTGACGAGTCGCGCCATTCCCGTCAGCCGTTCCGAACGGATGGGATTGCGCTTGTGTGGCATTGCTGAGGAACCTTTTTGACCTTTGGAGAAGAATTCTTCAACTTCCAGAACGTCTGTTTTTTGCAGATTGCGAATTTCTACAGCAAAACGTTCGATGGATGCTGCAACCAAAGCTAATTGTTGCACATAGTCGGCGTGGCGATCGCGGGAAATAACTTGGGTTGAGGCCGTATCGGGTTTGAGTCCGAGTTTTTCGCAAGCGATCGCTTCTACACGCGGTTCAACATTCGCGTATGTTCCTACCGCACCAGAAATCTTACCCACAGCGATCGTTTCGCGGAGAATTTTCAGGCGTTCTTGATGTCGCAACACTTCAGCTAACCAGCCAGCTAGCTTGAAACCAAAAGTGATCGGTTCAGCATGAATACCATGCGATCGGCCAGCCATCACTGTATGACGATGTTCCCGTGCTTTTTGGCGAATTACCTGAATCAAATCTTCCAAACGTTGCAACAATATATCCAGACTGGCAACTAATTGCAGCGCTAAAGCTGTATCCAAAACATCTGAACTAGTTAAACCCAGGTGAATGTAGCGTCCTGCTTCACCTACATATTCGTTGACATTTGTCAAGAAAGCAATGACATCGTGGCGGACTACAGCCTCAATTTCCAACACCCGCTTTGGATCAAAATCTGCCTTGGCCTTAATTTCCTCAACCGCCTCAGATGGAATGTAACCCAGTTCAGCTTGAGCCTCGCAAACAGCAATTTCGACTTGCAGCCAAGTTTTTAGTTTATAGGCTTCAGTCCACAGATTAGCCATTTCCGGCAAAGTATAACGCTCAATCACAGTTCGGCACAGAATACAACCGTCATATTTTACAGTTTAATTAATGTCAATCGCTTTTTAGTGCTGCTTTTTGCTCAGGGACGGAAGTAGTTTTGGAGTCCAAGGTGATGATACTAATCCTGCCGTCAGCCTCCATGTATGCAAACTTCACATCTGCTAAAAATTCCACACCTTGCTGACGTAACTTGCTCATCAACTCATCGTCTGTAATTAACTCTCGTTGCAAATGACGCTGAATCATCCGACCATTTTTTACCAGTAGCAATGGCGGCTGATTCATAAAACGTTGGAACTGGGGTATTTTGTAACCTAACCAGTTCAACAAATAGCTCCAAAAAATCACAGTTCCTACCAGGATAGCGCCTTCAGTAATCGATGTATAATTACTCGCCATAGCGTTTTGGGCAGCTTCAGCAAATAGCACAACTACGAGTAAATCAGTAATTCCTAGTGTTCCTAGTTGTCGGCTAGGAAGAAAACGTAGCACTGAGAACAGCGCCAAGTATACCAGCGAACCACGGATAATTAACTCCAAGATGCTGATGCTAGGAATAAAGATTGCCTGCCAATCGATAAAAAACCATTTTTCCATTAGCACTGATTTTCTTCCTTTCTTAATAGACTTCTGGAAAAAATCCAGTATCAGGTTATTTATCTGTGGTCTTATTTCATAAGACTAAGTTTTATTAGAGGTTAAATATTTCAACATCTATCAGATTTACAAACCTAAATTTTTAACAATCAGGAATCAAAATCGCTGATTTTTTCTTCTCTGTTTTAAACGCTTTGGCTTCTTGAAAGACTGGAACAAGCGATTAATAAAGTTAGAAGAAGGCTTTTTATTAGTGGACGATTGCCCCGTTGGAGCCTTGCCATTATATTCTGTATTATCAGATAAAGGTATGGCATGTTTACTTGGGGTTATGCCGCTGCCGTACCTTCTGGCATAAACTTGGGTAAATTCCGCACCGAAGAAAAGAATCTGCGCGGCATAGTTAACCCAAGCTAAGATTACCACCAGTGAACCAGCTGCACCATAGGCTGAACCAAAACTGCCATTACCTAGATATTGCCCTAACAAAAACCTACCGATAGAAAACAAAAAGGAGGTGAGCATGGCTCCAATTAAAACATCACTCCAACCAATTTCGACATCTGGTAGGACTTTAAAAATTAGTCCAAACAGGAACGTAGTGATGGCAAAAGAGAGGATGAAATTGAGAATATGCCAGAGGAAATCGACACCTGGTAGCAAGTTACTAAAGTATGTTACTAATGCTGTTAATGCCGTACTAATTACCAGAGAAACTAAGAGTAAAAAGCCAATACCTATCACCATTGCAAAGGACAAAACGCGTAGGCGAATCATGTTCGTTACACCGCGTCCGGGTTTCGGTTTTACTTCCCAAATCGTGTTGAGGGAATCTTGCAACTCAGTAAATAAACCAGTAGCACCTAAGAGCAAAACTACAACACTAATAATCGAAGCGATCGCGCCTGTCTGTGGTTTGTTAGCATTTGTGATCGCCGTTTGAATAAATTCTGCCCCATCTCTACCGACTAAACCTTGAATTTGTCCAACGATTTGCCCTCTTGCTGCCTCTTCTCCAAATACTGCTCCTGCGATCGCAATTACAATAATTAGCAATGGTGCAATAGAAAAAATTGTGTAATAAGCCAACGCCGCCGCTAACCGTGAGGCTTTATCCTCACTCCATTCTTTGAATGTATCTTGTAATAACTTCCAAATCGCCTGCAAATTCATCCAATCAGTCTCCTTTGGGGATGTCGCGTACTTCCTGATATATTGGATACTGATTTCATCAGTAGAGGCATCCCTCCAAGGGAGTTTGTGCAGCGTTCTTGAGGAGGAATTTAGAATTTTATATTGATATGGCAATGCGATGGATGTCTAGAACGGGCTACGCCTACGCGGCAATTAGCGATAATAAAGATGCGCTGATGTTGATAATGTAGCAAAGCAATTTGTATCTAGAAGCAATGACACAAACGGCAGCAATTACAGAAGCGATTACCACTCTTCAGGATGCAGAAAATCGATTCGGTTTTGTCCGTGTTGAAGACCAGAATTTTTTCTCAGAGTGGTATGAGGGATTGCCTGAAATTATAGAAGTGGAAAAAGCCTCAGTAGATGTCGTGCGGCGTAGGTATCTTTATCACCGTAGTGGAGGTGATTTACTAGAAGGGACAGTCATATTGTTGTTGGTGTCACCAATACTTGCACTCTCTGGATTTTACGATCCTCCTTTCAGAATTAAGGCTGAATCATCCGTGGAACTAGTGCTAGATGATGGCGAGGAGATACTACGCGGACGGATTGACGTTTTAGTGTTACAAGAGCAGTTGTGGGTGATGGTGTTAGAGTCGAAAAAAACCACACTATCAGTTTGGTCAGCTGTACCGCAAGCCCTAGCTTATATGATGGCTAACCCCAACCCCAGTAAACCTGTGTTTGGGATGGTGACGAATGGAGACGATATTTTATTTGTCAAAGTGACGCAAACAAATACACCACAGTACAATTTGTCAAGGGTCTTTGCTCCGTTTGCATCCACTAGAGAACTGTACACCGTTTTGCAAATTCTCAAGCGTATTGGTCAGTTGATTTCTCCTGCGTCTTAGCGTTCCCTTTTCCCTTTTATTGCATTCTATCTATCGTGCGATACTGAATTGCTTCCGCCACATGATTGGTTTTTAGCTCATCGTCTCCCGCTAAATCTGCAATAGTCCGTGCTACTTTGAGAATGCGATCGCTTGCTCTTGCTGATAAACCTAATTTTCTAATTGCTACTTCTAATAAATTGCGGCTAGCATCATCTAGCTTGCACCATTTCTGGAGATGACGACTCTGCATGTGGGCATTGCAACGCAGATTTGCTTCTCCTTGGAAGCGGGTAATTGCGCGATCGCTTGCTTGTTGCACTCGTTGTAGTACTGTTATTGATGTTTCCCCCGTAGGTTGTTGGGTAATTTCTTCTGGTTTCAAGCGATTCACCGCAACTTGTAAATCAATTCGATCCATCAATGGCCCAGAAAGTTTTGCCCAATATTGCTCACGTTGACGAGGAGAACAAGTACATTGTTGGATGGTATCGCCATAATAACCGCAAGGACAGGGATTGGTACTCGCCACCAAAGTAAACTGCGCGGGAAACATTACTGATAGTTTAGTGCGGGAAATCGTCACATAACCATCTTCCAAAGGCTGGCGCAGAAATTCTAAAACATCACGTTTAAACTCTGTCAATTCGTCTAGAAATAGCACACCTCTGTGAGATAACGAGATTTCCCCAGGACGAGGGAAGCTACCACCGCCCACAAGAGAAGGGCCGGATGCTGAGTGGTGGGGACTGCGAAAAGGGCGATCGCGTACCAACGAACCGCGATTTTTCAATAAACCAGCTACCGAATGAATACGAGTCACTTCCAAAGATTCGGCAAAACTCAGGGGCGGTAAAATTCCTGGTAAGCGGCGTGCTAACATAGTTTTCCCACTACCAGGCGGCCCCACAAAAATTAGATTATGTCCACCAGCAGCAGCAATTTCTAAGGCACGACGCGCATGAGCTTGTCCTTTCACCTCATGCAAATCTGCACCAGGGTAAGATACTGTTGCTATCTTCGTCGTGTCATCTATCTGCACAGGTTTGTAACGCCCTGGATTATTTAAAAAATCTACTACCTCAGATAGATGTTTGCAGCCGTAAACAGCCAAGTCTTGAACTACTGCTGCTTCTTGGGCATTATCAGCAGGGATAACTAAACCTGCAATTCCCATCTTTTGGGCAGCTGCTGCGATCGGCAAGACACCAGCCACCGGACGCAAACTGCCATCCAGAGAGACTTCACCCAAAAATAAATAATCTCCTAACAAATCAGCGCTAACTTGCTCAGAAGCCGCCAAAATTCCCACGCTAATCGGTAAATCGAAACAGGGGCCTTCTTTCCGTAAATCTGCCGGAGTTAAATTGATCACAATTTTTCGCATGGGAAAGGCGAAACCTGCATTCTTCAGCGTTGCTTTAACTCTTTCTCTTGATTCTTGAATCGCTGAATCTGGCAATCCCAAGACGACAATTCCTGGTAATCCCCCTGACACATCGACTTCTACGCCGACTTTGACGGCATCGATGCCCACAATTGATGCACTCCAGACTCTGGCAAGCATTTGTTATATAACAGTAAACCTTTCAAATCTCTAGCAGATGAGTTGGTAGATTGGCATTAGTGAAACCACAGAGACGATTTTTTCAGCAAAATAAGTAAGGGGAATGGGGAGTCGTGTAGCGGTTAGAAAGACGCGATCAATCGCCGTCTCTACAGGAAATTTATCCGTCAATTAGTTCTTGACAGACTACTAGGTTAACTGGCTGCAACAACAGCACGGTCATTTACTAACTTGCCATCTTCCATGTAAACGATGCGATCGGCAATATCTAAAATGCGGTTGTCATGAGTAACTAAGAGAATAGTACAGTGCTGTTCTTTAGCTAGTTTTTGCATGAGGTTGACCACATCTCGTCCCGATTTACTGTCAAGGGCGGCGGTGGGTTCATCTGCTAAGACAATTTTAGGACGACCGACCAGAGCACGAGCGATCGCAACTCTTTGTTTTTGTCCACCAGATAAATCATCAGGATAATAATTGAGGCGCTCTCCTAATCCTACCTCCTGCAACATTTGGGCTGACCGGGTTTTCATTTCTGCTGGCGAAATATTATTATGTACTTCCAAACCCATTCTGACGTTCTGGAGTGCTGTTAGGCTACCATGCAAGTTGTGCGCTTGGAAAATATAACCGTTACTACGTCGCGCTTGGGTAAGTTGTGCTTTTTTAGCGCCACAAAGTTCTTGTTCCAAAACCTGCAAACTGCCAGATTGGGCAGAACGCAAGCCGCCGACTAAGGTAAGAAGTGTAGTTTTACCAGAACCAGAAGGCCCAGTCATGATAATAATTTCCCCAGCGTTAATATCCAGGTTGATATCAAAGAGAACTTGTTTGCGAAGTTGACCATGACCGAAGTAGTGGTCGAGATTTTTAACAGAGATTACAGTAGGCATACTTAGGAGATTGGGGAGTGGGGAGTGGGGAGTGGGGAGTGGTGAGTGGTGAGTGGGGAGTGGGGAATTGTCACTTGTTTTCCCTATTCCCTACTCCCTACTCCCCATTTTCTAAAACATATCCGCCGGGTCAGCAGACTGTAATTTCCGAGTAGCGATCGCACCAGAAATTATGCACATAATCATAGTCAGTGTTAATACCGTCAAGGCTCGTCCTACGGTCATGTAAAGTGGCAAATTGGTGGCATTACGAGTTAAATGATAAAGTCCTAAAGGTGCGATCGCTCCTGGGATAAAGCCCAAAATTGCCAAAATTATCGCCTCTTCAAACACTACACCTAATAAGTAAAGATTGTTATAACCCATTGCTTTAAAAGTGGCATATTCTTTCATGTGAGAATTTACATCTGTAGAAAGAACTTGATAGACGATAATCACGCCCACCATAAACCCCATTGCTACACCCAGGCTGAAGATAAATCCGATAGCAGTATTTGTTTTCCAGTAATTTATTTCAAATTCGATAAATTCTGCTTGGGTTAAAACTTTGACATCATCATCTAAATGAGATTCTAAAGCTGCTTTCATCTGTTTTGGATCATAGCCTGGTTGCAGCTGCACCAAGCCGAGACTGACACCGCTGGCTTCTTGTCTAGGAAATAGTCTTAAAAAATTCTGGTCGCTGGTGATCAAACTACCATCTGCTATGAAGGAAGCCCCGACTGAAAATAAGCCGCTAATGGTAATTGTCCGCCGTTCTATTTCGGTTGTGACAGTTTTACCTTGTTCAATTTTAGCGATCGTTTCGTTGTAATCTCCTCTAGAGGCGCGATCGAAGAGAACGGTATCTGGTAGTTTAACAGCATCTACCTGGCGATTTACATCCGCTAAGTTAAACACTTGCTGATCGGGATTGAACCCCATAACTAATATTGTCGTCTTCTGTTGTGTTTGGGGATTTTTCCAATCAACAATATTGACATACATTCCTTCTGCCGACTTTACACCTGGTATATCCATTGCTTGATACAGCCGTCGCCGCGTAAAGTTAGACATGTTTGCTAGGTTACGTGCTTGAGGACTGATGACAAACATATCAGCCTGCATACTGCGATGCAGGATTGTGTTACTTTCAAACAAAGCAGTTTGAAACCCTAGCTGCATGAACATCAAAACATCGGCAAAGGCAATGCCTGACAATGCCACCAAAAGACGACCTTTTTCATGACTCAGTTGCAGCCATCCTAAAAGTGTTCGCCGCCGCAGTTGTTCGATTAATTTCATAAGGGGGAGTGGGGAGTGGGGAGTCTGGAGTGGGGAGAAGAGGGAGCAGGGGGAGCAGGGG
>JBBSOX010000162.1:0-11425 GCA_038259325.1 Chroococcales cyanobacterium | reverse complement strand
CTCCCTCATCTCCCTCATCTCCCCAGTCCCCAGTCCCCAGTCCCCAGTCCCCAGTCCCCAGTCCCCAGTCCCCAGTCCCTACTCCTCAAACCGAAAGCGCTCCATGAAGCGGCGGTCAATGCAATCTTTGTAATGCCATAAGAGTTTGTGAGGTGGTAAAGTAAAAATGCCTTTTGTTGCGATCGCTCGTTCATCTCCTGTACCAATTAAACTCAAATATTGTTTCTGTGGCTTATAGGCTTTGAGCAACTTACCTAATAAAATTCGCTGCAAATTCTCAAATAAAGGCTTGCCTTGCCTAACAGCAAATACCCCAGCTTTCGGACGCGGATGATTTAGCATTGTAGCAATGTCACCAGATGCAAATACCTGCGGGTGCGTTTGAGATTGCAACGTATCTTCTACCAAAATAAAACCTTGTTCATCAGTTCCTAGTCCAGCCGTTTTTAACCATTCGGGTGCTGATGCTTGTGTTACCCAAAAAATTTTATTACACTCTATTGTTAAGCCAGATTCGCATTTAATTTCAAATATTTCTTTAGTTTCCCTGTGTGGTGTAGGTGCAACTTTACACACAGTTTCTCCAAGATGTAGCTTAATACCTCGCTCGGTTAAAATTTGCTGAATTTGATGCTGCACTGATGAATGGTAATTGGGCATTAGTTCCGTGCCACGCTGGAATAAATGAACTTCCAGATTTTCAATTGGTTGTTGAGTTTGGTGTAAGATGCGATGTAAATGAGATTGCATTGACAGCGCCAATTCTACACCACCAGCACCACCACCGACGATCGCAATGCTAATTGGTTCTTGAGGATTTTTACCTACATCTGCAATTAATTCATACCAATGTTCCAATAGGTGCGATACTGGTTTAGCTGTGATCGCATATTCTGCTGCACCTGATACAGACACGGTGGCCGGAGTGCTGCCAATATCAATAGACAGCACATCAAAATCTACCACAAGTCCGCTTGCACAAAGAACTTTGTGATTTTCCAAGTCTAGGGCAACTACTCTGTCAATATACAACTGTGCTTGAGCAAAGTTCGCTAAAGGTCGCAAGTCAATATGACATTCATCGTGGCTATAAAATCCGGCAATGTGTCCTGGTAACATTCCAGAGTAGGCTGTATTTTTGGCTGCGGTAATCAACGTCAAACGGACACCAGGCAAAGGCTTTCTCCCAAACATTCTTAGGGCAATTGCATGGCTGTGACCACCACCAATCAGCACTAAATCTCTAACTATAGGCTGTAATTTTTGCTGCATTGAATTAGTTAATAACAATACCATTTAAGTAGTGAAGTTTTTTGAGTTCGTGTAGCGTCTCTGTAGCAATAGACTATTCTTTATGAGTAAGTAGTTTTTAACGAATGGTTTATGACTGCTTTAACACTAATTATGCATCAATCCAAATTATCATGATCAGGATTAATCGATAGTGAAGAATCAAGAGCAGCGAGTATAACTAACGATTGAGGATCATAGACAGTATATATGTTAGCGTCTACTTACTCAACATTTATCTTCTCTATTTTGTTCATTGCATTACCATGTTCAGATATTGACCACGCATGAAACAATAGCATATGCGTTTTATCTCTTTAAACCTAGTTTTATCAATTAAAAATGTTGACAGTAATTCTTAATGCTTTTCATGGCATAAAAAATATTTTACCGACAAATGACGGTCAGCCATCAAAAATATATCTGATGATACAAGCTTTTCAGGAAAAAGTTAACCAAACTCAGCATCAGTCGCCAAAACAACGTTTAAGAATCGCAATCGAACAACTAGGGAATAAGACAATAGAAACCAGTCTAGCTGTAATTAATGATTTAGATAAAATTGCCCAAAATCATCCACAGTACCACTGGATAATTATGGACATTCTTACTACTTTTATACGAGAGAATGCTCCTTACATACCCCAAGAGAAAGTAACGAGCAACCTGTCAACAAAAATTCGTGTAGATATTCAAGCAGCCCTTACCGTTATCGCTAGAAGAGATATAAATAAAGACCCAGAGAATGAGCAACTTGATTTGAGTCACACGGATATAAGAGGAGCAAATCTGAATCGGGCTAACCTAAAACAGACCAATTTCTATCAAGCTAATCTTGCTGGAGCTAACCTCACAGAAGCTAATCTCGCGGGAGCAATTCTCAGTGCAGCTAATCTAGAAGGTACTAATTTATATTTAGCTAACCTAGAAGGAGCAATCCTTAGTGCAGCTAGTCTAAAAGGAGCTAACTTAGAAGGAGCTAACCTCCATTGTGCAAGTTTATATCTAGCCGGGCTGAATGGGGCAGTTCTTAATGATGCCATACTCGATGGGGCAAACCTCAGAGAAGCTAAATTCTCTGAGTAAACACTAATAACACAAGGCAAAAGTCAGCCCCTTTGGGGAAGTCAAAAGTCAAAAGTCAAAAGAATTTTATTCCGAGCTTCTTACGTCATTTGAAATGCTATGGGATTACTATTTGATTTTTGAACGGAATTAGTATTGTAGAGTGTGTTAGAACGGAGTTCGTAACGCACTATTATCAAGGGTTTGATGCCGTACTCTCCGTGCTAACACATCCTACGTATATTTTCAGAAATCAAACCGGATTCCTATATGTAAGCTATAGTATATTCGATGTCATTACCTGGTTAATTGAGTGTCTTGACACCTATTATAATTTTCTGCTAAATGCTATACTATTTTTCCCCAACATCTAAGTAATAATTCTAGGTTGTAAGGAAAATAGTTACCATGTCTTCTAAAAAGACAGACGCTCTTTTGAATTGGTTGATAACTATAACAGTTATATTTGGCTTCTCATTGACTGTAATTTTTTTCGCTTTGTCTAGTATTAAAGAATTATCAATTCAGGAAAAAATTCAGTATAGAAACCAAGCATTAACAACTACTGCAATAGTTTTTCTCGCATCGGCAGCAATGTTTAACACTTATTATGCAGCAAAGCGTGCCCAAGCGATGCATAAAAATGCGATCGCAGCTGAGAAAAACCTGGAAATTGGCATTCAAAATGCAAAAGTCAATCAAGACAGATTGATTTCAGAGCGCTTTATGGGGGCAATTGCCCAGCTTGGTCATAAAAAGGTTGAAACCCGGACAGGCGCAGTTTATGCATTAGAAAGAGTTGCTCAGGATTTTCCCAAAGAACACTGGACAATCATGGAAATTCTCACTGCCTTTGTGCGAGAGAATGCACCTATCCAGCAGGTGAGAGTAGAGCAACAAAAGCCAGAATATTCACCAGCCGCTTACTCAGGTAGGCGTAGAGGTGGGTCGCGTCCGACACAGCAGTTAGAGCAAAACCTCCATGAAGAATTGCCAACAATCCGCACCGATATTCAAGCAGCCCTAAGTGTCATCGGTAGGCGTAATTTACTCGAAGACCCAAAAGATCAAAAACTCGATTTACGTAATATCGACATCAGACGAGCAGACTTGCTAGGAGTTAATCTGCAACAAGCAGACTTACGTGGTGCTGACCTGAGTGGGGCTGACCTGCGGGGAGCAGACTTGAGTGAGGCTGACCTGAATGGCGCTAAACTCGTTAAGTCTATTCTCTATGAAACCAAATTACTAAAAGCTAGCCTGTGTGGAGCAAACCTTTCTTGGGCTAATCTCAACCGCGCTAATTTCTCTGGGGCAAACATGCGTTCAGCCAATCTCTCTGGAGCAAGTCTGCGCGTAACTAATCTGCAAGGTGCAAACCTCTATAAAGCTAACTTACAACAAGCAATCTTAAAAATCGCCAACCTTTCTGGGGCAAAGCTATTTTTAGCTAACTTGCAAGGAGCAAAACTGGGTAAAGCCAATCTGCACATGACGGGTTTGATTGGTGCTAACCTCTCAGGAGCTAACTTGAATGGTGCCGACCTTTCAGGAGCTAACTTGAATGCAGCCAAACTCCACCAAACAGATGTCTATTTTGCCAACCTCTCAGAAGCCAGTTTAACGGAAGCTGACCTGTATCAAGCAAACCTCATTGGAGCTAATCTGTATAGGGCGACCTTTTATCAAGCTAACTTGGCTCAGGCAAACCTGATGGGAGCTAACTTTTCAGAAGCTGACCTCAGTAATGTCAAACTGGAAGGGACAATTTTAACAGGGGCTAAAAACTTAGAGTTGCAGCAGATTAGAAAAGCACTTGGCGATCGCACCACTCGCCTACCTGATTATATAGAAGCACCGGCAGATTGGCGACAATCAAGTTGAGTTATCACAGCATCATTAGTTATTTGGGCGCATTCTACCAGTTTCACTTAATGCTATAGTTTTTACCAAAAGTCTCCGTAAATTTTTGGGAGATGAGGAAGAAATTTAATTTATGTCTGATAACAATACAGACACACCTAAAGATTGGTTGATAATTCTAGCTGTTATATTTATTGTCTTTTTAATTGCCGTTATCTTGATATTTTTATTCTCTGATTTTGCATTTTTGAATCCTAAAGGCTTGGAAACAGAGCAAAGGCTAGATTATGGAGCTAAAGCTTTAACAACTCTTGGAACAATTTTCGGTGGATTTGCAGTATTAATCAATGCTTACTATGCAGCCAAGCGTTGGGAAGCTATGGATAAAACTGCTTTAGCTGCTAATGAAAGCGCTAAAGCTGCTTTAAAAAATGCTGAGGCTGCACTGAAAAATGCTCAAATAGCACAAGACAAGCAAATCACAGAACGCTTTGCGAAGGCGATTGAACAGCTTGGCAATGAAAAGATTGAAACGCGATTAGGGGCAATTTATACTTTAGAACGAATTGCCAAAGATTCTAAAGATGATCACTGGACAATCATGGAAGTCCTCACGGCTTTTGTGCGAGAGAATGCGCCTTTGAAAAAAGATGAGGAAAAGGCAGATAATGCAAAACCATTAATCAATTATTGGATGAATGCTAAGAAATCAGAGGAGATAAATCAAAATTCAATACTTCAGACAGATATTCAAGCAGCCCTTACCGTAATTGGACGGCGCAAGTCTGAGAATGACCTGAAAAATCAGAGATTGGATTTAGGTAATATCGATATCAGAGGAGCAAACCTCATCAAAGCCAACCTGAAAAAGGCAGACCTCTGGGAAGCCAATCTGCAAGGAGCAACTCTCAGGGGAGCCAAACTGCAAGGAGCAATCCTCTGGGGAGCCAAACTGCAAGGAGCAACTCTCAGGGGAGCCAAGCTGCAAGGAGCAATACTCTGGGGAGCCAATCTGCAAGGAGCAACTCTCAGGGGAGCCAAGCTGCAAGGGGCAACTCTCAGGGGAGCCGACCTGCAAGGAATAAACCTCAGAGGAGTTAATCTGCAAGGGGCAAACCTCAGCGAAGCCGACCTGCAAGAAACGAATCTCTGGGAAGCCAAAAACCTAGAACAAGAGCAGATTAAAGAGGCAAAAGGCGATCGCACAACAATCTTACCGGAAAATCTTCAACCACCCGAACATTGGAAAGCTTAAGTTTCACCCTCTGAACTCGAACATTGAGCCTTTTTACTCGAACATTGAGCTTTTTTACTCGGACGTTGAGCCTTTTCACTCGGACGTTGAGCCTTTTTACTCGAACGTTGAGCCTTTGAACCCGAACGTTGAGCCTTTTTACTCGAACGTTGAGCCTTTTCACTCGAACGTTGAGCCTTTTTACTCGAACGTTAAGCCTTTTTACTCGAACGTTGAGCCTTTTTACTCGAACGTTGAGCCTTTTCACTCGAACGTTGAACCTTTTTACTCGAACGTTGAGCCTTTTCACTCGAACGTTGAGCCTTTTAAGATAGAAGATTACCTAGAGTGACAGCGAAATCCAGCTTACTGGTATCACCTAAGAAATATTCCCTAAGCAGGAGATAAACAACAAGACACCTATCTTATTCTAGTCATTCGATGGGAATAGGAAAAGGAGATGCCTGTAACAAAGCGGCTGGAGATATTAGATTTAATTTGGGAACTTCGGCAGCAACTCAATCTTTCTCAGAAACAGTTTGCTACTAATAAGTTAGGGGTTTCATTCAAAACAGTCAAACGTTGGCAGAATAGGCATACAGTGCCTTCACGGATAGCGCTAAAACTAATAAAAGAAATGTTACGGCAGATGAGTGAACCCGGCAAAAGGCTGCTAAACCAGTATTTTCCAGAAGCAGAGTAGGGTTATGGCTCATCAAGTGAGGGCATCGAAATCTAAAAACATTTTTGCTGGTAGTAGAGAGCGACTGCTGCACTATGGTATTGCTTTGCTATCCGTTGCCTTAGCACTAGGGATAACTCTGCTGCTCAATCCATACCTCAATCCAATACCTGCGGCGCTGTTTTATGCTGCGGTGATGGTGAGTGCCTGGTATGGTGGCTTGGGCCCGGGGTTACTTGCTACCGTTTTGTCTACTTTGGCAATCAACTACTTCTTTTTCAAGCCACTCTATCCGCAGAGCATTACAAATCTAAATAGATTACTACCTCTAGTCGTGTTCATACTGGCAGCAGCGTTAATTAGTTCGCTCAATGAATCACGTCGCACAGCCCAACAGAAAGCTGAAGCAAGTCTGAAGTCACTACGCGAAAGCGAGGCAAGGTTTAGTCGCTTAACAGAGTCGAATATTATTGGGGTAATTGTGGCTGATCTCAATGGCTTAATCATTGAAGCCAATGATGCCTTTCTAAAAATGCTCAATTATACACGCGAGGATTTGCGCTCTGGTAGAATTCGCTGGGGTGAGATTACTCCACCCCAATACATTGAGGTGAGTGAACGAGCAATTGAAGAACTCAGAATTACTGGGAGTTGTCAGCCCTTTGAGCAAGAATACATCCGCAAAGACAGCTATCAAGTTCCCGTCTTAATTGGCTTTGTCAAGCAGGGAGATCGGACAATCATTGGTTTTGTTCTTGACTTGAGCCAACGACAAGCTGCGCTACGCGAACGCAAACAAGCAGAAGTTTCCCAAAGCATCCTGCAAATGCTCTTAGAACACGTCCCAGAGGGAATTACGATCGCTGGCGGCCCCCCTGATTTCCCGATCATCGCCAAAAGCAAACTCGCGCAAGAGCTTGTGGGCAGACCTGCTGAATCACTCATTGGTAAGTCTTCTAATGACTACCTCCAGTCCTATGGTCGGTTTTTAGCTGATGGTGTAACGCGCCCCACCCTAGAGCAATTGCCTTTATACCGTGCTACGCACTACGGTGAAACAATCCGTGATGAAGAATGCATCATTGAACGTCCTGATGGAACCCGGATTACAGCCAGCGCTAATGTAGTACCGATTCGGGATTCCCAAGGTCAAATTATCGGTGCAATTAATTGCTGGCGAGACATCACCAACCGCAAGCAGATGGAGGAAGCACTGCGGCAAAGAGAAACGGAACTTCGCTTGATTACAGATACGCTGCCAGTTCTGATTTCCTTTGTAGATTCAGAACAACGCTATCGCTTCAATAACCGAGCATATCAAGAATGGTTTGGGCATCCGGCGGCAGAAGTTTATGGAAAGCATCTTTGGGAAGTTTTGGGTGAAGCTGCTTATGAAGTAGTTCGTCCATACGTGGAACAAGCACTCGCAGGAGAGCAGATAACTTTTGAAGGTGAAGTTCCTTATAAAGATGCTGGCACACGCTACATTAATGTTATTTACGTTCCCCAGTTTAATCAGGGAACCGTTGAAGGCTATGCGGCGTTGATTACTGACATCAGCGAACAGCAGCAGGCAGAAGCAGCGTTGCGTGAAAGTGAAGCCCGCTTTCGCCAGATGGCAGACACCGCTCCCGTACTAATCTGGATGTCCGGCATTGACAAACTTTGTAACTACTTTAATAAACCCTGGCTAGATTTTACCGGGCGGACTTTAGAGCAAGAGATGGGCAATGGATGGGCTGAAGGTGTTCATCTTGATGATTTTCAGTATTGTTTAGATACATACACCAATGCCTTTGATGCCCGACAAAACTTTAAAATGGAATATCGCCTCAGACGCGTTGATGGCGAATACCGTTGGGTTTTTGATACTGGTGTGCCTCGGTTTGCAACAACTGGAGAATTTCTCGGTTATATCGGTTCCTGTGTAGATATCCACGATCGCAAAGTTGCCGAAGCCGCCCTGCAACAACTCAACGAAGTGCTAGAGCAACGAATTCAAGAGCGCACAGCCCAACTCGAAGCCGCCAACCAGGAACTCGAATCCTTCTCCTATTCAGTCTCTCACGACTTGCGATCGCCGCTTCGCCACATTACCGGATTTATAGAATTGCTTCAGAAGCGGCATAGCTCAACAAATATATTAGATGAAACGAGTCAGCGCTATTTAAAAATAATTGCAGAAACTACCAAACAAGCAGGAATACTAATAGATGAGTTGCTCACATTTTCTCGCATGGGGCGCACCGAAATGCGCTACATCAACATCAATATGGAGCAACTAGTGGAAGAAATAAAACGCGATTTGCAAATCCAAATCCCAGGACGCACAATTAATTGGTACATAAAGCCACTGCCAGAAATCCAGGGCGACCCCTCCATGCTGCGGCTCGTCCTTCGTAACCTCATAGACAATGCCGTAAAATATAGCCAGACTCGAAACCTAACAGAAATTACTGTTGGCAGTATTGACAATGAAAACGAAGTTGTCTTTTTTGTACAAGATAACGGCGTAGGCTTTAATATGCAATATATTCACAAGCTATTCGGAGTATTTCAACGCCTGCATAGCGAACCACAATTTGAAGGCACAGGTGTTGGATTGGCAAACGTGCAACGCATTATTCATCGGCATAATGGTCGAGTCTGGGCAGAATCTGTAGTTGACAGTGGAGCCACCTTCTATTTCTCACTACCTAAGTTGTCGAAGAAGGAGGGCAAATGAAAATGAAAGAACTCAAGCGAATTCTGCTGATTGAAGACAGCGCCAACGATGCAGAATTAATATTAGCTGCCTTATCGGAAAATCATCTTGCCAACGAAGTAGTGGTAGTGCGTGATGGAGAAGAAGCACTAGATTATCTCTATCGCCGGGGGCTGTTCCGCTTGCGGATGGAAGGTCATCCAGTTGTGGTTTTGCTCGATTTGAAACTACCTAAAATCGATGGACTAGAAGTGCTGGCAGAACTCAAATCTGACCCACTAATGCGAGTGATTCCAGTGGTAGTCCTAACTTCTTCCCGTGAGGAGCCAGACTTAGTTCGATGTTACGAGTTAGGCGTTAATGCTTATGTCGTCAAGCCTCTTGATTACCATGAGTTTGCCGATGCTATCAAGGGTGTGGGACTTTTTTGGGCAGTTATTAATCAGCCACCCCTTGGCGCTCTACCTCCAGCACCTCATTGTCAACAGGAGAGGAAGTGATGAATCTACTCCGTTTCCTGCTTTTGGAAGACAGTTTGTTAGATGCAGAGCTTGCCCAAGCCACGTTAACGGAAGGCGGAATTAATTGCGAACTAATCCGAGTTGAAACCGGCGCTGATTTCCTAGCGGCTTTGGAAGCAGAAACTTTCGATTTAATTCTTGCCGATTATGCCCTGCCCTCTTTTGATGGAATTTCGGCTTTAGAAATTGCCCGAAATCGCTCTCCAGAAATTCCTTTTATCTTTGTTTCTGCCGCGTTGGGTGAAGAATTAGCGATCGAAGCCCTGAAGAATGGTGCAACCGATTATGTATTAAAACAACGATTAGGGCGGTTAGTTCCCTCAGTACAACGGGCATTGCGGGAAGCTAAGGAGCGCCGGGAACGCCAGCAAGCAGAAGAGTCGTTACAGAAGAGTGAAGCCAAGTATCGCCGAATTGTTGATACCTCCTATGAAGGAATTTGGACGATTGACTCTCAATCACGAACAGAGTTTGTGAATCAACGGCTCTGTGAGATGTTGGGTTATCCGGCAGAAGAAATGCTTGGTCGTTCTATATTTTATTTTATCGATCAGGTTGATGGGGTAGCAGCCCAAGAGAAACTGGAGTGGCACAAGCAAGAAGGGAGCGATCTTAAAGAAGCTCGATTGCGCTGCAAAGATGGTTCATATATTTGGACACTGATTTCTGCTAGAGCGATTTTGAATGAACAAAATGAGTTCTTGGGCGCGATCGCTATGTTAACTGATATCACCGATCGCAAACGCACCGAATCAGAACGCGATCGCCTTTTGCTACTTGAGCAAAGAGCCAGAGCGGAAGCAGAGGCGGCTAACCGGATCAAAGATGAATTTCTAGCAGTACTTTCCCATGAATTGCGATCGCCGCTGAATCCGATTATCGGGTGGGCGAAATTATTGCAGAGCCGTAAATTTGATGATATGTCGCTGCAAAAAGCTCTTCAAACTATTGAACGCAATGCCAAATTACAAGCTCAACTAATTGAAGACTTGCTGGATGTTTCTCGCATTATCCAAGGCAGACTCAATCTCAAGATGATGCCAGTCAATCTGGCATTTATTATTGAAGCTGCAATGGAAACAGTGCGTTTGGCAGCAGAGGCAAAAACCATTCAGATTGAGACAATGCTTGATTCCAAGGCGAAAGTTTTGGGTGATTCAGCCCGTTTACAGCAAGTCCTCTGGAACCTGTTATCGAATGCCGTCAAGTTTACAGCGACTGGGGGAAAAGTAAATGTGCGATTGGAGTGTATCGACGCTCAAGTGCAGATTACCGTCAGCGATACAGGTAAAGGCATTCACCCTGATTTTTTACCTCATGTATTTGACTATTTCCGTCAGGGTGACGGTACAACAACTAGAAAGTTTGGTGGGTTAGGATTAGGTTTAGCGATCGCTCGTCACTTGGTCGAAATGCACGGTGGAACGGTTTGGGTCGAAAGTCTTGGCGAGGAGCAGGGAGCTATCTTCACAGTTAGCTTACCGATGCTCAAGGAAGCTGCAACCATCAAAGATGACACAAATCCCGATTCCTCAACTGCCGTTTTAGCCTCTTCTCCCCTCATGGGTTTACAAATCCTGATTGTAGATGACAATGAAGATACCCGCGACTTTTTCAGCTTTGTGCTTGAGGGGTTTGGAGCGATCGTCACTACAGCAGCATCAGGAAATGAAGCATTACAAGCGCTAATCAAGTCAAAGCCAGATATCTTACTCAGCGATATTGGGATGCCAGAGATGAACGGCTATATGCTGATAAAACAGGTGCGTGATCTAGAAGCAGAAATAGGAAGAAAAAGTATTCCAGCGATCGCTCTGAGTGCTTATGCAGGCGACATCAATCAGCAGCAAGCACTAAAAGCAGGATTTCAACAGTACATGGTTAAACCTGTAGCACCAGACGAATTGCTCATGGCGATTTCTAATCTAGTAACCCAAGTTGCTAGTTATGACGAAGAGCGATCGCAGTAGGTAAGAAAAGGAATAAAATCCCCTCCAGGAAGAAAAAGAGGAGGGGTGTATGTTAAACGAAATAATTGCCGTCTATGCTATCACGGATGACCTGTT
>JBBSOX010000161.1:0-11428 GCA_038259325.1 Chroococcales cyanobacterium | reverse complement strand
TGGCGACTCCTTATACATCTTTTCCCTGTCTTCCCTACGGGAAGAATTACTCAAAGATGCAATCGTTGTCGCCCGCCTTATATCCCGCCACTGATTCGGAGTACCGAATTCAGTGGGGGACTTACGGAGAATTAGTTAAAAAGATTAATTTTCCGGCTTTTGCTGATGGATAACGGATTTGGTAGCTGGCAAGAATGGCTGACAGTATTCATCTATCTAGGTTTCACGGTCTTTATTATCTGGCGCGTGTTTTCCGCAAAGAAGAATTAAAAAAGCTGCATATCATCTCACCAGGGCCTTTTGGCTCAAAGGGCAAAACAGCCCCATCTTGTTGAACCTTGACTCGTTCACGACAATTGTAAACCTCGGTGGGTCTTTTGACTCCATCTACACTAACTGCTGCCCTGTATTCCCAATAATTTTTAGCACTTCGATTGATGCTAAGAATGCAAATCTGGTGACGTAGGCGTAGCCCATCGTAGACATCGTAATTGCGGCATACAGATGCAAAAGCCGGATGTGCTGCGGATAAAATTAGTATCAATAAAAACAGAAAAACTACAGTTCTTATCTTGCTCATAAAAAATTATTAGAAAATCCTATTTACTGAGCAGCAAAAAGCTCACAATACCATAGGTATGATAGAACTCATATTTGATTGTGTAAAAAAACTCTGTACAACTCAAAAAGCCTTGCCTATTACCTATTACCTATTACCTATTACCTGTAAAGCCAAGTAAGTATGCCTACGCCACGCTACGCGAACAAGAATTAAATTTGAAATCAATAAAAAGCCTATTTTATAAGCCTTTTGACTTCCGCACAGCGGTACTAGTGCGTTTGTTCATGTACCATACGCTAATACCAATTCGTAATACCCTACTGTAAGTCGCCCTTTATGCGTCTAAGTAATTAAGAAAGTCAGATTACATCTGGCTGGGTTTCCAGCATTTGTATCTGTAGTCTTATTTTGGAGAATTGATATGACATAATATGCAAAAAAACTCAGTCTTAAGGATTATAAATTGCGACTAAAAACAAATTTCGAGCAATCTGAGATTGTACGCTGTTTTACGGCAGTACTGCTTTTCGGTCAAGTGTGGCTACATTTACTCCAAGGAAAAACTTACTATCGTAAGATTTGGCAACATCTGGTGACTGCTGGGCCATGCTCTATCTCTCCAGTTCTCCTTGTCAACGGTTTTGCAGGAATGATTTTTACTATTCAAACGGCGAGAGAATTAGTCCAATTTGGGGCTGTCAATGCTGTGGGAGGTGCTTTTGCCTTAGCTTTTTGTAGAGAATTGGCTCCAATTTTGACTGCTAGTATTATGGCGGGACAAGTCGGTTCTGCTTTTGCAGCAGAAATAGGTGCAATGCAAGTCACAGAGCAAATTGATGCACTTTATATGCTCAAAACTGATCCGATTGATTATTTAGTAGTTCCTAGAGTAATTGCTTGTTGTTTGATGGTGCCTTTGATGACGATTTTGGGTTTAGTTGTGGGCATCATCGGCGGAGTTTTTGCTGCATCACAGTTTTACAAAATTCTTCCCGAAACATTTTTAGAATCAGTCAGAAATTTTTTAGAACCTTCAGATTTGTTTATTATTTTGCTAAAAGGGTTTCTTTTTGGTGTACTGGTTGCTGTCATTGGCTGTAGTTGGGGGTTAACTACTAAGGGGGGAGCAAAAGAAGTAGGAGAATCGGCAACAAAAGCAGTTGTCACTAGTTGGGTATCAATTTTTGTTATGGATTTTTTCCTTTCTTTATTGCTGTTTGAACAGCCTGCATTTTGAAACTAAGGAACGTGAATTAAATAAAATGCAAAACTTCGTCTTGTATCTAGCTTCCCTCTCCTTTATAAGGAGAGGGATTGAGGGTGAGGTAAGCCAAGGACATAAATTGTATGTTATTTAATTCTGATTCCTAACTATTTAATAACAAGATTCCCGACTTTTTTAAGAAATCGAGAACCTGAGCTAAAAAGGAATTTGTGGGTAAGCAATACTTATTCTGAAGCGATGGCGCAGCCCGCCGCAGTCATCGCTAGCTTTTTTTGGGCATACTTCAAAACGTTAGCGCAATTTGGGAATATATTAACTTGTAGAGTAGCGCACCCAAGCCCAAACCTGTCAATGAAAAGATAGATGCAGTGCAAAAGGCTAGCCCTTCCTTAAGACCTGCTGTTTGAAAGTCGATTTTGGCTAATATAGTCGCCGAAATGATCAGTAAAATATCAAGAAATACCCGAAACCAAGCAATCATAATAAAGAATAAGAAAGCTCCTAAGACGGCAACGCCAAAAGACCTGATATTTGATTTAAGCAAAATACTGAAGTAATATTTCATTTTCGGCCAAGGAGTGGTCAACGTTACCATTAAAAGCAAGATAGCAACTACAGTCATCAGCCACACAAACAGAGGAGCACGTGCTTCAGATATTACCCAGCCCAAAGTACTGTAACTAAGCAGTACTAACGCCAGGGACACCCAAGGAACTCTTTTCAAAATTGACATGGGTTGATATTCCTAGTACGGGGTCAAGGTCTTATTCCATTATTGAATCTTATATAGCAATCCTAAATCATTTGTGAAAAAAATCTATTGCCTATTGCCTATTGCCTATTGCCTGTCTCCCCGACTGATTTTAAAACTAAAATAGAATTGCTATATAAGGTAGTTTCTTATACTATTGACTAATAGCTAAACAATCATTTTCTGCCCACCAAGCATAAATGGGCGTGTTGCGGTCTGGTAAAATGCCAAAAGTATTAGGTTGCAACACATTTATGCTAATGCCATTTGTTAATTCCACAACATAATTAACATGTGTGCCCAAATACATAACATTAACAAGCCGTCCTTCAAAACAGTTAGCTGGCAAATTGGGTGGATAAAGGGAAAGCTGGATTTTTTCTGGGCGCACACTGACTACCACCGCTTGTGATAATTCAGATGGTGTATCTTCAGCCCGGCTAATGACAATTGAGAGTTCCGTTTTTGTCAGGACTTTAACATTAGAGGAGTCTACCGCTACAATTTTTCCGCTGAATAAATTTGTATCGCCAATAAAATCAGCAACAAAAGATGTCTGAGGACGTTCGTAAATTTGGCTGGGAGTGCCAACTTGTTCAATTTTGCCTTGATTCATTACGGCAATGCGATCGCTCAAAGACAATGCTTCTTCTTGGTCGTGTGTCACCATCACAAAGGTCAATTCCAAGTCTTTGTGTAAATTTGATAACTCGACCTGCATTTCCTTACGCAGTTTTAAATCTAACGCTCCTAAAGGTTCATCCAATAGTACGACGGCGGGACGGTTGACTAAAGCCCTTGCCAAAGCAACTCGCTGCTGTTGACCACCAGAAAGTTGATTGGGAAAACGCGATCGCAAACTCTCCATTTTCACTAGTTTTAAAGCTTCTTGGACTCGATCTTCAAGTTGCGATTTGCGTATCTTTTTTAACCTCAGTCCGAAGGCGATGTTATCCCAGACATTCAGGTGGTTAAATAAAGCGTAACTTTGGAATACAGTATTGACGGGTCGGCGGTAAGGCGGCACATTAGTCATAGACTGACCCTGAATCAACACCTTGCCAGCGTCAGCGATTTCAAACCCAGCAATTAAGCGCAGTGTTGTTGTTTTACCACACCCGGAGGGGCCTAAAATACTAAAAAATTCTCCCTGTCTGACATCCAAATCGATTCCATTAACTGCTGGTTCTTGGTTAAAAAACTTGAACACATTACGCAGTTCAACATCAAGTGGCTGAAAAGTTGTTATCCCCCTTTGATTCTCCATGAAAATTTGAGCCATAATCCTCTGTAGAATGCCGTGATATTACGTGATTGTCAGTAGTCTATTGGACAGACTAGATTTGACACTTTGGTTTATTGTATCCGCCAAAAACAATTGTTCAATAATATACTGGACTGATTCTTTCGTACCAAGTACTGGGCATGAGTTTATTTGGAGAGTGGAACCACGCCGGATTAGGCCCATTAGGATTTCCAAGAGCGATCGCTATGATATGGTATCAATTAAAAACAATTAATCACTCTCGATTAGTTTGCCGTTAAATACCTGTTAAGAATTTAGCAGAGTTGTTTACAGATAATCTTAATTTTGAAATCATCTTTGTCTTATGACTATATTTAAAACATCTCCACTTGGCGGTAAACAAAATACACGTACAGTTGGACAGAGTTTCCAGCCGATATTTTTAATTATATTTACTCTATCAATGGTGACGGGAATCAGCGTTCGTTTGGCATATTTGCAAATTACTGAAGGAGCAAACCACCGAAAACGAGCCGAATCAAATCGAATTCGGATGATCCCCAAACAACCAGAACGAGGCAACATCTTTGACCGCGACGGCAAACTTTTAGCCAGTACTCGCTATCCTCGCTCTGTATATTTGTGGCCGATGGCACATACTAAGCCAGCATGGCGAGTTGTGGGAGCGCGTCTATCTCAAATTCTCGAAATTCCCCAAGAAGAGATGGAAAAGAAACTAGAAGAGGCAGGCGCTAACTCTTCTTCACTTATACGGATTGCTCGTGACTTGAATGAAGCGCAAATCACAGCATTGCAGGAGTATCAAAGCGAACTTAAAGACGTAGAAATTTCTACAGAAGCCGTTCGCTACTACCCCCACGGCAAGGAATTAGCACATGTATTAGGCTATACACGAGAACTGACCGCCGAGCAGTTAAAAGAAAAGAAGCAAGAAGGCTACAGATTGGGTGATGTGATTGGTCAAATGGGAGCTGAAAAAGCTTATGAAAAAAGTCTGCGGGGCGAATGGGGCGGTCAGCAGGTAGAAGTTGATGGTGCAGGTCGGCCACTGCGGGTTCTGGGGGTGAAACAGGCCAAAGCTGGTAACGATTTGCACTTGACCATAGATTTAAATATGCAAAAGACAGCAGAAAAAGCTTTGGGCAATCGCGATGGTGCGATCGTGGCACTTGATCCAAAGAACGGTGCCGTTTTAGCAATGGTATCTCACCCCACCTTTGACCCAAATATTTTCTCAAAGCAGAAACTCACCCAAAAAGATTGGGAAACTGTACAAGGTGCAGATCATCCTTTGGTTAATCGCGCCCTCAGTGTCTTTCCACCTGCTAGCACCTTCAAAATTGTTACCACCACAGCCGGTCTAGAATCCGGTAAGTTTTCTCCTAGCACAATCCTACAAACCTACGGTTCCTTAAGTTTTGGCGGTACCCGATTTGGTGAATGGAATCACGCCGGATTCGGCCCATTGGGTTTTGTCGGCGCATTACAGTGGAGTAGTGATACCTTCTTCTATCAAATTGGTCGTGGAGTCGGCGGCCCAACTTTAATTGAATGGACTCGCAAGTATGGATTTGGTAAAAAAACTGGCTTTGAATTTGCCAACGAAGAAGCAAAAGGTTTAGTGCCAGATGAGGCATGGAAGCAGAAAACTTGGAAGATACCTTGGACTGTAGGCGATAGCATTAATATGTCAATTGGTCAAGGTGCTTTACAAACTACACCTTTACAAGTCGCCGTCATGTTTGCCGTACCCGCTAATGGTGGCTACCGAGTCCAGCCACATTTGCTTAAAGACAATGAAGAGGCAAAAAGCTGGCGAGAATCTTTAAATATGAAGCCAACAACCATAAGTGTTCTCCGTCAAGGACTACGGAAAGTAGTATCTGAAGGTACAGGTAAAACTTTGATGCAGCCAACAGTTCCCCCAGTCGCTGGTAAGAGTGGCACTGCTGAAGCCTGGAAGGGCCGTGTTAAGCAAAATCACGCTTGGTTTGGAGCTTATGCACCTGCTGATCAACCAGAAGTTCTGATTGTGGCATTTGCAGAACATTCCGGTGGCGGTGGTGGTAGCATTGCTGCGCCGATGATTTTAGAAATTATGGAAGAATATTTTCAGCGCAAGTATCCAGGTAAATACCAGAAACCAGCCTCTGAAAAGCCAGGAAACAGCCGTCGGAGTTGAATAATGGTCGATTTGAGCAGCGGTAAGTAACCTTCGCATCTTTGTTCCATATTTTGAATACTTTAGTCTGTAGAACTTTTGTATTCAAAATATTAGGCTTTTTCTTCATGCAGCCCAGTAAACTAGACCAAATTTTAGGGCTAGAACTACAGCGTCATCGCACAGAAAAAGGTTGGTCACAGGAGTATCTTGCAGAAGTGACAGGTCTGCACAGGACTTACATTAGCCAGCTTGAGCGAGGGCTAAAAAGTCCATCTGTTAGAGTTCTCAGCCATATTACCAATGCTTTAAATATGACAATGAGCGAGTTTTTACAAGCTGTAGAGGAATCACTCAGTGTTGACGGACAAAGAGATTGAAAGATTAAGCCAAGCCATTATTGCTACTATTGCATCTCCAGTCATCGGCTCGATAGAAGATTATACGTGGGAAGCAATTTTTCATTATGTTAAGGATATTTCTTTATCAGATCCTGCTTTGGGACGTAGCAAGCTTCTCTATGATGCTGTTGACTTGGTAACTAAAACTGGTTGGTCACTTAAATCCCTGCAACTCAATAGCCTCAACTTTACAAATTCATTTTTGTTTGTCATTCAGAGAGCAGATGTCATCAAGAAGGCTGTCCAACTTGGTTTTCCTGGTCTGACTGAGCAATCCTTGCCTAATGAGCTTGGATCAGCCATTATCCAACATTGGAACGAGAAGATTATTTTGAGTCAGGCAGCACAAAGTGTTGTAAATAGTTATGAAGCCATATTACTGAAAACTATCAAAGGCTACGAGTATATTTACTGCGAGTTTCCACTCAATCCTCTTGACCCAAATACCTTTTCTTGGACTTGGACGGTAGATAGAACTACTGGGGGATCAGGGGCTGGACTACAGGGAAGTGTTGCAGGCAAAATAGAATTAGTTTGGTATAAAAATCAGAAACAACTTTTTCGAGCTAGAACTATTCCTACACAGGCGGTTCGTATTACAGTTGAAAGAACTCGTCTTACGCTTGATCGATATGTGGAGACAGTTCTCTCTGCTTTGCAAGATCAAATCAATACCCAATTTTCTGAGGATAAGCTTGAAGAATAGATGAAGCTATCACTTTACCTAGTAGAGGAGGTACAGATTCACCAATTTGAGAAGCCATATCAGTATATGTTCCCAAAAAGTGAAAATCATCTGGATAAGAGTGTAATCTTGCAGCTTCGCGTATTGTAATTGTTCGATCCTGAGTAGGATGGAAAAACCTACCCGATCCTGGATGGAAAACCCATCTGGTGATAGTTCTCGCTGGTTTATCCCAGTACAGTCTCCCGTATGCACCGCTGTAGTGTTTCTTGGGAGCTAATTCAGAAGGTAAGTCTCTAGCATCTTGTCCTTCACAAAGAGCGCGAACTCTCGAAAATTGAATTGGACTCAAAGCACGAGCAACATGATTAACAATTTTTATGCTTTGATGACGCATCATCGCTTGATATGTAGTTTGTGGAACAGAAGGATAAACTTCAGCTTCATAGTCTTGTCCTGCATCTAGTGGTGGTAAGTCTCCAATCGCATCTCTGACTGTGACAAGTGGAGAAATATTTGCCTGTAATAAATTAAGCTGATTAGAAGCTTTTGTAGTTCTATAGTCACTCCTAATGTCACCAAAATGTGTTGGTTCAGGAAAATGAAGGGAATGATCTAGACTAGCTAGAAAAAAAGCTCTGGTTCTAGTTTGTGGTATTCCATAATGTGCAGCATTTAATGATGAAGAGACAACTTTATAGCCCAATGATTCAAGTTTTTCTGTTATTTCTTCTCTAATTACGCCATTGTAAGCTTTCAATATTTCAGGCACGTTCTCCATTACAACATAAAGGGGTCTAAACTCCTCTACGAATTCCAAAAACGTTCGATATAGCAGGTTACGGGAATCATTGAGGTAGCGATAACCGGCAGGAATATTTCTAGAAAATCCCTGACACGGAGGGCCGCCAATCAACAGTATTGGTGCTTCTCGACGTAAGCCCAACGCTAATCGTAATTCATCAGGACTAACCTTACGTATGTCCTGATGAATGATTTTAGTTTTTGGGTAATTGTGCTTGTAGGTCGCCAAAGCTTTTGCATTTATATCGATTGCACATAGAGATTCAAAGCCCGACATGTGAAATCCTTTTGTCAAACCACCAGCACCAGCAAATAAGTCAATAATCTTGTATATCATTGTTGAATACTATAGTACTCAAAGGTTATCGTCAACCAACTCCTTTATAAAAAGATAGTAATCTCTAGATCAACTTTTATTGAGGTATCTGAGCGGGTTTCAAATTTCTGGCTTTGTAGAACATTTCTAAACTATTGCGATCGCCGACAAAACGCCAGTGCCAAGGCTCATAACTCACACCTTGAGCATTATTTTTAGGAAATGACATTTCAAAACCGAAACGCGCTGCATTTGCTTGCAGCCACCGATAAGCCTTGGTATTTTCAAAGTTAGTTTGGAGATTAGTTGCTGGCACTGCTCCGTCTCCAATATCCACAGCATAACCTGTGTGATGTTCGCTATGGCCAGGAGGAGCGCTGAGGGCAGCTCGTTCTATTGGCGTTTGATTTCGCTGGGCACCGATACTAAAAAACAACGGCTCTTGGTCTTTGACTGAGCGAAAGCCAGAAATTGGGACTAAAGTTACACCTGCACTCCGCGCTGTTGCTACCATCTCCTCAAACTTTTGGGCAGCAGATTTTCGCATTCTAATGCCCCTATTTGCGGAGATGGTTACTAGTTCTGATTCAGGGGCTTCTGGGTATGCCAGATGCCCTAACAAAGTATTGACATTACTAGATTCTGTAGTTGGTGTAGGCGTAGAAGTAGTAACTGAGGGTTGAGAATCGACGGTTTTTTTGGGTGCAGTGACGAAAAACAAAGAACCGCTAATTAGAGCCAGCAAGACAAATCCCGCTACTCCCCCAATCAGTAGAATTTGGGGTTGCAACCACATTTTCGTTGCTGCGACAGGGGTATCGCGTACAGCCACTGGAATATCATCACCAAGGTCATTCGATGAGTTTTGCGGTTTTCCAGAAAACCCAGCCTTATTCAAGGGTAAACTCCTGTTTCTGTGGGATAGCCATAACAGATTTTGCACTGGACAAAAGTAGATGTAACAGGTAGCATTTTACATTTATGGTTCTTAGGCACAATTGTGACAAATCTTTTAGAACTATACGTCAAGCTGGGAGGATTAGTCCTTGTAGGTTTTATTCTCGGACGCAAACTACCTGTTACAGTTCCTACACGTCTGGGACAGTATCTTTTTTGGGTGGGAGTACCCATAAGCATAGTATCTTTTTTGCGTCAATCTAGCTTGTCAGGGCAAATTTGGATTGCACCTGCGATCGCTTACCTAGCCATTTTACTAGGAGCATTTTTAGCTTGGGTAGGGATTAAAGGACAAGCCTATTTTAGAAATACTGTCCCCAAACAATCGACTCAGGCTAGCTTGATCCTAGCGGCAACGCTGGGTAACACAGGTTATCTTGGTTTTCCCATCACCTTAGCAATACTAGGCAAGGAATACTTTGCTTGGGCGTTATTTTACGATTTGTTAGGTTCATTGCCAGGAACTTATGGCTTGGGTGTTTTACTAGCAGCCCGTTTTGGCGGCAGTGTCCAGAATCATTGGCAGACTGCTAGAGCCATCTTAATTAATCCTGCCCTATGGAGTTTCGGATTTGGCTTGCTGGTTCAAGAAGCGACAATTCCCCCAGTAGTAGAATTTGGCTTGGAGAAATTGGCTTGGAGTAGTGTAGCTTTATCTCTGGTGTTAATTGGAATGCGATTAGGGCTGCTCAAATCTTGGCGTAGCCTACCACAAGCCGGGATGAGCTTGGGAATCAAAATGCTGCTAATTCCCTTAATATTGGGCAGCATGTTACCACTGTTTGGATTAACTGGTTCCGCAGCAAAGGTAATTCTCTTACAAATGGCCATGCCTCCAGCTTTTGGTACGCTGGTAATTGCTGAGACTTTCAATCTCGATTGCGATCTGGCAGTTACTGCCTTAGCTGCTGGGACTATAGTATTGTTGGCTACTCTCCCAGTTTGGCTGTGGCTGTTTTGATTTTGGATTTATGGAGTGTGACGCGATCGCATTTGTAAATTTGTTCATAGTCTTTACTTGAGGCCGGAAATTACCTGAATCAGTCCAGTTTGGAAGGCTTTGTCGTAGGTGATGACAGCTAAACTTTCGAGTTCAGCCTGAGCCATGATCATCCGATTAAAGGGATCTCGGTGGGCAATCGGTTCATCACAAAGACGCGATAAATCGCCGTCTCTACAATAATCAGTCTTTCGTTTTGACGGCGATTCATCGTGTCTCTTGCCTTAACTAATTGGTTTAAAAGCATTATGCATCCTGTACTGGATGTTGCCCATAATATGGCAAAGCCTCTGACCAATTAGGACACTTGCCCTCTTGCCAATCGAGATTAGCTAGTTCCAAAATACTTGTCACTGTCGCTGCTAAACCAGATTGGGCTTGAATCAACTGATAATTAGTGTTCCAATTCGCTAAAGTTTCCTGCCATGCTTCTGGTGTCAATACTCTATCTGACAAACAGACTTGTAATTTAGAAGTATCTGGCTCAAACTGATAAATAGCAGCGAAAATTTGACCTCGTTGTGCTGGCATTTCCACAGCAAAAGTTTTTAAATTTTGACTTTTGCCTACTTCTGACCAAGCTACCGCAGCCAAAGTTGAAATTGCAAATACAGGAATATCTAATTGTTGCCCCAAAGTACGAGCAGTAACAACACCAATCCGAGTTCCTGTAAAGCCACCAGGGCCTTTTGCAACTGCGATAAAGGACAAGTCTGCCCAAGTTTGCGGTTTGATAAATTCAATTAAATATTGATGCACTAAGCTAGATAAATCACGCCCTAAATTCCAAATTTGAGAGCGAGTATCACCTGAAAAATTACTAATTGCCAAACCTAATTCTGGTGTCGTGGTATGTAGTGCTAAAGCGTGTTTATTTATTGCAAGTGCAAGGTCTTCTGGTTCCGTTGTCAAAGTTACTTAAAATATATATTTTTATAGAGTTAACGTTATTTATTTAAGCATATATCAGAACGCGTAGGCGTAGCCCGCCGCAGGCATCGCAAATATTCGCTTGCTGTTCACTTTATAATAGCGATCGCTTTCTTGACATCTCCTCCCCGTACCATAAATTAGCGATCGCTGAAGAACAAAATCTCATTACAGCAGAAATCATGTATTTGAACCACATCTGACTTAAGGGCACAGCATTCCTCACACGTGTCAACTTAACGCGAAACCCTCATCCCGCAAGGAACTGAAGTTCCTTGCTCATAGCTTAAGTCTTCTATTGATGACTAGATATTGCCCAAAATCTTGAGTCTACTTTAGTAGACTTTCGCTTTGGCCCTTGGAATTCAT
>JBBSOX010000160.1:0-11927 GCA_038259325.1 Chroococcales cyanobacterium | reverse complement strand
CCATTCCCCACTCCCCACTCCCCACTCCCCACTCCCTGCAACGCACTAGGCTAGGATCTTAGTACTACAAGTCTGTTGATAACCCATGAATGGATCAAACCGATTAGGCAACGAATCTTTGCCAATACCCCAGCAAGTAGAAAATTCCCAACATCACGATACAGACCACGAGCATAAAGATCATACTCATGGGGCTGGAGAGTCGGCTCATCCTCACGTCCATAGCGAAGAGTCATTACGGCGAATTGCCAATCGATTATCGCGGATAGAAGGGCATGTTCGTGGTATTAAAACAATGGTGCAGCAAAATAGCCCTTGTCCTGATGTTTTACTGCAAATTGCCGCAGTGCGGGGCGCATTAGATAAGGTAGCGCGAATTGTTTTAGATGAACATTTAACTGAGTGCATTGCTAGAGCTGCACAAGAGGGTAATATTGACGTTGAAATTAAACAGCTAAAAGCTGCTTTAGATCGATTTTTACCTTAATAATTAGAAAAATAATGTAAAATACATTTCGCCAAATGGGTGATGTATTAACAGCGATACCTTAAAATCCAGTCGTGCATCGTAATATCTACAAAACATTATATTGCAAACCAGTAGACAACCTATTTTAATAGAGTTTTCCTCCTTTTTCCTCGTTTCCTTCTAGAGACAGGAAACGGGAAAATAAGCTTATACATAAGATAATTTGCTGTATAGCAACGATGGTTTTTAGCTAGTCTATGATCGTAGAAAACTATCGGTTTCACTATTCTTTAATTGGCAACCCAGACAAAGCAGCAATTCTTTTTTTGCATGGTTTCATGGGTAATAAAGATGAATTTGATGAAGCCATAAAATTACTATCCGACAAATTTTATTATTTAACACTTGACCTTCCTGGACACGGTAAAACTCAAGTTTTGGGTGGGGACGAGTACTATACAATGGCAAGCACTGCTCATGCTTTAATCAACTTACTGGATAAGTTAAAAATTGCTAAATGCTTTTTAGTTGGTTATTCAATGGGTGGCAGATTGGCTTTATACCTCACCCTAAATTTTCCAGAACGTTTTCATAAAGTTTTACTAGAATCAGCTTCCCCTGGTTTGCCAACCGAATTAGAACAATTAAAACGCATTAAAAGTGATACGCAAATAGGCAGAAAATTGACAAGAAGCATTGAAAAAACTGATTTGGCAAATTTTTTATCAAATTGGTATAATCAACCAATCTTTGGTGATATAAAAAATCATCCAGAATACGATCGCATGATAGAAAATCGATTGCAAAATAATCCACATGAATTAGATAAATCTTTGCGGTTAATGGGTACTGGATGCCAGCCTTCTTTGTGGCAAAAGCTACAAAATAATAAAATTCCTCTGCTATTACTAGTCGGTGAATATGATCAAAAATTTATATCTATCAATACAGAAATGGCTAAAAGATGCGAATATGCCAAACTAAAAATAATTAGTAATGCTGGACATAATATTCACTTTGAAAATACCTTGGCATTTGTGGAAAATATCAAGAATTTTTTGTATGCAGCAAGTTAAAAATTAGGATAACCTCACTGCTTCTTTACTGGCTTGCTGGAAGGAGTTGGAGATGGTGCCATCGTGGCTGTTGGTTGATTAGCTGCGGTCAATTCCTCTTGCAACATTTTCTGATAAATCTTAGGCAAAGAGCTACTGACAGAATTAGTTTCTATGCCATATCCTAAACTTGTCCAAGTGGGAGAAAGTCGCCGCAAAACATCATTTAACTTTCCCTGACGCAAAAGTTGTGAAATATCAGTTCCCCAAACTTTAGAATCATTTAACCAACGGTAAACTACTACATCTTGATATTCTGCTTCAAAACTATAAGCAGTCCAAAACACCATCTGCATCGGGTTTGGATGATAACGGGGCGCTAAACGATACCAAGTAATGTTGATAATTTGATATCTGCCAGCAGCAGTGGAACAATTACCTGTATTGGGGCCTGTGACAATTGTGACACATATCTCAGGATGTCGGCTAAGGTCATTAACTTGCTGTCCACCGTATAACAACGAATAAGGACGGTTCCCACTCGCCTCACTTGCCGAGATAGTTCGCATTAAAGCGCGGATATAGGGATCGCCCTGTTTCATAACCAAAGGCGGCTGCCTAACTGCAAAGATGGGATCAGAAGGCGATCGCAAGTCTCCAATATACCATTGCAACAAATACACAAAGCCGAGAAGTGCGGCTATTGGCCCAATAAGTTTTTCAACGCCTTTAAATTCAAAACCTTTCAGAGTCCGACTCCTTCAAATTTGCTTTCTTTGCTAACAAAAATCATCGACGAACTTATTTCAGTAAAGTTCATACCTGATTGTTAGTTACATGGTATCCGTTATTCCTGAGTGCTGTAAATCAGAACTATATCAACTCATGCCCTATGAGTATGGAGCAGAAGATGCAATTATAATACGGATAGATGAAGAAAAAGTTTAACTGTAAAAACAGATATATTAAATGTTGTTTAGTAAATCAACGATTCTATAACGATTAAATTAGGTGGGTTATATGTCTGAACTTACAGATGAACTTGAGTATATTTTCGATTGGTTAGTATCTTTAAATCCTGATTATTTGAATGGCTATAATCCAGGTTTAACTAGACAAAAAATTGACGAAATAATCAAGGAATTGCCCTTCAATCTATCTGAGGAAATATACGAGCTTTATCAATGGCGAAATGGTTGTGCTTATGACTATAATTTACCTTTGAGGGAATTTCTTTTTCCCCAGAAATGTTGAATGTCGTTACAAAACTTTACATATTTAACTATATTAGTATTATCAAGGGTGAAAATGTCAATATTTCATAATATGTTCCATCCAATGAACATAACTGATTTGTTGACACATACAAGCTTGAAGATAGCGGAATTTATCTAACATCTTTTCACCCCATTCTTTCGGAACAGATACAAGTTGTAAAAGCAGATAAGCAATGAGACTAGCATAAATTTGAATAGCAATACCATTAACATTTTTGGTAATTAATCGATCCAGTTTTAGGTGCATCTTCAAAAATTTCCATAACACCAGAGCATAAGCCAACCAACACTCAACAAAAAGACGGCTGTTCAAAACAGGATAATCATTTTTTGGTAGCCCTCCCAGGATATTTTTGACAATCTTGGGAAATGAGTTTATGATCATGATTAATCAAATATTTTAATCCTTAGCCCAAAAATTAACATATTTTGGGCTATTTTTATCAGGCTTTTCTTAACATTCAACACTTTTGCCGCTGAACTATATTCCCAACAAGGAAATACAGAAGAGTACAAGAAACGAATTAATAAAATTAAACTTCTTGAGTCACAATTAGCACTATCGCCTTCGCTAGAAGAGAAGCTACAGGCAATACGATCTCAGCAGTTAGGTAGATAATTGGCGCTCTACTCTATGAAGCTTCTGTCAAATACTCAGATTTGCTAGGATTTTAATATATTTTTGGCTACTTTATACAGTCAATTCTTATCTAAACATCACTAATTATCTAATCTTAGCGAATAATCTAAATCCTGAATTCTTTGATAATGAGATAAATTACCAGTAACTAAAGTTAGATTATGACGGATGGCAATTGCTGCAATCATACAATCAGGATAACCAATTCTTTTTCCGGTTGTCTCTAAATCAGCGTATATTTTCCCTGCTAATATTGCTTCTGTCAAATCAAAGGATAATATCTCTTGTGAACTCACGATAGTTAAAAATTGCTGAAGGCGTTTTTCTTGCTTACGTTTTTGCCAACCTTCTACAATTTCCATAACTGTAATTACAGAAATTGTATATTTATCAAACTGATTTAGGTAGGTATTGGCTTTAGCAATAATACGAGGATTTGCTCGTTTAATAATTTCTGAAAGAATATCCGTATCAAGTAGGGACTTTTCTACTTTATTCATCTGCTCCAGTATATCCTCTTTTTTCCATCGCCTCAGCAACAATTTCATCAACAATTTCTGGGACATCAGCATATAATCCCATTAATGGATCTTTTTTCTCCTGAATCTCTGCTAAACGTTCAATTACATGAGTAATTAATTCTGATAGAGTTGATTGATTGAGTATTGCCAAAGTTTTTGCTCGCTCAAAGGTGAGTCTATCTAGTTCAAGTTCTATCTTTTCCATGATGATCTTAAACTCCCATATAAATTATTAGTGTTCATTAACCTAGTGTAACTCAGCATTAATGGTGTGTAGTGGGGCAAAATATTTGTTAGAAGTGCAGAGTTGTTTGCTTGTAATGAATAAATTAGTGAAGATGTATTTTATCTACCTATATAAGTAGAAAATTACTTGCATTATTTACTGCTTAATTTATTTCTAATTTAATTTTGGGGTATTTTCAATTTGATAATTCAACACAACAAAAAATTAATTAACGTTATTTGCTAAGATTTTATTAGGTTTTTGCTCCCGCGCATCTTTGATGACTTTCGACCTTCCCGACTCTCTAATTCTTGATACAGCACTTTCAGTAGCTGGATTAACTGACTATATCCGCTTGCTGTTAGAGCAAGATGAACAATTACGGCAAGTTTGGGTAACTGGTGAAGTTTCCAGTGCTAACCACCATCGCAGTGGGTTATTTTTTACGCTGCAAGATACCGATCGCACCGCCGGAATTAAGTGTGTGGTATGGAATAGTCAATTGCCAAAACTCGCCCAGATACCCGTTCCCGGTGAGCAGATAATTATTTTGGGTAGTATTCGTCTGTATCCGCAACGGGGAGAGTATCAGTTATCAGTTTGGCAGACTTTACCTGCTGGTGTTGGTTTACAGGCGTTGCGCTATCAACAGCTAAAAAATCGCTTGTTGGCTGAGGGGTTGTTCGATGCTCAAAGAAAGCGATCGCTCCCAACTCACCCCCAAACGATCGCTGTTGTCACTTCACCAACTGCTGCTGCTTGGGGTGATATTCAAAAAACTCTCAGACAAAGGTATCCAGGTTTACAGGTTTTATTTTCTCCCGCTACAGTACAAGGTGAGCAAGCGCCGGAATCTATTGTTAAGGCTATTGAGCGGGTGGAAAGAGATGGACGCGCCGAAGTGCTAATTTTATCGCGGGGTGGTGGCGCGGTGGAGGAGTTGGCTTGTTTTAATGATGAACGAGTGGTGCGATCGCTTGCTAGTTGTTCTATTCCTGTAATTACTGGTATTGGCCATCAACGAGATGAATCTTTAGCAGATTTAGTTGCAGATGCTTGTGCACATACACCGACGGCGGCGGCAGAAATGGTTGTGCCAGCACTTTCAGAGTTGTATACTGAGCATCGGCAGCGAGTTATGGCTTTACATGAGGCGGTGCATGACTTTAGGGAAAATGCTGAGAATAAACTGCAAGTATTGCGGAATCGTTTGCGACGTTTGCGGTTAGATCGGCAAGTGCAGCAGGAGGTGGAGAAGCTAGCTTGGAAGCGTCAGCATTTGGTGCAAATTACGACGAGGCGATCGCAGCAAGCAACGCAGCATCTAGAATTATTGCGGCAAAAGTTGGCTAGTCTTGACCCGAAAGCTGTGTTACAGCGTGGTTATGCGGTGGTGAGGCAAGAAGATGGAGCGATCGCTCGTTCTGCTGCTCAGTTGGCTGTGGGGGAAGATTTGTTGATTCAGTTGGGGCAGGGTGGGGTTAGAGTGAAGGTTATGGAATTGACACTCCCCGCGATAAATCAACGGGGATTCTTGGTTCAATGAGACCACTTAAACTAAGTTCCTTGCGTTACCTAGTCCAGAGGTGGGACTCTCCCCAAGCGTTAACTTTGGGTATGCCCTACCCTAGTTGCATTACTGCAAGTCCTGTTTACTTTGAAACAAATAGTTTCAAAAATCTGAGTCGTCTAGCTCCTATAAATCTTTTACCTACTGCTAGGAGGAAACTAGAACAATGCAGTAGAACCGCATAGATTTAATTATCAAGGTTCAGCACTTTGTCTTTCGACAGCTAGGTTTTTTAAGTGGTTGATTACCTTTCCACTATCATTAGTATAGTATATTGGTACACTAATTAATTGAAAGAAAGCCGTCGTAGAACGACGTAGCTCTAAACCCAATTTTTCGGTAAACGAACCGCAAAGGCGCAGAGGACACAGAGAGGTTAATGGTTAAACGTAAGAGTGCTTCTACTTCTGAGGAAGGTTGGAATTATGAGGCAAAGGTTGCTGAAATAGAGGGAATTATCGCTCGCATTGAGGCGGGTGAGTTGGATTTGGAAGCTGTGTTTGAGCAATTTGCAAGTGCTGTTGAGTATTTGCGTCAGTGCGAAAGTTTTTTGCAGCAGCGACACCAACAGGTAGAGTTGTTGATTGAAACCTTAAGCGATGAGTAGAAGCGAGAGCCTGCTGGTGAAGTTCTTCGGGTTTAATAAGTAATCGGATGCTTTTTAGCGGCTTTCCGTAGGCATCGCGTAGATATCCAACCTAATACAATCCACGCAGATACACACCTTCAATCAACATCTGTGTTTGTATTGTCTTTTAATAGCACTTCTCGAATATGATTTCACTAGCATAGCAGCGTGGGCAACAAAAGCACATTTCCTGGCGATACCGATCATAACGCAGCCAAAGAAATTGCTTACCTAGCTTTGAGAGGATTTATTCTTCATTTGAGGATTGACACTCTCCAGTCGTAAAAGACTCAGCTAGCTTTCATCCTGTGCCTGAAGTCCGAAGCTGTGGCAAAACCCCTACATAAATGAGGATTTTTGCGCTATTTTCAAAACATTGATTTCTCTATGATAATCTCAGTAAACCAAAAAGTTTTTTAAAAGTCTTACCATCTGGACATTTCAGCTAAAGCCAGGGATATCACAAAACTCACAAAACAACGTTAAATTGACCATTTCAGACGATACCCCTAGTTACCTCGAAGCGATCGCTATATTACTAATGCTGTTTGCTGACTGATTCACGATGGCTGAAACCCCTATTTTTACGTTCGTTTTCAAAACTTTGTGGTTTACTGAGATTGTATTCTTGTAGAGACGGCGATTCATCGCGTCTCTTGCCTTAACCGAACAGTATTCCCACGTCTCTACATTGTTTTTCAGTCCTACGTCTCTGTAAACATCGCTCAAATTCAAACATTAGTTGTCAAAGTTTGAACGTTTGCAGCTAATGCTCTTCCATATATAAGAAACGCTTAAGCATTTGCAGCAAATGTATAATTAGTTGTTGCAAACGCTTAATACTTTGCAACAAATGCTCTTCCATATATAAGAAAGGCTTAAGCATTTGCAGCAAACATATAATTAGTTGTTGCAAACGCTTAATACTTTGCAACAAATACTCTTCCATGTATAAGAAACGTTTAAGCATTTGCAACAATCGTTGTAATGAACTTATAAATCTATTTATTACGTGAAATATAACAGCAAAGGCAGTTTTTGCAGGAGTATTTCTCCTGTATATCTCCCGGCTGATTTTTTTATTAAAGCAGACTACATCTATGCTTTCTTTAAATAAGTGCAAATTTGATGTTAAAGCAAAGCATAAAAGATGATTATGGCTAAATTTCTTTTTGTAACTGACTTGGATGACACCCTCGTGTATCGCACAGTGGGAGATGACAGCGCTTTAGCAGAACTAAATCAACTACTGAGTCAACATCGCCAAGAATACGGTACTAAAATTGTTTATTCTACCGGGCGATCGCCTGTACTTTACAAAGAACTCCAAGCTCAAAAAAATCTTTTGCAACCCGATGCCCTCGTCCTTTCTGTTGGTACAGAAATTTACCTCAATGGTACTGAAACTCCAGACTCAGGTTGGTCAGAAATCCTATCTCAGGGATGGGAACGGGAAACGGTATTATCTATTACTAGAAAATATCCTGAGTTAGTTCGGCAACCAGATTCAGAGCAGCGCCCCTTTAAAGTGAGTTTCTTTCTAGAACAAGATTTATCTACCAGAGTAATACCACAACTTGAAGCGGAGTTGCAGAAATCTAAATTAAATGTAAAGTTAATCTACAGTAGCGGAATAGACCTTGACATTGTACCCCATAGCAGCGATAAAGGTCAGGCAATGCAGTTTTTACGCCAGAAGTGGAAATTTGCAGCAGAACAAACAGTTGTCTGTGGTGATTCAGGTAATGATATTGCTTTATTTGCTGTAGGCAACGAACGGGGAATCATTGTGGGGAATGCCCGAAAAGAGTTACTCCAATGGCACAATGAGTATCCCGCTGCGCATCGCTACCTGGCTTCATGTTTTTGTGCAGGTGGAATTATTGAAGGCTTAAATTATTTTGGTCTCTTGTAATGATTAGTTATTTAAAAGGTATAGTCGCTGGTATCCAAACAATTGGCGCTAATCGCGTGATTCTGACTCTGGAAGTGAATGGCTTGGGGTATGATTTGCAAGTTCCCCAACGGCTAGCAAATCAGTTACCAGAGTCGGGAGGAGTGGCGCAAATTTTTACCCATTTGCAAATTCGTGAAGAAGTGCCCTTCCTATATGGCTTTGCTTCACCAGCCGAACGCGATTTATTTCGTCACTTGCTGACTGTCACAGGTATTGGTGCAGCCTTAGCGATCGCCCTCTTGGACACTCTGGAACTACCAGATTTAGTCCAAGCAATTATCGCTGGCAATACACAAATCCTCATTCAGGCTCCAGGTGTGGGCAAAAAAATCGCAGAACGCATCTGTTTGGAACTAAAAAGCAAATTAGTCGAGTGGCGCAAATCAGCCGGGTTCTTCGTCGCCACAGGCGGGCCAGCACCAGGAATTCTCGAAGAGGTGCAAATGACCCTCTTCGCCTTGGGATATACTGCCCATGAGGTCAGTCACGCCCTCCATGTGGTCAGCGAAGATATCGGACTACCTAAAGATGCCTATGTCGAAGATTGGATTAAACAAGCGATCGCTCATCTCAGCAGCGAACAAGTTTAATAGTCATTAGTCATTAGTCATTAGTCATTAGTCATTTGTTATTAGTTATTCTCCCCCTGCCCAATACTTCGACGTCGCTCAGTACAAGTGCCCAATGCTCAATGCCCCATGCCCCATCCCCAATGACTGACCCTTATGCCTGGCTAGAACAGTCCTTAGCAACAATTCATCGGGCGGACTGGTATCGTTCGGTACAAACAATCCACGGTTGTTCGGGTGCAATGGTGGTTTTAGCTGGGCAAGAGGTAATTAATTTTGCCAGCAATGACTATTTGGGACTGGCTGGGGATCAGCGGTTGATGGCAGCGGCGACGACTGCGATCGCAGAATTTGGCACTGGCAGCACTGGTTCTAGATTACTCAGTGGGCATCGGGAGTTACACAGGGAGTTAGAGGAGGCGATCGCATCTACCAAACAAACAGAAGATTCCTTGGTATTTAGTTCCGGGTATCTAGCAAATTTGGGTGCAATTACTGCCCTTGTGGGCAAACGTGATTTAATTTTTTCTGACCAGTACAATCATTCCAGTTTGAAAAATGGAGCGATTCTCAGCGGTGCAGCAGTTGTGCAATACCCGCACTGTGATATCGCAGTATTAAAAACTCAGTTGAAACAGCAGCGGCAAAATTACCGACGCTGTTTGATTCTTACTGATACCGTCTTCAGCATGGATGGTGATTTATGTCCGTTACCTGCACTGTTGGATCTCGCTGATGAATTTAGCTGTATGCTGCTGGTTGATGAAGCTCATGCCACTGGGGTACTAGGAAAAACTGGGGCTGGGTGTGTGGAACATTTTGGATGTACAGGAAAGCAGTTAATTCAAGTTGGCACCTTAAGTAAAGCTTTGGGTAGTTTAGGCGGCTATGTGGCAGGAAGTAGCGCCCTAATTGACTTTTTGCACAATCGCGCACCCACTTGGATTTACACCACTGGGCTTTCACCTGCTGATACAGCAGCGGCCTTAGCAGCAATCAAGATAGTGCAGCAAGAACCGCAACGTCGTGCCCAACTGTGGCAAAACGTACATTACTTAAAAAATTTACTGCAACAACAGCTACCTAGCCTAAAATTGCTGCCTTCTGAATCACCTATATTATGTTTTCAATTGCCTAATGCCACAGATGCACTCAAAGCTGGAAAACAGCTAAGAGATGCTGGCATTTTTGCCCCAGCAATTCGCCCTCCCACAGTACCCACAAGTCGGATCAGAATATCTTTAATGGCAACTCATGAAACAGCGCATATTGAAAAATTGGTAGCAGTGCTGAAGGATTGCAATTTGACATCCTCCCCGCCGTAAACGGTCGGGAATTCCTAAACTTTACAATTTAGGTTTCTGTTTCTTTCCCTTTCGACTGCGCTCAAAGCGAGCCTTAGGGGTATTTCGCAACAGCCCTTGAGGTGATTTCCTTTCAGGTCTTACGTTAGCTCCGCAGACTGACACGGCAAGCCCTGCCGCCAAAATATTCTTACTGGCATTTAAATCTCTATCGTGATGTGTGCTGCATTTAGGGCAGTCCCACTCTCTGATATTTAAAGGCAACTTATCAACGATATGTCCACAATGTCCACATCGCTTAGAGCTAGGAAACCATCGGTCAATTTTGACAAAAGTACGACCATACCAGTTGCACTTGTATTCAAGCTGACTGACCGTTTTACTCCAACTAGCAGACGCTCGAAGACTCGCTAACGCTGCGCTATCACTAATCGAGAGAGCGAGTTTTTTGTTTTTGACCATATTCTTCACAGACAAATCTTCGACTGCAATCAATTGGTTTTCTCGAACCAGTCGGGTTGTTAACTTGTGAAGAAAATCATTACGAGCATCACTAATTTCTGCATGAACTTTAGCGACTTTCAATCTTGCTTTGTGACGATTGTTAGATCCTTTTTTCTTGCGGCTAAGAGCTTTTTGAACTTTACGCAATTTCCGACACTTAGCCTTAAACGCTTTAGGATTAGCAATCTTCTCGCCATTACTCAAACACATCAAGCTAGTAATACCCAAATCCAAACCAACTTGATTACCAGACTCAGGTAATGCCTCGATTACAACATCTACAAACATTGAAACAGTCCACCGTCCAGAGGGCGAGAGCTTCACCGTAATTGTTGATGGCTCTGCACTTTCTGGGAGTTGCCGACTCCATCGGATATCCAAGGGTTGAGCGCATTTCGCTAGAAATACTTTGTCATCTTTCCACTTGAAAGCAGCCTTAGTAAATTCAGCATTACCACCATGATGCTTTTTCTTAAAGTTCGGGTATTTTGCCCGTCCTGCAAAGAAATTAGTAAATGCGGTTTGTAAATGCCTCAAGCCTTGCTGTAATGGCACACTGCTAACTTCATTCAGAAATTGCAAATCTTCTTGCTTTTTCCAATTGGTTAGCATTGTTGAAGTTTCAGGGTATCCGACACGCTCTTGATGCTCATACCATGCTTGTGTCCTTGCGGCCAGAGCGCGGTTGTAAACCAGTCGAGCACAACCCATCGTTCTTCTGAGCAATGTTTCTTGCTCAGAAGTTGGATAAAATCGGTACTTGAATGCTTTTTGTGTCATGCTTACATTTTATCAGATATTCTGTAAGTTATCGTATTAATTAAAGCCGCCCTAGAATGGCGGGGTTTTAAACCCAATTTTTCGATAAAGTCTTAAAACCTCCCATAATGAAAATAGCGCATACAACGGTAGGACACTTATGAATCCAGATACCGATGAAGGCGACGCTCAGAAAACCTTGATTTATCAGCACCTACAAAACTTGCAAGAACGACATCAAGACGAGTTAGAAAATATAGTTCGGTTATTGGCAAGCATCACCAATATTTCTCCAGAGCAGGTTAAACCATATAGAACCCATTTGACATCTTTCCCTGTGGTACTTGGCTTTGAAGTAAGCCGTCGTTCAGTGATCAACGATAGAGCCTGTTCAGCAAAACCGTTTTCTGCCAGAAAATGGGAAAATCCAGCTAGTTGCAATGCTTCT
>JBBSOX010000159.1:0-12282 GCA_038259325.1 Chroococcales cyanobacterium | reverse complement strand
GTAAGCCGTCGTTCAGTGATCAACGATAGAGCCTGTTCAGCAAAACCGTTTTCTGCCAGAAAATGGGAAAATCCAGCTAGTTGCAATGCTTCTGCTTCCAGAAGTAGATATCAAATGGGTTCTATAGGATTACTATTTGATTTTTGAACGGAATTAGTATTGTAGAGTGTGTTAGAACGGAGTTCGTTACGCACTATTATCAAGGGTTTGATGCCGTACTCTCCGTGCTAACACATCCTACGTATATTTTCAGAAATCAAACCGGATTCCTATAGTAAAGGTCGGCGGAAATAAACCTACCGTTTTATTACAGCCAGAAAGCCTAAAATTAAAGCTTTTTGACTTTTGACTTCCGCACAGCGGTACTAGTTACTTTCTGCGTCCCTCTTGCATTTCTTGCTGACGCATAGGCATAGCGTCAATTTGATCAAAAATTGCTGTCGCCTGCATTGGTGTAGCATCACTGCGCTTAACACCACCATCTTTGCCCACCAAAATCACCTGGAAATTTTCTTTATCAACCCCAAAGTAATCGCGCAACTTAGTAGCAGAAGACTCATCTATTGGCTGTCTGTTGACATAGCTTTCATCTGTTGCCAAAAGCTGAACGAGAACTAAATCCCGATCTGCAAAACCCCTGGTATGCTTTTGCAATAGTTGCATTTGTTGCTGATAGATATGATTATCAGCAGACGGTGCAAAGACTAGTAGCACGCGGTTTTTCCATTTTTGGGAACTGAGGTTAAATGAAGACATTTTGATGGCATGATTGGTTGAACCTTGGACAGTATTAGCTTTGCTAACTGGCGACAGGACTATACACACTAATAGGCTCAAGGCAATTAATACTGAATTATTCACAATGGGTTTTTATTTGTTTTCTATGCTCTCAACCTATCATTATCCCCAATTTTTATCTATCTGTTGATGGTTGGGTATTAGGTAAGTAGGTTGGTGAGAATCACTCAAACTATAACAGGCTTATGGTTTGTCAAAATATAGCGTGAAAAACTCAAAATTTGCCCTTCAAAACTGTTTGGGTTTTGAGGGGCAAACGCCAGTTTAAAAACTGGTGATACTCAAGTTTCTACATTTACCCAAAGCTATTTAATGAAAATTAGAATTGTGCCGGATCAAATTCATAAATTCCTCACGAGTCCGCACATCTTCTGCAAAAACACCGCGCATTGCACTAGTAACAGTCCAGGAACCAGGTTTCTGCACACCGCGCATCACCATACACATATGGGTTGCTTCTATTACCACTGCAACCCCTTGAGGTTTGAGTAATCCTTGTAAGGCGTCAGCAATTTGCACGGTCAGACGTTCTTGAACTTGTAAACGTCGTGCATACATTTCGCAAATACGGGCAATCTTAGATAATCCTATTACTTTGCCATTAGGAATGTAAGCAACATGAGCACGACCAATAATTGGCAGAATGTGATGTTCACAGGAACTGAAAATATCGATGTCCCGAACCAATACCATTTCATTGGCATCTTCTGTAAATACTGCTCCGTTTAGCAGTTCATCCAAAGATTCATAATATCCTTTTGTGAGAAACTTTAAGGCTTTCATCACCCTTTTTGGAGTATCTTTTAGCCCTTCGCGGTCTGGATCTTCACCTAATCCAATCAGCAAAGTACGCACAGCCTGCATCATTTCAGCTTCTGTTACAGTTTGCTGTTGCCCAGTTGCTAAAGATGACAGTACCTGATCGGCAGAAGTTAGATCGGGACGAATCGATAGAGTCATTTTGTGAGTTCTGTGGGAATGTTTGGTAAATTATCTTGTTGTCAAATGTCAGTTGCGATCGACTCCTGACTCGTAAACAAGTGTAACATAACTTTACACTTCTTAATTATGTTAAACATTTTCTCAGTTTAAGACAACCTCAAATTCATCGTGCATTTATAATGATCTCTGCTGATAGTAAGACTTGCTTCCAGCAAGGAAATACCCAAGAAGGCGGAAAAAGTTACCAGCATAATTTCCAATACGGTTCATTTAACCCCGGATTTCCCCCTGCTTCCCCAGTTCTATTCGCTGACAGCGTTTATCTGCCTACTTTTCAGTATAGCGACGCGGCGTATAAACCCAGATATTACCATCGCTGCGCTTGATGGTTCGGGTTTTTGTAGAACCAACGAGAATAATTGTCCGCATATCAGCGCTTGCTGGTGTTAACTGGTCAAGTGCGATCGCTTTTACCGTTTGTCCTGATCTGCCAAGATTCCGGGCCAACACCACTGGTGTATCAGGTGTTCGATGTCGCAGCAAAATATTTCTCGCTTCTGCTAGTTGCCAGGTACGCTCTTTAGAAACAGGATTGTAGAAAGCAATTACGAAATCAGCCTCAGCAGCAGCAGCAATTCGTTGTGCGATCGCAGACCAAGGCTTTAAGATGTCAGAGAGAGAAATAGCACAGAAGTCATGCCCAAGGGGCGCACCAATCGCTGCTGCTGCTGCCTGCATGGCTGAGATGCCTGGTGCTACATGAATGTCGATAGTGTTCCATTCAGGTTTAGCATAGCGATCGCACACTTCAAAAACTGCTGTTGCCATTGCATAGATACCAGGATCACCAGATGAAACTACAGCTACATATCGCCCAGTTGCGGCCAAATCAAGGGCCATCTTTGCCCGTGCTTCTTCTTCGCGGTTGTCAGACACATGCCGTTGCTTGCCATCAGCTAGAGAACCAACTAAATCTAAATAAGTTTTATAACCCACTAGGTCAGTTGCCGACTTGAGTATCTCCTTCACTTCGGGAGACATCCATTGCGATCCACCAGGGCCTGTGCCAATAATCGCTAGTCGTCCGCGTGGTTGACCGATGGTGTTGGGGTCAATTGGTTGGGGGGCAATAGCGATCGCAATATCGGGAGATGAGACAGATGAGGGGGATGTACCTGTGGCTGCGATCGCAACTGCTTGGGCGGGGCTATAACCTTGTGATAACAAACTTTCTAGCTGATTTGGGGTGAAAAAGCGGGCAGGCACTCCCAAGGCGCTAGCTACAGCGTGGATTGCGGGATCTGCTGCGGCGGCCATCGGTGCAAATATTCCGGCGACTGATGCTTTTTCTAGTCCGGCATCAACTAGTAGCTGCTGTACTAAAGTGACTGCATCATCAATGGGGGCACTAATTGCGATCGCGATCGTTGCTGGGTGGTAAACAAGACAGTTGGCTGTAGGAGTCACCAAACGCTCCGTAACTTGAATGGTCAAATCTCCCTGTGGATCTATGGGCAGTTTACTATGGCTCAACCAAGGCACTACTCCTTCTAACTTGACTTTTGCCCCGGCTAGCAAATCTGAGATAAATTTCTTAGCATCCTCTGGGTTTGCTAAATGGTATCCGGGGGGAGGAGATAACAGGGTTGTGCCCAAACGTAAATCGCCTGTGGTCGTAATTGCAGGTTGAACATCAAGGGCTTCGGCAATGCGACGGGCCAAATCGTTTACCCCACCAAGTCCACCCAAGAGGGGGACAACAGCACTACCATCTTCAGCCACAGCTAACACTGGTGGTTCCTGTTGTTTATCTGAGAGTATGGGAGCTAGCGTTCTAATTAAAATGCCGGCGGCACAAATGCCAATTAACGGCGTTCCTTGGGCAAATAACTCGCGTAACGTCTCGCCAAAGTTACTAAAGCTGACATCAACTCCCGATGTGCGACCCGCTAGACCGTATAATGTTGCCCCTGGTAGGACAGTGATTATTTTGCGTGCTACTGTCACGCTATTTTGACCTAGTACTACAATGGCGGGTGCAACGTTCATCATCATAAGTAAATATCTTACAAAATTTAATATCCTTCAAATGAAAGCACAGATTTAGATATACTTAAAAACCTATTTTGGGTTTATCCCATATTAGGTTTTAGAATTTAACTGAGTTCAGCAATGTGTCATAAATCTCATCGAGATCGAATAAACCATCGCCAGAAAAAAGGCAAGCTAAAGTGCCTAAATCAGTTTTCAGCGAAGAGTACAATCGGTTTCGCCAGCTACTTATCGAAGCTCGAAAAGCTGCCAAGCTCACTCAAGCAGAGTTGTCGGCAAAGCTAGAGCTTCCGCAATCCTATGTATCAAAGTATGAACGTGGAGAGCGTCGTCTTGACGTGATTGAATTTTTACAAGTTGCCCAAGTGCTTGAAATAGATCCGCTTGCTTTTATAGAAGAACTGTTGAAATACCAAAAGGAGACATAATAATCATTATTCAATATGTTGACTTTAACGCAGCAGATACAATCATTAATACCCAATACCAGAACGAATGGCATGAGATTATTACTACTCTCACTAGAATGCCTTTGCACATCAAGGCTTCAGACCAAGCTGGAATTCAGGGTAATACAATATTTGATCCAGTAGGTACGAACGAATATATTAAAGCTGCTTTTATTCATGATGGTTGGCAATCAAATATTCCCATTCCAGCACCTTATAGATTTTTAGGTACAGATGTTGATTTTGGCAAATCTGGCATCATCATTGAAATTCAATTTTCTAACTATGCCTACTTACTCAATAACACTTTGCGTTCAGAATTGTTCTTCAAAGCTAAAACTGAATTTGTTGGATACCAAACTAATTTGGTAATTATAGTAACAAAGGCTCTGATGTTTCCTGCTTCTAATAGCACTCTTTATTACGAGCAAGCTGTTAATCAGTTAACAGCTTTGACTAAATACCAAGTTTTTGATGTACCAATCAGACTGGTTGGATTATTTGAACAACAGAATACAATAGTGCCTATCATCTGGACTGAGTATTCATCTAAAAGATATTCTAGAACTGTGAATATTAGAGTTAGTCGCCAATGTCAAATCATTGCTGGACGTTCAGCTCGTAGTCGTTGTTTACTTAACTTATTGTAAAAACAAATAAATCTATTAACTCCATAATTTTAATTCAATTTGTTCTATTTCTTCTACTTGTTTTACTATTTTATTTTGCAAAGAGGTCTTTTTACCATTACCGTTAAGCTTTGGATCTACTGGAATTTCTTCACCTCTTAGATTAGCTGCAAAAGCAGATTCTTCATATATTAACCTATCTTCCATTTCTTGTAAGTGATACTCTTCTGGATAAATTTTTGCTTTGCTACGTTCTGAAGCTTTATTTCCTACTTGCACATCAAACTTAAATTTCTCAACAGATTGACCAGTTTTTTCAACATAATCGCGCAAGGTTTTTAAATTTGGAAAACAACCATTTTTATCTGGATTGCCACTAAGACGGCGCAACGCTACTTGATGATATTTTGGTTCAATTTCTGAACCGATAAAATGGCGTTCATGATCTCTTGCAACCACTGCCGCAGTACCAGATCCAATAAATGGGTCTAAAACAATATCATTTTTGTTGGTTGTAGCTAATATAATTCTAGCTATCAAGTCTTCTGGAAATTGGCAGGGATGTATAGTTTGTTCTTCATGATTATGTTTAACATTCCGAAATAGCCAAATATCACCAGGATTTTTACCTTCTGGATTGCATGAAAGTTCCCCCTTCCTATTTCCTCGATAATGTTTCTTATTTTGATACTTTTGCGGAACTCTAATAGCATCTAGATTAAATTTATAATTATCAGATTTAGTAAACCAAAGAATAGTTTCATGTCTACAAGAAAACTTTTTCTGGGCATGAAGACCATGTTGCCTAGCCCATATAATTCGGTTGCGAGGAATTAATCTGCATGACTCTAAAATCGGAAAAAAGCGAATATCCAAAGGAATCAGCATTCCTCGGTCAGAAAAAGCACCAACTTGCCAAAATAGCGAACCTGTATTTTTAAGAATCCGGCTACATTCAAGTAGAACGGCTGTTTGTTCTGCCAAATAAATCTCAAGAGCCTGCCTTGATTCGTATTCTTTGCCTAGATTATAAGGTGGAGAGGATACAACTAAGTCAACACATTCATCTGGCAGATTACTAAGCAGTTGTAAGCTATCCTCTAAGAGAATCTGGTCTAAGGGTAGATTCTCTCTATTAGTCTTCATTACGATACCTACCTTGCAAGTAATACTAGACTTTCGTCATCATAACCTAAAATAGGTTATTAGCCAATTATTGAGAAGAATATCAATATTGAGTAAAGTACAATACCTTCTCTACTTACTTTAATGATCTACCTTGCGGCCGTAGACATACTTAAAGGCGATCGCCTCTTTAAAAAAATGCGATCGCTTGCTTCTTGTTTCAATTAGCTTTACGCTCTTTAAGCACTTCATCTAGCAAGTTTCTAGCAGATTGTGCTTTAGCCAACGCTATTTGATGGTCATTATAAGCCCGAACAAGGCGAGAAAGACTGCTCACACCTGCCTTGAGTTGCTCAAGTTCTTCACCAGCTACCAGTTCACCATCAAGCATTCGCCCGATTAACGGTTTGATGTCGCCCACTTCCTGCCGGACTTTTTGGAGTTTTTCTAGGCTACTCAGCAAAGTTTTGAGTGAGTTCAAGATGTCGTCAATATCCTGGACATCCTCCACTGCTTCCGGTAAATCTTCAATTGTCACTGTATCTTCATCTGATATTGTAGGCAATTCCTGTGCAGACATTTCAGTTTTAACCCCGTTTGCTCGTGCCATCAAAGCTTCCTCAAGGAATTTTCCTTAGTGTATCGCTGATTTCCCCGATGTTAAGCAATTTCGCCATAGCCAACCGTTGCAGTTTCCCGGTAGCACCACGAGGTAGTTGCTCCAAAATGTGAATTTGTTTCGGAACTTTGAAGTCTGCCAACATGGTTGAACAGTGAGCTAAAAGTTCTTTTTCGCTGACTTCTGCTTTGAGGACAACAGCAGCATGGATATCTTCTCCTAAAGATTTGTGGGGGACAGCAAAAGCTAAGGCTTCGGCGACGGTGGGATGGCGCAGCAAAACATCATCCACTTCTAAAGGAGAAATTTTTTCTCCACCCCGATTAATCAATTCTTTAATGCGTCCAGTCAAGCGGAGGTAGCCGTCTGCATCCAGTTTACCCTGATCCCCTGTGCGGAACCAACCGTTTACAAAAGCTGTGGCGTTAGCTTCTGGGTTGTTTTCGTAGCCATCTATAACATTCGGTGCTTTTACCACCACCTCGCCCAAGCTTCCCTGAGATAATAGGTTGCCTTGGGAGTCCATAATGCCGACATCCACACCGAAGCCATAACCGACAGTACCCGGTTTCCGCACTTTTGGCGGTAGAGGGTTGGTAGTCATTAAGTGAGATGCTTCAGTCATGCTGTAAGATTCCACTACCGGAGCATTAAGAGTTGCCTCTAGCTGTTCAATGATAATTGGGGGCAAGGGAGCGCTACTAGAGCGAATGAAACGAAAGCGATTAGCTTTGACAATTTCTGTGTTGCGGCTAGCGCGTGCCAAAATTGTTTGATGCATGGTTGGCGCTGCGGAGTACCAGGTAGGTTTGTAAGTATCTACCAGTTTCCAAAACTCCAGGGCATTAAAACCATTGGGACAAATTAATGTGCCTCCCGATGCGAGAGTTGCCAGTAAACAGCCTACCAACCCGTGAATGTGGAACAGGGGCATTAAGCAAAGTGTAGTGTCATCTGCTGTGAGTGAGTAAGCACCAATGATGTTGTTAGCTGAAGCGATTAAGTTGCGATGACGAATCGGCACACGTTTGGGACGGCTGGTAGTACCGCTAGTGTGGAGAATCATTGCCGGATCATCGGCGTTGGGGGCTGCGGGATTCGAGGATTCTGTTGATTTGTAGCCTGTTTTGACTAATTCAAAGCTCAGTGTACCGTCAGTGTTTACCTTGGCGTTAATCAGCATCATGTCTGGTGTGACGGCGGCAATAGCTGCTTTTGGCTCCTCAGACAACGTAATCAGTGCTTTTGCTTGGATATCTTCGTAGTAGAAGGCAAATTCTTCTTGTTTATATTTGGGATTTAAGGGTGCAGCAGTGCCACACAGGGCGGCAGCCAAAAAGGTAATAGCCATTGGTGAACCATTAGTCATGGCAATGGCAATCCGTTCGGCCCGTTGCAATCCAAAGCTGTTGAGTTCGGATACCAGTCCAACAATATTCTCGCGCAATTGCTGATAGGTTAGCGATCGCCCCTCAGGCGTAACTAGGGCTGGATGATTGTCTTCCCCTACTAAAAGCTCAAATAAGTTCATTGGTTTTTCTGGGCTGTAAACAGATAATTTTAGTCAGCATTTTCTCGTAGATTGTCTTGGATCTTGACGTGATATATGATATGGTTTACAGAGTTTAAATGTTAAAATTCTTTAAGTAAGTAAGTTTACACGATAAAACCCATGTATGTTTAGTTTTGTAAAAACTGGGGAATGACCAATTTATAGGGTATTCGCCGACTTTACATTTATTGCATAGCGTGATTTTTTAACGCCGACTTACTTAAATGTTTTAAAAGTTCTAATAAGTCTAATACAAACCCCCAACCTCATAGGAAAGTAGGGTTATGTTTCTGATATTTTGCTATTACCAATAATATTTTTTAAATATCCTCTATATAACATTTCTTATGGCAGAGTTTTGTTATGGAGGTCATCCTGTAAAATGACAAAAGTGTACATTTAAGAAATCTGTATATGCGCGATCGCGCATATACAGCGATTATTATTGACTCTCAAAATGCTTTTGCAGTCTGCGTTTCTAATAATCGATATAAAAAAATTAAAGTTTATCAATATAGCAGTATACTAAGTTTCAAAAATAGAGTAATAGCAATTATGAGTTCCATAACGATCGCTATGTTCGGCGAAATCTTAAAGCGCCAAGGTAGAAGAGTTTCTGTGGAAAAGCTCATTCTATAAGAAAGTACCTTTGATATTTATTTTCTAAAAAACACAGAGGTAAATGCCAATGAGGCAACTACAGGTATTAATGTTGGGGGCTAGCTTAGAACAAAATGGAGGAATAGCAACAGTTGAAAAATTGATAATTAACTATAGTTCTCCTCAGATAAAAATCCAGCACATAAACACCCATGATGAAGGTTCTATTGCCCACAGAGTAATTATTTTCGTAAAAGCTTTGGCTACATTTTTTTGGAAATTATCCAGTCAGAACATAGATATTGTACATATTCAAATTTCCGACGGTGGTAGCATTATCCGAAAAGCAATTTGTTGTGTGGTTGCCTTTATCTTTGATAAGCCCGTCTTAATGCATACTCATGGTGCTGAATTTCCTTTAACTTACGCTAAATTTCCTCAAAGAGTACAGCAAGTTTTAAGTAAACTATTTCAGCGCTGCCAAGGGTTTATTGTTCTTTCAGAAAGTTGGCAAGATTATTATGTGTTGAATCTAGGTTTAAATCCCAAACAAGTTATTACCTTGCCTAACCCGTGTGAATTACCTACAGATGTTCCTGACCGCAAAAATCAGACTCAAATCAGTTTGGTATTTTGTGGGCGAGTCGGCCAACGCAAAGGGACATTTGATTTGATTGAGGCATTTGCTAAACTGCCGGATCATCAAAAAAAATGTACTCGGCTAATTATAGCAGGAGATGGTGAAATAGAAAAAGCGCAGCAGTTGGCTGTTAATCTCAACCTTTCAGACCAGGTAACTTTTCTGGGTTGGATTAATTCCGAAAAACGGGATGAAATTTTGGCACAAGCAAATGTGTTTATTTTGCCTTCTTACAACGAGGGTCTGCCTGTGGCGATTTTGGAAGCTATGGGTTGGGGTTTACCTATCATTACAACCCCTGTTGGAGGTATTCCTGAATTAGTGATTTCAAATCAAAATGGTCTGCTAGTTCCTCCAGGAAACATTCAACAGTTAACATCAGCAATGGAATTGTTGATTGGTAATGAGGATTTAAGACTTTCTCTAGGCAGTACTGCTAGGAAAAATGTCGAACCTTTGGATATTAGAAATTACTCCATTCGTTTGGAAGATATCTATTATTCATTATCACAATTTAATTAACTTGAGGTGCTTATGAAAATTAATCTTTGTGGAGTCGAAATCGATAAATACAGTTTTGATGAGGTTGTAGAACGAATTGTTGAACATGCGTCCTCCCAGAGGAAGCCAGAATATGTCGTTACTCCTAATGCTATGCATATTCTGAGCTTACAAAAAGATAGTAAGTTTCAAGATATTTATCGCAAGGCTTTTTTAGTAGTGCCAGATGGGGTGTCACTGCTGTGGGCGGCTAAGTTTTTACAAACTCCTCTTGAAGGTAGAGTTAATGGTACAGATTTGTTCGAGAAGCTTTGCGCCATTGCTGCTGAAAAAGGATTGAAGGTCTTTTTATTAGGAGGTCGTCCTGGTGCTGCCGAAAAAGCTAAAGAAACTCTTGTTGCTAGATATCCAAGTTTGCAGATTGTTGGTACTTACTGTCCTCCCTACGGGTTTGAGTCTCAGCCAACAGAATTAAATTTAATTAATTCAACAATTAAAGCCGCTGCTCCCCATATTTTATTCGTAGGTTTGGGAGCACCTAAACAAGAAAAATGGATAGCTGCTAATTATTTGAATTTAGGTGTGCCGATTTCTGTAGGTATTGGGGTCAGCTTTGAGTTGGTTAGCAACATGGTGAAAAGATCACCAGTGCTGTTGCAAAAAACAGGTTTTGAATGGTTATTTCGACTTTTGGTTGAGCCTAAGCGCCTATGGAAGCGTTATATCCTCGGTAATCCTATTTTTATTTGGTTGGTAGTCAAACAGTATATAGGACTTTCAAATAAAAGGATATCTCGTCGCTTTTAAGACCAAGGAGCAGGCTTGCCGTGACTTGTACTGAGCGCAGTCGAAGTAGCGTAGTCGAACGGGAGCAAGGCAAATGTATCCAAATTGTCTCTAAACATAAGGTATGCTATAGCAATCCGAATTGATAAGTAAGAAAAGACGTAGATAGAAAGTACATATATGGGTATTTCAGCGATTTTCTTTCTCACGAATGATTTGGGATTGCTATAGAACATTATGTTTTTGTCAACACTTGTGGTAATCGCATTGCAAGATGTAGAAGTTATGATTGGGAACTTTGACGATACAATACTCAAATACTCTTATGAGATTGTGAATCTCTTAATTTATCCATTTTACAAGGTTTATCTTGAATCTTTTAGATAGAGATAAAACTGTGGATGCAAGAATTATAATTAAACGATATTCAGCAGGTTGAGATCATAACTATCTACTTTAAGTTGTCACCGCTATCTAAATCTTCCCTCCTTTTAAAAGTATAATTATCAATCGTAGTTTTAGGTTAACTAAAATCATTTTTTCATGGAAAAATTACATTGACTACACAATCAAAATCTGGCTTTACAGAAGTTTTCAGATATTTAAACCACAATAATTTAGATAATTACTTCAAAAGCGCTGTAAATACAGCAGATTGCGCTCTAATCGAATACACGTAGAGACGTAGCACTGCTACGTCTCTACAAGGTTTTGGGTTTTATATATGTACTTCATTTCTGGAGTTTAGACTAAGCCATGCAAAATGACCCAGCAGGGCTGAGTGAATCAGAGACTTAGCAAAAGTATGAATAATCTTAGGTATTAAACAGCAACAGATGGTTCTTTACGTGGTCGTGTTACTGTTTTTTTAACAATAGGGCATCGGTTTTTACGGTGACGCTTTTTTCCTGCTTCCCAACCAGGAGACTTTCCACGAGGTTTTGGTGCAGATGTAGGAGTACCAATGGCCGCAAAAACTCCACCCATAGCTTGAGCAACTCTTCCAGGGGTTAATTTATCTAGAGACTTCTGCCAAGGGAGAGGATTATCAGTGACGATATCACGAGCTAACCACAATTCCCAAGTCATGAGAGGCATGAGGTCACTCCACCGTTCACAATGCTATTGGTGTACCAAAGTTTGGTACAGTCCAATGTAAACGTTGCTTTAAAAAGCGATACCAGTGGTCAATTGTAAAGCGACGCAAGTAAAGACACCAAATTTCTTCTAGGGGTGGCATTTCTTCTCCTACCCAAGCCAACCACAAAGGTTTGGACACTCTCATGTTACCTTGCGCGTCCAGACGTTCAACCCGCAGGAGTAACATTCAGTAGATCACAAACTTTTTCCCGAAGGGCGAAGGCTTGGAAGTTTTGTAGTCAATGATACTTTTTATCAGTTGCTGTTTAAGCAAGTAAGCGGGGCATTGATAAGAATCCCTTATAAAGGGGTAGCAACTGAGTTTCTAACAATTAACCTGATGGAAGATAAATACCTTCAACAACTTCATGTATTTTGTCAACAGCTTGACGCAGGAATGCTAACATCTGTCTGAGACTAAATAATTGGCGATAAATTAATCTTCCGCC
>JBBSOX010000158.1:0-12366 GCA_038259325.1 Chroococcales cyanobacterium | reverse complement strand
TAATATTAATACAAATGATTTATCTATCACTGATGGTTGCTTCTACATCGCCATCGTAAATTTTTGATGCCTTTCTTCCCTATTGAATCTCTACGCACAATCCGGCATTTTATTACCCGCAACTTGGGTTACTAATTTCCATCTACTCTTTCTTAACTCTTCAACAACGCTAGGTTAACAGATTGTTGAGATGGAGGGGTTTAATAACAATTCGCAATTTGCAATGACGCTCGCGGACTCGCTACCGCTACGCTAACGCAATTCGCAATTGAGAAATTTAGTTACAGCAGCTTTTGGGCTATCCTCAGTTTGGCCGATCGCGATCGCGGATTTTTCCCAATTTCCTCTTCTTGAGCAATAATCGGCTTTTTTGTCAAGACTTTTAATAAAGGTGAATTTCTTAAACCGTGTTTCACCGGACGATCTTCTAGGCTGTGAAAACTGATAATCGCAATTCTGCCACCAGGGACAAGGGCATTTGGTGCTTTATTCAAAAAGGTTTCTAGGGATTTTAACTCATCGTTAACGACAATTCGCAGAGCTTGAAAAACCCGGGTAGCCGGGTGAATTCTCCCATAACGGTATTTCGGGGGAACAGAAGAAGTGATCGCATCAGCTAATTCTGTAGTCGTGTGCAACGGACGGCGTTCTATAATACGACGAGCAATGCGCCGCGATAATCTCTCTTCACCGTACTTAAAGAAAATATCAGCTAATTCTGCTTCATCCCAATTATTAATCACATCAGCAGCAGTTAGCGATCGCCCTCGATCCATTCGCATATCCAAATTCGCGGCTTGGCGAAAGCTGAAACCCCTTTCTGCTTGGTCTAAATGGTAAGAACTTACCCCCAAATCAGCTAAAATACCATCAAAAGTATTAGGGGGAAACTCATAGTCAGCAAAATTGCTATAAATAAATTGTATGCGATCGCCATATTCAGCCAAATTCTTCTGGGCTGCTGCTAAAGCATCTTCATCTTGGTCAACTGCCGTTACCCGTACATCCGCCGCAGCTTCTAAGATTAAGCGACTGTGACCACCACCGCCTACCGTTACATCTAAATAATGTCCGCCTGGACGAACCGCCAAACCTTCAACTACCTCCCGTCCCAAAACGGAAATATGAGAAAAAGCCAGTTCTTGTTCTTCTAAATCTAGCGGTGCTTGTGAATCTGATTTCATCTTTAATTTTATTTTTGATAAATAAATGGAATTGACTAATTTCTTAGTCTTGCTGCTAGAAATTTAATTATCTGTTTTGTAAAAATTCGATTTTTTAACCAACCACAGAGGCGCAGAGAACGCAGAAAAAATAAAGGTAGGGAGATTCACTATTTAGGCTGTTTCACTGTAACAGGGCTAACAGTGTGATAAGTACGCAGTTCTGCGCTGACACTACACAAAATGTTACTTAATCCTCCCCAAGCATTCTGTCAGGAATACTATCTAAATCCGAGTTTAACAGTGGCTCACTAAACACAACAGGTTTCCCTTGAGCCTTAATAAAGTCGTCTTCATTTTTTAACAGTTGCTTCTTCAATTCATTACAAAATTCAATTTCATTTTTTATTTCAATATACTTTATTAAATTTTTTCGGATTATCTCCTTCCTCGCTACATTATCATCAGCATCTACTAAATCTTCACTGGTTCCTTCCAAAATACTTTCTTGTAAACGCTCTTTAAGAGCATTTATTCTTTCATTTAGCCAAGTTATTGTTGAGTGTACTTCTTCATGTATACTTTTCTGGTTTTTATTGTGCATCTAACAACCCCTAAATGATTAAAGCTTTTTTAAACTATAAATTTTCTTGATGATACTTTAATCACATCTTCAGTACTGTGAGTGGGTCTGTTTATAAATCTGAATAGCTATTGGCTGTATACGTACCATTTTGCTGAGACACTAAATTATACAAGATTCCCAATGCCCAATCCCCAATCCCCAGTCCCCTTTAATAAAAAGAGATTACATGAAAAAAAACCTGTGCCTCAATCCCTTGCATATCAAGCTTCCCTATAATAATTGAAGAGGTGCAACCAAATGAAACAATTACAACTCCTGCGCTGCTATCCTCTCTCCAACATAACCCTGTAGAGTCAAAATTATATAGATTGCCCCTACAAACCTCATTTTGGCAGACTAGATAAATCGGCTGTGGTTGGCATCTAGGCGGTTCAATTCAAAATTTTCACGAACGGAGAACACGAAATCTATGACCAGACTAGAAACCCGCACTGAACCAATGGTGCTAAACATGGGGCCACACCACCCCTCAATGCACGGGGTTCTGCGGCTAATCATGACTCTGGATGGCGAAGATGTCGTTGACTGTGAACCAGTTATCGGCTATTTGCACCGGGGAATGGAAAAAATCGCTGAGAACCGTACTAATGTAATGTACGTTCCTTACGTTAGTCGCTGGGACTACGCGGCGGGAATGTTCAACGAAGCCGTCACTGTCAACGCCCCAGAAAAGCTTGCAGGTGTCGCTGTTCCCAAACGCGCTAGCTACATCCGCGTCATTATGTTGGAGTTGAACCGCATTGCTAACCACTTGCTATGGTTTGGCCCCTTCTTAGCTGACGTAGGCGCACAAACTCCCTTCTTCTACCAGTTCCGCGAACGGGAGATGATTTATGATTTGTGGGAAGCTGCTACAGGTTATCGGATGGTAAATAACAACTACTTCCGCATTGGTGGAGTAGCGGCTGATTTACCTTACGGTTGGGTAGATAAGTGTGTGGAATTTTGCGACTACCTATTACCCAAAATTGATGAGTACGAACGTTTAGTAACTGATAACCCCATCTTCCGGCGACGTGTTGAGGGTCTTGGTACTATTACCCGTGAAGAAGCAATTAACTGGGGACTTTCTGGCCCCATGTTACGCGCTTCTGGCGTGCAATGGGATTTGCGGAAAGTTGACCATTACGAATGTTACGACGATTTCGACTGGGATGTACAGTGGGAAACTGCCGGTGATTGCTTTGCCCGTTACGTAGTGCGGATGCGGGAAATGCGCGAATCTGTAAAGATTATTCGCCAAGCAGTTAAAGGACTTCCTGGCGGCCCTTACGAAAATCTGGAAGCGAAGCGTTTAGCCGCAGGTAAAAAATCTGAGTGGGATGCTTTTGATTACCAATTCATTGGTAAAAAAGTTTCCCCCACTTTCAAGATGCCCAAGGGTGAAATCTATGCCCGTGTAGAAAGTGGTAAAGGTGAGTTGGGAATTTATTTGGTAGGCGATGATAATGTCTTCCCTGCACGATGGAAGATTCGCGCCGCAGATTTCAACAACCTCCAGATTGTTCCACATTTACTGCGCGGGATGAAGGTTGCAGATATTGTGGTGATTCTCGGTAGTGTTGATGTGATTATGGGGTCTGTGGATAGGTAGAAAATATCTATCTAACGCCGTGTACAACTTTCTCTCAGACCTAACCCCCAACCCCTTCCCTACAAGGGAAGGGGAGCAATAATCAAAGCCTCTCTCCGTTTCGGGGAGAGGTTTGGAGAGGGGTTTTAAGAATAAGTCGCACATCGCGTTATCTAAACATTTTTTAGAGCAGTTGCATAATACAACTGCTCTTTTTTTTATAATTTTTGAAAACACAATAAATTTTTGAAGACGCGATAAATCGCCGTCTCTACAAAGGACTGATTCTTGTACAGACGGCGATTTATCGCGTCTCTAATCTGGCTGGAAAAATTTTTTACTCATATAACAGATGTACAAAATATTTATAGAGTTTTAAATAATGCCCCGCATTTTTGACAACATTGATTTACAACTGCTACCGATTTTACGAGAAACTCTCAAAATCTCTTATCGGGCAGATTTTTGCGTTGGCTATTTCAATCTCAGAGGTTGGCGAAGAATTGATGATTTAATTGAACAGTATATTGGTAGTGAAAATGCTTGTTGTCGTTTGCTAATTGGGATGCAAAGCTTGCCCAGTGATGAAGTTTATGCGGCATTTAGCTTTGTTGGTGGTGATGGACGGATTGACAACAGTAGCATTGTGCGGTTTAAAAAACGCATGGCGGCGGAATTTCGTCAGCAGTTGACTATCGGTGCGCCGACTAATCAGGATGAAGCGGGGTTGCGGCGGTTAAGTCATCAGCTAAAAACTCAGAAAGTAATTATCCGACTATTTTTGCGCCATTCTCTTCACGCCAAGTTATATCTTGTGCATCGTCATGACCCCAACACTCCCACAGTGGGATTCTTGGGTAGTAGTAATTTAACCCTTCCCGGATTGGCGAAACAAGGGGAGTTGAATGTTGATATTTTAGACCACGATGCGTGTAATAAACTGCAAAAGTGGTTTAGCGATCGCTGGCAAGATTACGGTTGTGTAGATATTTCTCAAGAATTAGCAGAAATTATTGACCAAAGTTGGGCTAGGCAAGAATTAGTTTCACCTTACTACATCTACCTGAAGATAGCTTACCACTTATCCCATGAAGCGATCGCAGGACTTTCAGAATTCCGCATCCCCCGCGAATTTAACAACTTATTTGACTTCCAAAAAGCCGCCGTACAGCTTGCAGCCCGTCATGTAACTAGGCGTGGTGGCGTGTTAGTGGGTGATGTGGTCGGTTTGGGCAAAACTTTAGTTGGAACCGCCTTAGCCAAGATATTACAAGAAGATTGTTTTTTAGAAACACTGATTATTTGCCCAAAAAACTTGGTTTCCATGTGGCAAGAATATGTAAATAACTATCGGCTACTTGCTGAAGTGATGCCAATTAGTCAAGTACAAAATAAATTACCAAAACTCCGCCGTTATCGAGTTGTGTTAATTGATGAAAGTCACAATTTACGGAACCGCGAAGGTAAACGTTATCGAGCAATTACAGAATATATTGCTACTAACGAAAGTAAATGTATTTTATTATCTGCTACTCCATATAATAAAAGTTATCTTGACCTTTCCGCGCAACTCCGGCTATTTGTGCCAGAAGACCAAGATTTAGGATTAAGACCAGAAGCTTTAATTAATGAACTTGGTGGCAGTTCGGTAGGAGAATTAGAGTTTATTAGAAAGCATCAATGTTCCGTCCGTTCTTTAGCGGCCTTTGAGAAAAGCGAACACCCTGATGATTGGCGAGAATTGATGAAGCGTTACATGGTGCGACGCACTCGCTCTTTTATTAAAGATAATTATGCCCACACAGATGAAACCGGGCGGAAATATTTAGAATTTGCTGATGGGAGACGTTCTTATTTTCCCCAACGTCTACCTCGGAGTCTCAAGTTTCCTTTAGAAGGTTCTGACACTGACTTTTATTCTCGCCTTTACTCTGAGTTAGTCGTAGAAGTAATTAATCAACTTAACTTACCTCGTTATGGGCTAGGAAATTACGTTATTGCTAAACACAAACAGCCGCCTACAGACGCAGAACAACGCTTTCTTAATAGCTTATTTCGTGGCGGTAGGAGGTTAATGGGTTTTTCGCGCACTAATTTATTTAAACGTTTAGAAAGTAGTGGTGTTGCTTTTATTCAATCAATTGAACGTCATATATTACGGAATTTCATTTATTTATATGCCCTAGAGCATGGGCTTGATATTCCCATTGGAACTCAGGAAGCTGAGTTATTAGATACAAGGAATAATGATGAAGATGCTGATTCGGTGGCAGCAGCTTTGTTTGATACAGAAATTGAAGAAGAAGATTCTGAGCTAACACTAGAGAATGGGGATAATTCAAAGCCTCTCTCCTTGCAGAAGAGAGGTTTGGAGAGAGGTTTTCCAGATTATGTGAAAAGTCAAGAAAAAGTTTTTCGTCAAAGGGCAGAATCAATTTATCAAGAATATACCACGCGATATCAAAGACGATTTAAGTGGTTACGTTCTACACTTTTTGATATTAAAAAACTGAAACGGGATTTATTAGAAGATGCCAAAGCACTGATTAATGTGCTGCAACAGTGCGGTGAGTGGAATCCTCAACAAGATGAAAAACTTGCTGCTTTAATTAAACTGCTAACAAAAACTCACCCTCAAGATAAAGTACTAATTTTCACCCAATTTGCCGATACAGTTCGTTATCTTACAGAGAATTTGGAGTCGAGTCGTATTACTAATGTCGCTGGAGTGACAGGTCAATCTAAAAACCCAACAGTAATGACGGGAAGATTTAGCCCTGTGAGTAATGGAAAACGTGAACAAATTTCATCATCAGATGAGTTGCGGATTTTAATCGCCACCGATGTTTTGAGTGAAGGTCATAATTTACAAGATTGTGCAATTATCGTCAATTGGGATTTACCTTGGGCGATTATTCGCTTAATTCAACGCGCCGGAAGAGTAGACCGCATTGGCCAAAATGCTGATAAAATTCTCTGTTATTCTTTTTTACCAGCCGAGGGAGTAGAACGGATTATTAATTTGCGCGGGCGACTCCGCAAACGACTGCAAGAAAATGCTGAAGTGGTGGGAACCGATGAAGCTTTTTTTGAAGATGATAATGCACGAGTAATTCTCGACCTCTACAACGAGAAATCTGGAGTTTTAGATGGCGAAGAAGATACGGAAGTTGACTTGACATCAGAAGCATTTCAAATTTGGAAAAAAGCCACCGATGATAATCCCGGCTTGAAAAAAACGATTGAAGAAATGCAAAATGTAGTTTATTCTACCCGCGCCCATACTCCGCAACCTGTGCAACCAGAGGGAGTATTGCTTTATATGAAAACCACTGAGGGAAATGATTCTTTAATTTATGTTGACCGCGATGGAAATAGCGTTACTCAATCACAATTAGCAGTGCTTCGGGTGGCGGCGTGTGAAGAATCTACCCCAGCGATACCCAGAGATAAACAGCATCATGAGTTAGTAAATAAGGGTGCTGAATTGATTGCTGAAGAAGAGAAAAATGCCGGGGGTCAATTAGGACGACCATCAGGTGCAAGGTTCCGCAGTTATGAACGACTGAAAAGTTATGTTCAAGAAATGAATGGAACACTATTTGTTAGCGAAGAACTTTTAAAAGCAATTGATGAGATTTACCGTTATCCTTTGCGACAGTCAGCCATTGATAGCCTCAACCGCCAACTGAGAAGCGGGATTAATAATCAGCAATTGGCTGAGTTAGTAGTGGCGTTAAGAATGGATGACCGTTTGTGTATTGTGACAGAAGAACTAGAAAAACGAGAACCTCAGATTATTTGTTCGCTGGGATTATTTTCTAATTCGTAATTCGTAATTCGTAATTAAAGCAATAGACGCGATGAATCGCCGTCTCTACAATAATCAGTCCTTTGTAGAGACGGCGATTTATCGCGTCTTATTTATTGCGTCTTTATTATCCGCAACACACCCTATAAAGGTTTAAAGATATAATTTAACTATTTTAGGAGTAATTTTTATGGTTATATTATCATCTAATCTTTCTTTAACAGAGTTTCTGCAATTACCAGAAACCAAACCAGCTAGTGAATATATTGATGCAAAAATCTACCAAAAACCAATGCCGCAGGGAAAACATAGCAGAATCCAAACTCGTTTATCAACCGCGATTAATCAGGTAAGCGAACCTGAGCAAAAAGCTTTAGCATTAACTGAATTACGCTGCACATTTGGAGGACGTTCTTTAGTTCCAGATATTGCTGTATTTGAGTGGTCACGGCTTATTGTTGATGAAGATGGGGAAATTGTCAATAAATTTGAAACTTATCCAGATTGGATAATTGAAATTCTCTCACCTGACCAATTTCCTAACCGTGTGATTGATAAAATTATTTTTTGTATTAATCATGAGACAAAATTAGGTTGGTTTATTGACTCTAACGATAAATCGGTCATGGTATTTCAACCTAATAAATTACCAGAAGTAAAATATAATAATGATACATTGGCTGTTCTTGATGAATTAGCAGATTGGCAAATTACGCCAGCAGATATATTTAGTTGGTTAAAGGTTAAATAGTAAATTAATATATAAATGCTAGGGTGCGTTATGCCAAAGGCTAACGTACCCTACTGGATTTTAAAAATTAAACTGTTTAATTTGCTTCCAACCAGTTAAGTAAATCCTCAATGGCTGTAAAATCCAATAAAGCCTCGCCAAGTGCTTCTAATTGCTCTAAAGAAAGAGTTTGAATGCGCCCCCGAACCTCTTGTGGTAACTCTCCTACTCGTTTTTGTAGTTGCCGTAACACAAGTGTTTGTCCTTGTTCTTGTTTTCCCCGCTCGTAACCAATGCGCTCGCCTGTGGTAATGTAACTCATAGTCCGCTCCTGCTCAAATTGCTTAAACTCTTGCCAAAATTCTGCTTCCAAGGCTTTTGGTAAAATCATAACCCAATCAATAAATCGGTAAAGGTTACGAATATCTTTTTCTTGCAATCCTAATTCATACAATCGACGAATCAAGCTAAATTTCCAAGCTTTACGTTCTCCTGGCTTTTTATTTGTTTGCTGCGTCTTCAAATGCGCCATTACTACAGTTGCAAATGGGTTGTCGCTGGCTTCTAATTCTGCCCAACGATTTTGATAATCCAGCAGCTTAACAGTTCCAAATTCAAAGTTAAGTCTGGTATTGGGATAATTATAACTATATTGATTGGGTCGCCATTTCGGGTCTGTATCACACAAAATTGCCAAACTCATGGCAGGTTTCCCAAATCTGTCAAAAATCCGCAGGTTGTAGGAAAACATTCTTTCTGCAAAGGTGTCTTCTGATTTCGCCTGGATTTCTACATGGATTAATAGCCAAATTTCTTGTCCTTGAATTTGCCAGACTTTAACTAATTTATCTGCATATCTCCTACCAAGTTCGGCTTCGCGGGCTATTTGTTGAAATTCCTTATCGAGAAATTCGTGGGGACGTTCCCAATTAATTATTTTTGCTGTTTGGGGAAAGAAAAATTGCATGGCTTGGGGAAAGTAAGCTTCTAAAATTTCTTTCCAAGGGCTATCATTATCTGCTCTTTCCAGTTCCTCAGTCATCAGTTGATTGCTATACCATCTAGCAATATTAAATCATTTGTGAACAACAAAACTTTGCTTGTGTAGCTGCGAATTACTTTTACTCCTCAACTTACGCTTATACCTAATGGCAATAGACGCGATGAATCGCCGTCTCTACAAGAATTAGCCCTTTGTAGAGACGGCGATTTATCGCGTCTTTTGAACGATTGATTTATCGCGTCTTTGTTATATTGCGGAAAACACCGAAATTAGAAAGCAAACTGGGGTTTGAGAAAGTAAAAGCTTATTTTGCTTACGGAAAACACCAAAATGAGTAAGCAAACCTGAGTTTGAATAAGTAAAAGCTGCTTTTGCTTGCGGAAAACACCAAAATGAGAAAGTAAACCTGAGTTTGAATAAGTAAAAGCTTATTTTGTTTGCGGAAAACACTGAAATGAGAAAGCAAACTGGGGTTTGAATAAGTAAAAGCTTCTTTTGAGAAAGCATTTCAGTGTTTTGAGAAAGTAAACAAGCATTTTGATAAAGCAATTAGGCGTTTTGATAAAGTAATCAGCAAATCTACCTGACAATTAAAAATCACGGCTGGATAAATAAAGCCGACATTCAAATAAATTGATAATTTTTCCGTATAATTTCTCAGCCTAATTAAATGTAAAGGATTTATAAAGTATAAAAAGCATGGGTAAAAATTTAACTCGTCTAAAGCTGATTTTTCACGGCATCTGGAAAACCTCTCTCTAAATCTCTCTCCTAAAAGGAGAGAGACTTTGAATTTTCCCCCTTCCCGTGTCGGGAAGGGGTTAGGGGGTTAGGTTTTTGGTGGACTTTTTTACATAACGTGAAAAGTCAGGTAGAGGGTTTCTTAAAGTCCGCCAACGTGGACTTAATTTTTAGAGCCACAGATTTATTTTCTGAGTGGCAAATTTACCATGCTCTTTTTTTATTCTTCAAGCATGATAAATTATGTCGCTTAATTTTCAACGAACCCGCAATTTACTCTATAATTTTCAATTTAGTGATTTGTTTATTGAGGAATTAGGTTGGTCGCAACCCTCAAGACAAAAACCTATAACTTTAAAAGTTGACAACAAGACGTATCAATATCATAAAATTGCTGAACTCTCAGGGGTTGCAATCTTTGAAGTCACCGCAGCAGATGGAAAAATACCAGAGGCTAAGGTTAGAGATGAGATTTACAAAGAAATTAATAAGCTGATAGCTGAAAATCTCCTAATTTTTATTACCGCAGAACGCACACGGAGTCTTTGGTATTGGGTGAAAAGAGAAGGAAGTAAAATCTCTGTTCGTGACCATTTATATGTGAAAGGTCAACCAGGAGACTTATTTTTAAGTAAACTTGGTTCTTTAGTCATTGATATTACTGAATTAGAACATGGGGAACCGACTGTTGTTGAAATTGCCTATAAATTACAACGCGGCTTTGATGTTGAACCAGTAACTAAGAAGTTTTACAAAGAATTTCAAGAGCAACACCAGAAGTTTTTGCTGTTTGTTAAAGGAATTGACAACGAGACAGATAGACGTTGGTACACATCGGTAATTCTGAATCGTCTGATGTTTGTTTATTTTCTTCAGCGTAAGGGTTTTATTGATAATAAAGATTTAAATTATCTGCAAAATAAGCTTGAACAAAGTAAACAAAAAGCTGAAAATCATTTTTATGACGAATTTCTCAAGGCTTTGTTTTTTGAAAGCTTTGCTAAACCTGAGTTTGAACGCGATTTATCTGTACAAAAATTGGTAGGTAAGGTTAAATACCTAAATGGTGGATTATTTCTCAAGCATCATATTGAAGATAAATATGATATTTCTATAGTTGATGAGGCGTTTGAGCAAGTTCTAGATTTATTTGGGCGTTATTCTTGGAATCTGGATGATACGCCAGAAGGAAAAGACGACGAGATAAATCCTGATGTTTTAGGATATATTTTTGAAAAATACATTAACCAAAAAGCTTTTGGAGCCTATTATACTAGACCGCAAATTACAGAATATCTCTGTGATAGAACTATCCACAAGTTAATTGTAGACCGCGTAAATGATGCCCTATCCGATCAGTATAAGCCATTTGAGGATATCAATGAACTTCTGATTAAACTGGATGCAAATGTTTGTCGTCTACTAATGGATGATATTCTTCCTAATTTATCAATTCTTGACCCAGCTTGTGGTTCTGGTGCTTTTCTCGTGGCGGCAATGAAGACGCTAATTCAAGTTTATAGTGCGGTGTTTGGCACAATTAAATTGATGGGTGATGACACTCTCAAAGAGAAACTTGAAAATATAGAAAATTCCCATCCATCACTACCTTATTTTATTAAAAAGCGGATTGTTTCAGATAACCTCTATGGTATAGATATTATGGAGGAAGCAACGGAAATTGCTAAACTGCGTCTTTTCTTAGCATTGGTATCTTCTGCTAATGATGTGGAAGAGTTAGAGCCATTGCCTAATATTGATTTTAATATTATGGCGGGTAATTCGCTGATTGGTTTAATTAAAGTAGATGATACTGCTTTTGATGCGGTAGGAAATTCACTACAAGGAAATCTATTACAGTCTTTAGCCGCAGATAATTATAAGAAAATTTTAGAAGAAAAGAATAAATCTGTTGATTTGTACAAAAAACACGCTTTTTTACCGAAAGCATTACCCGATACAGATACACCTCAAGATACTCGATTGATACACATCCGCAAAAATATTGAACAACTCAACAATAAATCGCAAGAAAAGTTAAATCTTTTGCTGTTGGATGAGTTTAGTAAGCGTTTGGGTATCAAGTATGAGGAAGTTCAGTTAACTGGAAAGTCACAGAAGCGGGTTTTGAAGGTTGAGGATATTGCAGCTTTGAAGCCGTTTCACTGGGGTTATCATTTTGACAAGGTTTTAGAACGCGGTGGTTTTGATGCAATTATTACTAATCCACCGTGGGAAATATTTAAACCACAAGCTAAGGAGTTCTTTGCACAGCATAATGAACTGGTGACAAAGAACAAGATGGATATCAAGGATTTTGAGAAAGAACAGAGTAAACTTTTACAAAATCCAATAATTGCAAGTACTTGGTTAGAATATCAAAGTCAATATCCTTATGTCAGCGCTTATTATCGCTCATCTGAACAGTATAAAAATCAGATTTCTATTGTGAACGGTAAAAAAGCAGGTACGGATATTAATCTTTATAAGCTATTTACAGAACAATGTTTTAATCTTTTGCGTTCAGGCGGTGAGTGTGGAATTGTAATTCCTAGTGGTATTTAACCCAAGTTGCGGGTAATAAAATGCCGGATTGTGCGTAGAGATTCAATAGGGAAGAAAGGCATCAAAAATTTACGATGGCGATGTAGAAGCAACCATCAGTGATAGATAAATCATTTGTATTAATATTAACTTGT
>JBBSOX010000157.1:0-12461 GCA_038259325.1 Chroococcales cyanobacterium | reverse complement strand
TTTCTCTTCTTTACAAGCTTTACGCGAGCGCATCCAAGAAATATTTGACCAACTTACATTTGAGCAGGTAATTTCTGTCTCTTCTTATAACTTTATCCTGGAAGCTCTTTTCTATGCAGCTTCATATTAAATTGGTATAAATCCCTATAGTGCATTAATGTATTGTAACTCTCATTGAAAAGTGAAGCGTTACGAAGCTCTCAGTAACTTGTATATTAAATGGTGTAATTAAGGTATTTCTACAATATCGGTGTCAAATCTTTGTCCTGTTTCTGCATCAACAACGATAGTTATTAATGACTTTTTGAATTTAACAGACTGCCCATTTTTTTGTGGCACTTCTACACCTAGTGGTGCATCTATTTCAGCTACCCACACTAAACGGTTTGGGTGAACTTGTAGATTTTCGATGATATCGCCACCACGTTGCTTTTTATTTTCTAGATAGTCTAAGTATTTCGCTAACTTAATATGCTTAATTTTTAGATCATTTCTTAGTTCACTAATAGCATTTTCTTTCTTAATTAATTCTGCTTCAGTTTTGCTATTGTTGTCAGGAAACAAATAGTTAGGTGCGGCTTTTGATATGGTTTCAACTTCACCCGGTTTATCTAATTCTGGTGGGCGTGGGTTTTGTTTCGGTTCTTGCTGACTAGCTGTTGCAGGATATGTTAATCCCAAACATACAACTAATGCGATCGCGCTTAATACTTTTTTCATTTGAATGCTGTTTATATAAATAAAATAACTACAATTTTGAATTTTTTAGCCAGGCTCATTTAAATAGGATAAATACGTGTTTGCCCAAATTGCAGCTTGAGTGCGATCGCGCAAATTTAATCTGTTTAAAATATTCGTAACATGATTTTTCACCGTCCCCTCAGAAATGTAGAGTTCCTGAGCAATTTCTCGGTTACTAGCGCCTGTAGCAATTAACCGCAAAACCTCTTTTTCTCTAGGAGTGAGTTCAGCTAAACTAGACGGTACAGGCGTTGACTGGGTTGGTGTACCATTAGAAAACTGAGTTAACAGCTTTTTAACTATACCTGGGCCTAATTGAGTATATCCTTTATAAACGGCACGAATAGCAACAGCTAATTCTTCTGATGGTGTATCTTTCAATAAATAACCCATTGCCCCATTTTGCAACGCTGCTGATACATATTCATCATCATCAAAAGTCGTCAGGACTAAAATTTTAGTTTTGGCAAAACGTTTTTGAATTTCCCGCGTGGCTGCAACTCCATCCATAATGGGCATTCTGATATCCAGCAATACTACATCTGGGTGAAATTCAGCAACTAAATTAATCGCCTGTTCACCGTTTTCTGCTTCTCCCACTATCTCTAAATCTGGTTCTAATTCTAATAACGCTCTTAATCCTTGGCGAATTAACCCTTGATCATCTACCAGCAGCACTCTAATCATTATGTTAACCTTATTAAGGGAATATTAACTGTAATTTTGCAGCCAGAACCAGGAGCGCTATTAATATTAAACTCACCTCCAAATGCTAAAGTGCGATCGCGCATACTATGAAGTCCAAAACCAGTAGTATTTTGCCCTAAATCAAAACCTCTACCATTATCTTGAATTATCAATCTTAAATTTCCTTTTATCATAGTCACTTCCAGTTTTACCTCTGTTGCATAAGCATATTTAGATATATTTGTCAAAGATTCTTGAGTAATCCGGTAGATAGCGGTGTTGATTTCAGGCGGTAGAGGATATTCCAGGTTGATTTGACAAATTGGTAAAATCCCATTTGAGCGATGAAAGTTTTCTGAAAGGCTAGCGATCGCACGTTCTAAAGATTGCTCTTGTAAAGGATTAGAACGCATAGTAGAAACAGATTGACGGACATCTCTTAGGGCTTTGGAACCTAATTCCTTTGCTGTTGCTAGAAATGTTTCAGCCTTACCTGGGTTAGATTGCCACAGTTTTAAAGCGGTTTCTAATTGTAAATTTAAAGCAGTTAGAGAATGTCCTAATGAATCATGAATTTCACGAGCAATGCGATTCCGTTCTTCTAAAGTAGCTTGATTTTCAATTTGCATGGCATATTGGCGCAGTTTTTCATTAGCGATCGCTAACTTTTCTCGACTTTGCCGTTCAGACAATACTGCATTCATCATCAACAACACAAAAACCAAACTTAAGCCAAATACCAACGATGAATTTAAAATCAAAAATCGATATCGCTCTTGTGCATGTGGCGATGCTTGAAAATTAAATAACTGATATTTTAGCTGTATAGTAACTAAAAATAAGGCAAATGACAAACTTGTAACGAATAAACGCCCATTTATCTGAAAAATCAGACAACTGCGAGTCACTAAAATTATGTAAAGAAAGGGGAATAGCCGAGCAAATCTCTCCCCAAAAAGTCCAATTATTAAAATCAATAAAATTTCAACGCCTGTGTATATTACCTTGGTTAACTGGTTATTCTTAGGTAATCTTAAGCCCATTACCGCAAAAATAATCAGACTATAAATTGATAGTTCTGGTAATATAGTACAAACTGATAAGTCTGGAAACACACCACAAATTGATAGGTCTGGAAACTTAGGGCGAAGACGCCGTAATGGAGGTGGTATAACAGCTGTCAATGCGGTGATTGCCAGTAATATCCATTCCAGATAAAGCAGAGACGGAAAAGGATGTTTCTTAATTTGAATTGGACGACTCATTAGCCGCGTTGCTCCAGGCATAATTTATAAATTATTAGTTAGAAAGTAGGAGTTAGAAATTCCGAACACTTGAGCAGCAGCTTCCGCCGCTTAAACTTTTGACCAAGTTAGGAATGAGCCGTAACTTCAAGGGAAAAATTTGTTAATTAATAAACTAAATAATGGCTGGAATTAAGAATAAGCAAAATTTTCATCATTTTTAACTTCTAACTATTTATTGTCAATCATGTTTGTTAAAAGTCAATCATGACTAAAGTCACGGGTAAAACCATGACTTTCTCCTCATGTAACTACTAAGGATAAGTTCTTATGATAGTGGCATCCAACCAGGAAGAACCCACCAGACAAGTAATGAAACTCAAACCATTATCGCTAGTCGCTGGAGCGATCGCTCTAACTTTAACTGCAACCTCCTTTGCTGTTAATGCCCAAACAGCCTCTCCTTCACCCTTATTACTTGCACAAAAAGCAAAGGGAGGGGGTGCTTGGAAAGAATTGGGTCTAACAGATGCCCAAAAAACCCAAATTCAAGCAATTCGCCGCGATAGCCGCACCAAATTTGAAGCCGTTTTGACCCCAGAACAAAAAGCAAAATTAGAGGCGGCCAAACAAGCACGTCAGGCTCAAAGACAAGCCGGTCAAGGACAACGGCAAGCTGGTCAACGTCGAGGTAAGGGTGGTTATGCTGACTTAAATCTGACTGAAGTGCAGAAAACCCAAATGCGACAAATCCGCCAGTCTGAGAAACAACAGATTCAAGCAGTCTTTACCCCCGAACAGCGGCAAAAAATAGAGCAATATCGTCAAAATGCTCCTTCACGCCGTCAGCAAGGAAATCCTCAATAATAATTTTTCAAAAAATAGTTAACTTGGCTGATGTCCAAGGATTGTTTTCCCTAATTAAAAATTAATAGACTTCTTGCAGAAGATGTGGAAAGGGGATGAAATTTTTCCCCTTTCCCTTTCCCTATTTGTCCCCATACCCAATTTAGTAGACTTTCAAGCTAGTTATGAGTTATGAGTTAATTCAAAACTCCTAGCTTGATTAAGATGTCTCAAGAATTCGCAATTGGTAGTAAAGTCCGTGTTGTGGCACTACCACCTTACGTCAAAACTGCTGAACCCATGCCCATGCTGCGCCCCCCCGATGTGATTCACATTGGCGAAGAGGGTATAGTTATTGACCGCAGACCTGGTGGATATTGGGGTATTCGCTTTACTAGAGGAGCCTTTCTCCTAGATAGCCAATACATTGAAAGTACAGATATCCCACCTGAATCTCACTCAGAATGAGATTAGCGGCAACCAAGAATTGTAAACTTGTGTAAAGTTGTGATTCTGGTTTGCACCATGATTTCCCGCCGCACTTTTTTAAGCATATTATTTGCCAGCTGTATTTCTCTCATCAGCTGGCTGAATTTTACCCCTGCTGCTGATGCTCTTGGTGGTAAACTTCCTGCAATTAATCAACCCGCACCAGAGTTTACTTTGCCAACCAATACAGGTGATGGCAAAATTTCTCTCTCTGACTTGCGCGGTAAGTGGCTAGTCCTCTACTTTTATCCTAAAGACTTCACCTCTGGTTGTACTATAGAAGCTCGTCGTTTTCAGCAAGATTTAGCCCAATACCTCGAAAAGAATGCCCAGATTATAGGCGTAAGTGCTGATGATATCGATTCTCACGCCGAATTTTGTGATTCAGAGGGACTAAAATTCCCGTTGTTGGCTGACACTGATGGTTCAGTGAGTAAAGCTTACGGTTCGTGGCTCGGCTCTTTATCGATGCGTCACAGTTTTATCATCGATCCTCAGGGCGTCTTGCGCGAGACTTTTGTCAAAGTAAACCCAAACATCCATAGTTCAGAAGTGCTGGCACGACTAGAAAAGTTACAGTCCGCAGCTTCTTAGACCTCAATTAACAAGACTTGGGGCAGATAAGTTGCTTGAGCAACTTGTTATCTGAATATCTGGAAAACCTCTCTCTAAATCTCTCTCCTTTTAGGAGAGAGACTTTGAATTTTCCGGCTTAGAGCGTCGGCAAGGTGTTTACCGCACAATAAAGTCATATTTTTTGAGTACAGTCTTGGCTTGACTGCCAGATAGAAATTGGATAAATTCCTTGGCAGCAGAAGTATTTTTACTGCTTTTAATTATTGCCAATGGATAGACAATTGGTGAGTGAAACTTCTCGTCAGCAGTTACTACGACTTTTACCTTGTTAGAAACTTTGGCATCTGTGGCATAAACTAAACCTGCTTGGGCATTACCACTTTCTACTGCTGCCAAAACTTGACGCACATTGTTCGCAAAGACCAATTTGGACTTGACTTGATCATAAAGTTTCAAATTCTTTAAGACTTCCTCTCCGTATTGCCCTGCGGGTACACTTCTGGGTTCACCGATCGCAATTTTCTTAATCTTGCTATCTGTTAAATTGGAGAAGCTACTGATGCCAACAACATCTTGAGCCACAATCAAGACTAGACGGTTATTTGCCAGATTAGTACGGCTACCTGCTAGCAACAGACCTTTTTCTTCCAAGGCATCCACTTGCTTTTTGGCAGCAGAAATAAAGACATCCACTGGCGCACCTTGCTCAATCTGTTGCTGCAAAGCACCAGAAGCCCCAAAATTATAACTAATTTTGATATTTGATTTACTTTGTTGGTATAAAGGCTGAATTTCTTCCAGCGCATCTTTTAAGCTGGCAGCTGCGGATACGAGTATGGTGGTGCTTGATTGTGCTATTACAGGGGATGGAGAAGGAGTCATTAATGGTAAACCAATTGCCAGGAGCAAGCCTGCAACTGCTATACCCAGAAAGCCAAGAATTTGTCTTCTTTTCATAGAATAGGTACTTGAGGGTTTTTTCCCGAAAATTGATGCTAGGTAGAATCGTACCAGCAATACCAACATTTAACCAACTATATCGGTAAAGTTCTACCTAAAAAAGAACAAGGGTTGTTGCATCAGTTTTTTGGAAGTCCCTTAATTTGGCGATCGCTTCCCTATTCGCTCAAAAAAAATGTCAAAATATCATAACCTGGCTTGGATTTAGATGGGGTTGATAGCAACAGATAAATTTATTCCTTCCCCCTGCCTCCTTCAAGTCTTGTCGTACTCTATTTGTCCATAGTCAAGTTTGATAATTCGGTTTGCTAAATGAAAATAGTGATCATCGTGGCTAATCACCAGCACTGTTTTGCCCCGCGATCGCAGTTCTGGGAGTAGCTGAGTGTAAAATATTTCTTTAAATACTGGATCTTGATCGGCTGCCCACTCATCAAATAGATAAATTGGTCGATCTTCTAAGTATGCTGTCAGCAAAGCCAGCCGTTTACGTTGTCCTTGAGAAAGTGCTGTAGTGGAAAGTTGCCCATTTTCAACTTTAACTTTATGGTCTAGTTGCAGTTTTTTTAAATATTTTGTAGCTTGAGCATCCAAGTCAGAATTTTTTAATCCTAAAAGTTCCTCAAATAAATAAAAGTCGGAGAACACCACAGAAAAATGCTGGCGATACCATTCTCGGTTCTGTTCGCTAATTAAGTCATCATCAAACCAAATTTCGCCGTTTTCAGGGATGTAAAGTCCAGTAATTAGTTTAGCTAATGTAGATTTACCGCTACCATTACCGCCGACAATAAAAACTAATTCTTGAGGATACAATGTTAAGTCGATGGGGCCAAAAATAAAGCTATTGTCTTCTTGATCTGTGTAGTAGGTATGGGTAACACTTTTAAATTTTAAGCTGTGCCAGTCAGATTTAAGAGCAGGTGGAACAGTGGATATTTCAGTTTTACTAGCTAGAGATAAACCCAGTGATTCGATTTTTTGCAAGGCAATGCTGGCTTTACTTAATAGAGGAAGTTTGCTGATGATGTTATCCATTGGTAACACCAAGTAAGTGAAGGTCAAAATGTAGCCAGAGAGTGTTTCGGGATTAATGGCAAGCAGATTAGGCAGCGCAAATATTACAAAACCAAGGGCAAAAAAGAATACGAGTTGACCCCAACTTGAAGTTGTAGCAAAAAGGGTTAAACCGTTAACATTGTGATGACGAAATTCGTTTGCGGTTGATTGCAGCTTTTGTTCTAAAAAATCTTGCCGCCGCCTGTAATTTAGCTTGAGTTCCTTAACTCCTTCGGTAATGGTGCGAAAATGTTTAAATAGTTGATCTTCATCTTCACGAGCAAGCGCCAGCAATTTTCCGCCTCTATTTAATAACCATTGGCAACTACCGATCGCTACTACTGAAATTCCACAAACCATCAGCAGTACTACCCAAGAAAGCCAAGTTATGTAGGCTATGCAACCCAGGACGATCGCTAAATTAATAAAAATGAAAGGCATCTGATAAACAGCATTAGCAACCGCCTGAATATCTTCTGTGAGAGTTGCCAATAATCGAGGATTCCCTAAGCGTTCTAGATGGCTTAACTCAGAGGCGAGAATTTGACGGCTTAAACGCATCCGTAATTGTAAAACTGCATTCTGAGAAAGACGAATTAGCATCACTTGAGAAATGATGCTGGTAATTAGTGCAACTATAGCCAGCCCCGCAAAACCCCAAGTTATCGATGTGAGCCGGGAAGCAGTACCACTACTTGCAGCACGGCTAATTAAAGCAATCAAGCCAGCACTACTACCGCCACTCAGGAATCCGGTAGCGATCGCGATCGCTACCATCCCCCACGAAGAACGCAACAGAAAATAAATCAAATTCATGATAGATGCCTATGCCCCATGCCCAATGCCTCATGCCCTATTTTCAAGATAGTTGTTTGCAAACCAATTGAAGTTGCGCTTTTAGGGTAAGTTTTCTATCTTACAGTTAAAAACTTCTGAAATATCACGGTAAGCTAATTTGAATTACAACTGATTGGGGGATTTAGGGGGATCAATAAGTGGCTAAAATCACAGCCAACTACTTTTCAAACAACCTCTAAAATTCGTAGTTAAATTAAAAAAGTCAAAAAACCCTTACACTATTCCCAGTCCCTCATCCCTACTCCCTAATCCCGATTGCAGTAGATAAAGTAGTCAATAAATCTGTCGCTGTGTAAGGCTTAGACAAAAACATCTTGGCACCAACCGCAATTGCTTTTTGCTCGTTAGCAGGTAAACCGCTGATGGCAATAATATTAACATTGGGATTGAGAGTCCGCAGGGTGCGGATAACTGTTAATCCGTCCATATTGGGCATGAGCATATCTAGTAAAACTACGCTAATTTGTTGCTGAAATTGGACATACTGAGCGATCGCCTCAATGCCATCGTTAGCCACAAGGGTTTTGTAGTTATAATCTGCTAGGGTTTCCTGAGTGGTTTTTTGGACGACTGGTTCATCATCTACAACTAAAATCAATTCGCCATTACCTCTAAGTAATTCTACATTTGTTATTGTTTCGATTGCTGTGCCTTCTCTTCTGGGCAAAAACACCTGAAATTGTGTGCCTTCATTTACCTGACTTGAGACTTTCACGAAACCACCGTGGTTTTTAACGATACCTAAAACTGTTGACAGTCCTAGCCCTGTACTTTTACCAACTTCTTTAGTTGTAAAAAAGGGATCAAATATGCGCTCTAAGAATTCTGGAGGGATTCCTGTCCCTGTATCTGAGACGGTAACAACGATGTAGCCTCCTGGTTTCGCCTCTAGGTACATTTGGGCGTATGTTTCGTCAATCATCTGGTTTTCGGCATTAATTGTGAGCGTACCATTATTGGGCATAGCGTCACGGGCATTGATTGCCAAGTTCATAAATACCTGTTCTAGTTGGGTGGGATCGGCTTCCACCATCCATAGCGCGTTTGTGGGAATGTCATTAACAATTTCGATGGATTTAGGAAATGTCTGTTTGATGACTTTGACTAATTCTGTGAGCAAATGCCCAGGTTGCAACAAGATGCGTTTCCCTTCTGTACCACGGGCAAAGGTGAGAATTTGTTTAACTAAATTAGCTCCACGCTTTGAGCTGGTTTCTAGAGTTTTGAAAAGTTCTTGAGTTCGCGCATCCACATTTTTGCATCTTAAAGGCAGTAATTGAGCAATCATCATCATGGGAGCAAAGACGTTGTTGAGATCGTGAGCAATGCCACTAGCTAGAGTTCCTAAACTTTCCAGCCGTTGAGCGCGGTAGAATTGTTGCTCTAATTGTTTTTTCTCGGTGATGTCGGTGTTGACTACTAAGATAGATTCGGGTTGTCCGAACTGATTGTTTACCAGTGTCCACCGACTAGCAACGATAATTTTTCTACCAGTTGTGGTGATTTGCTCTAACTCACCTTGCCAAGAACCGTGTTCGAGAGTAGCCTGGGAAGCTGCTGCGATTTGAGATAATGTTTCTCTACAAACGAACTGATCAGCATTTTGACCGAAACTTTCCTCTGCTGTCCAACCGTATAAGCGTTCAGCCCCTTGGCTCCAGAACAGAATGCGGTTTTCTAAATCGCGGACATAAATGGCATCGGTAGCTATATCAATTAAAGCTGCTTGTTCTTGAATTTTTTGTTGTGCTTGTTTGCGTTCCAGTTCGGCTGCTGCACGCGATGCAAAGGTTTGTAGCACAGACACCGCCAGATCGGGTTTCGACAACTGCTGACGATGCATCACGACAATTAAACCGAGAACTGAACCAGCTGAATCAAATAGGGGAGAACCAATATAGCTTTCAATATTGAGTTCTGCTAGCAAGGTATCTTGCGGAAATTCCTGTTGAACGTTGTTTGTATAAAGACACAGTTTTTGCGTGATTGCGTCCTTACAGGGTGTATTCGCTAAATCATATTCAAAATTGTCGATGGTAGTACCATTACCAAATACCGCGATCGTTTTCATGTATGGAGTCGATACATTTACTACAATGGCAATGAGAGCATAATCCACCTGCAACGTGTTGGCGAGGTATTGTACTAAAGAGTAGAAGAAGGTTTCTCCAGTCGTGGCGGAAACACCTTCGGCAATGTTGCGTAAGATTTGCTCGGTTTGTTTGCGTTCTGTAATGTCAGTGGCAATACCACAAATAGCATAGGGCTGACTAAAACTGTCGCAGAGGGGAAACTTGACGGTTAAGTAAGTATGCAGCCCATCATCCATCGGAATTTCTTCCTCAAACTGCAAAGATGTCCGAGAAGCGAGGACATTTTGATCATTTGTAGTCAAGGCTTGAGCAATGTCAGCAGAGAATATTTCAAAGACAGTTTTATTTTTGACTTGCTCTCTTGTCAGGTACGAGATTCTTTCAAATTTAGAGTTAACCAGCATGTGCCGCCCCTGCATATCTTTGAGATAGATGACAGATGGGGAATTATCGATAACTGCCTGTAGCTGTTGCTCACTTTCTCTAACAGCTGCCTCAGCCTGTTTGCATTCGTGCAGCGCGGCTTGGCGATCGCTAACATCTCGCAGTATTGAGAGATGAAGATGTGGTATAAAATTGGCAACCGCTGCAAATTCAGTTTCGCAAACTGTGCCATCAGGGCGATATAAGCTAAATTCCCCAGACATCTGTCCTTGTTCGCAAAACTGTTGCCAAACTTGGGTAAAATCAAACCCCGATTCTGTAAAATCTGCAATTGTGGAACCTAAAAGTTCTTCCCTAGATACACCAAACAACTTACAGGCTGCCGGATTGACATCTACATAACGTCCTTCATCATCAGCAATAGCGATCGCATCTAGAGCGTGATCAAAAAGAGCTTTCCACTGATGTTCACTCTGCTGGAGTTCGATTTTGGTCTGTTTGCATTCCTCAATTTCCTGTTGCAAACGTTCATTTACTTGCACCAGTTGGGCTGTACGCTCCGCCACCCGGAACTCTAATTCTTGTTGAGATTGACGTAGTGATTCCTCAACCTGGTGGCGTTGTTTAACTTCATGTTCTAACTGCTGGTTGGTTTGCCTGAGTTGGACTGTTTGCTCCTCAACTTTTGCTTGCAAAATCTGAGTAACCCTAACTATTTCTAGGGGATCAAGTACTTGCAGGAGATTAGTTTGTGTCACCAATCCTTGCAGTTCGCCTTGTTCTCCAACTACGGCTAATCGCCGCACCCTTCGTTCTTGTATCAACTGGTGAACAGTCCATAAAGATTCAGTAGGGCTGATGCTTAATACGGGAGTACTCATCACAGCTTGCGCCTGGGTTTGGGCTATATCTAGTCTCTGTAACTGGAATTTAATAATATCTTTCTCAGTGATCATCCCGACTGGGATCAATTCCGTCTTCTGTTGGGCGACAATTACAACACAGCTGATTTGGCGATCGCTCATCATTTGGGATAATGCCAGCACAGATGTAGTTGGCAGAGCATGAATAACTTCAGTTATCATCACCTCCGTTACATATCGCAGTTTCAGCAGGTGAACTGGTTGGATAACCTGACGAATTCTATCTTGGGTAATCAAGCCTACTAATTGCCCTTGCTCATCTACTACAGGCAGATGGCGAATGCCATGCTGGTGCATGAAAGATAAAGCTGTGAGGGCATTTTCAGCCGGAGCCAACCTCAGGCTAATAACTGGTTGTGTCATCACCTCGGAAATTGTGACACTAGATAAATCTCTCCCCATCCCAGTCAGACGTACTATATCCCGTAGAGTTAATATACCTATTAAGCTTGTTTCTTCAACTACTAAAACACAACTACTAAAATCAGATTTAGATTCTAATATATCGCTGCTTACCCGATTCATTAGAGCAAGAACATCCATGAGTGGGGTATCAGGCAATACAATTAAAGGAGAAAATTCAACTATCTGCTCTAAAGTAGGTAAATCTGCTGGATTAAGTGATTGCATTAGTTCAAGCTGTTAGTTAAAGCAATAAAGAATTGATATCAAAAGTTTGAAGCTAACCAAATAAGCTTAAAAAGTATCAATTCTCAAACCATCTAACAAAATTTGGCTTTCTAGTCTAATCAAAGTGCTTATTTGAAATCTTTTCTAATACCAATTCTGTATAAAGATGCACTTAGAGGTTGTTTGAAAAGTGTTTCACTGTGATTTCAGGTACTTTTAGATCCCCCTAGCCTTAAAAACGGAGAAACCGGAGTTAAAGTCCCTCATTTTATCCGGGGATTTAGAGGGATCTAAAACTTTTGATACCGACAACTACAAAAAGACTTTTCAAACATCCTCTAAAGCATATATAGGACTAGTATTTGATTTCTGAAAAAACTCAGTACAAGTAGTAAGCCTTCTTTCCCCTTGCCTATTGCCTATTGCCTATTGCCTACCTACGCAAATCAGTTCAGAAATAAAATCGGATTCCTATAGGACTGAAAAAGCGTTGCAGGTTGAAGTACTTAACGAGATTATCAAAATCATACCGCAAACGTTGCAGAGTCGGGCTTATAAGGAATACAGACTTTGATTACTGATAGTGAAGGCGTAGAACCAGCGCCTAAATTTTACCGCAAATTGGACAAAGCTTTGAACCGTGCTAATATCAAAAATTTAAGAGGATGTTTGAAAAGTATTTGGCTATGATTTTAAGCACTTAACTATCCCACCCAACTCCCCTTAAAAAAGGGAATTTAGCAGGGTGGTTTCATACAAGCAGAGAAAAATTAAAACTGGGTTTCAAAGCCTCTCACCGAAACGGCTACGGTGTACACACAAGTCTTGTTGCAGTCATATCTTTATTAAAAAATCTCGGACTGCGTTTCTATCCCGCCTCGGAATGAATTCCGAGTCTCATAGCCCAAGTCCACTTAAGTGGACTAAATTGATTGTTCAGTCCACTTAAGTGGACTTCAGCTATGAGCCGC
>JBBSOX010000156.1:0-12498 GCA_038259325.1 Chroococcales cyanobacterium | reverse complement strand
CGCGAAAAAGTGAGATCGGGATTTGGTTCTCAATTACACCCCTATATTCTCAACAAAATCTGGTTTTTTAGTTGTGATCGCATCCTGAAACAAGCTATATATGTCCCAGGTTTCAGCACCTCACAAAATCGCGTTGCTCCCTAACGTCATTAAGAAATTGCAAGTCGTCTTGTTTTTTCCAATTAGTCAGCATTGTTGATGTTTCAATATACCCAACTCTCTCTTGTCGTTCATACCACGCCTGCGTCCTTGCAGCGAGAGCGCGGTTATAGACTAAACGAGTGCATCCCATCGTTTGCCGAAGCAAGGTTTCCTGCTCAGGTGTTGGATAGAATCGGTATTTGAAAGCTTTTTGTGTCATTCTTACATTATACCAGAGATTCTGTAAGAGAACAAATTAATTAAAGCCGTGTTAGAAGCACGGGGTTTTAAACCCATTTTTCTGATAAAAAATTAAAAATTAACCAATAGTTAACCTAAAAAAACCCTCAAGATGGGAAATTGAGTTTTATAGGGAGAAATATTTAGTGTCAATTCACAAATTTCTCACAAGCACTCAAACCTTGAGAGAAGTAAAAAGCGAGAACTAGCGCAACAGTCGGGGGTACAATCCTCATCTGAATATTCCCATGCTCTTCTACCTTTTCGTGAAGTAGTCATAAGTTCAGTATTTGTCTTAATTAACAAAACACCCGTCCTCCCAATACAATCTCAAGTAGCAAGCACCTATCAAGTCAAGCACTTATTTATATTGAATGGACGCGCGGGTAATTCTACTATGTCCCAAAAAAATGAAACAACTATTCTCGTTTTATCCATCCTAATCACGGCCGGGCTAATAGCTGGCGGTTTTTGGTGGTTTACTAGAAAGTCTGGTGTTGACCTAAATACAATCAACTCTAGTAACAGCAAAACGCCCCAAACCGTATCAAAACAGTCTAGTGGCAATACTTTTACTTCAGTAGAGGATGTTCCTACAGGATTATTCAATTACGGAGGCAGTACATCTTGGGCACCAATTCGGCTGGTAGTTGATTCGGCAATTCAAGCGGCGCGGCCAGAACTTCGGCTGCGTTATGTAGAACCCAGCAGTGCATCTCCTGGTTCTGGTACTGGAATCCAGTCATTGATAGACGGTCAACTAGTCTTTGCTCAATCCTCCCGACCAGTTTTAGATCAGGAGTTAAGCCGTGCCCAGCAGCGTGGGTTCAGTTTGAAACAAATTCCTGTGGCAATTGATGGTTTGGCAGTTGCAGTTAACCCTAATCTCAATATCCCAGGAATAACGGTAGAGCATTTAAAGTCAATTTATACAGGCAAAATCAATAATTGGAGCCAGGTGGGCGGCCCCAATATTCCAATTAAACCCTATTCTCGCCGTATTGCTGATGGCGGTACAGTCGAACTTTTTGTCCAAGACATCTTGGGTGGTCAAGCTTTCAGCTCCAATGTGGAATTTATTTCCACAACCACCCAAGCCTTGCAAAAATTGGCTGGTAGTCCTGGTAGCATTTACTACGCTTCCGCCCCAGAGGTGATTCCTCAATGCTCAATCAAGTCCTTGCCGTTGGGGCGAACGCAAGGGCAATATATTGCTCCATACCAGGAACCATCTGTCCTCCCGTCCGAATGTCCTGGTAAACGAAACAAATTGAACATTGAGGCTTTCCAATCAGGAAAATACCCGATTACCCGCAATCTGTTTGTGGTGGTTAAACAGAATAGTCAGATTGAGCAGCAAGCAGGTGTCGCTTACGCCAACTTACTGCTGACTGAGCAGGGACAGGAACTGATTACCCAAGCTGGGTTTGTCAAAATTCGCTGACAACTACGATTGCACTCAGGCAGAGTGGCGGAAATCGCCGCTCTGAACTGTGCTTTAACCAGCTCTATTAATCGACTCTGCTGGCAAGCAAATTAGATTATCGCCTTGAGTCAAGATTAAGCCACGTTGACGCAGCTTACCCATCAAACGGGTGACGGTGACACGAGTAGAACCAATCGCGCTCCCAATTTGGGCATGGGTAAGGGGGAAAGGCAGAGCATAGCCGCGAATCACATCAGGATCAGTGTCGCTCATTGCTGGCTCTCCATATTCCTCAATTAACAATGTGAGAAATCCTAAGAGTCGGTCAATTGTGCGGCGTTGTCCCAAGGCACTCAGCCACAGTAGCTTACGCTGGTGCTGATACCTAAAGGCATCCATAACTTCACGACGGAAGTGAGGCCAGTTGTCTAAGTCATGCCAGTACATCCACAACACCGCAGTTTGGTCAACATGGGCATAGGACTGGAGTGTAAATGGTGACTGAGCAACAATTTCAAATGGCTGTCCCGCTCCCACAAAACCCAAGAACGCTTCTTCTGGGGTTCTGTTAATTCGTCGAGACGTTAGCTGGCTAGCAGTCGCACTAACTTGGGCAGTTCCTACCATACGGATCGCACCCCTTTGCACCAAATATAGCAATCCAGGCCGGGCTGGAATGCGCTCATCTTTGCTAAAGGTACGGCAGCGGTAGTGTTCTTGAGCCCAGTCAAGAATGCGTTGCCAAGTTAAAAAAGGCCGTGATGCCTCAGAAAAGGAGGATGGAGATTGCATAGGTAACAAAGAGCGTTCGGCTGAAGACAAAGACGTGATCAAAAGGTGCAAGGAGTGTCTTTGTGTTGGCGAGGCAGGCTTAACGCCTAACAGCGCCAGCCAATCCAAAGAATAGAAAGCAAATTACTCTCTACTCTTTTGTTATACTTCCTACTGTACAATGATGGTAGTAAAGTTTACTTACTATTCATCGAATATTCATTAAATTTTATCCTCTTCTCATTTTTCTTTATCTAAATTAAATTTATATCGCAAGATAGATGACAAAAAATCAACAAATATATTTTACATGATTATATAAATAAAATTACGTGCATCATAAATTACCAGTTAGCAAGTATACGTCAATTAAACAGCTAGTATGTAGCTATTTACTAAATTCGCTAAGTATTAATACTTGCAAAGTAGAAAGTTCAATCATAAAAGACGAAAAAAAACATCTGTATAAAGATAGAGATAAAAATAATGTTTTATATATCTCAAGTGTGGCTCTAAGACTATCAAAATCTCAGAATCGAAAAGTTATGGAGCTTGCCAGTGCGATCGCCTCTGATTTAGCAAAGAATTGTTGCGACGTTTTTAGCGTCCAAATTGTTCCCCCTGGGTGGATACATTTTGAACTGACTGACTCGGCTTTAGCGAGTTGGTTACAAAATCTTGCGGTGGGAAGGCTAGAGGGAGAGGCGGAGATGGGAGATGAGGGAGATGAGGGGACAAGGGGACAAGGGGACAAGGAGAATAACCATGCCCAATCCCCAATCCCCAATCCCCAATCCCCAATCCCCAATCCCCAATCCCCAATCCCCAATCCATTGTTTGCTTTTCAGTACGTCCATGCACGTTGTTGTTCGCTAGTGCTACTGGCTTACCGAGAGGGATTGATTAAACTTAGAGAACCAGTTCCAAATACAAGTCCAGCTTTTTGGGATGTTATCTCTCCTAACCCTTTACCTTGGCTCAATGGTGATGGAACACTGCGGCTAAATCACCCAGATGAGCGTCGTTTAATTGCCGAGTTAGTACAAGTGCTAGACACCATAGAGTGCGCTGATGTTAATAGTTCTGTGAAATGGGAAAAATTAGCGCTGAGTTTGAGCCAAGCTTTTGAAAACTTCTGGTCTAATTGCCGGATTTGGGGTGAGGTGAAAATTACCTCACCAAAGCTAGCCCAAGCTAGACTCGGATTGCTTATGGCTACTCAGTCAGTATTAAGATACGTGCTAGAGGAAAACTTGGGTATTTTTGCGCCCTTGGAGTTATAAATCGGTAATGTCGCTTAGGCAGAAATAAAAAATTTTATAATAGCTATTGACTCAATGCATCACCTCGGCTACATTAGCAGGTGTGTGAGGAGCGAACCAGCTAGGACACCGAGACGAAACACGGCCAGTCGTCGGTGTCCTTTCTGATTTATATGGGTTAGGTTGGAAATAGTGCCCTCATTACAGCAAAAACTTTTCAATCGCTACTGCTGCTCCGTCTTCCTCTACGCTAGGAGCTACCCACTTCGCGATCGCTTGCACTCCTGCTGGTGCGTTGCCCATAGCTACACCAAGGCCAACATACTCCAGCATTTCTAGATCATTGAAGTTATCGCCAATAGCCATGACGTTGGCTGTCTGTAATCCCAGCAATTCTTCGGCTAGGTAACGCACAGCAGTTCCCTTGCTCACAGAGGCGTTAGTTGCTTCAAAGAATGTAGCAACAGATGTTGTGAGATAAAGTTCAGCAGGGGTGTATTGACGGCGCAAATTCCCTAATAGCTGATCGATTACATCTGTGTCATCGCACAAAGCAAGAATTTTTGTTGGTTCATTCGTTAAGGCTTGGCGCAAATCACCTACCGGAATCGGGGTAATACCAGAACGTTCTGCATAAATTTTGGTTTCTCTAGTTAACTCACGGACGTATAGCTGATCATTGATATAGAAGTGGACAGATAGGAGCGATCGCAACTCAGGCTGTTCAAAATAGTCGAGTAACTGGTGGGCAATTTCCCTGGAAACAGCCCAATGGCGATGGATTTTTTGAGTGATCGGATCTTGAATCCAGGCTCCTTGATAGGCCATTAATGGTAGGGTAGAGCCGATATCTTGGTGAAAGCGCAAGGCTGAACGATACATTCGACCTGTAGCGATCGCTACTTGAATCCCTTTTGCTTGCGCTGCCACAATAGCTTGCTTTACACCTGTGCTGATGGTGTTAGAGTGTCCTGCGATCGTGCCATCTATATCCAAAACTAGTAGTTTAATGTCTTTTGCAGCAGCCTGATGATCAGTAGATGCCAAATTTGTAGCAGATGCTTTCTGCATAATTTCCTAGATTTTAGGTTCCAGTAAGAGGTTATACCATTTTGGATTTTAGGTCGCACCTTTGGTGCGCTTCCAGCGCAACTTGGATTTTGGATTGGGAATAGAGTTCTGAATGTGAGTTTACTGAATTGCGATCACAGTTACAAAGCTTGTGGCTAAAATAGGTCTATGTCTGAAATCACTTCTGCAACCGCAACACGCCCCACGTTCATCCTCGTAGATGGACACTCGCTGGCTTATCGTTCATACTTTGCTTTCGCCAAAGGGCGAGATGGAGGGCTGCGTACAAAAACGGGCATTCCTACCAGTATATGTTTTGGTTTTGTGAAATGCCTGCTGGAGGTAATGGCAACACAACAGCCTCAAGCAATGGCGATCGCTTTTGATTTGGGTGAGGCTACTTTTCGCCATGAAGCTGATGAGACTTATAAAGCCGATCGCAAAGAAACGCCAGAAGACTTCATTCCCGATTTAGCAAACCTGCATGAGTTGCTCAATGGCTTCAATCTCCCAATTTTTACTGCCCCTGGTTACGAGGCAGATGATGTTTTGGGAACATTATCACAACGAGTAACTGCTGCTGGGTATAGGGTGAAGATTCTCACTGGCGATCGCGATTTATTTCAACTGATAGATTCTGACAAACAAATCACTGTTCTCAATTTTAGTCCAGATGCCCTAAAGCGCTCTACAAATAGCATCACGGAATTTGAAGCAGAACAAGTTAAAGAGAAAATGGGCGTTTTACCTTCACAAATTGTTGATTACAAAGCTCTTTGTGGTGATAAATCAGATAATATTCCTGGGGTTAAGGGAATTGGCGAAAAGACAGCAGTGCAGCTGCTAAATACCTATGGTTCCCTTGAGCATATTTATGCTGCGTTAGATGAAATTAAAGGCGCAACTCAGAAAAAACTAGTAACTGGTAAAGAAGATGCCGAGAAGTCTCGCTATTTGGCAACCATAGTTTTAAATGTTCCTATAGAGTTTAATATAGAAGATTGCAAATTAAAAGGCTTTGATACAAACGTTTTAGCACCAATTTTAGAAAAATTAGAATTCAAGTCTTTTTTAGGCAAAATAAACGATTTACAACAACGTTTTGGTGGCAAACTAGAAGAAAACGAAAAAGCCAAAACAGACGCAATTAATCCCAATAGTAACTCCGAATTCAGCAATGATGAAGATAGTGATTTGTGGTTTTTCAGTGCTAGTGATACAGCAGCAGTTCCACAACAATCTACTTCCCTAATTACACCACGCATCATCAACACTGAAGCCAAACTAACTGAGTTAGTGGAACTTTTGCAAACATTCACTAACCCAGAAACACCCGTTGCTTGGGACACTGAAACTACTGCTTTAGAACCAAGAGATGCTGAGTTAGTAGGAATTGGTTGCTGTTGGGGAACACAACCAGATGAGGTGGCATATATTCCTGTGGGGCATAAAACTGGAGAAAATTTGCATAAAGATTTGGTGTTAGAAGCATTACGCCCAATTCTTGAAAGTGCCGATTATCCCAAAGCTCTACAAAATACCAAATTTGACCGCTTAGTTCTAAAGTGTCAAGGAATTAATTTGGCGGGAGTAGTGTTTGATCCCATGCTGGCAAGTTATATTTTAAATCCAGATTCTAGCCATAATTTAATGGATTTGGCGCAGCGATATTTGGGATTGATAGCAAAAAGTTATTTAGATTTAGTTCCTAAAGGCAAAACCATCGCTGATATAGATATTCCTGCCGTAGCAGATTACTGCGGTATGGATGCTTATTCTACTTTTGGCTTAGTATCGAAATTGCGTGAAGAACTAGACGAAATTCCAACTTTGTCTAAGCTATTAGTGGAAGTGGAACAGCCGCTAGAAGCAGTTTTAGCCCAAATGGAATACACGGGTGTCCGCATTAATTCAGCTTATTTACAAGAACTTTCGCAACATTTAGAAACTGAGTTAGCTAGGTTAAAAGAGGAAGCAACTAAAATAGCTGGGGAAAATTTTAATTTAGGTTCTCCTAAGCAATTAAGCCAAATATTGTTTGAAAAGTTGGGATTAAGTACTAGACATTCTCGTAAAATTCAAACGGGCTTCTCAACAGACGCAGCAACACTAGAAAGACTCCAAGAAGATGATAAATCTGGTTTTGTTGAAGCGATCATTGAGTATCGCACCTTATCTAAATTAAAGTCTACTTATGTTGATGCATTGCCTGCATTAGTGCGTCCAGATACCCAACGGGTGCATACTGATTTCAACCAAGCAGCAACATCAACTGGTAGGTTATCTTCTTCTAATCCGAATTTACAAAATATCCCCATTCGTACAGCTTTTAGTCGCCAAATCCGTAAGGCATTTTTGCCAGAACCAGGCTGGTTAATGGTGGCTGCTGATTACTCACAAATTGAATTGCGGATTTTGGCTCATTTGAGTCAAGAACCGATATTAGTGCAAGCATATCAGCAAAATGAAGATGTTCACACTGTTACCGCACGGTTAGTATTTGAAAAAGAAGATATAACCTCAGAAGAACGAGGGATGGCAAAAACTATCAATTTTGGTGTGATTTATGGAATGGGTTCTTTAAGGTTTTCGCGCTCAACTGGGATAGATAAAACCATTGCCAACGAGTTCATTAAGCGGTTTAATGAACGATATCCGAAAGTTTTTGCATATTTGGAGCGAATGAAAAAAGAAGCGATCGCTCTTGGTTATGTAGAAACTATTTTCGGTCGCCGTCGTTATTTTGACTTTACTAATAACAGTTTACGCAAATTAAAAGGCAGTAACCCAGAAGATATTGAACTGAGTAAATTGAAGAATCTGGGTGCTTATGATGCAGGTTTACTACGCTCTGCTGCTAATGCACCAATTCAAGGTTCTAATGCTGATATTATCAAAATTGCAATGGTGAGATTGCATGAGGTTTTGAAGAACTATCAGGCGCGTTTGTTGTTGCAAGTTCACGATGAATTAGTGTTTGAAATCCCTCCCCAGGAATGGGAAGAATTACAACCGCAAATTAAGTCGGTGATGGAAAACGCAGTCCAGTTGAGTGTGCCGTTGCTGGTTGATGCGCGTGTCGGAGAAAATTGGATGGAGACGAAGTAAGTTTAACTATAACAAAGCTTTTAGCTAGAAAAGTCTCAATCAAAATATTGAGATTAGTTCGTAGTGAGGACTTTAGTCCTTATAAGAGGACTAAAGTCCTCACTACAAACCTTGAATTAACCGCCACGCTTCAGTGCTGCTTCTACCTGCTGTAACTCTTTCTCTAAACGATTTTTGAGTTTTTCGGGTACAGAACGATTTGGGTAAGAACTGTAGTGTCCAGCTAGGGAGTTGAGGGCTGTTCGCATGGTTGTAAAGGAGCCAAGACCAGAAACAGAGTTAACCCGCTGATAGCGGGCTGAAAAGTCATTAATTTTTTGACGCGCTTCCGCTTGAACTGCTGCTTTGTCTGGTGAATCTTGTGATAGATCCAGAGCTTGTCTCATAATATTGACCACAGCTAAGGTGTCTTGGCGATAATCCCCAGTCAAACTATCTGGACTGCCAGAACAGCCCATTAAGCCGATAGATATAACCAAAACCAGCGCAAGCAAACGCGACCAATAGCGCTTCATATGCATTAAGTAAAAGAATACGTAAATCAACGTCCATCCTATCTTGGATTGGTAACTTGGGGATCAATTTATTGCTGAGTTAGAACAGACGCGAGTAATCGTGTCTGTACAGGAGTGAGGAGTCAGAAAACTCCATTCATCCACCTCAGAATTTTGTTCATACAACTAATTACACGTCATACTTAAAAAGGGGCGGAAATTATGCGGCAATAGCGAGGTCACATTCTTCTTGAGGTTTATGCTGATAACTCAGTCCGCAGACTTGACCAGTGCGGTTATCAAATTCATCTACCTTATTGCTTTTTAAGTTATTTCAATTCGGATACTTGAGATATGGAAAAAGCATATCCTGGTTTCTTGTTCCACCTTACAAAAAATATCTTCCTCTGTTTCCGACCTCTTTTTGCGGTGACATGTACTTAGTAGCTGCGACTATTTAAAAATTCTGGTATTAAATGCAGGTGAGCAAAATATGTTGAAAATCAAGCATTCGCAACTGAATTGGCTTTTAGCAGGCATGACTTTAGCAGTTATGGGTGTAAGCATTGCTCCAGCTTCTGCCCAGCGTGTGATAGTAATTGATGGTGGTTATGGGGTCAGGCGTAGCTGCAAAGGAGCTTGTCGTCAGACATCGCCTTCTGTTGGTTCGTTTATTTATGGCAGTCCGATTCCCACACCTATGCCTGTAAATCCAACAACAGGACAGATACTACAACGCAATCATTACCCCGATTATTCCTATCCCCGCGTCAGGCAGAACGTGAGAAATTCCACGCTGATTAATCCAACTTTGATTAACCCGACAATTCAAGACTCAACCGTAGTTAATCCAGTGATTATAAATAATTCATGGCGTCGTACACCATTTAGAGGTGGGCGATCGCGGGTTATTATTACCTATCCTCGTTAGGAGGCAGGGGGCAGGGGAAATTAAAATTCGTTTTTTACTCGTGGACGAGTCTTTAATATTTGCCTCCCCTACCTCTCTTCCTCTACGAAGTAAACTGCGAACCGAGAATCATTGTCCCAATACCTACATCAGTAAAGATTTCTAGTAACAGGGCATGGGGAATGCGACCATCAATGATGTGTGCTGCACGGACTCCTTGAGCAAGCGATCGCACACAACAACTCACTTTGGGAATCATCCCAGCGGTGACTATACCATTGGCAATCAACTCGCGGGCTTCGCGGATATCTACTTTTGGAATCAAGGTAGATTGGTCTTTGTAATCTTTTAAAATTCCACTGGTGTCAGTCAATAAAATTAACTTTTCTGCTCCTAGTGCAGCAGCGATTTCTCCAGCTACAGTATCGGCGTTAATGTTATAAGCTTGCCCTGTCTCGTCTGCGGCGACGCTAGACACTACCGGAATATAGCCATTGCTAGCCAGGGTGTCCAAAATCTTGATATTGACATTGCTGACTTCTCCCACAAAACCGATGCCTTCTTGACCTTGGGGACGGGCTGTAAATAGATTACCGTCTTTACCGCAAAGTCCTACAGCCAATCCACCAGCTTGGTTAATTAGCGCAACAATTTCTTTGTTAACTCGACCAACTAAAACCATTTCTACCACATCCATTGTGGCGGCATCAGTGACTCGCAGACCATTCTTAAATTGTGCTTCGATTCCCAGCTTATCTAACCAACTGTTAATTTCTGGGCCACCGCCGTGGACTACAATTGGACGCAAGCCGACGCAGGATAAGAATACAATGTCGCGGATAACTTTGTCTTTGAGTGTGCTATCTTTCATCGCTGCGCCACCATATTTGACAACAACAGTGCGACCGGCGAATTGTTGAATATAAGGTAGTGCTTCGCTTAGTACACGTACACGAGTGGCTTCAGTTTGTCTGATGTATTCAGAATCGTTGTCCGTCATGAGGAGCCGCCGTTAAGAGTTAAAACCTATTCCAGTCAGTGTAGAAGACTTTGTACCTTGTAACAATATCTCATAGCTACCAAGAGCAAAATAAGCTTTTTGTATAAAAATCACTCTCAAAAACCTACTTTTAAGATCCAAGATTTTGATCCAGCGTTAACGGAACTCAACATTAATAAAAAAATTACTTGATGTTTGATTACACTCCGCTTCAGGCAAGCTACAAGAAATTGTGTGTGATTCTACTACCATAAAAGAAAGACTAGTAACCCGAAGCGAAAATTATCAGGAGAAATATGGATACACCGATTCTCGATCGGCTAATTAAAGAATTAACATTGCTGCACAGCTTGGGTATTGGACTGAACAAGATGGCACTGGGATAGGCTTTGACTCCAGTACAGGTTTTACACTACCCAATGGAGCAATGCGTTCCCCTGATGCTTCTTGGATTGAACTGGAGCGCTGGAATACTTTAACAGATGCACAAAAAGCTTCATTTGCACCAATTTGTCCTGATTTTGTAATTGAACTACGTTCCTCTAGCGTAGGCGTAGCCCGTCGTAGACATCGCCTGATCAAATTACAAGAGAAAATGCAGGAGTATATCGATAACGGTGCGTTACTAGGCTGGTTAATAGATCGACAGAATCGAAAAGTCTACATTTACCGTCTTAATCGAGAAGTTGAGATTTTAGAAAATCCCAAAGCAGTTAGTGGTAATCCAGAATTACCAGGGTTTATCCTACGGATGACCAAAATTTGGTAACTTGAGTCTTCTTAATGAGAAACTTGTGTTTTGAGAATGTTAGGAATATTGTTATCCGAGACATCATCACTGGCATAGTTCGTCAACAATGTTTTAACATATTCTTGATATTTTGCTAGTTTATCCACTCTACAATCACTTCATCTACTGGATTGTAAACAATTAATAGCACCTGATACTGTTTCATGAAAAATATCTTTTGTAGACACAGTTACATTAATATTCCCCATTAATGAGAAACAGCTTTATTTCAGGATGTCAGGAATTGCCTCAAGTACTCGTTTGGCAATGTCTTCAGGTGTATCTGCCTCTTGCACGGTGATATGCAAGTCGGCTTGAGAGTAAAGTGGTGTTCGTTGTTCGAGGAGCGATCGCAATTTACCTTTAGGATCAGCATCTTGCAAGAGTGGTCTTGTGGTATCCTCAGCTAAACGGTTATAAATTAGCTCCACTGGCGCATCTAGCCAGACTATCAAACCGTGGTGCAAGTAACCCCAATTTTCTCGCCGCAGTACAATGCCTCCACCTGTTGATATAGTCAACTTTGTAAAAGCACAAACTTGTGAAAGCACGTCGCTTTCTATCTGGCGAAACCCTGCTTCACCAACTTCTGCAAATAACTGATTGATAGATTTACCTGTTAGTTGGGCAATGACATTATCGGTATCCACAAACCCATAGCCCAGTTCCTTTGCTAGTAAGCGTCCTACTGTCGTCTTACCAACGCCCATCATCCCAATTAAGTACAGGTTGACTCCTTTTAATAAGCTGCTCACCAGTTGCTTCGCTCCAATTATGAGTTCTGAGGCACAGTTTTAAATTATAAACTCAACGACTCATACGTGCGTATTCATTGACACTCCCCACCTTACTTCGTTGAAGGTGGGGATTCTACATTCACCGTCAGAACTTGCTCTAGCAGATTTGCACCAACTAGCGTAGAGGTTCCGACTCCTGTAGCGTTACTTTCCTTGTGTCCCAAGGTAGATGAAGCAAGATTTAGAATATTTTTTGCAGCGTTGATATCCCCAGGACTTACGCAACTGGCACAAAATATGGTCAGTGCTTCGTGCTTCGCCCTGTCACGCAGTAATTAAATTAGACCAAACACATATGACCGTCTGGACGTTTTAGTTGCTGAATTAAATAATTGTCAATTAAGTTGTTCTTGATTCTATAAATAGTTTGACCTGTTTGATAGGCTAAATTTTTCAGTCTTAGCCAAACTAACATCGCACAAGCAATATGATTTCGCTGAAGACGAGCCTTACGACATTGACATGATTCAATGCCAGTTAATTGTTTT
>JBBSOX010000155.1:0-12893 GCA_038259325.1 Chroococcales cyanobacterium | reverse complement strand
GCTGCCTCTAACTCCCCCCTAGTAATGATTATCATTTTTATAAGGAGTGAGATTTAATTTCCTCAAAGCCTTATGTAGTTTGAGTCTTGGTGTATTTCACCCTGATTCAGGCTCGTCAATATTTAGATGCGTTTGCCCTGGAATTGGGAGTGAGTGGAGAAGTAACTATTAACGCTCCAGATACTGACCCTAGTCGCGGCTTAGTTCAACTCCCCTCTAACCTCGTGGATGCATCCCAACAAATCTCTCAAGGCTGCACTCCCAGAACAGGACAAACCGCCAGTAGTTTTATCGCTACAGGACGCGGTGGATTACCCCAAAGTCCTAATGAACCTTTGCGGGGACGAGCAGTAATTACTGGTTGGGTAGATTTGCCCGCACAAGCAACAGCCATCACTGATAAATTATCTACTACATCTATGAGTAAATCTGCCGATCGCATTGTGGAAGCTCAAGGATGGATTGTTGATGCTAAGGGTGATGTTATTCTTGTGGCTCAATATGCACAAAGTTCTTCTATTCCCTCTGCCATGTCCTGTAGTCAATAATTCGTTACCCCAATCGGGGGAGAAATCCTTATTTATCTAAGTATTTCTTCAGAAAAGTTATTAGTTTTCACTACTCTTAGCAAAATAGAATTAGGCCAAAGCATTGAAGTAATCGCCAAAGCGATGACACAGCCTAAAATACCCGTCACCACCACTATACAAACTTACCTTGATTCAACAATTGCTGTTTCTGTGGGGATGGGAATTGCGATCGCAGCTTTTTGGGCAAATTGCGCTTTTGCTCAAATTACCCCCGATGCCACTCTACGTAATAATTCCACCGTCAAACTAGAAGGGAACACCAGAATTATTGAAGGAGGAACCAGAGCGGGTGATAATCTCTTCCACAGCTTTGGAGAGTTTTCCGTTCCCACAGGAAGCATTGCTTTCTTTAATAATGCTCTTGACATTCAGAACATCATTAGCAGGGTAACGGGTAAGTCAGTTTCTAACATTGATGGGTTAATCCGCGCGTCGGGCAGAGCAAACCTGTTTCTCCTTAATCCCAATGGGATTATTTTTGGCGAAAATGGCCAATTGAATATTGGCGGATCATTTGTTGCAACGACTGCAAATGCCATTCAATTTGGCAATCAAGGTTTTTACAATGCTAACAATCCGAATTCTCCTGCACTACTGACGGTTAATCCTTCAGCTTTGCTATTCAATCAAATTACGGCTGCACCGATTCAAAATAACTCAGTCGCACTAGCAGGATTAAATAAATCCGGCTTTGATACCTTTGGTTTACGTGTAGCAGATGGTCAAAGTTTGCTACTAGTGGGTGGCAACATCAGCATGGATGGTGGAAGGTTAAATGCTTTGGGTGGGCGAGTGGAGTTGGGAGGATTGGCAAGTGTAGGAACAGTTGGACTAAATGTTGATGGCAATAACCTAAGTTTGAGTTTTCTTGATGGGGTGCAACAAGCAGATATATCACTCATTAATCGCGCTCAAATAAATGTTCGTACAGATAATGGTGGCAGTATTGCAATCAACGCTCGGAATTTGGAACTTTTAGGAGGAAGTAGTCTGCGGGCAGGAATAGGATTTGGGTTGGGTTCGACTGATAGCAAGGCGGGAAACATTGAAGTCAATGCAAAGGGGGTAGTTAATCTTAGAGATGGCAGCTTCATTTCTAACGCTATGCTAGGTGCAGCTGGAAAGGGAGGAAATGTTAACATAACGACAGGATCATTTGTGCTTACAAATGCAGCTAATTTATTAACCAGCACCTTTGGGCAGGGAGATGCTGGAAATGTAACGCTTCAAGCTCAAGATAGGGTTGCATTTATCAATGGCTCCTACATAGGTACCAGTAGTTTAGGACAGGGAAATGCTGGGAATGTAACGATTTCAACCGAAGGTGCCATTGTTCTCGATGCTCTGGACAGCTCTGAGCCTAATATCACGGGTGTATTTAGCAATGTAGAGCCAGAGAGTGTAGGTAATGCAGGTAATATCTATATCAAGGCAGCGTCAGTTTCTTTAGTCAAAGGAGCGAATATAACAAATCAAAACTCAGGAAATCTTGGTAATGCAGGCAATGTGATTATCCAAGCTCATGATCGCGTTTCTTTTGATGGGGTAAGTATAGATAAAAGCTCTACCAGTGGCGTTTTCAGTTTTTTGGGATCTAATACTGTAGGTAGGGGAGGAAACATCAGTATCACTACAGGGACGCTTTCACTTACTAATGGCGCTGAAGTAGCCAGTAGTACTTATGGGCAGGGTGATGCAGGTAATATCACAATTGATGCTAGCAATACCGTTTCCTTTGATAACAGTACTATATTTAGCAGGGTGGAAGAAAAAGGTAGAGGACAGGGAGGAGATATCCGCATTAGTGCCAAATCACTCTCTCTCAGTAATAATGCACAATTGCTTGCTAGTACCTTTGGGCAGGGAAATGCAGGAAGTATCATAATTGATACAAAAGATGCTGTATTCTTGGATGGTAATAGAAGTCTTGCCTTCAGTACGTTAGAAAAGACAGGCGAAGGAAGGGGTGGAGACATTCGCATCACTACAAGAGCACTCTCCCTTACGAATGGCGCTCAACTAGCTAGCAGTAGTGACGGTGATGGTAATGCAGGTAGTATCATAATTAATGCCCAAGAAACCGTTTCCTTGAGTGGAGATGAAACCATTGCCTTCAGTACTTTAGATGATGATGGCAAGGGTCGGGGTGGAGACATCAGCATAACTACAGCATCCCTTGCGCTTACTAATGGCGCTCAAATGGCTGCCAGCACTTTTGGAAAGGGAAATGCCGGCAATGTTATTATTAATGCCCGTAATAGCGTTGACTTTGCTGGTGCAGGTGGTAATGGCTTGTTGAGTGGTGCTTTTAGTAGTGTAGAATCTGGGGCAGTTGGTGACGGGGGTAACATAAATATCACAACTGGCTCCCTTTCTTTAAATGGTGCTGTCCTGAGTGCCAATTCTTTAGGAGAAGGAAAGGCAGGCAACATAAAAGTCGCGGCAGACTCTATCCGTCTTGAACAAGGTAATATTGTATCTTTAACTATATCTGGTGACGGAGGAGATATTGTCATATCAGCAAAAGATATCTTCCTGCTGCGCCGTGAAAGTCTAATCTCAACCACCGCAGGCATTGCCCAGGCTGGCGGCGATGGCGGTAATATCACTATTAACACTCCTTTCCTCGTTGCCGTTCCCAATGAAAATAGCAATATCAGCGCCAATGCATTCAAAGGCTCTGGTGGCAAAGTCACAATCAACGCCACTGGTATTTTTGGTATGACAGTGCTGAGTCGAGAAGACTTGGTGCGATTGTTGGGAACTAACGACCTAGCTCAACTGGATCTTCAACAGCTTCCAAGTAGTATCACGGCAATTTCGCAGACAAGTCCTACTTTGAACGGTCAGGTAACTATCAACAGTCCAGATACTGACCCTAGTCGCGGCTTAACTCAACTACCCTCTAACCTGGTGGATGCATCCCAACAAATCGCTCAAGGCTGCACTCCTAGAGGACGACAAACCGCTAGTCGCTTTATCGCCACCGGACGCGGTGGATTACCCCTTAGCCCCAACGAGTCTCTGCGGGGACGAGCAGTGATTACTAGTTGGGTAGATTTGCCCCCACAAGCAACAGGTATCACGGATAAATTATCTACTGCATCTATGACCAAATCTGCCGATCGCATTGTAGAGGCTCAAGGATGGATTGTTGATGCTAAGGGTGATGTTATTCTTGTGGCTCAATATCCACAAAGTTCTTCTATTCCCTCTGCCATGCCCTGTAGTCAATAATTCGTTACTCCAATCGGGGGAGGAATTCCTATGAAACTCAAGAGTTATAAAAACAATCAGTGGCAACGAATGTGCAACACATGGTTCATTCGTCCGTTAAAAAGACATGACTTGCCTGTTTTCATTCTCTTGGTTCTGGTGACAGCTTTTTTGTGCGTTATTACTTTTCCTGTTGCTGCAATTGTAGAGACACAACATATCACTTCTCTTAGCGTGTCAATCCAAAATCCTACTGCACAAACACAAGACTTGTTGCAACAGGGGAAAGTGCTATATGAGGCAGGACAGTTTGCAGAAGCGGTTAAAGTGTTGCAACAAGCAGTTAAAAATTATGGTAGCCAAGGTAATGAATTGCGGCAAGCTGTGGCATTAAGTAATTTGGCATTGGCATATCAAAAGCTGGGTAATTTGACACCAGCGCAACAGGCAATTACAGATAGCTTGAAGTTGCTCGAAAAATCCTCCAATGCCCAAAATCTTCAGGTTCTGGCTCCAATTCTGGATATTCAAGGTAGTATTCAACTAGACTTAGGACAAGCTGAACAGGCACTTAATACCTGGCAACGTGCGGAAGTGAGCTACAAGCAATTAGGCGATCAAAATGGCATTATGCGCGATCGCATCAACCAAGCACAAGCATGGCAAGTATTGGGATTTTACCGTCGGGGTTTGACAATCTTGACTCAATTGCAGGAGCAGTTACAATCAAAACCTAATTCAATCACAAAAGCAGTAGAATTACGGTCTTTCGGTGATGCTCTGCAATTAGCCGGGGATTTAGCTCAATCCCGCCAGGTATTACAGCAAAGTTTAAAAATTGCTCAAGAATTGGATTCTTCTCAGGATGTGAGCGCTGCTTTGTTCAGTTTAGGCAACACGGCACAAGTACAACAAGATTTGAAAGGAGCAATAGAGTTTTATCAGCAAGCTGCTGCGATCGCTCCTAACCCAATTACCAAAGTCCAGGCTCAAATCAATCAGTTTAACTTGCTAGTGAACACGGGAGAAACAGCCGCCGCACAGACACTATTGCTGCAAATCCAAACTCAACTCGCAGAACTACCTCCTTCTGTGACAACTATCTATGCCCGCATTCATCTAGCTCAAAGCTTGATTAAATTCGGCACTACACCCAAAGCGATCGCTCAAATCTGCGCGATCGCTTTGCAACAAGCTCAAGATTTAGCAGATAAGCGAGCCGAAAGCTTTGCCCTTGGTACTTTGGGCAGTGTATACGAGCAAACTAAACAATGGTCAATTGCCCAGAACCTCACCCAACAGGCACTGATTATAGCCCAAACAATCAACGCCCCAGATATCGCTTATCGTTGGCATTGGCAGTTAGGACGTTTGTTAAAACAGCAGGGAGAGATTAAGAGCGCTATTAACGCCTATGATACTGCTGTCAGTGAGTTGCAGATTCTCCGTAGTGACTTAGTGGTTGTAAACCCAGATGTCCAGTTTTCCTTTAGAGAAAGTGTAGAACCTGTATATAGAGAGTCAGTAGAATTACTGTTGCAGTTCCAGCAAACTGATCCGAGCGAAGCAACCCTAGACAAAGCTAGACAGAGGATTGAAGCACTGCAACTGGCGGAATTAGACAACTTTTTCCGGGAAGCTTGCATTAATGCCAAAACTGTTTTGCTTGACACAGTGGTAGATAAAGATAATCCCACAACCGCAATTATTTATCCAATTATTCTGCCTTCTCAACTCCAAGTGATTGTCAAAATTCCTAAACAACCACTACGTAATTATACAGTAAACAAGCCGCAGAATGAAGTAGAAGGTCTTGTAAGACAACTTAGAGAGTATCTTTTAGAACCTGACAGAACTGAGGAAGTGCAGGCGCTGTCACAGGAAGTCTATGGGTGGTTAATCAAACAAATTGAGTCAGATTTAAAAGAAAGTGGTGTCAAAACCCTTGTATTTGTACTAGATGGAATATTGCGAAACGTGCCAATGGCTATACTGCATGATGGTCAGCAATATCTGATAGAAAAATATGCTGTAGCGCTCAGTTTGGGACTCCAGTTACTCCCACCCAAACCTTTGGCACAAACCAAACTCAACGTACTAGCTGCCGGGTTAGTACAACCACCACAAGGCTTTCAACAGCAATTTCCACCCTTACCAGGAATTAAATCAGAATTTAACTCTATTTCCCAAGCGATCGCATCTACCACCCAGCTACTAGATGGGGACTTCAACAGCAAAAACCTAGAGAATGAGGTAAATACTGTACCATTTAATGTGTTACATCTGGCAACCCACGGTCAATTTAGCTCCCGTGCTGAGAATACTTTTATCCTTGCTGCTGATGGCCCGATCAACGTCACGCAATTTGATAGCCTGCTGCGCCGTCGGGATCAAACTCGCTCAGAAGCTTTGGAAATGCTGGTTTTGAGTGCTTGCCAAACTGCTACTGGTGACAATCGCGCCACGCTAGGGCTAGCAGGAGCATCCGTGAAAGCTGGTGCCCGTAGTACCTTGGCTTCACTGTGGCATATTGATGACAAATCTACTGCTATCTTAATTGGTGAATTTTATCGTGAGTTAGTTAAAACTAAAGTAACAAAAGCTGAAGCCTTGCGTCGTGCCCAAGTAAAGTTGTTAAAAGATTATCCCAATTACAGTCGTCCTGGCTACTGGGCACCTTATGTTTTAGTTGGTAACTGGCTTTGACAAAGCCTATGCACTTATTGTTTGGTCAACAGTTTCTTTTTTTGCGATCGCTAGGAGTTCAGATTCACTCAGCAGTGACAACAACACGCTTTCCTCGGCTAAAAAAACTTCCGATTCCCACGGTAAATATCGGCGATTTGGAAGACTTTGAACAACTGGCGGTTGGGTCTGATTTGCTAATTACTAATTCTCACGGAGTTGCGATCGCTCAACGCTTAAAAATTCCTCTCTATCGTCAGTATCGTGAAAAAAATTTATTGCCTTTGGGATATTGGAACCCAGAAGGCAATTCAATGGGAGACAGTTCTCTGGCATAAGCAGCAGTGGGATGAAGGGCATCGGCGGTAATCGCAGCCAACCCGGACAAAGCAATCAATACATCTCGCCTTTTCATCTACTTCATTTCTCCAAGCTCTAGATCACAGATTTAAGCAACACGATGCCCTGGAATGGCATAACCACCATCTACGGAAATCGTTTGTCCGGTGATATAGGAAGTTGCATCAGAGCAGAGCCAGACCACTGTTTCTGCCAGTTCTTCTGATGTACCCAGACGCTGGACAGGAATGTGATCAATGAAGGGCTTCGCTGCATCATCATCCGGATGAAAGAAGCGTCGCAACATTTCTGTATCAATGATGCCAGGGTTAATATTGTTGATCCGAATGTTGTGCGGCGCGTACTCCAAAGCAGCCGGTCGGATCATACTATCCAGTCCGCCTTTACTCGCTGAATAGATGGTCGAGCCTGCCAACCCACCTTTTGCCAGCCAAGAAGACGTATTGACGATTGCGCCGCCACCCGGCTGTTTGAGCATTTGTTCGATTTCATACTTCATGCAGAGCCAAACTGCTTTTAGGTTGACGGTGATAGTCTGCTCCCAATCGGTTTCACAGAGTTCGAGCATGGGTGCAAATTTGCCTTCTGTTCCAGCATTGTTGAAGGCAAAATCGAGGCGACCATAATATTCGACAGTTTGCTCAATCAGCGAGCGAATCTGCTCAGGATTCGTCATATCTGTTTTAATCCAGTGGGCATCTCCACCCATCTTACAAATTTGGGTAATCACCGCCTGACTCTGATCTTCGCGACGGGCTGCAATAACGACCTTTGCACCATACTTGGCAAACGCGATCGCTGCCGCACGACCCATGCCAGAGCTACCCCCAGTGATGAGGGCAACCTTTCCTTGAAAGTTGATCATTCTGTCTCCTGATATTGAATCGTTGTGAGAATTATTCGTTCACTTGGCCATCTAACGCATTTTCTAGATAGTGTTTCCAGAAGATACAGTTGTGATCGCTTTCACCTGTTGCTTCGAGGTGCTTGTAATGTGCAATTTTCAAATCAATCACCTGCAAATGATTGGTCAACTCCTCTAAATGTTGTTTGACCTGATCGCGGTGGTTTTGTAGCAGTACACGGCGTTGACTGACCTGATCGGGGTGTTGACGAACCAGATCGGCAAAGGCAAGCACTTTTTGAATCGGCATTCCAGTTTCCCGGAGCCGCACCAAGAACTCCAACCAGACAATATCCTCAGCAGAATACCGTCTATGACCGTTTGAGGCACGCTTAATCGGTGCTAACAGACCCACTTTCTCGTAATAACGTAAAGCGTGGATGCTTAACCCCGTCGCCTCAGCAACTTGTTGGATGGTGAATTTGCTTGTCATACCAAGACTATAAAACCTAGAGTGCACTCTAGGTCAAGACCTTATTTTCCATAACATTCTCAATTAGAATTTTTTGTGGAAAAGTAAATTTTATAATTGGCTTATCGTTTTGGCTCATGATTCATGCAGCATTCCACCTTTGAGCCAATACGATAACTCGCGAATATTTTCCCCAATATTCATCTTATTGCCAAATTGGGATGCTCCCATTGCCTATTGCTCTCTACTCCCTTTAATTAAAATTCTGGAACGATCGCAACACCATCCCTGAGATTGAGCAACCCTGAAACAATAACTTTATCTTCTGGCTGTAATCCTTCAATAACTTGGTAATTATTATCTTTGATCTCACCTAGCTTCACTCGCTTTTGCCGAGCTACTTGTTGGGATACACCTTGGGGAGATGTTTCTGTTTCAACTACATAAACAAAAGTGTCCCCACCTACACGAGTCATTGCTGTTGTGGGGATTAAAATTCCGGGGCGCTGATTCCAGAATACTCTAGCCCTTACCAATTGATCTGCACGTAACTGACCGTTAGAATTGTCAAAAAGTGCTTTGATCAGTATTCCTTGAGTTTCATTACTGGCACTAGGTGCAATGAAAAATACCCTACTTCTACCCAGCTTTTGACCTTGCGTGTTCATAACCTCCACTGGCATTCCCTTACGCAGTTGGGGCCCTTGCTGTAATGGCACAGAGATGTTGACTTCTAAAGGTCGATTTTGCGCGATATTAACTAATTGTGTGGAAGTATTAACTAAATCACCTACTTTCACAGCGATGTTGCCAACTGTGCCACTAAAGGGAGCGGTGATTTTGTTGGACTGGAGGTTTCCTTGTTGTTGTGGAATATTTACATTAGCTTGCTGCAAAGTTTGTTCAGCCTGCAATATGTTGGCTCGTTGGGCTTGAATTCTGAAATCAATTGCATCAAGATTAGCCTTTGCATTGGCGAGCCTATCAGCAAACTGATTGCGAGTTTGACGAGACACGGCTCCTTCTTCAGCTAGGGTGACAAACTTTTCGTAGTTCTGCTGGTACAATTGCACATTCGCAACGTAGGATGGTCGTTGTGCTTCCAGAGATTTAAGTGTAGCGCGGGCGTTTTCCAGTTGCACTAAAAAACCTTGAGGCACAGCATTGCTTACACTGACACCTGCTTGTGACATAGCATCTACTTGGAGAATTGCCGTTCCTTGTGCAACTCGATCTCCCGATTTGACAAATATCTGGGTAACTTGGCCCTGAATCCTCGGCTGGAGCGTAACTGAGCGCTGGGATTTTAGGCTAGCAATAAAATCTGAACTTTCCTCAATTATGCCGCTTTGTACTGTCGATATTTTGACTCTTACCCCTTGAGGTTGAGTATTAGCAGTTGAAGGTGCTGAGTTTTGCGGAGTGAGCAAACGCCAAACTAGAGTTGCTCCGCCCCCTAACAATACTAGTGCAACTAAAACCCAAAGCCACCGCCGTTTTCCAGAAGGTGGCTCAAATGAGGTTTGTGGAGCTTTTTCTCCAAAATCGGTTTGAGGCTCAGGGGATGTCATGGCTTATGAGGAACTTAAGGAACAAATTAGCTAGAATTCAATCAATATTTCATCTGTTGATATGAAAATTACTGATTTAGCATGAGGTTTTGTGGCAAATTATGTGTTATCAGATCCAAATATACAGTTTTGATGATTCTGTCTAAATCTACCCAAAGGTGAATCCCTAATTTTCCATCCAGTGATCACGAATAAGGTTTGGTGATTCTGGCATACTCTTGATTGCACTGTCAAAAGTCGATAATCTACCTAAGTCAATAAATATATTAGGTTAGTTAATCATATACGTAGCTTAATCGCTTTAAAGTCTTTCTGGTCAGCTTCCGATTAGAAAATTAACGGCTAAACTCTGCTTCTGGCGAGTCAACAAAAGCCTTGGGAACAGTTATGTAGAGTAGTAGTAGTCCAAATAATTAAAGTTCAGGACTATGAGCAGATAAAGTTAAGCGAACTAAATCCACAAGTTCATAGTTCCAGGTATCTTCTTCTAACTTTGGCAGATTTATATGCTCTTTTTCACCATGAATTATTGCGTCAACGGGTTCAGCACCATGATAAATTTTCAAATTCCTCAAATTAATTTTAAATAAATGCTTGAGAAATACGCACAGTAAACGACTTGTGTTTTTGCCAATAGTTCTAGATGGTAATTTGTTTAGCTGCTCATAGTAAAAATTACCTTGTAAAACACATCTTGGCCAAGCATTAGTGTATGGGCAAATTAATAGAGGAATATTTTTTACTGGACAATAAAACTTTTGTCAACTCACTGTAATAACTGTTCCCACACTCTCATTCGCCAATCTATCCACCGCACACACGGCATAGGTTCCCGCTTGTTGGACGGTAGCAAAGGTTGTGCCAGCAGACAAAATTCGCTGAATTGTCCAAGTATCGCCAGCTAGTCGATAAAGTGTCCAAGAACGAACTGGCTGATTATCTCCAGGCTGCCAACTTAGTTTGCGGTTATTGACTTGTAGTTCAATGGGTGGAGAGGGCGGTGTTGTATCCTGCCAAGATAAAGTTGGAGCTAACGCAGGTTTGTTATAAAGCAGACTTTGGAATTTATCAGCGATGCCCTGACTATTTTCTGTCAAAACACCGACATTAAAGAAAATATTCCCCAGTGACAAATTTCCAGCTTGGCTACGACTAATTTTCACCTGCTTTTCAATCTCATCACTCTCCCGACTCTTGTTGCTTGGTTCTGTCAAATTATTACCAGCGTAAACGTGTCTTTGTTTTGTGTTTACCTGTGTCCACCACTGTAGCAACGCCGGGTAACTTTGTTGTGGTTGGTCTGTGCGCCAGTAAAGTTGAGGTGCAATATAATCAATCCAGCCTTCTTCTAGCCATTTCTTCGCGTCAGCATACAGCACGTTATAAGCATCCAAACCAGTAATACCAGCGGGTTGTCCAGGGCGATAAATCCCAAAGGGACTAATACCAAATTTAACGTCGGGTTTGGTTGCTTTAATCCCCTGCCAAAGGCGTTGTACCATTCTGTTAACATTGTCCCGTCGCCAGTCGCCAAGGCTGAGTGTACCACCAGCTGCTTTATATACAGCATAGGTTTTATCATCGGGGAAAGGTTGTCCCGCGATGGGATAGGGATAGAAATAATCATCTAAGTGAATACCGTCAACATCGTAGCGCTTCACTACGTCGATAATTACGTTGTAAGCTCTGTCCTGAACTATTTTCAGTCCTGGGTCCATCCAGCGTTGAGTTTTCCACAAATAAATGCATTCTGGATTGGTCGCTGCTATGTGAGGACGGACTGTTTTGGCTGGGTCGGTGGAAGTGCTAGCGCGGTAGGGGTTGAACCAAGCATGAAGTTCAATATTGCGCTTATGACATTCTGCGATCGCAAACGCTAAAGGATCATAGAATGGTTCTGGTGCTTTCCCCTGAGTTCCTGTAATCCAAGCGCTCCAAGGCTCTAATTGTGATTCATACAAAGCGTCTCCCTCTGGTCGCACCTGGAAGATGAGGGCATTAAAGTTTAGTGCTTGTAATTTACTAATAATCTCGCTGAGTTCAGCTTTTTGTTGAGCAACAGAAAGTCCCGCCTTGGAAGGCCAAGTACTATACCATACAGATGCTACCCACGCCCCTCGGAATTCCCGACTATGATTTACTCTAACGCTACCGACAGGTGTTGGTGTTGATGTTGGTGTTGGTGTTGGCGTTGGTATTGGTGTTGGTATTGGTGTTGGTATTGGTGTTGGTGTTGGTATTGGTGTTGGCGTTGGCGTAAGTATTGGCGGCACTACGAGGTAATTAGAAGCAATCTTTTCTGCTTCACTTAAATACACCAAAGCTTGATAGATAATCACTGCCACATCTGCACGGGTGGCTGCGAGATTGGGATTGAGTAATTTCACATTTGGAAAACTAACTATCAATTCAGCGCTGGTGGCAATAGCTACCTGATTTACACCATACCCAGGAATCTGAACAGAATCTTGATAAATTTGTTTGAGTTGTGATAGGTCAGGTTTTACCTTGGTGGCAATTTCTAAGCCTGCTACCAAAGAAACTAAAACTTCTACTCTTGTAATTCGGTTAGCAAAACGGAAACTTTTATCAGGAAATCCGCTAATAAATGCTTTTTCGTAAGCGGTTTGAATGGCGGCTGCGGCCCAATAATTAGTGGGTACATCAACAAAGGGGACATACTGCCGCTTCTTGGGAATTGTCCCAAATGCCTTGGCGATGATGGCGGCAAATTCAGCGCGGGTAAGTGAGTTATCGGGGCGATACGTGCCATTAGGCAACCCACTGACAATACCACGTTGGGCTAAGGCTGTAATAAATAAGCGTGCCCAATGGTTTTGAATATCCGAGAATGGAGTAGCAATAGATACCATTGTTGATTGCAGCTAGCTGTCCTGGATTTTGATTTCCTTAGTTAATTTAGCAATATCAGAGCGATCGCTGCTGCAATCTCTTAGTAAACTGTCACTACTCAAGTTTGTTTGGGCATTGGGCATGGGGCATGGGGCATTGGGAACTGGAGTTTAGACTAAGCAACAAGAAACGACCCAGCAGTGCTGAGTTAAAAAGAAACAGGCTTCAGGCATGAAAATCTACAATCCTAAGCAGATTTTGGTTGCTTTTTGCGGGGCTTATTTGTAGTTTTTTTGACTATC
>JBBSOX010000154.1:0-13031 GCA_038259325.1 Chroococcales cyanobacterium | reverse complement strand
TACGTCGTAAGATACGAAGTCTAGGTCTTGGTAAGCACCGTTTTCTTCTAAGAAGTTGATGGCGGTGATAATACCACGACCGGCGCAACCTACACCGGGTTCTGGACCACCAGATTCTACGCAACGAACGTCACGGAAACCGGTTAGCATTACTTCTTCGAGTTCGATATCTTCTACTGCACCACGTTCTGCGGCGAGGTGAAGAACGGTTGTTTGAGCTTTGCTGTGCAGCATCAAACGGGTGGAGTCAGCTTTAGGGTCGCAACCGACGATGAGGATGCGTTGACCCATTTCTGCCATAGCTGCTAAGGTGTTTTGGGAAGTGGTAGATTTACCAATACCGCCCTTACCGTAGAAAGCTATCTGTCTAATCTTTTCTTCAGTCATGATTCGTGTTTCCCTGCAATTGTTTGGTTGGTGGGTCTGTGCGTTTGTCAGTTGCGTTCACGCCAGTTGAGCGACAGTAGTGAGCGCGTGTAGAGCATCGTTGGTACCGTTGGCATAAATGCCTGCTGGGGGCGATCGCTCCACAGCCCAAATTATTGGCAATAAGTACATCGTTCTTCCTCGTTAAAATTTTTTTCTTTTGGTTTTTTGTCCTTTGTCCTTTGTCATTTCTTTTGACAAAGAACAAAGAAAAATACGCAATTTACAAATACGTCATAATGTGTTTCAGCTTGCAAGATTCAATAGGACTTGATGTTGTTATTTGTCAACAATCAATGCATAAGTCCTATTACTTGTTCAAAATAGCGCCTTTCATTTTTGTGACGCGATCTAGTGCAGCTTTGGTGTCATCTGCTGACACTCCACGCACAGCCATTGCTTCACCGAGATGCTTGGCGATCGCATCGAAGTGTGGTTGCTGTAAATTCAATCCTGCGTGGGTTTTGTCCATTGGACGACCGCCGTATTGCTTTGGCCCTTCAAATATTTGAGCTAGGAAAGCAACTAGATGATTGCGTTGCTTCACCATGTCTGTACCAGCAAAAACGGGGCCGAGTAGGCTGTCTGTAGCAATGCGTTTGTGGAGTTCATCTACTACTTGTTCAATAGCTGGTTGTCCACCAATGTTGTCGTACAATGTACTCATATCCTGTTCCTTTGAAGCGAGTTGGATGATGAAATTTGCAAGTAGGCGCTTAATCTTTTTGCCTATATGCTGTTAGCCGTTATAGCTAATTTAGCTATTGGTTGTCGGTAGGATTGAAGCATTGATGTGGAGACAATTATATGGTTCAAATCCTACTTTCTGTTCCTGGCTGAATGCATATTAGGGCGTATTTGTAGAATACGTTAAGTCCTACAGCAATTCCTAAACTGCTTCGACTACAAGGCTCTTGCTGACACGATCTTGTAATCTGGCTTCGATCGCAATTTTCAGAGTTGCTGTACTACTAGAACAGGAACCGCAAGCACCTTGCAGTACAACTTTAACGCGATCGCCTTCTACATCATAGAGTTCTACATCTCCCCCGTCTGCAATGAGTACGGGTCTGACTTCTTCATCAAGAACCTTTTGAATTAGAGCAATCTTTTGGACGTTTGTTAGCGCTCGTTCCTTAGATGTAACAATTTCTGTGGCAACTTGTACGCCGTAATTGTTGAGAGCAGGTGAGGCGTATTCCTGTTGAACTGATCTTATTATATCATCGATGTTCGCCAGACAGGAACCGCATCCGCCACCAGCTTTTACATAATTTGTTACTTGCTCGGCATCCGTGAGATGATTTTCTAGAATCACGCGACGGATTTTAGATTCGCTGATGCCAAAGCAACTGCAAATTAACGCGCCTTCATCGTCATCATCGTGGGTAGCTAGAGGAATGCCACGATAATTATAGATAGCGGCTTCTAGGGCTTCTTGTCCCATGACAGAGCAATGCATCTTTGCTTCTGGCAAACCACCAAGGTAATCTGCAATGTCTTTGTTGGACACTTTCAAAGCTTCATCTAAGGTTAAACCTTTGACCATTTCGGTTAATGCACTAGAAGATGCGATCGCACTAGTACAACCAAAGGTTTGAAAGCGAGCATCTAAAATCTTATCAGATTCTACTTCTACTTTCAGGTGCAATCTCAGAGCATCACCGCAAGCAATGCTACCGATTTCTCCCATTGCAACCTTAACTCCAGGTTCGCTCGTTTCTTCGATTGCTCCCTGATTTTTGGGATCGTAAAACAGTTCTAATACTTTATCGGTGTAGTCCCACATATTTAGTGCTGAGTAATGAGTAATGAGTAATGAGTGGGGACAGGGGACAGGTGATAGGGAATAATCTGTTCCCTGTAACCTGTAACCTCTACCCTGTAACCTGTACCCTATTCCCTAATTAACGATGCGCTAGTGCTTGTTCTTGTCCTTGCAACCAACTTGAATCATCATTTTTGAAGGGTGAGAGGGCGCGTAAACGTTCTACAATACTGGGCATTACCTCTATTACTTGATCGATTTCGGCTTCGGTGGTGTAGCGACAAAGACTGAAGCGAATTGAACCGTGCAAAGTTGTGTAGGGTAAGCCCATTGCCCGCAGGACGTGGGAAGGTTCCAGAGAACCGGAGGTGCAAGCAGAACCGGATGATGCACAGATACCGTATTTATTCAATAACAGCAGAATTGCTTCACCTTCGATGTACTTGAAGCCGATATTTGTGGTGTTGGGCAATCTCTGCGTAACGTCGCCGTTAACGACACAATCGGGAATTGTAGCTAGTAAAGTTTGTTCTAGGCGATCGCGCAGCTTTCTTTCTCTTGCTGTCGCTTCTTCTAAGTGTAACAGTTCTAGTTCCGCAGCTTTGCCCAAGGCGATAATTGCTGGAACGTTCTCTGTTCCCGCTCTACGTCCGCGTTCTTGGTGTCCCCCAAGAATGAAGGGACGGAACCGAACCCCGCGCCGAATATATAAAGCACCAATTCCTTTGGGGCCGTGCAGCTTATGACCAGACAGGGTTAACATATCCACAGTGCTAGTCTTCATATTCAACGGGATTTTTCCCACTGCTTGCACCGCATCTACATGGAAGATAGCACCATATTCTTTGACGCGCAACCCAATTTGTTCAATCGGGAAAATCGTCCCAGTCTCGTTATTAGCATACATAATTGTCACCAAGGCGGTGTTACCCGTCAAGGATGCTTCTAGTTCATCTAGATCCAGTTGCCCTTGATGATTTACTGATAGATAGGTAACACTATAACCTTGGGTTTCTAATTGTTTGCAGACATTGAGTACTGCTGGATGTTCAACTTGGGTGGTGATGATATGTCGCTTTTCTGGTTGTGCTAACAGTGCGGCTCGAATCGCAGCGTTATCTCCCTCAGTACCGCAACTTGTGTAGACAATTTCTGACTCATCGGCTCCCAGGATGGCTGCAAGTTGTTCTCTTGCTGTTCTCACTGCTTTACCGACTTGCCCACCAAAGGTATGCATACTGGAGGGATTGCCGTAATAATCCGTCAGGTAAGGTAGCATTACCTCTATAACTTCTGGGTCTACCTTAGTGGTAGCATTATTATCAAGATAGATGCAGTTATTTTGCATTGTTGTCTTCAATTACGAATTAAGAATTACGAATTATTTAAGCTTCTGCACCCATTGTTTGGGATTGGCGCTTTTGCAACTGCTCTGAGTATTTCTGAGAATAGCTTTGAAACCAAAGTTCCCAGTAATCTTGTTTATTTGTTAATTTAGCGACTACGCGGTTGTAATTAGCAAACCAGCCTTCCCAATAATCGCTAGGCTGCTTAACGCAACCGTCGCAGGTGGGACAACCAGCTTTACACTGAGGCACGGTATGAATGCTACCAACACAATTTGTACAAAGTTCAGGGTCAATCCAGTGCTGTCCGTCAACCACTTTAACTGCATTTGTTGGACATACCGTTAGACAGAGATTGCAGGAAATACACTGGCTAGTAAGAATTTGGTAAGCCATGATTTATTCTCCTTTTGGGGAATGGGTACTGGGGATTGGGTACTGGGTAATGGGTACTGGGTATTGATTGGGAAAATTCTTCTTTAATTCCCAGTCCCTAATCCCCAGTCCCTAATCCCTAATTCCCTAATTCCTTAACGTATTGCTCGTAGAACTCTAAAGCAACCTTTTCAATTACGTCGTAAGCTTCAACAGTCTTGATTCCAGCTTCTTGCAATTTTTCTTGAGGACAGTTACCAATCTTGGAGACTAAAACTGCTTTGCAATCTGCGATCGCTTTCATAATATGCTCAAAAGAAGCTTCTTCGCCGTATCCACCTTGGCAGTATTGGTCAATTTTGCGATGACCAACGAAACGAACTTCGTTTCCACCCACTTCGTAAATTTGAAATTCTTTCGCATGACCGAAGTGTTGGTTAACTAATCCGCCGCCTTTGGTTGCTACTGCAACTAAAACTTTCGGACTATTGGCAACTTTCTTGCCAGCTAGCGCTTTATCTTTGGCTACTTTAAGTTCTTCTTTAAACTTCTCAATTCCTTCGTGAACAGTAGCGCGTTGTTCCATGTCATATTCGGGAGCCATTTCCAAGAATTTCTCTTTGGAAAACTCTTGGCTGCGGTCTTCTCCCAACAATCCGACTGCATCGGCACGGCACTGGCGACAGTGACGCATCATTTTCATGTTACCGGAGCAGTTGTCTTGAACTTCTTTGAGTTCTTTAGGTGTAGGGCCGCGTTGACCGGTTAAACCGAAGTGTGTGCCATGTTCTGGTGCAGAAATCAATGGCATGATGTTGTGCAAGAATGCACCTTTCTCACGAATGACTCGATTCACTTCAACTAAGTGATGGTCATTAATTCCGGGAATCATCACGGAGTTGACTTTGCACAAGATGTCAGCATCTTTTAGAGCTTGCAATCCTTCCATCTGTCTTTCGTGGAGGATTTTTGCACCTTCAAGACCTCTGTAACGCTTGCGTCTGTAGTGAACCCAAGGATAAATCAATGCACCGATCTCTGGATCTACCATGTTAATGGTGATCGTAACGTGATCTATATTTAATTGTTTAATGCGATCGATGTAGTCTGGTAGCATTAAACCATTGGTTGATAAGCACAGTTTAATGTCTGGTGCTTGCTCTGCAATCAACTCAAATGTGCGGAAGGTTTTTTCTGGGTTCGCCAATGGGTCGCCAGGGCCGGCAATTCCCACAACTGTCATTTGGGGAATCTTACCACCAATGACCAAAGCTTTATGTGCTGCTTGTTCTGGTGTTAGCAATTCGCTAACTACTCCAGGACGGCTTTCGTTAGCGCAATCATATTTGCGGTTGCAATAGTTGCATTGAATGTTGCAAGCTGGAGCAACTGCAACGTGCATCCGGGCGTAGTGGTGATGAGCGTCTTCGCTGTAGCAGGGATGTTTAGCAATGCGTTCTTGGAGCTTTTCGTCCCTTTCCACGGTGGTGCTGGTGGTGCTGTCACAGCCGCAACCACCTGATTTTGCTTGGGTTGGCGATTCCGTAGCGTTGGAGTTGAGGAGTCGTGTAGACGGTGATGTCATTGAGTTTCGCAAAAGGTCGGTGGACTTGGCTGCCACTGTGGGAGATGTTGCTGCTCTTTCATGCCCAGAATTGAAGTCGCGTCTTCCACACTTCCTGCAAACCCTTGGGTGAGGGCGACTTATTTTCAAGTCAGGCAGGCGATAGATATCTGATGTTCGGCTGGTGTGTGTCAACGTTCGGTTCTTGGGTAGAATTTGTGCTTACAGCCGCGACTTCTCTTCACTTCAGGCATGGTGCTATGTCATCCCTCCACTCACCCTTCGCTTTGTTTTGTTTCAGAGCGTTAGGTGATTGGCGATATAAGATTTATAGCAGCCGTCTCCCAGCCAGATGTTGCGTCTCTCTAGGATAGAATTTATTGGATTTATTACTTTTGTACTCAAATACTAAAAACCCTAATTCTTCAAGCGTTACAAGAATTAAAAAAGTTTTTTTCAGGTAGGGGTTCTAGTCTTTTTTGGTTGGGGTTCTAGTGTTTATAGATAGGGGTTCAGGATTTCTTTGTACTCAGCCAAAACCCAATCCCAGCAAGGAATTTAATCTACTTGTAACTGGGTTTGGGTTATTTAAATGTGTACTCAGGTTGCCCTCAAGTTCCGTCAAAAGCAAGAGATGCCAAGGGTTTGAGGGTGAAAAAGTGGAGTAATCTATATTGTTTTACTCCAGAAACGTGCGAAATTCAATTCTGTATCTAACATATCATTTTTTTGAGGGTAAAAATGCACTTCATATTTTTTTAATTTTTGCTTTGACAATCATATTCAATTGTGGTTCTAAGTCTTGTCTGGTAAGCGATATGAGGTAATGAAAATAGGTGTGTTGCTGCATATCATTTTCAAAAAACTTAACTTTTCAGTTATTTTTTTCATTCCCACAATGAGGAGATGGGTAAGAAACTCTCGAATTTTGTGTTTAAGAGAAACAACAAACTATAATCTAACATGATTGAGCGATCGCAATGATTTTTTTAAATTGCTCAATACGAACCTTTACAAAAACCTAATGATAGAATTTTGGAATGGGTTTTGACTTTGCCAGAGTCTAACAACATTTTCTGCGCCCACCGAAGCAATGAGGCAATTACAGAACTGTCAGGGCTGATATCTAATGCTAAAACAGCTCCTTGCTGTATGACCCGAAAAACGATTGTACTCATCTGCTCCATAAACTGCTTGGTGTAATATGTAATATATTGTCTACCTGACGCTGAATATTTTTATTTGGTTTACCTTCTAGAGGAAGCTGGGGTCTGGCTCCTGATTTACTTAGTCTCCTAGAGTGCAAGGTGTAGGAACACAGATGATTCCACATCCAGCTTGATGGCTGTGATATTATGGGAGACTGCTACATACATTTAGAAAAACTAGAAATTGAATCGATCATGGCTCTGACGCAACTGCGGAAACAAGAAATAATTTCCAACTACCAAGTACATGAAACCGACACTGGTTCGGCCGAGGTTCAAGTTGCCATGCTAACTGAGCGCATTAACCGCCTCAGTGAACATCTCCAGGCAAATAAAAAAGACCATTCTTCCCGGCGGGGACTGTTGAAGATAATTGGTCAGCGCAAGCGTCTTCTAGCCTATATATCCCAGGAAAGCCGGGAAAAGTATCAAGCTTTGATCGCTCGCCTCGGTATTCGTGGATAGGATTACCGCTTATGTCTGCTGAAGAATCTGAACGCAGTCGCTTGCCCTTTGAACCGAAAAAAAAGCGCCAAAAACCCGCAAAAACTCAAAGTAAACCAGCAGCACAGCCACAAGAATCTAGCAAACAGGCTGATAGAAAACGCCCTTACACCAAAGAAGAGATGACTATTCCCCAAGTAGTCAGCCAGCGGATGATCCGACGGGTAGCTGGATTCTGTGGTGTACCAACAGCTTTGGGCATTAGCGCCTTGGTTGTTAGCTATCTGCTTGCTACCTACTCCAACATCCAACTACCTCCCATCACCGTGTTATTGGTGAACATGGGATTATTTGGTTTGGGGGTCTTAGGGATAACTTATGGCGTTCTTTCTGCCTCGTGGGATGAAGAAAGAGTCGGAAGCTTGTTGGGTTTGGGTGAGTTCAACACCAATTGGGGACGAATGGTGGCAGTTTGGCGCGAAACTCGACAAAAAAACTCATAATGAACGGCGCTCAGGTATTTAGATAACTGCGGTATTGGGTAAATGAAAAAGTGAATGTTGAAGTTGAAATTTTATAACTTCAACATTGCTAATTAAAAATATATAAACTTTTTTATACCCTATATCCAGTTATTTAGTAGTAAAACTACTGACTGAGCGCTATATTTTTTCTGTTTATTTTGTAAATAAATTTTATTTTTAACTACTCGTAATTAGGGCAATAGGCAACAATAAAGTTAGCCCATTTACAGAAAATTTTCCTCAATTAATCAGGAACTTTCACATGATTATAGTAATGAAAACTGGTTCCCCAGAAGCGGAAATAAACCGCATTGATGAGGAATTAACTAGCTGGGGGCTAACTCCAGAAAAAATTGTTGGTCAACACAAAGTAGTTATTGGTTTAGTGGGTGAAACCGCTAGCTTAGATCCACTACAAATTCAGGAACTTAGCCCTTGGATTGAGCAGGTGTTGCGCGTAGAGCAGCCTTATAAACGAGCCAGCCGCCAGTACCGCCACGGCGAAGCTTCGGAAGTGGTGGTGAATACTCCCGATGGAGCGGTGCGATTTGGTGAACACCAGCCTTTAGTAGTCGTTGCCGGCCCTTGCTCCGTAGAAAATGAAGAAATGATTGTGGAAACTGCACGGCGCGTCAAGACGGCTGGAGCCAAGTTCTTGCGGGGCGGGGCATACAAACCCCGGACTTCACCTTACGCCTTCCAAGGACACGGCGAGAGTGCTTTGGATTTGTTGGCGAAGGCGCGGGAAGTTAGCGGGCTAGGCATTATTACAGAAGTGATGGATGCTGCTGACCTGGATAAAATTGCTGAGATCGCTGACATGATCCAGGTGGGAGCAAGGAATATGCAGAATTTCTCCTTGCTCAAAAAAGTGGGGGCACAGGCGAAACCAGTTCTTTTGAAGCGGGGAATGGCAGCTACTATTGAAGATTGGTTGATGGCAGCCGAGTATATTCTGGCATCTGGCAATCCCAATGTAATCTTGTGTGAAAGGGGAATACGCACCTTTGACCGTCAGTATACGCGAAATACGCTGGATTTATCAGTAGTGCCAGTGTTACGAAAGCTAACTCACCTGCCAATTATGATTGACCCCAGCCACGGCGTAGGTTGGTCTGAGTTTGTGCCTTCAATGGCAATGGCTGCGATCGCAGCTGGCACAGATTCCCTGATGATAGAGGTTCACCCCAACCCTGCCAAAGCGTTATCTGATGGGCCCCAATCTCTGACACCAGAACGTTTCGATAACTTGATGCAAGAATTAGCAGTGATTGGTAAGGCGGTGGGACGCTGGCAATAACCAGCAGTGGCTCTAGCTTAAAATCCAGATTGTGAGTTTTTTATAAGACAGAAGACTTATTTTCTGTCGCTTCAATAAACGCCTCAAACTGACCATTAGGCGTCCATTGAATAGCCCCATCTCGCCCTGTAAAAAATAGTTTGGTTTGGCTTTGATTCAATTCAGATAAAGCTTTTGTGTCAAAGTTGGCAGAAGAAGCGATCGCTACTTGTGGTTGTAGAGCAATAACTAAATCTTTTAGTGACTGAGGCGCACACCATAAAACTTGTGGACGAGGTAAACTTCCACTTTTAACTAGTTGCTGTACCTCTTTAGACTTAATATTACCTACTAATAACCAATTCTGATCTAAAATTTGCAATTGTAAGATGGGTAATTGATCATTGATTAATTGTGCCACTATTGAATCCGTTTTCACAGCTTGACCAACTGCCAGCGGTTGGTAAGATCCCTGAGATTTTTGTAATTCTTGTTGAATTGCCTGACTCGCAATAAAATTTTTTGGTTGGGGGGAATATTCATAAAAATTTTTTATTGGTAAATGTTGCAGTAATTCCAACCAAGCATTACTGTCATTACCTTGAAAATCAGTTGCGATCGCCCAATTGATTTGATTTACACCCTGTTGTTGCAAAAACGGTAAAATTGTGAAACGTCCTGTCCCTTCATCGCCACTATTAATGACAGTTACTGTCCCTCTATCTTGAACAACTATAATTGGTTCCGTACCAGATTCTAATACCGTTATCCTAAATAATGTATTTGTAGAGTGCCACAGGGGAATGAATACTAAACCAATCGCAATTACATTAGCAAACCACCACCGCCGCTGCCACCAAGGCACTAGCCAAACCAGTATAATCAGTAAATAAATTGTCAGAAGCTGCCAAGTAGATATGCTGCCTACAGCAACAGAGTTTCCTGGCAATTTGCTAAAAAATTCCACTAATTTAATTAGCCAATCAGTCGGGTAATGCAATACCGCAGCTAAAAAGCTTCCTGCCTGAGTCCAAATTAAACCTACTAAGGCACTAATGATTCCACCTATACTAATGATCGAAATTAATGGAGTACTAATCATATTCAGCAACAAACTATAAGATGGTACAATCCCAAAGACAGAAAGTTGCACAGGTAAAGTCCAAATAGTGGCAGCTAGGGGCACAGCAATCAAAGCAGCGATCGCAGGTGGTAGCCATGATAGACGATTGACTAATGCGGGTACTGTTACGATTAATCCCAGTGTTGCTAAAAAACTTAATTGAAAGCCTAAATCCCAAATCCATAAAGGATTAAACATTAATAGTAAAGTTGCTGCTAATAGTAATGAGCCGAACTGTTTGACTTTTCTTTTTAATAGCAAACCAACTAATGCCGCAAAACCCATAATTACGGCTCTGAGAACCGCAGGTTGAAAACCTGTTAAACTCAGAAAAATGATTAGAGCCAAAAAGCCAAGGGTAAATTGCGTTCCTTTTTTTGCCCGCCTTGTTAACTGTAAAATCACACTCAAAATCAAAGAAGTTTGAAACCCAGAAGCTGCTAAAGCATGAGCTAATCCTGCTTGTACAAACAAGTCGCGGATATCGTAGGGTAAATCAACAGCTTTGCTTCCCAACACCATTGCACTGACAAGAGGCCCTTCAGGAATACCCAACCAACGAACTTGCGACCGCACAATTCGCTCCCGAATTTGCCACCATCCCCATTTACGTTCCTGCTCTAAAACATTTATTTGTCGCCCAATCAAACCAGCAAAGGTTCCCTCCTGCTTGAGAAACTTCTGAAAATCGAAGCCTCCCAGATTGGATGCCCCCTTTGGTTTGTACAAAATCCCAGTCACAGCAATTTGTTGACTAGGGTATAAGCCAGTGGTCTGAAGTATAGGCACTGTCACATACAATTTGCCTGTAACCCCTTTCGGGACACCTGCTGAACCTTTATCATTTTTGACTTCATCTAGCTGAGTTGCTTCCAGCCAAAATTGTCCACGCTGACTGCGAGTTAAGCGGGGATTACTCGCCACTACGCCACGAATAATTACTAGTTGTTCTTGATTACTGCTATTTCCAGGCGGGATGAACTGACTAATATCTTTTGCACCTGGTTGCGGCACACGCCATTGAAAATATAAAGTTGCCAATAATCCCACTAAGCCAGCAGCTAGCCATATTCGAGCATGAGGAGTAGTTTGCCAGATATTAGGCACTGCTTTATTTTTGCTTCCAGCATTTTCTGGCTTTTGAGCAAATTGGCGTGAAGTGGTACGTTTTCTAAAAAGAATTGCTCCTACTATCCCCAAAGCCAAAATCCACATACCGCCCCAAGGAACTGCTGTAAACAGTAACCCAAAAATGTAGCCAAGACAAATAATTACACCACTGGTTTGAATCATAAGATTTTTTGTAAAGGCACCTGACAACCCGAATTTGCAGCTGACTTAGGGACTTCCAACTAAAAAAATATTCCATTACTACTGTTAACTGTCGACCGTTGACGGTTCACAGTCAACAGTCAACAGTCAACGACCTCAAGCGGAATAATTTATTTTTTGGAGTTCCCTTAAGAATAACTAGGGCAGCAATAAAGAAAAAGCGCCGTTGCTGAATTTGGCTATGAAATTGAAAAATCAAATATTCCAAACTCTTATTATCTGCGTTTAGACTGCCTCTGCGTGAGCTTTTCATCTCTTTAATCAGCAACACCGAAAATTTTTGATGCTTGTGGAGAAGTATAGTCCATCAAGTTGATACAAACAAAGCCCGCCTATGCGGGCCTTTTTCTCATAGCCTTAATGTTCTAGACTCAAGATTTAACGGTATTTCTGACTTTTAGCTATGGCCACATCATAAGGAAATACTTAGCTGAAACCCCAGCGCAGCGTGGAGAAACAGAACACAAAGTGCTACGCTGACCAAATATGCAATTGTTCCTAGCGGACGAGAGTTCGTGTAGCTGTACCCTTTAGGATGTCGGGCTTTCTGTTGAACTTACAGTATCTTTGAGCAACGGAAAACCCAGCTTCTCCCTTTGCTCAACATATAAATAAGCTACTTTTCTCGCTAAATGCCGAATCCTGGCAATATAGCGAGTTCTCTCTGTCACCGAAATCACACCTCTAGCATCCAGCAGATTAAACGTGTGCGAACACTTCATTACATAATCCAAGCTAGGCAAGACCAATCCTCGCTCCGTCAATTGGGTAGCTTCCTGCTCATACAAATTAAATAGTGTCAGTAGCAACTCAGGATTTGACGCTTCAAAGTTGTAGGTACACTGCTCAATCTCTGCCTGGAGGTAAACATCACCATAAGTAATGTTGTCTGTCCAATGAATCTTAGTAATTGCCCCAACTTCCTGGAGGTACATTACCAATCGCTCTAACCCGTATGTGATCTCAATCGACACAGGGCGGCAATCGATTCCCCCACACTGTTGAAAGTAGGTAAATTGAGTAATTTCCATCCCATCTAACCATACTTCCCACCCAGTACCCCAAGCTCCTACAGTCGCATCTTCCCAGTTATCCTCTACAAACCGAATATCGTGGTCTTCAGGACGAATACCTAAAATCCTTAATGAATCAAGATATATTTCCTGAATATTATCCGGCGACGGCTTAATCAGAACTTGGTACTGATAATAGTGTTGAAAGCGGTTAGGGTTTTCGCCGTACCTTCCATCCGTTGGGCGACGACACGGTTCAACATATGCAACAGCCCACGGTTCCGGCCCCAATGCTCTTAAAAATGTCTGGGGATTCTTAGTACCTGCCCCCTTCTCAATATCGTAGGGCTGGGCAATCAGACAACCGCGATCGCCCCAGAACTGATGCAATAAAGCTATAACCGACTGAAAATTCACGCTTCCCCCTTCCTGAGTTGGCACAGTGCATAAACCATTGTTGCCTAGAACCCGGCACTATGGGGAGTTTCATAGAGACTCAGAACCTGTCCAAAAAAATATTGGAAAAAATAGTTGACACAAAGAGTTAGGTTCGCTATATTGAATAAGTGCCTGAAGCGGAGAGCGGAAACGCGACGCATTCAGGGAACTGAACCTTGAAAATATTATAG
>JBBSOX010000153.1:0-13201 GCA_038259325.1 Chroococcales cyanobacterium | reverse complement strand
TTGATGATTGCCTCCTAGATATTAGTTCTGGGTCTGAGCAAGAGGAGGAAGAACCACAAGATTAAGGATTAAGTCCCCTTATTATTATTATTCGCGATGAATTCTCGCGAATAATGCTTTTTGATTTATTTTTGCACATTTAGGATGCTCCCAATTATAGTTGCAGTTAATCCTGGTTTGAAAATGTCTTGATTGCAGGTTTGAGCGATTAGTATTGCAGGTCGTTACAAGTATTGGGGCGGTAGTTTATATCAGCGGGTATATTCGCAGTTGCTCAGGCGCGGAATTGCTAGCCAAGTAATTTATTCTGATACATTGAGCAGTGTTGACCACAGACAAATTCTTAATCAGGTGATTCCAGGAATTTTGGCAAAGCTGGGGAATTTGCCTTTCGTTCTGGCTGAACCTTTAGAGATTGCTGACTATTTTATTGGGTTAGATATCTCCAGAGAGTCTAAGGAAAAGTTACCCGGAACTCTGAATGCCTGTGCAAGTGTACGTCTCTATGATAGGCAAGGGAAGTTTATTCGCTATCGGCTGGAAGATGCTTTGATTCCAGGTGAAGAAATCCCGCAACGACTTTTAGAAACATTGCTTCCAGCAGCTGAACTGAGAAACAAAACTGTTTTAATTTACCGGGATGGCTCTTTTTGCGGTCAAGAAGTTGAGCATTTACTGGAATGGGCTAAAGCAATTAACTCAAAATTTATTTTGGTGGAGTGCAAAAAGTCTGGCGTTCCCAGACTTTACAACTTAAATCAACAAAAAATTGTGACTTCCCCAGAAAAAGGGTTGGCACTTCGTTTATCATCCCATGAAGCGGTTCTGGTAACAACTAAGGTTTCAGATCGGGTAGGTTTGGCTCGTCCTCTACGTTTGACAGTGCGTGAAGAAGGACACCAAGTATCAATTGAAAGTGTTCTAGAAACGACTCTAAAACTGACGTTGCTGCATCACGGGGCATTGCAGACCCCTCGGTTGCCAATGCCCCTCTACGGAGCAGACCGCATGGCTTATCTGCGGTTGAATGGGATTTATCCTACGAGTATGCTGGAAGGCGATCGCCAATTTTGGCTGTAGAGAACCCCCCATTGCTCCAAATTAATGAAGAGCGAACGCTATTCAGTCGAGTTCCAGTCCCCGCTCCTGTTTCCGCCTTTCTTCCTGCTGCTCTAAAAGTTGCTCATTCCAGTCCAATGCTTGTGGACACATCCAAGTCGCCCCTGGCAGCAGTGGTTTGATAGCTTGCGCCATCTCGTTTCCAGCATCATCTCTATTATAGGCAGCTATGACTGTGGGGATTGTCTTGAGAAACTCTACAGGCAGACTCCTAGAACTATCTACTGCTATGTACATTGTCCTTTGTTGGGGCATTTCTCCCAGTGCTTGGACTTCCAGCATTGCGAACGACAATGCATCAATGGAAGATTTACAGAGGACTACTCTCTGGATTTCATCTGTTGGTTGCCCACCCCAGCGTATGTAGAACCACCCCTCAATACGTTTAGTGCCAGTGGTATATCCCATGAAAGTATTGTCTTCACCTCTCGTCCCCCTCAATAAACGCCCCAGTAGTTTCACCGTCCAGCCCTCTCATCAAAAAGACAGCATTTTGTTGAGAGTCTGCATAAACTAACCCGCTTGTGTGGAAGTGTTGCACTAATTTTGATGGCAATCCCCGTTTCTGAGTCAGATAATTATGAACTGCCTGCCAGTTAGTTTCGTCCTCGACAGGGGGTACAAACTGAGGCGTTGGTTCTGTTTGGGCAATCTCAATAGCTTGTTTCTTGGCATGGTGGGTGACGGCTCTCTCCATTTCAGACTCACCAAAGCGGTCATTTAACCAAGCGATCGCTTCTTTAAAGTTGCACCCGTTTACGTGCATCACCAAGTCGATAGCCCCACCGCCACCTTTATTTACACTGGGAGAAAAGTCATACCATTTAGAACCATCTATATTAATGATGTGGGCCACACCTTTCCACCGGAGATCGCCTTTGGTATCTTGAGTTAATCCCAGATGCCAAGCCACATCTTCTAGGGGAAGGTCGCGCAGTTGATCAGCAAGTTGCTTAAGTTCAGAACGCAACTGTTGAATGCGTGCTTCTAGTGCTTCATTTTCTTTGACCAGTTGTTTAGCAGTCGCTTCCATCTCCTTTTTCTTTCTAATAGCCCTATCTCTATCAGCAGCTTTAGCTTGAAGTTGTTCGCTTGTAAGTTTCCCAGGTTCTAGGTCTTTCCCCTCTTCCACAATCCGGTAAAAGTCTTTTATATCCTGGTGTTGGGCTTTGCTACCCTTGATGCCTCTTTCTAACCCCAGGTGCTGCATCGCGGTGTGGTAGTCATCCTGAAAAGCCATCATCTTTTGGCGACCGTCGAAGAAATGATTGCATCGAAGTTGTCCATCCTTGTCGAGGGGTACGAGGTAGGCGTGCAAGTGTGGTGTCGCCTCATCTAAGTGCAACTCGCACCTCACAATTCGGTTTTGGTAAGTCTCCTGTAACCATTTGAGGTTTGCATCAACCCATTGTTTAAGTTTGTCTTCGTGGTAGTACCCGGCGCGAGTTGGATCATTGGGACGATAGTACTGGGGTGATGCGGTGAGGAGAATCTCGACACAGTAGACAGCATCAGTACGAATCTTGCGCTTTTGTTTGTACTGGGCAATTGTTGCCAGTACCAAATCTTCCAAGCGTTCGTTTTGTTCAGTGCTGCCGATGAGCCTGATATTTTGTTTGGATGAATCCGCGTTAGGTGTTTCCCGTGTTCGGGCAGTATGCGCTTCACTGCCAGCAAGATTGTGGCGTTTGAGTTTTTTGGTACGGGCGATCGCGTAGCCGTATGTCATATTTGAGTTGAATCATCGTGGTTTTCATGGTGTGTTTGTGCTGATTGATGGGAAGATTAAATGTAGTGAATGCTTTTCTTGCTGATAGAAGCATCCGCGATATTCCCCCGAAGGGGCGAACGCAGGTTATTTGTGACGAGCGACAGCAAGGCATTGCCACAGGCAACCCGTAGGGCAAATAACCGTAGTGAGTACGACTATTTTATACTCTCCACCCGAAATCTGTCTTTGGGGTAGCACCTAGTGCAGTTAGGGCACAGTTTGAGTGCAATTTCTGCACAATTTGTGTTGGTTAACATGGCTTGATTCCTCAACAGTCGATTTAAATAGTGGTGCAAAATACGTAGATTTTTTGAGGCGATTTGAGGCATTGTTGAGCCAAGATGGTGCGGTAGTGATTTTCTGATTGGATGCATGACCGACATCTATCTCAGCGTGGACGTTGGTGGGTCACAAACTAAGATTATTTACCAGCTAGCTGGCTCCCCAAAACCCAATTACTTGTTAATGCCACCTGCGGTTGAAGAGATTACTAAACCTAAACTCGACAATTACATGGCACGTTTGGGATGGATTGGCAGTCCTAGCCCCGACCAACAATTGTGGGTTGAGTGGAACGAACGTGTGGTGGTGTTGGGAGATTTCGCATCAGAGTTTGACCCCCAAGACAGAATTAAGGAACTCAAATACGAGAATGCCCTGTGGAAGGTGTTGGGGGCTATTGGGCTGATTGTAGAAACTAGCAATATTAAGGTATTGCCGAAAAAGCCGCTCAAAGTGGAGTTGGCGCTGCTACTTCCTTGGAATGAGTACAGCGATCGCCGCAAGTTTGAGGAGCAATTACGAGTAATGCTGGCTGGCTTTGGGGTACGAAATACTCCATTGAAGGTGAATTTGCAACGCTTTTTATGCCGTCCGGAAGGTGGGGGATTGGCTGCTGTGAGGATTAAGCAACAGGGAATTGATTGGTTGCGTTCCCAACAGTTGGGGGTGCTGATGTTTGGTCACAGGAATACGACTGCACTTTACTTCGACCGAGGACAGTTAAAGCTGGGAGATAGTCCGCTGTTGGGGTTTGCCAATATGCTGGATATGGTGATTGAGATGACGAGCGGTCTAGACCGGGAACGTTTGGCTCTAGCTATATTCCAAGCACGGTATGCTGTTCAAGATGAGATATATAACCCAAATTATAATCACACCCGCCGTCCCAACTGGTCTACATGTGCGGCAATTATTGTTTTAGCCAGTGCCAAAGACCCAAATTTAAGAGATAAGGAAATTCAAGATATAGATAAGGCTATCTCTGTGGCGACGGCTGAGTATTGGGATAAGTTGCAGCGGTGGATGAGTCGGGTTTTGCCTGCCCAACTGGACGAGGTGATTATTGGTGGGGGTGCGGCTTATCACGTTGAGCCGGAGTTGGAGAAATATTTTAACTGCGAACCAAAAATAGAAACTCAGTCTAGTTTAAGTAGGGACAGTTACGGTAGTGGCGGTACAAAAATTAGAACTTCGGGATACAAAAGTAAGAATTATAACAAACATTTCACACGGATGATTTGGGGTAGTGGTATAAGCGAGCAGGTTAAACAAACTTTTAACTTGGAGAAAAAGCAGTTTGGGGAACAGTGTACTTCCTCTCGCCTTGTGGACTGCTTTGGGCTATTTGATTATTTGGTGGGACTGGAGTCGAAGGAATGAATTTTGGGCTTTTTGATTATTTAGAGGGACTGGGATTCGGCAATGAGTAGAACCAGGAGAAAGCGTGTTTCTTTGAGTCTGCGTCTCCAGCCTTATGAGGGCGACCCAATGGCGGAAGTTGTTGACTACCTGAACTCTCTGCCCAAGGATGAGGTTAATCGCAAGGTGGCAGATATTCTGGTGGCGGCTTTGTTGCCTTATGCCCGATACCACAATGGGAAGTATACTCAAGAGCAGCTGCGTTTTGCGTGTTGGGAGGCGCAGGATTCCCTTAATAAACACGGCAGTAATATGCGTTTGGCTATGTCTGTGGAACAGCCACAGTTTGTGTTGCCAAATCAGGTTATGCCTCAATCAGGAGTGATGGTAAATGCTAATGCTCCTGCCAATAACGGTAAGACTACTCTTCTTGAAAATACGTTGCAGGAAGCAGAACATAAGGGGCGACCAACTTCAATGGTTCAAGGTAAAGCTTCATCACAAGATTTGGACAGTATTTTTGGGGATGGTTGACTGCCAGGAGAATTCTGCTGAGCATTTCAGAAAATACGTAAATTGCGCGATCGCACTCAAACGACGAGGCAATGAGAATATGGTGAAGTTAAGTTGATAGGAACTGTCGATGCAGTCGTTTGAACCAGGCTTTATCGAACGCCAGCCAATTACTCAAAATCTACTGCGTACCGTCCGGCTTATTGGTGAGTACAAAGGCAAGCAGGAGTTATTCAAAGAACAGTCGCCCCAAGTTTTGGAGACACTACGTCAAGCGGCGATTATTCAAAGCACCGAGTCTTCCAACCGTATAGAAGGCATCACAGCGCCCTTGGAACGCATCAAGGAACTGGTAGCCGAAAAAACTACACCCCGCGATCGCTCCGAACAAGAAATTGCTGGCTATCGAGATGTACTTACCACCATCCACACCAGCTATGCTCACATCCCTTTCACCCCTGGAGTGGTGTTACAGCTGCATCGTGACCTTTACCAGTTTACTGTTGGTGAGGGTGGGCGCTGGAAGTCGGTAGATAATGAAATCAGCGAAACTTACCCAGATGGCAGGAAGGTTGTGAGGTTTCAGCCAGTCCCCGCTTATGCGACACCAGATGCAATGCAACGGTTGCACGAACAGTTCAACCGCCTCTTTGAGTCAGAGGAAATCGAGCCATTACTGCTCATCCCCACTTACATCCTGGATTTTCTGTGCATCCACCCTTTTAGTGATGGCAATGGACGGATGGCTCGGTTGCTAACACTACTGTTACTATACAAAGCTGATTACGAAGTGGGTCGGTTTATTAGCTTGGAACGGATTGTAGAACGCACAAAAGAAAGCTACTACGATACACTTTACCAATCGTCACAAAACTGGCATCAAGGACAGCATAGCTTGTTGCCGTGGTGGGAGTATTTTCTGGGTGTAGTAGTGCTGTCGGCGTACCGGGAGTTCGAGCAGCGAGTTGGGTTAGTCAGTTCGGTCAAGGGTGCTAAAACAGCTATGGTGCTAGATGCTATTGGCAATATCGCTTACGATTTTTCTATCAAGGATTTACAGGAACGATGTCCCACGGTGGGAATTGACCTAATTCGCCGCATCTTACGTCAGGAGCGTACCTCCGGGCGGCTGGAATGTTTGGGGCGAGGCCCAGATGCGCGTTGGCGCAAGAAATAGGTACTTTACCTATTAAATAGGTACTGTAAACCCGTTTAGTACCTATTTGTTGGGAAATTCAGTTTGGAGTTTGGCAGTCTGGGGTTAGTATTGCTCTTCGCTAGTGTGATTCGTTCTGTCGGGGATTTGAACAAAAGGATGTTCTCAATTTATTGGCTTTTGTAGACTGGATGTTGACATTACCATTGGATTTAGAGCGAGAGTTTCGGCGGTTCGCAGAACAATTAAGAAGAAAGTTAAATGGGTGGAATCAGTAACTCCAAACTAAGACATAAGTCGCGTAGCCGTGAGATTGGTATGAAGAACACAGAATTTATGTCGAAAAAGAATAATAAGCTGTTCTAAATTTAACTGACTTTCCATGCGAGAAAAACGAAAAATCTTTTCGCCACCTCAGGGAACGTACCAAAAAAAATTAGCAGCCCAAACTATACCGCATCGACAATTCAAGCGGTTACGGTTAACGTTCGCGTCCGAGTTTAAGTACGAAGCAGTACGTTCAACTCAATAACGTATAAAAATGCGGCATCATTTGCTCCAATTTACGTAGCTCACTTGATGCTATTTCCTCCAGCAGCAGCACAGCACACCACCGTCGCTCAGAAGTCCAACGGCATATTGTGGCTTTTACCGCCTCCACTCCCTGCACAATCGCTTCCCGAAGCATCTGGAGGCTGGTTTCAATTCGGGTGCTGTCCCCATCGTTAGGTTCCCAATCCCCACCGACTTCATATTTGGGGGAGGAATTATTGCCCTTGGACAAATTCACCCCCTGTTTTTCGGTAGTATCCACTCCTCCCAATGGGGGTTCCCCTATACCATTATGGGGGGGGGTGGATACGGGGTCTGGAGGTGGCGCAACCCCAAATCTAGCCTGCATTCCAGCCTGATATCGCTGTTGCTCTTGGGCTGATTGACGCGCCCGCTCTTCCTTTTGGGCACGTTTGTTTTCCCGATGCTTAATCACCGCATGAGCAAAATCCAATTCCGCCGTTGAAAGTAAAAAATGTTTAACTTGTTTGCCCTTGGGTCCTACTTTATGGTCAGAGAGTTTTAATCCCAACTGGTCTAGCATTGTCCCCAACAACCATATAGGTTTGCAGTCAGCAGGAACCGTAAACCCTAAAATCGCTTTAATGTGAGGTGTTAAGCGTACAGCAAGCTTGGACATTTGCACCAATTCCGGGTCATGAGCCGTAACTTCCTCTCCATCAATTAAGCGTTTGAGGATATTTGGCAATCCCAAAGTAGATCTAGCCAGCCAAGCAACCGAATAATTCCCCCAGTCCATACACAACGGCAAGTGCAACCGCTCAAAGCGGTCTTTCTCCGCCACAATCGCTGGTGGTAAGGGGTATATTTTACCAGTCTGCGGGTCAGCAATTGTGCCTGATGGCTCTGAGATTATTGCTTCCAGCGAAGCAATAGAACGAATTAATTTACCTTTTTTATCTTTTTCTACCAGCGATTCTGTCACCTCCATCCCGTAAGCATCTTTGATGCGGAATTTCTCGCATTCAAAGACTTCCTCCGGCTTGAGGTAATCTTTACTTTGCTTTGAGCGATACTCACTAGGAGAAATATCCCTAGCTTTAGCAACAGCTGCACAATAAGCAGCATCCAACGCAGTAGCAGCATTTTTCAACTGCTCCTGGGCGAGATCATCCGAATCTGCACCCATAGGTATAATTTGATTGCCCATCTCACTCAACAAGTCGCGTAAATCAGCCCGCAGATTGTTGATTGATTGATGACGAGAAGCCATGATTTGGCAGTACGCATCTAATGCCCAGTCTTTCTCAGCACCACGAGAGCCAGTTTCCCGGTCAATCCGCAGCAGGAAAGCTGTCATTTCATTGGTTTGCAGTAACCGTTCTTTGATTTTGGTGGCGTTGGTGTCAAGGTAGCCAAAGGGAGGTCGTGGTGCTACCCAAACGTGAATTGGTACTTTTGGGCGATAGCGCCAGAGTTGTTGGGCACACTCAGTAGCAGTTTGGGAAACCCCGTGAAAAACGCCAAAAACGGCATCAAAATGATATTCAGGGATATCGACCCCTGTACCCAAGCTAGGAGAGGTTAAAAGGGCATCCAGGCTCTTTACAGCGTTAGTTATGTCTTTAATGAAGGCAACATTTTCTTCACTACCGGAGTTTTCGGAGTGAATCGCCCATATTTTTAAGGGTGTGGGGTTGCAGGTCTGGGGTGTAGTGCCATGAGTTGGTGTGGGGTTGCAGGTCTGGGGTGTAGTGCCATAAGTTGGTATGGGGGCTAGGGGTTCCCTCTGGGGCTGGGATCTGTGGTCAGCAAAGTTGTGTACTCTGGTTTCTCCCGTTATGGGTGAGACACTTTCCCCTAGACTGCCATCTGAAGTGTATGGGGTTGTAGGTGATGCTGTGCTTTCTTCCCCAACACCCAACACCCAAGACCCGACATTCTGCTCCTGCTCATCTGAGTCTTCCACCCGCACCGACATAGAGAGCGACTGTTCAAGTTTCTTAATAAAGCGCTTCGAGTCGGAAACCACCATGATCTTCTCACCCGTCATCAGCGCTGCCGAAATCTGAGCGACTAGGGCAGAAGAATTATCGCCTTCATACCAATAAACTAAGCGCGAGCCATTTTTCCAATTATTTTTGATGATGTATGGTACTTCCCATGAAGGACGCATTGCCCGGAAGAAGTCTACTGTCACATCGTCCATGTGGGCGTCGGCGATTACCACTAGTGGTGCATTATACACGAGATATTCTAGGACTTCAAGAATTGCAGCCCGATGCTCCTTGCAAGTTTTGCTGTGTAAGAGGTGCGTTAAATACTGGCAGGCTTCATCAATAAAGACACAGCCGTAATTGAGGGCGTTGGTATTGAGTTTGTGCAAGCTGTCGATGGTGATGCTGAGAGCTTGTACTTTGGCTAAATCTCCATGCTGGAGTGCGGAATATATTTCTGTTTGCAGGCGATTTGACAGGTTTTTGAGCAAGTTAACCCGATGTCCATTGTTGAGGAATTTTTTATCTGGGTTTTTGTCCCGCCAGCGCCGCATTAGCTCGGTTTTACCTGTACCCATGTCACTCCACAGGGCCACCAATCCAGATTGGGGTAGTTGGAAGGTGGGGTGGTGGGGGAGTGAGGGAGTGAAGAAGTGGGGGAGTGAAGAAGTGGGGGAGTGAGGAAGTGGGGGAGTGGGGGAGTGGGGGAATGAGAGAGTGAGCGCACCTTGTCCTCTCTGGGGTTGGGGGCTGTGGGGGAATTGCTCATTAACACTTCCCCTTTGAACCCTCTCTCCCCCTCCCCCCTGACTGTTAAGGGATTCTTCCCCTAAATCCTGAACGTCCAAGGCTTGAGTTAGATACTTGACATTTACGGTAATATGTGGTTTGTATCTGCTGCTTAGTCCCCGGTGTTTTTGGAAGTAAGAGCGCTGGTAATCTTTAAGGCTTTTGGCATCATTGACGATCGCACTCAGTAACTCGTCGGCTTTTTCGCCACGGGCAACAACAAAATCATCTACCCCTTTTTCTGGCCCTGGTAGCAATGCTACCTCGCAGAGACAACCAACAGCCTCAATTGTCTTGCCAGTACGCACGGTGGCTTGGAAGACTGACCAACGAGTTTTAAGTTTTGTTTCGTGGTCGAAGAGGATGATAAATTTGCGCCCCTTTTGTGCTATAGGCATTAAATCGGGGTGCAGGCGTTCGTCAAAATCTTTTTTCCCAACCCGTCCGTTCCAGATACCGGGGAGGGCGATCGCCACAAATCCCAGACTTAACAAGCTAGCGGCTTTCTTCTCGCCTTCACACAAAATTATGGGGATTTCTGGGTGTCGCTGTACCCACTCCCAAAATAAGCGCGGATTAAGCCTATCTTGCAAGCGCAGGGCTAGGGGGGAATGATACCGCTTGATATTGTACCGTTGCGCTACTAAATCCCAAATGCAGTCGGGAATATCAAAATAGGTGACACGGTTGGGTGTTTTGGGTGGCGATTCGTATTTGACAAGTTTGCCTTTTTCTGAATCAATCCGGGGTAGGGAAGGCTTAAATCGCCCCCATTCCATCGGTAGCCAATTATTAAGGGGGTCAAGTCCGCTAATCCATAATCCCCCCTCTGAGGCGTGCTGGTACTGCTTTAAGAAGCCATCTGTGACTCGACCAGCGTTTTTGCGGGGGATGGCATTGGAGATGAACAGGTAAGAGAAAACTACTTCTCCTACGATGTGGATGAAATTGCGATCGATCAGCGCGGGGTGGATGGCGCTCTTAGCGGCAAGTTCGTGGTACTCGGCAGGTGTGAGGTTATTCGGGTAAAGGTTGGGGGTGTTGTCGTTCATGAGGCATCACCCCTTCTGCCAGTATTACACCTCAATAGTCCGGGAATGGGACACAAAAGAGAGAAAGGTAAAACAGGGAGCGACTGACTGGATGCGTTAGATACGCTTGAAATTTGTATAGAAATCTTCACGGTGGCTATTCCGATACGGAACAACCTTCTTTCATACCATCCCGCTTTTTTGACCCTGAAAAATCGAGGCCGCTTAACTTAATTAACTTAATTAAGCTTGTCTACCAAGCTGGAACTCTTGATTCACAAAGGTTTCAAAAAAAATGCGTAGGTCGATCCTATAAGTGGCGTAGGGCGATCCTATAGATTTCGTAGGGGGATTCTAGAAAAACTTGTCTACCCACTCAAAGCTATATGGAGTAAAGAGTTTCGGGTTTTTATTCTCAATAAGCTGAGTAGACAAACGATTTATCAATGGTTTCAGCTTTTTACTTATTGAGAATAACTTGAAGCTGGAAAGATAGAAACAGCCCTAAACCTTTTATTGAAAGGGATTTGGGGCTGTTTATTTTAAGTCGGATGTAAGGATTAGTTTAAAAAAAGGTTAAAAAAACTATTACCCGATTCTAGAGAAGTAGACAGAATGTAAGGTGATTTTAGGGAGAGTAGACAATGTAGGGTATGGCAGTTGAGAAGCGCTAAATGAGCATTTCAGCCAGCCTCCTAGCATTACCCCAAGTAGACAGGCGTGGGCGCGGTTTTAATCGCTCAGAACTTGGTTCAATTCTGGAGCTAACCACTCCCAAAGCAGTTTTAGATGAAGGGCTTGAATCTTACGGGTTCCATTGCACCACTTGCCAGGAAGCGATTTTTGCAAGCCCAGTCGCTCTGCAAGATGCGATTTAGTCCATCCTCTTAGTTTCAAAGCTTCTTCCAACGCCCATCCAGGAATTAGTTTTTGGCTATTTTCTACCGCTGTGGTTTTTTGCTGGTTAGGGTGCGAATCTTTACTCTCGGTAAGTACAGTTTTAAGGTTTGTCTCAGAGTAAGGCTTGGGCTTGCTAACTGGAAGTGCAGGAGCGTTAATCGCTTCTAGCTTTTCCTGAATTTTTGTCGTAGGTTTGATAATTACTTTGGCTTCTAGCCAAATATTTAGCCACCCATTGGGTCGTCGCTGCCCTTCTATATTTTTATCTTCTGGTAATACCCAAATTGGTTGAATTGATTCTGGGTAGGTAACTAAATCAAAACTAATTTGCCAACCCAAATCTTGTAGGCTTAGTAAAGCATTATCCCACTGTTCAATTAGTTCCTTTCTTTTATAACGATTACTCGTACTCTGAAGCTCCTGCAATTGTGTTTCTGAAAGATATCCTATCCGTTTTAGTAATGTTCCTACCTTGTATTCTCCATCAATTTTAATTCGGCTCATTATGGTTAGGAATACTGCTAGCTTTGCAGCCATCGGATTTTGATAGGGATTGATTTGCAGAGTGCTTTTAGCTAAAAGTCCGTACTCATACAGTGAGCGGTAGTTGTCTAAATCCTGAAACGGTCGAACCCAGTCATTAGCCCCAACCGTGATGAATAACTCTGTAGGCTCGTCAGTCTCATTGCTAACTTTATTAGGCTGATTATGTTCCACGGTTGGAGATACGTCTCCTTCATATCTAAGCTTCAACCGCCACATAGCTTGAATTTCGGCTGAATATTTCATCCGCTTTAGATCAAGCTCATTAATGGTGATACTCAGGTGGGCTACTTGCTGGGCAAGAATTCCGAGTTTTTTCAGCTTATTACCTAAACTTAAATCTGTTCTATTACTCCAACCAAAAGTTTTAATTAAATCAGTTCCTTTGATGGTAAATGCACCTGACCAAGGTTGATCTAAATCCGTGGCGCAAGACGCAAAAACTAAAAACATATAAGCAACTTCTGGGTTAAATTTCTGAATAATTTCCCAGGCTGCATTCCCAGCTACAAGTTCTATTCTGTTGGTTTCCGGGTTTTCTTTAATGATGTTGTGTTCTATAAAACCTTGACCAAAAAAGCGCCGAAAACAAGGAACACCCTCAATATCATCCCAAAGGGTTTTTCCTAAACAAGCTTGCGCTCCTGATAAGTAAGGGTGAGAAGTCATTACGGGAGCATCATCAGTTGTTTGAAATAATGGTGGTTTGGTCACAGGGACTGTTTTTTTAACAAGCCCTACTAGTGAGCATAAATCCTCTACATACAAGCTTTCATAATTATTTTTTATGCAATCGCTGTTAGCCATAAAATTATTTTGAAATTATCTTTTACACCTGACTTAGATTCCTGGTGCGCTAGCCAGATAGGCCGCGATCGCTCAACCAATGGTAGCGATGGCAGTATAAGCGGGTCGATAGTGCTTGCGTTCATGCGCCCCCCTTGCCCTTCTTAGTGGGTGAGGTATTTTCGTTCTCTTCTACCCAGTTCTGCACCAATTGAACTAAAACCTCATTCATGCTGACACCTTGGAGAGCGCATATTGATTTGAATCTGGCTCTTAAGGACTCAGATAGAAACATTTTGTAAGCTTGCGGGGCTACAAAAAGGGCTAGGATGCAGATAGAATAAGCCTCATAGCCCTCTCTCCTTGCTGGTAGTACTTACGCTTATTAAGATTTAGTGTCAATAATTCAGCGACTAATTCATAAGAGTTTTCCATAAAATTG
>JBBSOX010000152.1:0-13317 GCA_038259325.1 Chroococcales cyanobacterium | reverse complement strand
TGCCCCATGCCCAATGCCCCATGCCCCATGCCCAGTCCCTGATGCAGATCGAACTCATGCCATAACCCTTGCCAGTGCAGTTTAAACTTCAGGCGCGTCCAGCCATCAGGGAGATGAGGTTTGGCTACGGGGCCATTTTCGGTGAATTGGATGCCGCCGAATCCAAAAATTACAGCTTGCCAAACACCACCAGCAGTAGCGCCGTGAATTCCATCGCTGGTGTTACCCCGATTATCTTCAAGATCCACCATTAACGCCTGGATAAACACTTGGTAAGCTTCCGTTGATTTACCCAAATCGGAAGCTAAGATGGCGTGAACTGCTGGGCCAAGGGATGAACCATAGGTAATATCGGTGCGAGGTGCGTAATAATCCCAGTTTGTCTGCAATGCTTTTTCGTTGTAGGGAAAATCTGCTGATTCCCGCATTAAATAAAGGAGCATCAAGACATCTGGCTGCTTGATTACTTGATATTTATTAGTTTTCTCAATACCCAAGATGGCTTGCATGGAGCGATCGCGCCCTTCGTAGTCTGCTAAGTTGATATCTTCTGATTGAAAAAATCCCTCAAACTGCTCGATTAGTTCTGTTAATGGGTCATGGAGAAACAATATTTTGGCGATGATATCTTGCCAGTGCCTTCGTTCCTCTGGGGTGAGTTTTAATTTATGTTCTAGTTCGGTAGCTCGTTCGGGGAACTTTTGAGCCAACCAATCATAAACTGCGATCGCTTTCTCTAGATGCCATTGGGCCATGCGATTTGTAAAGGCGTTATTGTGAACAAATTCATGGTATTCATCCACTCCGATTACTCCCCGAATCTCATAGCGTTGTAGCTCAGGATTGAATTCGACCCGGCTACCCCAGAAGATGGCGGCATCCAAAATAATCTCTGCACCGCGCTGTTGCATCCACTCATCATCACCAGTGGCTTGCCAGTAGTTCCAAGCGGCGTAGGGAATATCTGCATTAATATGAATTTCGCGATCGCGGCACCAAATCCGCACATCTTCACCATAAAAATCATTGCCCAGTGCCCAACGTGGTGTTACTTCATCTCCAGTATCAGCACTTTCCCAGGCAAACATTGCCCCTTTATATCCATAATGGTCTGCCTTGCGTCTAGCTCCTGGTAAAGTGTGCCAACGGTAACTGAGTAAATTTCGAGCGATCGCTGGTTGGGTAAACAGAAAAAAGGGCAGCATAAAAATTTCTGTATCCCAAAAGATATGACCACGATAGCCAAACCCAGAAAGAGTTTTAGCAGGAATGCTCACCCTATCATCATGGCGTGACCCAGCAATCAGCAGCTGAAACAGATTGTAGCGAACCCCAAAAGCAGCTTTGCTATCCCCTTCAATCAGGATGTCACTTTGCTGCCAAACCTTATCCCATGCCTGTTGATTGGCTTTTAATAGTGTTGCGTAGTCTGGCAAGTGCGCGAGTTTTTCTGTAGCTGCTGAAACTGGTGTCTCAGTCTCCCGTGAGGTAAAAACTGTTACGATTTTTTCTACCGTTACGGTCTGTTGTGATTTAGCCAGGTAAGTCGTGCTCAAGGTCGGATAACCAGGCGCAGTATTGACTTGCAAAGATGCTTCAGCGCCTGATATTCTCATACTTACGCCCATACCCAATTCAATTCGAGAGTGGCGGGTGCGGCGTTGCAACCAGATTCCTTGGTCAGTCTTGCCTTGGTCTAGTCCTTCCCAGTGATTAAAACCCTGATTTTCTGGATAGCCGTTGATACTTCCCTGAACTTCAATTAACCCATCAAAATCTACTGGCGTTAAATGGCAGCGTTGCGCCAACACATGCTGATCTGCAAGACTAGCAAAGCGTTCAAAGTGAATATCTATAGTATTTCCACTGGGAGAACGCCACCGCAAGTAACGGCTGAGTAATCCCTGACGAACGTCAAGCTGTCGGTCATAGCGCAATATCTCACCTTGATCGAGACGGAAGCGATCGCCATTCACAATCATTACCAAAGGCAACCAGTCAGGGCAATTTGCCAATTCAGTGTACACCACCGGCACATCGTCGTAGACACCGTTGATAAAAGTACCTGGCAATGCATGAGGATACCCTTCCTCAAAACTACCTTTTGTCCCCAGGTATCCGTTGCCGATTGTAAAGACGGTTTCTTTAGAGTGCAATTGATCAGGGTCAAACTGGGTTTCCGTTAAGATCCAGTCTGTGTAGGTAAAATAGCGAGAACGTCCTTTTGTTTGCATAAGTGGGGAGTAGGGAATGGGGAGTAGGGAGTAGGGAATGGGGAAATTTGGTGGATTAACGGAGTTCAGAGGTGGATGAACGGAGTTCAGAGGTCGATGAACGGAGTTCAGAGGTCGATGAATGGAGTTCAGAGGTCGATTAACGGAGTTCAAAGGTGGATGAATGGAGTTCAGAGGTCGATGAATGGAGTTCAAAGGTGGATGAATGGAGTTCAAAGGTGGATGAATGGAGTTCAAAGGTGGATTAACGGAGTTCAGAGGTCGATGAATGGAGTTCAAAGGTGGATTAACGGAGTTCAGAGGTCGATGAATGAGTCTTTAAGCCAATGCTTTAACTTCTAACTCCCCCTGCTTCCCCCACTCCCCACTCCCCACTCCCTCATCCCCCCATGTGCTTTTCCAAAATCTTTTCGGCTCTAGGTTTATAAATAAGATGAAATAAGGCTTCCATATAGCGATCTCTGGCTTCGTTATTTTCTGGAGCAACAAAGTTCCAAAAAGTAAACATTTTTGCCAGCTGTAGTAATTGATTACTATGTAAATGCCAATTGTATCTGTTATGAATTCGCTGACTCATCCATTCTGAGACTTCGTGCCAATGCTCAGGATGAGTATCGCATTGGTCAACAAAGCCTAAAATTTTATTTGCTGTTCCTTCTAAGTCTGTAGGATTAACATTAAATCCATCCTCTTGGTTTTCAATAATTTCTAAAGAGCCGCCAAATTGAGTAGCGAAAGTTGGCAAACCGGAAATCATCGCTTCCAAAATAGACCGACCGAAGGATTCAAAAAGGGCAAAGTGGACATAAATTCCCTGAGAATCTGCAACTACTCGGTAGGCTTCGCCGAGGTTGCTGCTAGGGACACGCATCCCAATCCAGCGAATCTTGCCATTGAGATGATATTGCTGAATAATGTCGTGGATTTTTTGGATTTCTTCTGCTTCTTCTGGGTTCGCCGCTTCATCTGGACGCAGTTTACTACTGAAGAGGATCAGGTTACAGCGCTCTTGCAACGCCTGACTTTGACCAAAGCATTCAGCTAATCCAGCGAGATTTTTGATTGAAGTGATGGAAGTAACGGCAAAGATTGGTCGTTTATTAGGGTAATCTAAATGGCCAAATATTTGGGGGTCTTCGCGGGTAAAGAGTAGGTCATGAATTTGGGTGCGAAGGTTAGAATCTCGGTTTTCTTTTTGGCTATAAGGAAAGAAAATCTTTTCATTTACTCCCGGCGGCACTAAGTTGAATTTAGGACTAAATAAATCAATCCCATCAACTACATGATACAACTGCGGCATCGTAAAGCACTTATACGATTCGTATTGACCTATGGTGTCAGGCGTGCCGACAATTTCTTGATAGGACGATGTGATGATAAACTCGGCTGCATTCATGCTAATCAAATCAGCAGTAAATTGTACCGAGAAGTGATATTTATCTTCTAAATCTTGCCAATATAAATTACTAAATAGATGTTTAGGTTTTTCCAAAGAATGAGCAATGTTGCATTGGGTAACTTTCATCCGGCGAGATAAGAGAAAGGCTACTAAGTTACCGTCGCTGTAGTTGCCAATAAGAAGATTAGGTTTACCTTTGAATTGAGTTAGTAATTCTTTTTCTGCATCTAGAGCAAATTGTTCTAAATAAGGCCAAATCTCAAATTTAGAAATCCAATTGTTGGTAATTTCAGGATTGAATTCACCAAAAGGAACGCGCAATATCCAAGCATTTTCAGTATCTTGGACTTTTTCTAAGCGCAGATTGCAAAATGTTACTTCACAATTAGGGATGAGCCGGGTGAGAATAATTACATGGGGTTTAATTCCTAACACATCGAGTCCAGCGAGTTTAATTTGTTCACGCAGTTCGTTTTCTAAGCTGCGAGCTTGTTCGAGGACGTAGATAACTTGACCGAGTGTTTCATCTCTTCCCAAAACATCTTCCTGTCCAACCCAGCCGTGGATGGAAATGAGGACGACGCGAAAGATGGCGGGGACGCGGGCTACAAATGTTTCTAAGATGCCAGGTTCTGGAGAGTAAATGAGTCGGTCGAGGAGTTGTAGCGTTTGGGAGACTCGCGCCGCGGTGTTACCCCAACCCGGCTCAAAGCCGAGTTCTTGGAGGTCAAAGCGGAATTTTTCATAAGGTTCATCAGGCTCAAGCTCATTCAGCAATTTGAGCGCTAGCTTAATTTGTTTGGCCAGGTGAATACCTGAAGGAATGCGATCGCTCAATAACAGAAGAGTTCCATCGTGTTTTAGCCCCTGTAATGCTTGAAATAACATTTCTACCCAATATTGGGGGTCAGTCAACAATTGATTGCACAGGTAACGGTTAAGGAAGGCTAAACCTTGACCAATATTTCTGGGGTCGTCGATTCTTGGGGAACTCTCATAAAAGGGGTGGAGGTCGATTTCGAGAATGTGGGGTTGGTAGCGATTGACTAGGCGATCTCTCACATCTAGCAGCGTTTGAGGCGTCATCTGCTCGAAACTATTAAAATCGCTTGTCAGTTTGCAAACTTCCTGGTTAGCAATCTTAGGTCGAACCACGAACCAGGTATTTTCCTCTTCGAGAATTATTTCGTGGGTGTACTGTATCAGTTTGCCAACAGAAGAAGAGTAGTAAAAATAAGCAGGCTTTTGGGATTGATGACAGTAATCACCAAAAGCTTGTAAAATCTCATTTCTCAGAAAGTAACGTTTACCTGAAGCACTCAACGCATAAATCAACTGATGCAGAGCAGTTTTTTCATCACCGTTAAGGGCAGCTTGAACTAGTTCATACATGATGACGAATTCCAGAACTTTAGCTATAGCTAGGTCATGACCTCATTTTTATCTCTAGTCTCCGGTTTTCTGAGGCACATTCCCCCTTTAATCCCAATACAGTTCAGTTAATGAACTGTATTGCCTTTAATCCTACATAACCATGAAAACCACTCGCGTCTAACTCTGGGATGAAACGTTATTTTAAATCATTCGTGAAAAAAATCTATTGCCTATTGCCTATTGCCTATTGCCTATTACCCGCTTTCAGGACTAATTTCACAACACAAATAGAATTACTATATCAAGCCTAATGTAATAACTTTTTGCAGCGCTTTTTCAAATGTTATTCCCTGCTTAATAGAGATATACAATAATACTATTGTGGCTGAACGAATTGAGTTATCGCAATGTATCAAAATCGGTTTGGGTAATTCAATGATGATCTGATACATCTGGAGCATATTTTGATAATTAATATCTTGAGATTTAATTGGGAAGTTAACGTAATCCAATCCCAAAAACTCTGCCTTCTCCTGTTCATTAGCCAGTAAGCCTGTTTCGTCGGGCAAACATAGGTTCAGTACAGATTTATAGCCCTCATCAGCCATCTGTTCTAGCTGGTCTAGTGTAACTTGTCCAGCGATCGCTAACTCATCATTAATTTCCCTAATAATGTTCATCAGCCGGATTAACCCCACTTTGCCCACGTTGCCCAGGCTCTAACTTAGCAAAGCAATTTGAGGAACTTGTGAGGAAATTATCGAATTAAAGGGCATTGGGCATGGGGCATGGGGCATTGGGCATTGGGCATTGGGCATGGGGCATGGGGCATTGGTTATTCTCTTTGTCCCCTTCTCTCCTTGTCCCTCTCATCTCCCCCTCATCTCCCCCTGCCTCCCCTGCCCCTGCTCCAGAGCAGCAACCTATTACTCCTGCGCTTTTAGCGGTAGGCAAATTATAAAAGTTGCGCCCTGGCTGGCGACGCTGTTAGCTGTAATGCTGCCTTTATGGGCTTCTACAATGCGCTTGGCGATCGCTAACCCTAGACCGCTGCTACTGCCTTTACGGGAAGGGTCTGTTGTATAAAACTGCTCAAAAATTCGGGGCAAATCACCCTCACTAATACCTGTTCCCTGGTCTTGAATTTTTATAACTGCTTGTTTATTCTGGCTGTATCCAGAAATAAAGACCAAAGAATCGGGTACTGAATGTTTGATAGCGTTGTCTAGCAAATTTAAAATAGCCTGTAATAATCGTTCTGGATCGCCTTGTAGTTGTAAATCAGCCACGTTTAGGCGCACAGATACACCAATGGCTTGCATTCGAGGCTCCATTGCATTGACAGCACGGTTAATCAGACTTTGTAGTGGGAAATTTTGCTGTTCGAGTTGAGTAATTCCTGCTTCTAAGCGTCCCAGATCAAGCAGATCATGAATCAGTCGTGATAAGCGTTTGATTTCGTTCTCAATAGTTTGAAAGAAGCGATCGCGCAATTCCGGTTCTTCGTATGCGCCACTTCTGAGTGCGTCTATCGTTACCTGAACGTTGCTGATGGGTGTGCGAAGTTCGTGGGAGACATTTGCTAAAAAAGCTCGGCGCTCTTGATCTAGGGAAGCCAACCGTTCACTCATCCGGTTTAGCTCTGTTGCTAACTGATCTAACTCATTGTTTTCATGGATAATTAGCTTGTCACCAAAATGACCACTACCCAAGCGAATCGCAAAGTTCTGCATAGTTTCAATTGGTTTTGAGAGACTCCGAGCAAGGCGAGTACTGATTAGCGCACAGAGCAAGATTGTCAGCGCTAGCGTTCCCAAAACACTCCAAATTACCCTGGCGAACTGACGCTGAAGCTGATCCAAAGTGATGGACATTCGCAGCACACCCAGTAATTGACCGTTACGCACAATTGGTCTAGCAATGTAGAGGCGGTCTTGGGTTGATAAAACCCCTTTTGCGATCCCTTGGGTTGGACGGTTTTGCAGAGCTTCCCGTACTCCTGGAACTTGATACCAGTCAGTAACTTGTTTGTCTTGCTGTAGAACCGAAGTCGCCAGCAGACGACCTTGTTGATTAAAAATGCGTAGCGCTACAGTTTCTGGTGCGCCATACCGCTGCACTAGCAGATATACTCGTTGCAGATTCTGTTCTTCTAAAGCATCTGCTACACTCTCGCTTAGGGCATCTGTCCAGTTCTCCAAATCCATTTGCCGCGATCGCATGAAGTAGGCATGGAACGACCACAGAATATAGCCCGCCATCACCGAAGTTCCCAAGGTGATCAGTAACAGGTAAGTGGCTAACAGCCGAGCATGAATCGAATTTAGTTTGATGCGAGGCAACCAAATCATCTTTAAAACTAATCCCCAGAACGACGGCGCAACACTGCTTTTATCCGCGCCAGTAGTTCACGGGTATTGAATGGCTTGGTTACATAATCATCAGCTCCTGCTTCCAAGCCCCAAATTTTATCAATATCTTGGTCTTTTGCTGTCAGCATGACGATGGGAACATCCGAAAATGCCCTAATTCGCCAACAAACCTCCATACCGCCAACCTCCGGCAGCATGAGGTCGAGTAAAATTACATCTGGTACTTCCTTGTGAAACTGTTTGATGGCACTATGCCCATCTGCTGCCGTTGTCACTGTATAGCCTTCTTTTTGCAGCGTGTAAGTTAAGCTTTCGCGTAGGGGTGCTTCATCATCCACTAATAATATATGGGGCATTTTAAATTAGCAATTAGTCCAGCATTCAATCCTCATTTTACCTGTTAGCTTAGGTAATGTCAGACAGGTTAGTACTGCAATTGCTCTTTGAGGCTAAAATGCCCACCCTTGAAGGGCTACGGTGTACACACAAGTTTTGTCGCAGCCATATCTTTATTAATAAATCTCGCACTGCATTTCTATCCCGCCTCGGAATGAATTCCGAGTCTCATAGCCCAAGTCCACTTAAGTGGACTGGATAATCAATTTAGTCTACTTAAGTGGACTTCAGCTATTAGCCCTGAACTTTAGTTCTGGGCGGGATGTCGGTAAGTATGACAGTTTAACTCTGACAAAAATGTGGGTAAAAGAGTTGAAACGTATGTGGACAGCACTTGTGTGTACACTGTAGCCCTTGAAGGGTGGGGAGTATGTCAACTTCTCAAGTAGCCGCTTCTCTGGTATCCTTCTCAGGACACAAAGCGATTACTGCGGTACTAGCCTCTGAATAAATGGTGTAAACTTTTCAATAATTCTCTAGCCGTATAGGGTTTTGCTAAAACTGCTTGCACATTAGCATCAGCAGATTGAGCAAAGACTTCCATTGAGTTGAGTCCGCTACAGACAATAATTTGAATCGGCGTATTCATTTTTTGCAAGGTACGAATAGCGGTGATTCCGTCCATGTCGGGCATCATTATATCCATCAATACGGCATTGATTTGATGCTTGTGTTGAGCATAGAGTGCGATCGCCTCTATGCCATTATTGGCAACTAGTATCTTATAGTTATGGTTTTCCAAGATGATTGTGGTAATCTCCCGAATTTGGGGTTCATCATCCACAACCAAAATCAATTCTCCCTCTCCTGGGAGCAGATCCACCTCTTCTATGTTGAAGGCTTGGGTTGCTTCCACTGCTGGTAAAAACAGGTCAAATTTGCTGCCTATATCGACATTGCTAGATACTTTGATAAATCCGTTATGGCTTCTAATGATGCCTAGCACTGTTGAAAGTCCGAGTCCCGTACCTGCATTGACTTCTTTTGTAGTAAAAAATGGCTCAAAAATTCTATCTATTATGTCTGGCGGTATCCCAATTCCGTTATCGGCAACGGTAATCACAATATAATGCCCAACTTTGGCGTCGAGATTCATTTTGGTATAAGCTTCATCAATAAACTTATTTTCTGTAGAAATTTTGATATTGCCGCCGTTTGGTAAAGCATCGCGGGCATTTACTACCAGATTGATCAACACTTGATGCAGTTGTGTGGTGTCCCCAACGATCGCCCAAATATCTTTTGGGATAACCGTGGAAAATGCAATAGATTTGGGAAATGTCTGTTTAGCAATTTGGACAATTTCTGAAATCAGGAACTCAACTTGGATAATTGTCCGTTCTCCTTTATATCCTCGTGCAAAGGACAAGATTTGCTTTACTAAAGCTGCTCCACGTTTGGCATTGGTTTCTACAAGTGCCAAAAGTTGTCCAGAACGCTCCTCATCTTGTAAAAATGTTCCCTGTAACAATTGAGCCGCCCCCAAAATTGGTGTCAATATGTTGTTCAAGTCGTGGGCAATTCCACCTGCAAGGGTACCAAGGCTTTCCAATCGCTGGGTGCGAAAAAACTGCTCTTCGAGTTGTTTCTTTTCGGTGATGTCAGTGTCAACAGTCAGGATGGATTTGGGTTCTCCCGCAGAATCGCGCATCAATGTCCAGCGGCTTTCCACAAGAATTTTCTGACCAGATTTTGTAACTTTATTTAACTCACCTTGCCACGAGCCACTCTCAATTACCCTTTTCAGCGGTACTTTCAGTTGCTGCTGAGTTCCTGCTGTGTACAAAATTTCCTGGAGGTTTTTTCCTATCACCTCTGTAGAAAGCCAACCGTACATCCGCTCTGCACCTTGATTCCAGAATAAGATTTGAGACTGTAAATCTCGCACTAATATGGCATCGGTGGCAATATCAAGTAGAGCGGCTTGTTCAGAGATTTTTTGTTCCGCTAACTTGCGCTCAGTGACATCCCTATTTGTGCCGATCATCCGGATTGGCTGACCGATTTCGTTATAGTAAACCTGACCTTTGCAGTTTAACCAGTGTAGGCTGCCGTCGGGCCAGACAATCCGATACTCTGTAGATCCCTTTCCTTGCTCAATCATCCGAGCTATACTTGCAGCCACAGATTCCCGGTCTTCTGGATGGATTAAATTGAAATAGTCTTCAAAGGTTGGACACAAAGTATTGCTTGGCAAACCATAAAGTGGCCCCATATTGGCAGACCAAATACAAGTATTGGTAATCAGGTTCCGATCCCATATGCCTATTTGGACAGCTTCGGTAGCTAAACTCAATCGCGCTTCACTTTGTTGCAGTGACTCTTCGACCAGTTTGCGTTCGGTGATATCTTCGGCGATGCCACCATAGTATTGAACTTTTCCTTGGTCATCATAGACAGTAAAACTCCGATCCCAAATCCAGCGCATCGATCCATCAGGTCGTAAAATTCGATATTCTATTGAAGCGGACTCACCACTAAGCTGTTGTTTTGCTGCTTTGGTTGTTAGACCGCGATCGTCTGGATGAACGGAGTCTATCCAGGACTCAGGATGCTCCAATAGATATTCGCAAGAGCGACCCCAAATTTTTTCATAAGCAGGACTAACATACAAGGTTCGGAATGAATTTGGGCTAGCAATCCAGATGGCTGCGTGGATATTTTCGGAAATAGTGCGAAATTTTTCCTCACTTTGGCGCAGTGACTCTTCTGCCAGTTTGCGCTCGGTGATATCTTCGGCAATGCCACCATAGTAGTCAACTTCTCCTTGATCATCATAGACAGCAAAGCCCCGATTCCAAATCCAGCGCATCGATCCATCAGGTCGCAAAATTCGATATTCTACTGAAATAGATTGACTACCACTAAGCAGTTGCTCAATTGATTGGGTGGCACGATCGCGATCATCTGGATGAACCATGTCTACCCAAGCTTTTGGCTGTTCAAACACACCCTGAGAAGATCGGTCCCAAATCTTCTCATAAGCAGAGCTAATGTACAAAGGGTAAAATGAATCTCTGCTACCAATCCAGATCATTGCCTGGCTGTGTTCAGCAAAATTGCGAAATTTCTCCTCGCTTTGGCGCAGTGCAACTTCTGCAAGTTGGCGTTCGTGCTGCGCGGCTTGCTGTTCGGTAATATCTCTGCCTACCCCTTGGATTTCAACAACATTTCCTGTGTCATTACGAATTGCGATCGCATTCCATTGAAACCAGCGGATACCGTTGACTGTCAATGCACGTTGCTCACGATTAATCAAGGGATACAATGAAGATCCTAAAGCTGCCATATCTTCTATCGCTTCAGGCAAGTCATCTGGATGAAGAAATTGGAAAACTGACTGACCACGAAACTCATTTTGTTTCCAACCGAAGGTTTGACAAGCAGCCGCATTGGCGAAGGTAATCTGCCCTTGCAAATCAATGCGGATAATTATGTCAGTTTGGCTTTCCACAAGATGGCGATAGAGATTTTCGTTTTGTTGTAATGCAGCTTCTGCGCGTTGGCGTTCAGTAATTTCTTGTTGCAACAGGACATTAGACATAACAAGTTCTGCTGTCCGTTCCGCCACTCGTTGTTCTAACTCCTCGTAAGCTTGGCGCAGTGATTCCTGTGCCTGGTAGCGATCGCTAATATCGCAGAGTAACCAGCGCCAGCCAACTTGCATCCCCTCTGAATCGTACATGGCAGCGGCTCTAATCCTAGCCGGAAAATTTCTACCTCCCCTTGGTTTTAGATAAACTTCCCACTCCTGTTGCTGCTGTTTATTATTTATTCGGGTGGTAAAAGTCTGGCGGTCTTGGGGAGCAATAAATACAATTAATGGTTTATTTACCAAATATTGTTGGCGGACAGCTAGCAAGGCTACTGCTGCTCGGTTAGCCTCTTGGATAATTCCTGCTGTATCAGTTACCAAATAAGCATCTGGAGCGAACTCAAACAAATCTTGGTAACGTTGGCGCTCCAATTCTACTAGCTCACGGGCAACGGCCAACTCTTCGTTTTGTTCGCGCAGTTCTTCTTCCATAACCTGGAGTTCTTGGAGGGCTTGCTGAAGTTCCTGATTAACTTGCATGATTTCAGGCGATTGGGCTTCAATCCATAGTTTTAAGTTATTTTGAGTCTGGCAGCATACTTGCTCTATCACTGGGTGCTGATTAACCTGGCTAAATTCATCTCTGGGTTTTTGTAAATATTGCTGCAAGCCTTCAACAACTCTAATTATTTTTACCATGTCAAAGGCTTGTAGCAAGCTAGTCTCGGTAATGATTCCTAACAATTGTCCGCGATCGTCTAAAACAGGCAAATAGCCAGTCTGATACTCACGCAATAACGATAAAGCAATGAAAATATCCTGAGATTCTGATTGTTTAAGGGTAATTACTGGCTGCCTCATCACTTCAGCCATTGTCACCGTAGATAAATCTCTTCTCGAAGCGATAAATCTAACTACATCTTTTTCGGTAAAAATGCCTAATAAATTTACTCCTTCCATAACCAAGACACAACTTGATTGTGGCTGATTTTCAAGAGTTAAATTCAGTAGGAAATTGAAGTTAGGAGATGCATCATTAATACATCGCTCTTGATTCATCAAGCAAATAGCTTCGGCTACAAAACTATCGGGCCTAATTGTTAATGGAGAATAATTGATAACATGATTTAAACTAGGTAAGTTAATCAGTTGATTATTAAGTTGCATAATTAATTTGTCAATCCTAATAAACTTTTTGATACTTAGGGCGAATTAGCAGAAGTAAGCAACAGTCAGAAGAAGTAAACTGTTGAAAATCAGGAATTATTGTAGTGCAAGCAACTATCAAGCAACTATCAAGCGATAAAAAGCAATTATAAATTAACTATAAAGCAACTATAAATTAAGTGTATTGATAAATAAAAAGGAGTCAGAAGACAGAATACTCTACCCATAGAGGGATAGAGTTTTAAGGCGAGAATATTCTAATTTTTTTTCGCCCACTATTCCACTCGCTTTTAACCAATATTCAGACGCTCTCTACGAGACGCTAAAAGCGAACGCAGACTCGCACTCCTCAAGCTATCAACCACTCGTACAGAATTCATGCTGTTAGCGGATAGCTAAGGTTTAGCCCATTCTGACTCACCTCGACTGCGCTCGGCGACCACCTGATTTCTGAATTCTTCTTATAAAACTGAAAGTGATCAAAGCAGGGATTAAAGTGGAATCATTTTATCAATAAGGTTCACAAATGAAACTAATCTCAACAATATGTTTTATTGAGAATAGATGAAAACAGAGCTTTAGACCGAACAACGATAAGTCAAGGTTTTTGAGGATTTCTTATCCCGAACTCAGGTTATAGATAGATGATTTGCTATCTCAAGAGATAACCTTAATTGATGGTTTTGGTAGTCTTATTAATAGACTTGTCGCTAAATAAGAGCAAAAAATGATGAAATAGAATTCTCGATATCACTCATCAATTTATGCAGCCATCAAGTAGAAATTCCACAGACCCGCAGCAGTCAACATGAAACGATCATCTAAATCACAAATGTGATT
>JBBSOX010000151.1:0-13331 GCA_038259325.1 Chroococcales cyanobacterium | reverse complement strand
TTAGATAAAGATAACCTAATTCATGTTTTGAGAACATATTTGATTTAGTTTGCTTATCGTTACATCAATTTTTGCAATTATCTATATCATTTTGCAATCTTTCTTAGTTTTTATTAGTAAATAAGATGCGTTTGCCCTGGTGAAAGGACTTTTTTTGATGTGTGGAAATGACAGCACAGTGACCGCTGCTGGGTTTATATACCGTATTTTAAGTTTATCCGTAAAGTTGCGATCGCCTTGTTTGTATTCTGCAATAGACACAAAATACTCCTTCCAGGGTTTATCTAACAACATACGCGTTGTCTTATATGTGTAACCGCATGGTAACACGCATGATCGATAAACGGCTAGTAAGTAAGTTTGCATAATAAGATCAAACTATGTGAAGAAGCAGAAGCTAGTCTACAATCGTTTTGTATCCTGCCTTATGTCAACAGCAAAGCTTGACGCCGATTTAGTTATTAATACGGTTAAAAGAATATGAGCTAGCACAGTTGCAGCAGAAAGTAGAGAACAGACGAGTGTCAAATTTCGACATCGTTAGAGTATGGATTAATCGACTGCCTCCTCTTAGACAAAAGTCTATATCTGACTAAACTTCACTATATTTTTAATGAAATTTCACTAAACTTATTGTTACCTGTGTTAACCTGAAGTACTAAAACTAGGCTGCTATTTTTTGGTTGTTGTATCGTAGCTAATTGTAATTATTAAACTGACATTACATCTAAAGAGATTAAATTATGAAATTTTCTTCCATCATCTTAGTCGTTGTGATTGGTGCATTCGCTCTCCCTCAGAATGCTTATGCTAACCAAGAAAATGTTCCCATCACAACAGGAAATACTCTAAAAGAGCCGTTTCCTTATCCCAATCAGGCTGGAGTTTTATTGACGGAGCCAGCCACGATTAATGCTACATGGAGTGATTTTATCGGACAGGCCAATAATCCGAAACGAACTGCTGAATCAGTTTCTCGAGTTCAGGAGGGAGGATGCCAAAAAATTAGCCCACTTGAGTTCATCAATAACCCAGACGCTTTTTTTAAGCAATGTCAGAAGCCAACAAATACCCAAAGTTCTCAAAGTACTGAGCCAATTGAGTATTTGAAGGTTCCTAAACTTGACTCTGGTATTAGGGTGACAGTTACTAAATTTTGATAGATATTAGAAAATTTTATAACAATAGATAACTAATTCTTAATGCTAAAACATGGATGAAATATTTGTGCTGACTGCTTTATGTCAAGGCAGAAAAGCTTTGCCGGAGTGTTTGCCAAACCCACTAGTACCGCAAGGACGTTCGGCGAAGCTCAGTCAAGCGGCGGAAGTCAAAAGTCAAAAGTCAAAAGTCAAAAGTCAAAAGAATTGTATTCTAAGCTTCTGCGTCATTTGAAATGGTATGTTTATTTCCGTGTTCGTTGTACTAGTAGGCTGCGTAATCAATCGTATATGCTCAAGAGATATAGGAATCCGCTTTGATTTTTGAATTTATTTGCGTGGGCAGGCAAGAGGCAAGAGGCAAGAGGCAAGAGGCAAGAGGCAAGAGGCAAGAAGGCTTTTGATCTGTACGGAGTTTTTTTACGCAATCAAGTATGAGTCCTATACTCCCACGGCTGTTAAACTATCGCTTGTCTTAAGACATGCTTTTGCGTTCGCTCATTCTAACGCAAAGCCGTGGGGTTCTTGATTCAAAGGGTTTCCAACGAATTTGCTCTCACTAAGCATCGTAAATATTTTTGCTAGGGTAAGCGCATCTAATTTTGTAGCTCTTGATACAGATAAAAAGCTTAAAACTCTATCAGAATATCAATTTTCCATTCAAAATAGGACAAATTGTCGTAAAGAATTTAAAAAACATAGTTCAAATAGTTTTTTATTTTTTAACCACATAAAGCCGAAAATGTCAATCCCACCCCTTGGCTCAATATACTAATTTTGAACTTATTTGTGCTTTGGGTGAACCTCAAAGCTACCGTGTCAATAGGGTTTGAGATGCGCTTACCCTGATATTTTTGCTTCAATAGGATAATTACTTGCGATCGTCGATGTTGTTGTCTTGCCAAGTATTATCCTTGGTGTTAATGTGACCACTGTTACTACTTTTAGTCAAAAAATGTCGCCAAGAGCAATTACATGAATGATACCGCAACCAATGCAGATGTCTGCGTGTACTATGACACAAGGGCAATTGTCACAGATACCCGCGTCTTTGCCTTCCTAAATCCCTAATTAGAGGTATTTAAACCGACTTTCAAGAACCAAGGCAGCTATGCTGTCTTGCTGGAGGTAGAAGAAAAGAGGATTTGACTTGTTTCTTTCTTTTGTAGCGGTTGGTGTAGCGCCAGTTGAACTGCAAAAAGCTGTTCTTAAGTAAGTGAGGCTGGAAAGGTGCTTTGTTTCATGGTTAACGCTCTACGTATCCGGCTTGATATGATTGGATTATTTATAAAAAAATTATGGGTAAAAAATGGGTATTTTATGATTAATAAAGTTTAAAATATGAGAAAAATAGTAGCAATAAAAATAATCTAGTTTTTTTGTGTTTTAATAATCATTAAATCACAACTAGTTTAGAGATTTACTGCTATTAAATTTTCTTGTTGTAATAAAATCCTTTACAGGGTAATTTTTAATTTATTCATCAATTGCATGAAAGAATTAAATCAATAATGATTATGTTTAAAGTTATGCAAATATCAATAATAAAGCAGTGGAATAGTGCCAAAAATATGGTGATGATACTTGAGGTAATTGATTTGTCACTACTGATGATGTTATTATTAAGGAGTGGGTTGATTTTGGGTTTATTATCTCCAAGAATTGACTTGTAATGTATCATAGACCAGGATTCATCAGTATTGCCAATTGATTAGCAGTATGAAATGGCTATGGGTCTGAATATCTAGACTTGATACCAATAAATTGATGAGGTTACAGAGGAGCAAATAACCATGAGCAACTTAACATCTCCACATACCGAAGTTCAAAAAACGAAGAAAAAAAGTTTAGCCGCAGATAAAAAACCTCGAGCTACAGATGATATTGTGCGTAGTTATCTGCAAGAAATCGGGCGTGTAGATTTGTTGACTCGTGAACAAGAGGTTATTTTTGCCCAACACGTGCAGCAGATGATGAATTTACTAGCTGCTAAAGAAGAACTAGCTGTGAAATTAAAGCACGAACCCACGCTGCAAGAATGGGCAGATCAAGTGGAGTTAAGTATTGAGGTGGTAGAGCAACAGCTAAGTCAAGGACATCAAGCCAAACAGAAAATGATTCAGGCTAATCTCCGGTTAGTGGTAGCAGTGGCGAAGAAATACCAGCACCGCAACCTGGAATTTATGGATTTAATTCAAGAAGGTACTTTGGGTTTAGAGCGAGGGGTGGATAAATTTGATCCCGCTCTTGGTTATAAGTTTTCTACCTACGCTTACTGGTGGATTCGTCAAGGAATCACACGAGCGATCGCTCAACAAGGACGGACAATTCGTTTACCTATCCACGTCTTTGAGAAACTGAACAAAATTAAACGAGTGCAGCGAGAGTTATCTCAACAGTTAGGTCGGGTTCCCACTACTGCTGAAATTGCTAAGGCGTTATCTTTGACACCAAGCCAAGTTCGAGAGTGTTTATTTTTGGCCCGTCAACCTTTCTCTTTAGAGGCGCGAGTTGGTGAACAACAAGATACAGAATTGCAGGACATACTGGAAGATGATGGCCCTTCTCCCGAAGACTATGCTGTTGAAGAATCTCTCCATCAAGATTTACAAGACTTGTTGGCAAAGCTGTCTCCCCAGCAACGAGAAATATTAACCTTGCGCTTTGGCCTGACTGATGGATATGAACTTTCTCTAGCACAAATTGGCGATCGCATGGGTATCAGTCGAGAACGGGTGCGTCAGATAGAGCAAAAAGCTCTCAGTCTCCTCCGACGGCAAAAGGAACAAGTGCGTAGTTATCTAGCAAGCTGAGATTATTTTTTCACAATAATGTATAGCATTTAAACTCAGGAAGTCACCATTATGACTGTATAAAACTCAGTCATTTTGGGAGAAAATAAACCTAAGCATCTCAAAGGTTTGATATGAGTACATCAAAGACAGTGCAACAATTGCAAGCGCAATGGGTGACTTCTGAAAACTTTCGGCGTTATGGGCAGGTGATTTTTGCGAGTCTTGATGGCAAAGCTTACGATGTGGAAGATGCACAGTTAAACCTGCAAAACGGAATTCCACGATTTTATATTATGCGGTTGGAGAAGAGGGGGCAAAAGTTTCACAAAATTACTCGCCATGTGCAATGCACTCAATGTCTGGGTTCTTTGGAAGGGAAGGATTGGTTAATTGCAGTTTGTCCTCCTAATAATGATGTGAATGAACCAGCATTAGAAGAGATTGTTGCTTTCCGCATTCCGGGGAATTGTTTTATCAAGCTACATGAGGGTACTTGGCACGCTGGCCCCTATTTTGATCATGAAGCTGTGGATTTTTATAATTTGGAACTAGCTGATACAAATGTGCTGGATCATTTCACCCATGATTTTCTTAAGAGTCATCAATTAGAGCTTGAAATGATTTAGGTGATATTGGGTTTAATAAATATGATGATTTATTTGTAGAGTGTGTAAGCCCTAAAATAGTAGGCATAAATTTTCATGTTGATCCAAATCGAGTTAAATCTCCTATTTTAGATCATTTCACCGATAATACTCTGCAAGGTACTGTTTATACTTTGTAGCTTCCAGAGATTAACTTCAATTGATTCAAAATGTTTAATTGCCGATTTCTACCTTGATTCAGAATCATATTGTTCCTCAAATATAGTGATCATCAATAGACATCTCCAGAAATTAAATATGCATTATCCAGAAACCTTGTAGAGACGTAGCAGTGCTACGTCTCTACATCCATTTTCGGAGATGTCTAATATATTAGTTTGCACCACTCAATCCCAAAGAAGGAACCAAAATTCGTCCGTTGTAACCTGCTTGGTTGTATTGTTCAAGGACATGAGTTGCAATACTTTTGCTCTCACCCGATCTAACCAAAGCTACACTTGCACCCCCAAAGCCTGCACCCGTAAGCCTTGCACCAAACACCCCTTCTGTTTTCTGCAAAATCTCTACCAACCTATCTAGGGCTGGTACTGAAACTTCATAATCATCTCGCAAGCTGGCATGGGAAGCGTTCATCAATTCGCCAAAGCGCTCAGATGTTACTCCCTGCAATACTTCCAAGACGCGGTTATTTTCTGTAACTACATGACGGGCACGACGCTGTAGTGGTTCGGGTAATGTTTCTGTTACATTAACATCAGTAATATCTCGCAATGCCTTCACTCCGAGCGATCGCGCCGCCTCTTCACACTCAGCCCGACGCTGGTTATAACCGCTACCTGCAAGTGTGCGGGGTACACCGCTATCAATAACCAAAATCTCCGCGTTATCAGGCAAAGGCATCACGCGGCGTTCTAAAGTCCGAGTATCTAAAAATAAGATATGTTCAGTATCAGCCAAACTAGAAGCCATCTGATCCATGATTCCGCATTGCACGCCAGCATATTGAATTTCTGCTTGCTGGGCGAATTGGGCGATTTCAACATCATCAATGGGAAGCTTCAGAAGTTGGCGTAATGCCCGAAGGGTTGCTACTTCCAAAGCTGCGCTGCTAGACAAACCCGAACCCATAGGAACCGACGATTTGACGTACACACAAAGCGGCGGTATTGTATATCCTGCTTTTTGCAAAAGCTCAATACAGCCAAAAATATAACTGGCAAATCCAGACGGCTGATGATTGATATCTGAAATGCTCACTTGCTCGTTGAGATTTTCCGAGTAAAAGTGATGCTGGCTATCGCTACTAAAACCTAGCTGTACCGCCGTACTTTGAGGAATCGCAGTTGGAAGAACGAACCCATCGTTATAGTCTGTATGCTCACCTAGTAAATTTACTCTTCCTGGCGCACTGGCTTGAGTTTCAGGTGGTTTACCGAATACTTGTTGAAAATCCATAATTTTTAATTGTACAAAGGTACTGGGCGTAACCTTCCTTCTACCTCAACATTAGGAAAATTGAGATCAAAAGTCAGATTTTCCAACTTTCCATCCTTGAGAATCACAAAAGTATCTTCAACTTTTGCCCCAGTTAAACTAGGGTTCCAAGCGACAGCAATGCCTTCTGTCAAAGTATCAGTAGTGCTTGGATTTGCTACGATTTCTCGCGCTAAATATCCGGTGGTTCCTCCTTGGTGATGTTCACGGATGGCATTAGGAAATCCATGCTGCTCATAAGCCTGAGCTAGCGCGTGATAAACTCTGTCCAAACTGGTTCCAGGTTGGCACAAATTTAAAACTACTGCTTCTATTTCGCGCACATGGGAATGCAATTCGGCTCGTTCGTCTGAAAGCGCACCAAAACAAACAAATCGCGTCAAATTTGCATACAAACCGTAACCTCTAGCGCAAAACACCAGCATCGCTTGCCGTCCAATCTGTTCTCCTGTGGGTGTAGCATGACGGTATAGGGGTAAACGCCTCTCACCCGCTACCAGTGTCAACGCCGGATGTAAGCCTTTCGCCCATAAGGCCTCTGCACCCGCACCTGCTAACTGATATTCTGTCCAAGTTGGCTTGGCAACTTTGAGTACTTCTGTCATTGCCTGACTAGCTTTTTGCCCAACTTGGCGATATCGCTCTAACTCACTTGACATCATCACCCGTTTGTGTTTTTGCAGAGATGAGGGTAACGGCTGTTCTAAATTGGAGATGGGGCGTTCGCGCTTCGCGTTGTCGCAGACATCGCTAACTGTTTTCCCGCCGCCAGTTGCATCACGAACAAAAGACTCACGGACAGCAGCATCAGCCCAAGGGTTGACATATACCTTAAAATTAGCAGGCAGTTCTTCATCTTTAAGACGCTGCGCTTCAATTTCATCCGTCAATACCCAAGCATCTTCAGTAGTTACTAATACTTCTGCTACGCCACTCTCAGCAGTAAGCAGCACGGTGTTAGAAGCGCCAGCCGTTGCCCAGGCAAACCAGTCTGTACCACGCAAACGCACGCCTTGCACTTCGGTTTCACGCAAGGTTTGCCTAATTAACTCTAATTTTTTGGAGACTTCTTCGTTCATAGGAAAAACACACATAGATATACATGATTATCAAACTTATCTACGTCTGTCTGCGTCTGTCTAAGGTTGGTATTCCAAATGGTACAATTAATCTATGTCTAATTTTCTAACCAGTTCTGTTCTCTAATTTTAAGTTAGGAATATTAGTAAAGTTTTTGATGTTATTAGTCACGATAATATCATTGGGAGAACGAGCAACAGCAGCAATTAACGCATCTAATCCTCCAGTTGGTTTACCAACTTTTGATTTAGGATTGCTATACACTTATTTGATTTTTCAAAAATCTAAATATAAGGTACGTTAGCAAAGCGTAACGCACCATACGCGTATTTCAAAAATCAAATATGAGTCTTATGGTTACTTCAGGTATTGGTATCTGATTTTTCACCTGGGCGTTCAGTAGCAGGAGGATATTTAACACCTTCTTCGACTCTATGGATCTCTGTGTTGGTTTGTTCTTCGGACAAGAGATCATCGGGGTTTAATGATTTATCAGCAGCATCATCAATTACTCCATTGGCATTGACATTGGGTTTATCAGAAGTGCCTTTATGGCTAGCATGTCCACTAGGCATAACTATTACCTCTTATTTTTATAACTAAACACCCCTAGCCTAAACTCTTTTGTTTGGAGAAATACACTATCAGAAGGCTTATAACAGAACTATCAGAATGTAGTCTGGAGTTATATAGATTTTTCGTAAGGGCATAGGATTGTTGTATCCCTACCAACGTATTTGTATAGGACTCATATTTGATTTTTGAAAAAACTCCGTACACTCAAAAAGTCTTTTTTCCTACTCCCCACTCCCTACTCCCCACTCCCAGCCTACGCAAATAATTTCAGTAATCAAACCGGATTCCTATATCATTTTTATTAAAGTGAAGCGGTATTACAAAAAGTTAAAAACCGTCCCCTATTAAAAGGAACGGTTAAGACAGTTTGTTGATGAACTAATTCAAGAGGTGTACAACAATGGGTGGATTTTTGACACTCACCACGGCTAAAAGCCGGGGGATTCTTGAAGACTCCACAAACGAAGTGTCAATAAATTAAGTTACAGTTTCAAACGCTGTCACACCGAAATTGGTTCTTCAATATTTACCATTACAGCTTGTAGCTCCTTCGCTTTCTCCTCCGGTAAAGCATCATTGGCAAACATCCCTGCTGCAAGTTCAGTTCCCGCCAGATACTTCAGCCTTTCGCTTGTCCGATATGGTGGAAAAAACTCGGCGTGTAAATGCGCTTCGGGATGTGCTAAACCGTCAGTTGGTGCTTGGAACCAAGCCATCAAGTAAGGAAACGGACGATTCCACAAGCCGTCATACTTAAGAGTGACAGTTTTTAACGCTTTAGCAAGTCCCCAACGTTGCTCTGGAGTAAGATCCATAAAAGTGCCAACTGGCTCTTTTGGTGCAATCCAAACTTCATAGGGGTAACGAGCGCATACCGGGACAAATGCGATCGCATACTCATCTTGATAAATAATCCGTTGATTGTCTGCAATTTCCTTCTGAATCAAGTCTTGCAGTAAACCCTGTTGATGTTCTTGATAATACTCCTGCTGCATTGACAGCATCCGCGCTGGCACTGGTGGTGTAAAAGGATAGGCGTAAATTTGCCCGTGGGGATGGTGCAATGTTACACCCACCTCTACACCTTTATTTTCAAAAGGCAGCACGTACTGAATTTGGGGATTTGCTCCTAATACGCGGGTGCGATCGCCCCACACTTCTAACAGCAAATCAAGGTGTTTCAGTTCTAGAGAACTAAGGGTAGCTTGGGCATTTTGAGTAAAAACCACCACTTCACACGCCCCATTAGCAGGCAATGTTTCCACAATACAGTTCGGTGGGTCGTGTGCCGCTTGAGCCATTGAGGGAAAGCGGTTATCAAACACCGCTACATCATACTTACCTGGGGGAAGTTCTGTAGGAAACTCCGGTTTCGTAGTGGGTGCAAGGGGGTTATATTCCGGGGGCGGCATGAAAGTCCGCCCTTGACGGTGAGAAGCGTAAGCAACCCATTCGCCGCGCAATGGATGCCAGCGCAGGTGGGGATTTGCCTGCACTGGTTCATTACTAGGGCTAGTGGCGATGATATTCTCGGCAATCGGGTATCGACTGTATAAGGTCAGTGGGCGACCATCCGGCTTTAACAGCTTGTGGGAGTACATAATCCTTGTCCTGAAAGGGTCGCAGCGCGGATCGCCTCAATGGGGAATTTAGGCGTGCGATCGGCGTATAATAAACCGTTAGCTTCTTGGAAGGTATCTGTAAATTGGGTGTAGCAAAATCCGCTAAATAGCTCGATATCATTAATCGTTTCAAGCAGAGCAGCGTATTTTATTTCTAACTCAGAAATATTGAAGCAACGCTCATATCCCCAAGCTTTATCTGCATCGGGGTTATCAACAGGGGCATAGGCAATACCACCAAACTCAGTTAGCATCACTGGCTGTCCCTGATGCGGAAAGTTATCCAGTGTCAGGATGCGCCCTCCAGGACGCTTCCGGTCAAACAAATCCGATAGCTTGACTTCTGGCCCATAGCGATGAGCTAATTGCTTTGCCTGGGTGTCATAGTCATGAATAGCCAGAATATCTGTATCCGTACTTTCCCAGCCATCGTTGGCAATCACTGGGCGGCCCGGATCGAGAGTTTTAGTTAAGTGATACATTGCCAAAACATAGTTTCGGTGAGCCGCACTCTCAACCAGATTCGGAACTCCCCAGGATTCATTAAACGTTACCCAAGCTACGATACAGGGGTGGCTAATATCCCGCTTAATCACCTCAGTCCACTCTCGCGTTGTGCGCTCCACTGCTTTCGGTGTGAAACGATATGCACTGGGCATCTCTTCCCATACTAACAACCCCAGCTTATCTGCCCAATATAAAAATCGCGGATCTTCAATTTTCTGGTGCTTACGGACTCCGTTAAAACCCATTGCTTTGGTGAGTTCGACATCGCGCCGCAATGCCCCATCGTCCGGTGGTGTCATTAGCGAATCGGGCCAGTAGCCTTGATCCAGAACTAAGCGCAAATAATAAGGACGACCATTGAGCATAAAGCGATCGCGCTGTATCCCCACAGTCCGCATTGCTGTATAGGATTTTGCTTCATCCAAAAGTTCATTGTTATGCCAAAGTTCAATGTGGGCATCCATTAGGGTGGGCTTTTCTGGACTCCACAGCAATTCGTTGCGGTAGTCGTCGATACCTGGATCGGAAAGGGAGATGCGACGGCCAACCTCTCCGTTAAACACTTCGTATGTATCGTTGGCCAGCACGGTATTGCCAATGCTTAGTTTTACCTTGATTTGGATACCAGCAGGCGCATCACCTGCGATCGCAGCATAACAACCAACTTCCCAGCGCTCGAAATCGGGACTCCACCGAATATGATCGATGTAAGTTCTACCCACACGCTCAATCCAGACTGTTTGCCAAATGCCACTGGTGCGAGGATACCAAATACTGTGCGGTTCCAACTGCCAATCTTGCTTTCCTCTAGGCTTGGCGAGATCACCAGGATCATCTTGGGCCCAGACTGTGACTTTAGTTATGCCAGTGTCATTCAAAACTGCGGTAATATCGAGCGTGAAAGGAGTATGTCCCCCTTCATGCTCTATCATGTATTGACCATTCACCCAAACACGGGCGCGGTAATCCACAGCCCCAAAATGCAGTAATAATCTACCATCACCTTCAGGCGTTTCAAATTCTCGCTCATACCAGCAGTTTGAATGAAAACCTGTATCACCAATACCACTTTTGGTAGATTCGGGAGCAAAGGGAACTTGTATATGATGAGTCCACGCCTCGATATCGCCTGGTTGTACACATCGCCCTTCATCGTCAAAAGCGAACTTCCACTCACCGTTTAAATTTAGCCAGTGCGATCGCTGTAACTGTGGACGTGGATACCCAGCTTCTGACAAGCTAAAAATCGTTTGATTCTCGGTATTAGAGGGTATTTCAACTTTACGATTTTGTATATCCAACAATTTCATTAAAACCTCTTATGTAACTGCAATAGAACAAATGTTTTTATGCCTTGGGTTTAGACTAAACTAGGCTGTTTTGAGACATTCCAGGAGTTTTTTTCTCCTTCCTCTGTAAGCAATATAACTTTATACCTGTACTTATATCACGCTGTTTATGGCTTAATAGTAAACATAAAATACATCAAGCGCCCTAGTATTGGGCCCATAAAATTAGGTAGAGACTGTTGGTTCGTGACATTATGGCACACATATAGTGAATATTTGCCAAGTCGGCAGGAAAAAATTAGGTTGAGCTATTCGACATTTAAATTGCATATACTGGGCAGGCAAGATGCCTATCCCATAAGAATTATATTTATGTTATGAAAACTAACTGTATTGCACTATAACAACCCTGGAAGTTTTTTAACTAATTCTGGGCGTTAAGTTAAGAGCAACTAACAAGAAGTTCGGTGAGCGTTCAGTCGAGTTGCGGCAAATTTTGTGGTCGAGTCTCTCCTGCAACATCCCGGATAGCTTAGAGTTAGCGAGGCTGCGAACGTCAGAAACATCCGCTCCAGTTTGGCGCTAAATCTCCGTTACAAAACTTAATTATGAATTGTTTTAATCTTTCTATTACGAATTGGCAGGTAATTTTCAGAATCCGTGGTATAGAATGTCTGGCGAAAACTCTCATCTTGGCGGCAAAGGTAACACTTTTTACCTTCAGTAGTTTTATCACCTCTTACTATATTTATAATATCACAGTTTAGGCAGTGAACTGGCTTAAGAAGCATTGCTGTATTTCTGATTCAGCACTTTACCTCAAAACTGGAAAACTTTAGAAACTAATCAACAGGTTTGCGCTATCAACCACAAAATCAAGCCGTATCTGCAAAGAGATTCCGATAATCTAAGTCTACAAAAACTGACAAACCAATTCCAGAAATGGTGCGCTATTATCGACGAACAATTGCAAAAACTGCTGTTGAGAGTCCAATTTAAATTCGACTTTAACATGATGAATTGGCGAGGATAAGAAAATGGTTCAAAGTATAGGTAGAGTAACTAAATATACAGATACTGAGCTAAACCAATTTGCCGAAGACCTGAATCGAGACGGAATTTGTGTGATTCGCGGTCTTTTTGATAAAGAATTGATTAGCGAGTGGGCAAAAGCTTTTGAAAATTTATTTCGAGAGCGCCAAAATCAACCAGGTGGGCTGGCTCCCCGGGAAATTGCCCGTTACTATTTAACATTGCCTTGGGTTTTCCCCTTTGCCAACGTTGAAGTTTTCGCCAATCCGGTGATTATGGGTGTGCTTGAGCGAGTATTTTTTCAAGAATATGTGATGGTTCAGTTAGGAGTTGATCTCCCAGTCCAAGGTTCGGATTATCAGGAAATCCACCGGGACTATCGCCCTTTGTTTTCCGATCAAATAGTAACGCCACTCTACGCCCTTGCAGTTAACTTCCCACTTGTGGAAGTAACGGCAGAAAACGGGCCGTTCCAGATGGCGCGTGGTACGCATATCTTACCGCGTGAAGAGGGACTAAGGAAAATTGCCACTGGTGAAATTCCGATGGAATCTTTTTATATGGAGCTAGGGGATGCGATGATTCGGACACCTTTGGCGCTGCATCGGGGTTCACCAAATAAGACTAACCAGCCAAGACCGATGGTAGTTATGGGCTATGCTATGCATTGGTTGCACACGCCAAAAGTGGATTTGACTCTCCAACGAGACTATTATCAGAGCCTACCAGAGAAGTTAAGGGAGATGATTCGGTGTCAGGTGGTGGAAGAGTTACCAAAGGAGAAGGTTGAAACTTACATAAATTTCAAGTACTAAGTAGAACGGCGTGAATAATTCAAGGTTTGTAGTGGGGACTTTAGTCCTCTCTTAAGGGCTAAAGCTCTTACTAAAAGCTAATTCAATTAAATTTTATATTACTTAATGTAGTTTGGTTTTTTCTCGCCGACTTACTTAGAGACTTTCAAAAAAGAAATTATCCAGTAGTGCATATATTTCGTAAGGGCACAGCATTGCTCATTGGTGTCAACTTCAGCTAAAAATAGCTTCTCGCTTCGCCTCCTCGCCCGCCTTGGAATGAATTCCAAGGCTAATAGCGAAAGTCTACTAAAGTAGACTAAAGATTATTCGGATTATTTAGTCATCTTTAGATGACTTGAGCTATTATTCTTGGA
>JBBSOX010000150.1:0-13477 GCA_038259325.1 Chroococcales cyanobacterium | reverse complement strand
TAAGCCGCCCACAAGGGGCGGGGTTTCAACCTACCTGGCGATACAAGGATTTTATCGCGCCACTTGCGGGCGAGGCTTTAAACCTAAATCGAGGGCTAATTTCTTCCCCTACTCCCTACTCCCTACTCCCTACTCCCGCCCCGAAGGGGTTGTAAAACACTCTTTTGTAGGGAAAATTTCCATCTCAAGTTAAACTGAGTGGCTATTCAGATTTTACGCAGCCCACAAAGCCTCTTGAAACAACTTACCAAAGCTATCATAGCTACTGGAGTAGAACGGCCATGTTCTACTCTTTCAAGGTATTATGCAATTTTAAAGCTTATTTAGATCAGCACCACAGAGTTATGGTGCCCGAAAATGACAGGATACGATACTAAGCAAATCTTGATTAATCACAGTTCCAACGATTTGTCAATGGCAGCAGAAACCAATGAAAACCATCTACTGATTATTGAAGACGATCAAGGCCGCAAAGAATTTTCTCTGGAGCACCCCGTCTACTCTATTGGTAGAGATCGCGAATGTAATATCCGTTTGATGTCGCAGTTTGTCTCGCGCCGCCATGCCACATTAGTGAGATTGCCACGAGAGCATAATAGTCATAGCTACTATTACCGGATTGTAGATGGCGATGCCAAAGGTAAGCCTAGTTCCAACGGTTTGATGATTAATGGACGTAAGATACCAGCCCACGATCTCAGAAATGAAGACGAGATAGTTTTTGGCCCTCAAGTACGTGCCATTTATTACCTTTTAAGAAATACTCAGCGTTTGGGACAAACGGATTCGAGTGAGTACGATATTACACTAATAAACCCCGGTATGGCCGAGGATTTAGAGGATGTGGGAGAGTGAATATAACTACCAATAGCAGTCTGAGAATCCCACGATTTGAAGGCGTGGGAGTGGCAATTCAATCCCCTATCCTGCAAGACTTTCAATCAAATGCCAATGGCGGCTACTTTCAATAGCCTGCTTGATGAATTCAAACATTTGTCGACAGTAATTATCTAGTTGAAGTGGTAGTTCTTCATTTTTAATCACAATGCTCATCCGGGTTTCTGTTTCAGTAGATTTTGATTTATCAATCAATACTTCTACTGTGATCAATTTGGGAAAAGGAACATTGCCCGGAACCTCACGAGCGATAATATAATCGCCAGTGTAGTATTGAATATCCAACTGACAGTCTTGTAAAAGTTCTACAAGTAACGGCAACAAATGGTCACTAGGAACAGAAACAGTAAATGAACCGGTATAGCGAGCCATAATAGCCCCAAGCTTTGCAACACTCTGTCCATCCTATAATACCGAAGCATCTAAACCAAAAGTGATTAAAAAAGCAAAAGCATTGCAAGATATGACAGTCACATCTGTTTTATGGATAACAAAAGTGGCGTAAGCTGAAAGTTTGATCAAAAACTTTACAATAAAGGTTTGGCTGAGGTAGAAAATGAAAGTCGCAATTACCGGAGCAACAGGATTTGTCGGTAGTCGTTTGGTACAACGACTCCACGGGGAAGGTCATAAAATAGTAGTATTAACTCGGAACACCGCCTTTGCTAAAAAGGTTTTTCCATCTGAGGCTTTCCCCAATCTAGAAATTGTTGCCTATACACCAAATGCGTCTGGTTCTTGGCAAAGTGTCATTGCTAGTTGTGATGGCGTAGTTAATCTGGCAGGAGAACCCATTGGTGAAGGACGCTGGACACCAGAACGCAAACAAGAAATCCTCAATAGCCGAAAGCTAGGTACACAAAAAGTAGTTGAAGCAATAACCAACCCTAATCCTAAAACGGCAGTCGCTACAACGGGGAGCCACCCCCTTGCGGAGGTTCCCTCCGTTGGGGGGAGTGGCGTGGGAACCCCCGCAACGCGCTGCCTCCCAACTGTGTTGATTAACGCTTCGGCTATTGGCTACTACGGCACTAGTGAAACGGCAATTTTTGATGAAACAAGTCTAGCTGGTAACGATTTTCTCGCGCAAGTTTGCCAAGCCTGGGAAGCAGAGGCCAAAAAGGTACAAGATGCTGGTGTGCGGCTGGTAATTCTGCGTTTTGGGATTGTTCTAGGTAATGGTGGTGCTTTAGATAAAATGATTCCGCCTTTCAAGCTGTTCGCTGGCGGCCCCATTGGCAGTGGTCGGCAGTGGTTCTCATGGATTCATGTAGACGATTTAGTTAACCTGATTCTGCAAGCTTTAACTAAACCGGAAATAGAAGGCGTATATAATGCCACTGCCCCTAACCCAGTCAGGATGGCAGATTTAAGCCAAACTTTGGGACGAGTCATGAATCGCCCTTCTTGGTTGCCTGTTCCTGCTTTTGCGATTGAAGCTCTTTTAGGAGACGGGGCTATAGTAGTTTTAGAAGGTCAGAAAGTCCTTCCCAAACATACACTGGAAACAGGCTTTGAGTACAAATATCCTAATTTGCAATCAGCTTTAACGCAAATTCTTAATTAAAAGGGAGTGGGGAGTGGGGGAAATGATTACAGCACAAAATAACAAGAGTAGTTTGTTACTCTCTTTAAATTTTATCTGCAAGTGCGATCGCACCGCCTCCCCACAAATCGAAAAACTCCACAGCACATTTCTATTACTTCAAAATCAATATTCATTTGTAGTGTTGCCTTACCTCGCTCTTTTTACATTTCTTTAGAGAGAGGTTCTTAGAAGCTATTTTATTACAGCTATTAAGAATTTTCCCACAAAAATAAAAATTTTATTTCCTCTGTGATTAGTTTTTGACATGGTGTCAGAACCTAGAGAAATCACTGTTGCATAAAGGGCGGTGTTTGTTCGCAGCTGTTGCCTGTGGTTTCAACCTTCTTATATCTACGCCTAAAAATAAGAAATAATTGCGCGTATTTACTGATTAATATGAAGATTTTACCAAGTTAAGATGTAACTACATCGCAATTCTATTTTACTTACGAACACCCCGTTCACTGTGGGAGTCACATTTCCACAGGCTTGAGTATATTGAGTGAAACATTTACTGATTATGCTGTTTATCTTAGTTTTCTGTTTCACATTATTTATCTTATTAATAATTTGGGATAAATTGGATATCAAAAAAGATCCTTATTTTATCCGCGTAAGAAAAGAACTTTATGATGTTGAAATTGAATATATAGTTGATGTTTGGGAAAAGACAGAAAAAGAAATATCTCGTAGCGAAATATCTCGTAAACATTTTGCAAATACTGAACGCGAGAGGTTTTGCCAATTAATTGTTAAAATAATTAAATTATCTGAAAAGTTTTCTTTAGAAGAAATTATACCTTATGCTGTTGGTTTAGAAGAACAAACAACCCAAGTACAACCTTATACAGAATGGTCGTTAAAAAGATTAGAAGGAATTGTTATTCAATCCATTGAAAATGAAAAGCTTCACCAGATAGAATTTAAAAAATTTATTGACATTTATATTTTTAGAATAGAAAATATATTTGATAAATATTAGTTTGACTTTACAGAAGAAGGAAAAAATTTTTTTCAATCAAAAGGTTTTCCTGATGATTATCGTATAAAAAAAGAGGTTTTGATGAAGGCGATAATATAAAGAGAATTTGGGCTGTTTTCCCAGAGGTAAAAGAACTTGGCAACCATTATGTTATTTTAACTAATCAAGGAAGATGTTATAGAACATATTGGATTAATACTGCTTATAATGATACTAAATATCAATGGGAAGAAGGTTGTTGTTATTTTGATTTTGTATCTAAGCCAAAGTACACAGGTATATTATTTGATATTAATTATGACACTTTTAATCTAATAGAATTAAATGTTAGGGCAGTTAAAAAATTACGACAAGCGAATTATTCTAAATTCGACTTTCCAGATTTTGTTTGGAATTGGGAAAGAGAAGTTTGGGATCAAATAGATACACTATCTTGGTTCGAGCAGTTTTGCTTAGATAATAGACTTGTTAATATTAATGAAGTGCCCTTCAATTATGAAAAATTACCCAAAGTGAATAAACTTATTAATCCTGATATATTACTTGAATGTGTTCCCTTAACTTACAGAAAAAAAATTCCAATAATAAATGAAATGTTAGGTATGTATGATCCAGAGAAATATAATCCTTAAATTTCGCTAATTGTAGATGACTTCTATTCGGAATGGAAAAATCGTTTCAATCCTTAGTAGGGATTATGAGCGTGGTTTAGGAGCGGGTCGCTGTGTAGCGGGATAAGGTATTGGGTTATTATTAATTTTAAAAAACTTTTTAACTGTTGCTAACTTTTCAAAATATTGATCTATATTTATATTAAAACACTGTCTTGCGGTAGTTCTTATTCCTTTTAAATATCGAGATTTCATGCTTGCATGAAAAAGTGTTTCGTATGCACTAAATGATAAACCCCTATCATTATCGTTGTTGTAACTAATATCGTAAACATAATCCAAGATACGCTCATGTTCTGTATTTGGTTTGTTTTGATTAAAGTAAAGTTGATAAATGTCCTCTTGCTTATAACTAGCGTAAGCTTTTACATAATGAATCGCAGAGTAGAAGCATATTGTAACAGCCCAGTCATTATCTCCTGACTGGGCTGCATTGGTAGCGGCTTTTTCGTTAAGCTGGGCTTGTTCAGTATAAATTTCAGTAGGTTTTGCCACACTAGAAATCAAATATGTTTTCGTTGAAGTCTTCTACTAATTCTGTATAGAAATACCATCTTTCTTTTGTGGTATCTCTTAAATTCATACAAGTTTCAACAATCAAAGACTGGGCTACTTTCCATAGTGATTCTGAAGATTCACAATTGTTTTTTATTTGAAATGTCACTCTGTGAATATCTCCTCCATTGAAAGTATGCCGTACTCCCTCTACTCCTTCTAGTTCAGAAACTCTTTGTCTGACAGATTCAATTGCTTCAATTAGTTTACTTGATTTTAAACGTGTGGTTTCATTAGCGATTTTTTGCTCCGAGATTCCATGCAACAATATTACAAATCTTTTAGGTTGGGGACTAAGTGAAGTAAGTGAAGGTATTGTTTTTAATTTTACAGACCCTACCATTCTGCTACCTCTTCCAAGACGCTAGAGAGCGTTGATTGCTGTATTGGTTATATCTATACCTTAATTTACCCTAATTGCTCTAAAAAGTCATTCATAAAAGTTACTTTTTGGAATTTTTTTGAAAGTGGATTTTTATTTTTTCCTAATCTCGGTCAAGCAAATTCTGACTAATCGGTGTCAAATCGTCGTAATCACATACCGACATGAGATTAAAAGCGCTTACAGTACAGCATTCAATTTCAGATTAGCCCACTCAAGAGCGATTCGCCACTGTAGGCATTGGCTACCCATCACCGCAATAGTTATGCCTTATTATTTTCTTGTGGCATAACCTCTCTGAGTGCCTTTTCTATCCGTCGAACTCACGTTGACTTTAATAATTCTGCTAATTGGAAGTTCTGTAATTTCTTGAGATAAGCATTTAATCCGCTAATATACAAAAGTTCATATATAGTAAATTCTTGTTTACACTCTTTCTTAATTAAATCTATTGGGAGAAATCCTGCTGATATAATTTTATATTCAGGTTCTTTATTTTCTGATATTTCCTTAAGGTTTACTTTTTATTCAATTAACATACAAACTAAAAAATTATTTTCCTCAATTTCTTCTTTACTTATTGACCACTTAACAGTATCATAAATGCCATTACGTGTTTTAACCTGAATTCCACTTATGCTTAAACCAGAAGTTAACTTAAAATCAACTTTATTGTCGCCACCTTTTTTGATTGTATAGTCAACTTCAGTAACAAATTGATTTAAGCGGCTTTTGACAGCTTCCTCTCCTAACTTGCCTATAAAATTTTTTTCAAAAGTTTCTATATTTTTTTTAGACGAACTTTTATATTTTACATACATGGACAAAGAAAAGTGTAATATTTTCTTTATTGTACTTAGCTTTGAGACAACTGTTATTTCACTATTTCTACCTGGAGTTTGACAATTTAATAGACAATCATAAGAGCTGATTCGTAAAGAAAATCTTAAGGGTACTCAACTTGTTACTAGGTCTAAGTTTCAGCGAATAAGTGCTGTATCCACTCAAATTCCTGAAATCCTTATAAGGCAAGCGTTTTACTTGAGTTTACAAATTAGCTCTAATATCTAGAGTTCCCAATTTTAATAAAAAAGTAATTAATTTCACTAAATAATAGTGACCGTTAATCGCAGGCTAGTTTCTGAGAGCACTAATTGTGGGTTAGTTCCTGAGAGTATCAATAGCCCTCTTATGTCAGACTGGGAAAAACTAATCCCTGAAAGCCTTTTGGAGCTTTACTTTTCAGTTTTTGACTATAAATTTTAGTTTCTGTTAGAAAATAAAAGCTCAAAACTTTATTAAATCAAGGTTTGAGAGTTTCGCTGCGATGATTGTTTTCCGCAAGCGACACAAGAGGGTTATTGGGGGAATCAGACCCATGTTACACTCCGCAAACTAGGCAGGAGTCAGGGGTCATTTCCCCCTGCCCCTTTTCCCCTGCCCCCTGCCTCTTGTTGAACCAGAAGCTAAATGAGTCAACAAGAAAAGCAGCGATCGCTCGAATCCGTAAACGTTGGGAGATATTGCCCATTCAGTCGAGCAGTCAAATGCAAGAGTGGAAGGAACAAGGACGACTTTGATGATGATTGACGATGGTTTTTGCGTATGCTTTGTTACGTGTAGAATCTCAACATGAGCAATCACTTTCTGCTCTAGAAAGAGCGGTACAAATTATTGCTCTTCTGCTGCGCTATTGACTAGATAAAAATTTTTTTGAAACCCAACTGATAATACCGCTGAGAATGGCACCGCCCATGAGGATGCCGATCGCTGGGTTAAATACGGGTTGCCAGAGTTGATGCCACAAATCTAAACCCAGGTTTACTCCTACAGAATCACCGATCGCAGCGATCGCTAACCAGACAAAGCCAAACAAAACCAAAAAAACATCTGCGACTAAAATCGTGTTTAGCCAATTCAACAATTTATCTTTCATGATTGGAATGGGGAATGGGGAATGGGGCATGGGGCATGGAAAAGAGGCAGAGGGGCATGGAAAAGAGGCAGAGGGGCGGGGTGCTCTTAGCAGAGGGGAAAACTCTTCTCCCTTGCTCCCTGCTCTCCCTGCTCCCTCATCCCCCACTCCCCGCTCCCCACTCCCTATCCTCATTCTTCCAATAGCCAATTTTTTACTTTTGTCAAACTCTGCCAATCTGGTTTTCTACTTAAACCGTCTTCAATACTAGTTTTTATTTCATCGCGCCATTCAGGATTGACAAAAATTAGCTGCTGTGCAATGTCAATATGTTCTCGTAAACCTTTTTGACCTGTTTCCAGCATTGCTAAGGCGAGATTGACTCTAGCCTGTGGGTCTTGTGGATTTAACTTGACTGCTTTCTGTGCAGCTTTGTAAGCCAAGTTGGGTTTATTATCGAGTAGATATAACCACGCCAAACAAACCCAAGCAGCACTAGTTTTAGGAGCGCGATCGCACACTTCTTTAAACACAGGGATTAAAGAATCTGCTGCTTCTCCTGCTTTATAGCGTTCCAAACCTGTATCAAACAGGGATTCAACTGTATTAGTCATTGGTCATTAGTCATTAGTCATTGGTCATTGGTCATTAGTCATTGGTCATTGGTCATTAGTCATTAGGCAACTGCAAATGATAAACGACAAATGACAAGAGACAAATGACAAATGACAATATTACACCCCAAATGACTTACCGCAACCACAAGTTTGGTTGGCATTGGGGTTAGTGAATTGAAAGCCACCGCCAATCATGGCATCGCTGTAATCGAGCATTAAACCGTAGAGATATAATAAACTCTTGCGATCGCTGACAATTTTGAAGCCATCATAATCAAAAACTTCATCCTGCGGGGTGATCTTGCTAGAGTCTTCAAAGTCCATCATGTAAGACATCCCTGAACACCCACCTTGACGGACTCCTACCCGTAAGCACAAGTCTGTGCCTTGCCTGTCCCGGAGGGATTTTACCTGGTGCAATGCGGCTTCGCTCAACAGAATTCCGCGTTGTTGAGGCTGAATTGCTTGTGTCATCTGCTTTTTCAACTCCTTAATTAGTATAAGCTTTACCCTATATCAGCTTGTTAATGCTTTTGGGTTGCCGTTGGTGTTTTTGTATTCATTCTAGCGGCTTAGATGTCGTTAGATACCAAATTGTAAACACTCCGTCAAAAGCAGCCAAACATTTTTATTCTAGAATTAGAGATTCAGTGTGTTTATAGATTTGGTATTTTTGGAGTTAAAGCCTGGCGGCAGTCACCAGAAGCAACTATCTTTCAGGTGCAGCCATCAAAACCTAATCTGAGGCTAACTATCCCCCAAAGTTTACTTCCAAATTGCTTCTTTTGATTAACTTATTCTATGACAAGTTTTAATCGCTCTACCAGTCGTCGGTTGAAGAAACTAACTCAAATTCCTTCTGTATGGGAGGGCGATCGTCGTCCGTTGTCATCACCAAACCAGCACTCAGACTCAGAGGAAAAGGGAGAATGCATTCTTTGGGTAGATTACTCCCAAGGTGTAGTTCGAGGAATGGACGTGGTAGCTTCAGATATCGGCCCAGAAGCAATAGTTCGGACTTTAATGCAAGCAATGGAGCATCCCCACAGTCCGGCAAGGCCTGCCAGACCCCAAAGAATTGTAGTCAAAGACCGCGAGATTCAATTTTATCTGCGGGGGGTGCTACAAGATTTAGATATTGCCATTGACTACGCACCAGAACTGCCTTTAATTGACGAACTGTTTCGCGGGTTCGCTGACATCCTCGATAGTCAAACCCCCGACTTACCCCCACAGTATGCACAAATCTTGCGAGAGAAAGCATTTGCAATTTGGCAAGCAGCACCTTGGGAATTTTTGGAAGAACAACAAATTTTGTCAATCGAGATTAATCGGTGGGATGTTGGCACACTCTACGCCTCAGTCATGGGAATGCTGGGAATGGAGTATGGGATTTTGTTTTATCGCTCAGAAGAATCTTTAAAACAGTTTCGCGCCGCAGTTTTAACGGATGAAGAATCAACGGAGCATCTAGAAGAAGCATTTCTCAAGCAAGATTGCCTGTTTCTCACCTTTGAGAGTGCTGATGAAATCGATGAAGATGAAGATGAAGATGAAGAAAGTGATTTGGCGGATCTGCCATTATCAGAAATTGACCCCACTTTTGGTAATATCCACCCCTTAGAAGGACTACGGTCTGTTTTGTATGACGAAGAAGCACTGGTAATCTTCGTTGCGATCGAAAGTCTGATCCGCTTTATTCGCGATCACCGTCGCCACCTTCATGAGGACATCTTCCCTACCCTCAGCCGTCGCTATCGCATTTCTTTGCCGCAGCCGGAAGAATCAACTAAATCTGTGCCTGTGACAGTCTCTACCATGCCGCAGTTAGCAGCAGAATTAGAGGACATGGCAGGCTTTGGTGTCGATGAAGACGACATGGAAAGCCTTGGCTCACCGAATTTTCAATCATTGCAAGATGACTTGATCCCGGAAGACTCTTTCCTCAGCTTAGGTGTAGTGCCTTGGGAAATGTTGGAGTACCTCCGTAAGGGGGTTAGCTACCATCCAGCTGGTGAAATTAAACAAGTGGGTGACGGTTTGCCGGTGATTTTAATTCAAACTTCCCGGCCCAAGGCTAAGACTTTAATTGAAAGAATTGAGGCAATAGGCGGATTAAAAGCTATTTGCTTTAATCCAGGGGCCGATCCCTTCGATGGCGATCGCTACGACCTGGGTTTATTGCAAACTCAAAATGGCGAATTGTTCCTATTCGGTGAATTTTTGGATGAAGATCCCGTTCATGTAGAAGCCCGGAAAAAATGGAATCAGCGGTGCAAAAATACTAAGGGCTACTGTGGCTTAATCATTGCCAAAGGGCTAACCGGAGCTTCCCGTGGCAATCCTCAGCTACGAGATATGATGGCTTTGTTTGAAGGGCGATCGCTCTCACCTAAGGATTTAGGTCTTGGCATTCTTAAACTGATGCCCCAACTCAATTTGGAATAGTTGCAAAAATTCTCGCATTCAATCTCAAATTGTGGCTATAGGAATTCGCTTTAATTTTTGAATCAACGATCGCAGTTATAAGTGAATGTCTTGTCTTCACCAACATTACAACATTAAGTCTTAACGCTATAACATTAAGGCTTAACGTTATAACCTTAAGGCTTAACGCTATAACCTTAAGGCTTAACGTTATAACCTTAAGGCTTATACCGTTTCTTTGTGAAGCTGCATATATTTACCCCCCGGCTACCCCGTCCCCCCTTGTGAAGGGAGGACTCATTATGTGCATCTTCATACAAAATTGGTATTAACGTTACAACATTAATCACCAGCATTATAAGATTAAGGCTTAACGTTACAACTTTTTGACAAAAGCTTATGCGATCGCTCTTTAGGGTAGTGCGCTCTGTGTGATCCCAGGACTGATTAAATCTTTCGTCACGTATATACTTGTCTTTAGTGTAGTCGCTTTTTAAATTGGCGACAGCAGTATTAAAGGCTTCTTGAAAGCTTAAGGTATCAATATTAGAAAGTTTTCTGATGTTAATTGTATAGAACCCTGGGGAAATGAGAGTTTCTTTTGTTAAAACCTCAGTGTTTGACTGTGTTTTTTCAAAATATTCCATATTCTAAACCCTCTATTAAATATCAGTCTCGATACTACTTCAAGAAAATAACCTTAGCAATTCTTGAGTCTCAGATCAAGAATATGATTGGAAGTGTTGTAGTATAACTATTAAATACCGAGTTATTTCATGCTCCCAGTTATTGAAAGCATTGTATTACGTCAAATGGCTTCGGGCGATCGCCTCTACTTACAACTATACAAATTCATTGGCGCTCAACCTGCTAAAAAGGTTTACATTCAATCTAATCTACACGGTGCAGAAATTGCTGGTAATGCCGTTATTCACCAGCTAATTGAGTTTTTATTAACAATAAATGATACAGATTTAACTGGAGAAATTTGGTTAGTTCCCGTTTGTAATCCAATGGGGATGAATGAACGCGCTCATCATTTCTCCCCTGGACGATACTGCCTTTATGAAGCTAAAGACTGGAATCGCATATTTTGGGACTATGAAAAAGAAGCTGATCATTTAGTAGCTTTTACTAAATCTCAACTTCATATTGATCTAAAGGTCGTCCGACAAAATTATCTAACTATAATTAAGCAACAATTTGCAAAAACTTTAGAAAAAATTAATTCTTCTAGTGGTGTTCCCTACACTGAGCTTTTTGCTTACAAGTTACAAAACCTGAGTTTAGATGCAGACTACTTAATTGATTTACACAGTTCTACCAATCAAGCTTTAGACTACATTTATTACTTCCGAAATCGAGAAGACAGTGCAAAATACTTCCTGCTTGATTTCGGAATTTTGCTTGATAAATATGATGGTGATGCTTTTGATGAAGCTTTTATCAAACCTTGGTTAGCGCTGGAAGCTGGTTTTAAAGATTTGGGTAGAGAAATTAAGTTTGATGTGGAAGCTTGGACACTGGAATTAGGCTCAGGAATGCAAATGAGTCCTGATTCAGTCGCTAAAGGTGTACGGGGTGTGAAAAACTATTTAGCGCAAAAAGGTGTAATACAAGTTTCTAATTTACCAGAAGACACAAAAACCTACGAAATGACTTTTGCATCTAGCAGCAACCGGAAAAAATATTATGCGATCGCAGGTGGTATGATTCAATCGAGAATAGAATTAGGTAGCAAAGTCAAAGCTGGAGACAAGCTGTATCAAATTCTCAGTTTTAATAAAGAAGGTCAACTACCTACTGTAATTGATGTCTGCGCTCAACATGATGGATTAGTTTATGATGTCGCAACCAATCAAGCTGTAAATGAAGGCGAGTTTGTATTGGGAATTGTTAGTTAGGGGATAGCAGATATATCAAGTGATTTTAAACAATATCTTGATTAAAAATCTCGCACTATGTTTCTATTCCGCCTCGGAATGAATTCCGAGTCTCATAGCCCAAGTCCACTCAAGTGGACTAAATAATCGATTCAGTCCACTTGAGTGGACTTCAGCTATCAGCCCTGAACTTCAGTTCTGGGCGGGATATTGGTCAGCGTGACAGTTTCACTCTGACAAAAATACGTTTTTCTGTTGAATTTGGCAACAATTTACTGAAATTGTCATTTATGAGTCAGGATATAAATATATCCTGGTATTTACCTTGAGCTAACTTGTGTATGGCAGTCATCACGATTCGGGAAAAGCAGCCAACAGAAAACGGTTTTGCCGCAAGTTTGATTTTTGAGGGTGGCGAATACCCAATCAATATTACTGACCCTTTTACATACGAGCAAGAACAGCAACTCGAATGGTATTTTGAGCAATGGCTGACTTACCCGATGTTAAACGGAAAGAAAGCGGAAACGGCGAAAATGAGTGTTGCTAGTTACGGGGAAAGTTTATTTAACCAGATTTTTGATGATAAAAATGCTTACAGCCATTATTGCCAACTGCGGGGAAATCTGAAGCAGGTAAAAATTGAGATAGTGGGTAATAGTCCCGAATTTCACGCGCTGCACTGGGAAGCTATACGGGATAAAGATTTGCCGCGACCTTTGGGTGTGGATTGCGTAATGGTACGGAAGCGCATTGATAAAGCGGCATCAGTGGCGGCGAATATGGCAGAATCGCCGGTAATTAACTTGTTGGTGGTAATTGCCCGACCGGTTGACGGGGAAAGGGATTCCTGTTTGTATTCTCAATGCTTGTCAGTCGGGGAAGCAGGTACGAGGAAATGGGGAAGATGGGGAAAATAACGAAAATTCCCGCGAGACGAGTTTGGGTAGTCGGTTGATGACTGCGGGAATGCAAATGGTAGTTGCAATGGGGTATTCGGTGACGGTTTCGGCGGCGCGGTTGATGATGGAACAGGTTTATAAAAACTTGTTTGGGGGGAAGGAGATAACGGAAGCGATTCGGTTGGGGAGAAGGGAGTTATTTAATAATAAGACGCGGAAAGCTTATTCTAATACCGATATTGATTTGGAAGATTGGCTTTTGCCTGTGGTTTACAGGGTTAGCGCGTCTCAAAACCTATTGACAAGAGGACTTGCCTGATCAGGAATAAGGTGGGAAACAAAGTGACACCATCTGAGGTAGGGTAAGATTTAATTCATCGAACTGCAATATCAAAGTAATGTCAACAGGATTTGAGAAGAAGAAGCGTAAAACGAAAACATCTTTTGCAGCCAGCGTAGATAGCTTTGACATTACCAGTAAGTTTCAGGAATATTTCACAGAAGTGAAAGACCCGAGACCCGGATTTCTCACAAGAGAGAAAAAAACACCTGGATTAGCCAGACTTAGGATAAATTAATTGATACATTGTTAAATTCCCCATGATTAAAAAGATTCAACAGTAAAAACCGAAATGCAAAAAGATATATAAAGTACATT
>JBBSOX010000149.1:0-13642 GCA_038259325.1 Chroococcales cyanobacterium | reverse complement strand
TACCGGGATTCGCTACTCAACGAATCGCACTACTCCCCTCTCCTAATTTTGGGAGAGGGGTTGGGGGTGAGGGTATGTGTAAAATGCTTGCTAGATATAGCTTTGGGCTTAAGTTGACACCAATGGGCAATGCCATGCCCCTACCAGGGTATTTGTATTATTATTAAAGTCAAATGGTATAACTTTTTGATCTGTACGGAGTTTTTTCACGCAATCAAATATGAGTCCCTATACTTCTCGGGTTTTGGGGAAAATGTGCTGTCAAAAGTGCGGGTTATGTGCATCCCTACGAAGAGTGTAAACGCTACAAGTCCACCACTAGAACCGTAACCCAAGCGATAATAGAAAAGAGAATTTAGTTGTTTTGGGAAGTGGCTGTCATCTTTTTTACCATCAACATTGATTAGTCAAACAGTATTGAGATTCTTATCATCGCTTCTAACTGACAATTTTAATGTAAACTGCAAAAAATACTTCCACCCTTATGACTGTAAAAACCCAAACCGAAAAAGGCTTTTTTACTGAAACCACTAATACTAATATAAATATAAATCAAGAAACAGAAAACGAAAAAGTTCTATGTTCTCATTGCCAGCGCACAGCTACGAATGGAATGAAATGTAAAGGAATTTGTGTGGCTGACAATGACTATTAAGGTATGAAGTTTTAGTAATGCTGCTGCACCCAAAAGTGTACCTGGTTCTGCCTCATAGCCCTTTGGGAGAAGGGGAGACGCTCGTTCGCGAGCGTCAAGATTGCTGACTCCTGTTAGCGGATAGCTAAGGTTTAGCCCATTCTGACTTCTGGATTCTTCTTCAACGTTTATTGGTGAGATGTTACAAAACACAACAGTGTTGCATTAAGACAATTGGCAAAATCCACACCTAAAAGTATCCGGTTTTGCTCACTAGCTCTGAAGCTAGCTTGTTAAGTTAGAGAAGTGCCCAATTGCAAGCTTAATCTTTACTCACAATAATAAACATCAACAACAGTTGTAAAAACTATTGTCTTTAGGGTTTGCAGAAAAGTTTAATGCAAAGAAAAAAGTGGCTTTTAAGAACAGGACTTGCTCTCCTAATTTTTATCATGGTTGTAGCGGCAAAATTTATGGATAAAACTCATCCCATCACAGAACTCTACGTATTTGGCGACAGTCTTTCGGATACAGGGATGGTATTCCGGGCGACAGGAGGAATGTACCCACCTAATCCAACTTACTTTCAGGGGCGTTACTCGAATGGTCGGGTTTGGATTGAGTATCTTGCCGAATCCCTCCATATCTCCTCCAAGCAAACTAACAATTTTGCTTACGGTGGATCGACTACTGGCAGTGTTGGCAACAGCTATGTACCTAGCTTGCTAAATCAAGTGCAGTCGTTTACACAGACACATCAACATACGAATTCAAATGCTTTGTATGTGCTGTGGGCAGGGGCAAATGATTATTTGCAAGGGGTAAGCAGTGCAAATGTTCCTGTTAAAAATGTGACGACGGCAATCAACTCTCTAACTGATATGGGTGCTAAAAAGATTCTGGTTGCAAATTTACCAGATTTAGGACAGTTACCTGCGACTAAAAACAGTACGAATTCTGTAAACCTCAGTGCATTAACACAAGCACATAATCAAAGCTTGAGGCGATCGCTTAAAGTACTAAATCAACAACATTCCGATTTGGAGATTGTGCAATTAGATGCTAATGCGCTGTATCGAGATGCGATGTCTGCGACGGGCTACGCCAACGCAAATCCGGCAGCTTTTAACTTTACCAATGTGAGCAGTCCATGTTTATCTGGCGATCGCACCTGCGGTAAACCAGACCAGTTTTTGTTCTGGGATGGCATTCATCCGACGGCTGCGGCTCATCGCATCATCGGGGAAACTGCTTTTTCAGCGATTCAAGAAGCAGGGATGATTAATCCTCGTTCAATGTTGGTTCCCTAACTTACTCGATCAGTTTTTGCAGGGCTAAAATTATTTCTGTTAACAATGTTTTAGATTACAGGATTTTTCATCTTTCATCTATTTGAACCACAATCCTTGCTAGGATAGCACAGTTAGCTGTGCTATCCTACATGTATGGTTTTATTAACTAAAAATAGCTGTAAAACACGGTAAACCTGACAAATTATCGTTAATTAATCTAACACTTCGAGTTCTGAGCTTGAGTTTCCTCCACTGCCTGAAGTCAAGTGGCTTCCACACAAACCGCTATTTTTTCTGTGATTTATGATTGCCAAGATGTAGTGCATTGTGTAAATTACCTTCAGCGCGAAGTAGGTTAGCACAGTTGCCCCAACCTACAAACTGTGGACAAGCGGTTGATAATTAGATATGCGATGTTTGACGACAAGCGGCTCTGTATCTACGCATCCTTTAGAAATATACTTTTTCAGCAACTTACCCACAATCGAAATACCTTGCTCAATCTCCTCTGGCGGCATACAGAAAGTCAGACGCATCGCTGGATAACCCTGCTTATCGGGGAAAAATGCCGAACCGCACGCCAGGTAGACATTTTGTGCAAAGGCTTCCTTACGAATTGTCCCAATTTGAATATCATCTGGTAACTGTACCCAGAGAAATAATCCTCCCGTGGGAACTGTCCACCGAATCTCTTCAGGAAAAGAACGCTCTAAAGCTTGCAGCATAGTATTACGACTTTGCAGATTATCTGTGCGAAGTCGGCTGAGGTGACGGCGGTAATGTCCTGAAGCGAGATATTCGCTCACTATTGTTTGCGAAATACTGGATGTGTGCAAGTCATGGAGTAACTTCCGCTCAATAATTGCTTGATAATGCTTACCTGTAACTACCATATAGCCCACTCGTAAACCAGGCATTAAAGTTTTAGAGAAGGTGCTTAAATAAGTCACCAAATTATTTTTATCTAAAGCTTTAATTGGCGCTGGCACAGCATCAAAGTTTATTCCTTCATAAGCATTATCTTCCAAAATGGGACACTCATATTTTTCGGCTAATGCTAATAATTGTTGACGATGAGCTTGTGTTGTCGTCAATCCAGTCGGATTGTGAAAGGTACTAATCGTATAAATTAATTTCGGACGGTGGCTGTGTAGATATTGCTCTAATAAATCTAAATTCATTCCCTCCGCAGTCATGGGAATGCCAATAATCTTAGCTCCTAAGTTTTCTAAGATTGAAATTGCACCATAATAAGTAGGAGCTTCGACAATCACCCAATCACCAGGTTGTACATAATAACTCATAGCTAATGACAACCCTTGCTGAGAGCCATTAGTAATAATTAAATCCTCTGGAAAAACCTCTAATCCTTGATTTACTAACATCTGAGCAATTTGCCTGCACAGAGTTAGTTGTCCTTGAGGCATCTCGTGGGGAAAGAAAATATCAGCATCATTTTGTCTTAATGCTCGTCTGGCAATCAGGTTAATATCTTTTGGTGGACGAGGATAACCGTAGCCAAAATTAATCATTCCTGGCTGTGTTTGTGCTTGTACCAGTGGAGTATACATCTCATAAAAAGAACACTTTCCTGGTTTTGTAATTATGACATTTTGGGCTGGAGCAAATGTAGATTCTAAGTTGGTACTTTTGAGAGAAACGCTGCTAACAAAATATCCTGAACCCTGACGAGCAGAAACAATTCCATCTGCTTCTAAAACGTTATACGCTTCAATAATCGTGAGTTTATTAACTTGTAAACTTTCTGCCAGAGAGCGGATAGAAGGGAGGCGATCGCCACTTTTGAGTGCGCCAGATTTAATGAGATGACTGATGCGATCGCGGATTTGTAAATAAATCGGTTTGGGTGACTGCCGTTCTAATAAAATGTTCATTTTGGCGCACTCGTCAATGACTAAATAATCATCAATACTGGCAATATAAACTAATTCTACCAACTTTACCTAGTACAGTTAGGTGTTTTTTCACTATACCAGTTGGGATGGCGCTTAACTGTACTAGATAAAATCTGCCAAAACTGTACCTTCTCAGTTAAAACTTCTTACGTGAAAGTAAAAGTAATAGTTCACTGTTTATCAGGTGCTTTCACTATGAATAAATCTAATTTTTTGTTAAATTTACGAAAATATTGGCAGCATTTTGTTATATGGATGAATAGTGGTTCTGACCTCCAAGTGTGGCCGGAATCAGACCGTCGTGGTAACATTTCCTGTTGGCACGCTTATGATCCAATCACAGGACACTCTGTCTGTTTTGGTTCTGAAGAAGAAATGCGAATTTGGATTGACAAGTGTTACTACAAATAAAATCTTTTGCCAATCAATGTGAGAAATAGACAGTTCGGAAGAATTGATGACATTTGAAAACATCTGCCATTCGCTAAAATTCTGAGAGTTGAAACGCTAGGAGACTCGACCAAATCCGCCTCCTCCAGGAGTTTCTATGACAAAAACATCCCCAGGTTTCATCTCTGCTGTTGCTGTGCTGTCTAAATTCTCTTCAATTCCATTCTGACGTTGTATCCAGTTACGTCCTATAATTCCGGCTTCCCCACCATTTAATCCAAAGGGAGGGACAACCCGATGTCCAGAGAGAATATTAGCTGTCATTGGTTCTAAAAACCGGATGCGGCGGACAACTCCATTACCACCGGAATATTTTCCTTTACCACCGCTATCGGAACGAAGGCGAAAGCTTTCTAAAAGTACAGGATAACGGGTTTCTAAAACTTCTGGATCGGTCAAACGTGAATTAGTCATGTGAGACTGAACACCATCAGTTCCATCAAAATCAATTCCTGCCCCAGAGCCGCCGCAGATAGTTTCATAATATTGATATTGCTCATTACCAAAAGTAAAATTATTCATCGTTCCTTGAGAAGCAGCCATGATACCCAAAGCGCCATATAAAGCATCGACAATAGTTTGAGAAGTTTCTACATTACCTGCTACTACTGCTGCTGGATAAGTTGGATTCAGCATACAGCCGATTGGGATAATAATTTCTAAAGGGTTAAGACACCCGGCATTAAGTGGAATATTATCATCAACCAAAGTCCGAAAGACATATAAGACTGCGGCTTGAGTTACAGCTTTGGGAGCGTTAAAATTACTATTTAGTTGCTCAGAAGTCCCAGTAAAATCAATGGTAGCATTACGACTTTCTTGATGAATCGTCACTTTAACTTGAATTCGTGCTCCATTATCCATTTCATAAACAAATGAGCCATCCTTCAGAAGATTGATAGCCTTTCTTACCGACTCTTCAGCATTAGCTTGCACAAACTTCATGTAAGCTTGAACAGTATCAACCCCGTATTGGGAAACCATTTTACAAAGTTCTTGTACTCCCCGTTCATTTGCGGCAATTTGTGCTTTAAAATCAGCGATATTTTGGTCAGGGTTACGAGCAGGATAACTATGAGTTGAAAGGTGCTGTCTTACTGCGGGTTCTCTGAAATTGCCTTCTTCAACCAAGAGAAAATTATCAAAAATAATTCCTTCCTCTTCTACTGTCTTACTGTGGGGAGGCATTGAACCGGGAGTAATTCCACCGATATCTGCTTGGTGTCCACGAGAAGCAACAAAAAAGAGGGGAGTCGGGAATAGGGAACTTGTACTGAGCGCAGTCGAAGTATAGGGAATAGGGAATGGAGTATTTTCACGACTTTCTAGAAAAACAGGCGTAATTGCAGTTACGTCGGGAAGGTGGGTTCCGCCATTATAGGGGTTATTAGATAGATAGACATTTCCCGGTTTTAGGGTGTCGCCTTTTTCGTTAATTAAACTGCGGACACTTTCACTCATTGAGCCTAAATGTACAGGAATGTGGGGGGCATTAGCAACTAATAATCCAGAAGAGTCAAAAATAGCGCAGGAGAAATCTAGCCTTTCCTTGATATTTACCGATGCAGCCGTATTTTGAAGAACAATTCCCATTTGTTCTGCAATAAATTGATAGAGATTTTTGAAGATTTCTAAGCGGACAGGATCAGGTTGAGATATTTCACACATTTTTGACTCCATTTTATAATTCAATGCCATATAGGAATCCGGTTTGATTACTGAAATTATTTGCGTAGGCTGGGAGTGGGGAGTAGGGAGTGGGGAGTAGGAAAAAAGACTTTTTGAGTGTACGGAGTTTTTTCAGAAATCAAATATGAGTCCTATATGTAATGAAACGATAAAGAAAATTAGATATCTTTATATTCTTGCGCCAAATATATTTTTTCAGGTTATCAGTTAGCTACATATTTAATTTTGGGAACAATATACAACAAGACTTACTCTTAACCAAGAATATAGCTATTTATGGACTTCAGCAATTTAAAGTGGACCAAAAGTGTTACGCCTCAAGATTATGAGTTATGGGCTTACTCAAATTTTAAGGTTCACTGTCTCTTCAAGCTAAACTGGAAAGATAATAAAACTAATGCTAATAAACCTCAAAAAGAGGATTTAATCCTGTTGAGGCAAAGAGGCTACGTTACTCACTTGGTAAAAGTTTTAGACTACAAGTCAGAAATTGATAGTTGCAAAGAAGATTTTAGCATTTATAGAGAAAATAATTTTAGCATTTATAGAATTGTTGAAATCCTTTGGATTATTCCTTGGGACAATCCGCCTATTCTAGTTAAAGCAGATGAACTGTTCGGCTATAAAGAAGTTCTAAATTATCATGGTGGTGATGTAATGGAGTTGAATACTTTACCCAGCTTTAATAAACATTGGGGTAATAACGGTGGTCTTGAGAGTTTTCAGAATCGTGTTTTTACTATGCTCAACTTACAGCAGATTGCAACTTTGTGAGGTACAGATTATTGTAAGGGCACAAAATTGTTGTGCCCCTACCCGCGTACTTCGTTTACCTGAAATACGCTATCTTTTCGTCATTGTTCCGCTAATTCTAAGAATGTAGTTTCTATTGCTGTTGTTTCAATGAACAGATATAGGTAAAGTAACATTTAACTTTTATTTAGCTTTACTACAAGGTAAGTAATATTTATGATCCTGTAAATACAGGTTAAAACTGATGAATTCTTTCATATTTACGCTGTAAAATTAAATGATTATATTCAGTTAATCTTGCTTGCCAGTTAGGTTCAACTACAATTGTACTAATTTTTTCTACAATGATCGCAGGCCCATTAATACTATCTTCTGGTTGTAAATCTTCTCGCCGATAAACAGGCGTATCATGCCATCTATCAGCAGTAAACATCCTTACTATCTCAACCGCTTCGGGCGCTTCATCTATAGAACGTGTACGAGTAATTAAGGGTTCTTCGGGAGTCTCCATTTTCTGAATTACTTCTACTGAGGCGGATTCAATAATTAAAGTTTTCTCTAATTGAATGAAACCATAGCGGGATTTATGTTCATCCTCAAATTCTTGCCGCATCAATACCACATCATCGGCAAAGTTAACGGTTAGAGTAGAGTTAGTTCCTTCATATTTTAAGTTGACTTTTTGAACTATTTCTGTTTGAGCATTAGCTTCATTGATTTCACTTCTAGCTTGAATTTCTAAATATTCCATTAACTGGTGTAATTTAGGAATTAATACTTGGATTAAAGGCTGTTCTACTCCTCCTTCTCTAATGGCACGGACATCAGCTAATCCCATTCCATAAGCAGAAAGAGCGCCAGCATAAGGGTGAAGAAATATTTTTTTCATTCCCAAGGTATCAGCAATTAAACAAGCAACTTGTCCGCCTGCACCGCCAAAACAACAAAGCACATATTGGCTAACATCATAACCCCGTTGCAGACTGATTTTTTTAATTGCATTCGCCATATTTTCCACTGCGATCGCAATAAATCCAGCCGCTACTTGTTCGGGAGTAGAATGGTTTAATGTAGCGGCTTGAATATCTTGGGCTAATTGTGTAAATTGCTGAATGACAGTATCTTTATCTAAAGGTAAATTCCCATCAATTCCAAAAACCGAGGGAAAATATTGCGGGTGAATTTTGCCTAACATCACATTGGCATCAGTAACCGCTAATGATCCCCCGCGTCGGTAACAAGCAGGGCCAGGATTTGAACCAGCAGATTTAGGGCCGACACGATAACTAGAACCATCAAAAGAGAGAATTGAACCGCCTCCAGCCGCAATCGTATTAATTGCTAATACAGGAACTCGCATCCGCGCCCCAGCAATTTTTGAATCTAATTGTCGTTCATACTCTCCTTTAAAGTGGGCGACATCTGTACTTGTCCCTCCCATATCAAAGGTAATAACTAACTCAAAACCTGCTCTTTTACTAGTTTGAACTGCACCGACAATACCTCCAGCCGGGCCACTCAAAATACTATCTTTACCTTGAAATTGTTCGGCTGCGACTAAACCGCCGTCAGATTTCATGAACATTAATTTGACTCCAGGTAACTGACTCGCTACTTGGTTGACATAGCGGCGTAGAATCGGAGTTAAATAAGCATCGACTACTGTTGTATCTCCTCGGCTGACTAATTTCATTAATGGACTAACTTGATGAGATACAGATATTTGTGTAAAGCCGATTTGTTGGGTTATTTCGGCTATTTGCTGTTCGTGTTTTGGATAGCGATCGCTGTGCATAAAAACAATAGCACAACTGCGAATCCCTGTGTTGTAAACTGCTTGTAAATCATTTGTAACTTGTTGAATATTTACAGGTATTAATTCATTCCCATGAGCATCATAACGTTCATCAATCTCAATCACCTGCTCATATAGCATGGTTGGTAAAACGATATGACGAGCAAAGATGTTAGGACGGTTTTGGTAGCCAATTCGTAGTGCATCTTTAAACCCTTTGGTGATGACAAGAACAACGCGATCGCCTTTCCTTTCTAACAGTGCATTTGTTGCTACTGTTGTCCCCATTTTTACTAGTTCTATGGCTTCAGAAGGAATGGGTTCGTTGCTAGAAATACCCATGATATCCCGAATTCCTTGGATGGCTGCATCTTGATATTGTTCGGGATTTTCTGAAAGCAGCTTGTAAACTATAATCCATTGCTGATTAGGCAGAGTCACAATTAAAAAACGTTCAGGATGTCTTGAGAGTTTGTCTATAATTGCTTGATTATTAGTAACAGCAACAATATCTGTGAATGTACCACCGCGATCAGCAAAAACCTTCAACATTAATACTATTTCCTCGATACTATAGAGGTAGCATAACAATAATAGAAGAACATTATGCATATATATAGCATTCCTAAATGAGTCGTGAAAATCGAGAGACTCAGATCCCCGATTTCTTTGAGAAGTCGGGGATATTATTGTTCACAAATGATTTATGCCACAGGTAAGACTAGGCTTAGGGCGTGTCATCAATTAGGTAAACTGGAATCAGAACTGTTGACTGTTCAGAACTGAAGTATCATCTATAGGAATCGTATTTGATTTTTGAAATTATCTACGTGGGCGGGGAGTGGGGAGTGGGGAGTAGGGAATAAGGAATTAGGCTTTTCGATCTGTACCGAGCTTTTTCATAAATCAAATACTAGCCCTATAATTTAAGTTAATCGCTTATTTTTCAGCTTAAAGTATTTCAACTAAATCAACTTTATTTGAGTTAACCGTAAGTGGGTTTAAATGTGAGTAAAATCAAACTACTGGCTTTGATATTAATTAGCTTTTCAATGGCGTTATGGTTTAATTTGCGTTTCTCAACACAGTCAATACCAACTGTTGCATCTTCACCACCAAAAACTATCCGCTACTTCGAGCGCACTTTGCCCCAAAGCATCGCTCACATTTTGTTAATTCCAGCTAATAGCAGATTTTTGGTAACTCCTGCATTATCACAGAAGGTAAGCACCGTAGAGGAATTTGCCCAGAAGCATCGAGCCGTAGCTATTTTGAACGCAGGCTTTTTTGACCCAGTTAACCAAAAATCTACATCTTATGTTGTTTTACAAGGAAAGTTGGTAGCTGACCCCAAGAAAAACGAGCGATTGGTGAACAATTCCAACTTAAAACCTTACCTGAGTCAAATATTCAATCGCGCAGAATTTCGGCGTTACTCATGTGGACAGACCGTTCGCTATGATATTGTCCTGCACAATGCTTCACCAGCAGCAGGTTGTCAGTTACTCGATGCTATAGGTGCAGGCCCTAGCCTATTACCAGAACTAACTTTAGTAAAAGAGGGCTTTGTGGATAATGCCAATAAACGAGATGCACTTGGCAGTAACCAACCCAACGCCAGAACTGCCGTAGGTATTACCCGTGATGGTAGCGTTGTTTTAGTTATGGTGGCTCAAAAACCCTCGGCTTCCGCTAATGGGGTGTCTTTGCCAGCATTAGCTGATTTTATGAAAACTCTTGGTGCTGATAAAGCGATGAATCTGGATGGGGGGAGTTCGTCTTCACTTTATTACAAGGGCAAAACCTTTTACGGGAAGGTTGATTTGGAAGGAAATCCTATCAAGCGTCCCGTGAAATCAGTTTTGCTGGTTCAGGAAAACTAGCACCGCAAGGCGGAAGTCAAAAGTCAAAAGTCAAAAGAATTGTATTCCGAGCTTCTTGCACCATTTGAAATGGTATGTTGATTTACGCCGTGCTTTACTAGTGGTCTGTATTATTAATTTTGAGGTAGGAAGTCTTTATTTTCCTCTTATCGCCGAGTACGAAAACCCTGTCTTCCATTAACTTGGTCAAAGAGGACATCGTATTTATCAAAAAAGGCGATGCCAGTATTTACAAATACAGGAAGTTCTGCCTGTGGCGAGATACTCAAATTCCAGCGATTAAATCCGTCGCGGGTTCCTGGTGTTAGGCTGTAATCAAAAATGCCATTAATTGCTACTTTCAGAGCATTTGCTGAACGTAATACTCCTGGTTTGAGTTTGCCTGCTGTAGAAGCTGACTTGAATTCAGTCAAACCATTAATAGTTCCAGTATCAGTGAGCATTTTGCTATTACAAGAATTTTTAGCAGAACTCCCAGCAAGAGTTAGACAAACTTTGCTCAGTTGAGAGTCCCATCTATTACCAGGTACACCTTCAATTTTGCTCTGTTTACTCCAAGCAGCCATTTTGAAACCTGCTTGATTATCAGCAGTCAAACCGAGGATTAAATTGCCATTCTTGTTACTAGCACCGTTTCCAATGACAATAAATCCGTTACTCAGATTTCCTGGTAATTTTCTCAACGGATTATAGAGAAGTGACTTTTCAAAATAGTTGACACCGATAATACCGGAAAATGGCACACCACTCTTTGCTGAACAATTAGGCTTTTGGGCAGTACATTGGCGATTAGTAACAAGCTGTACCGGAACTGGTTCTGTAGTGGGAAGCAAACCAAACCGGATATTAGCGTAAACTAATTCTCCCTCCAGGATAGTACCATCATTTAATACTTCCTTGATATTTTGTCCCGTTCTGCGGATAGGAGCATTACCTAAAAACTCTTTGGGAACCCGCAGCCCTGCTGACCCTGTATCTAATAAGATACGCTTTGGTTGACCATTTGCGATCGCCATTTCCAAAAAATAGCCGCGAACCCGTTGACCGAGGGAAGGTTTTGTGTATAAAGGTAGGGATATGGTATCAAAAGTTGGCTTGCGGGGTGTATTTTGAGAGATATCGCGCAACGCTGGGTTTGGGAAAAGAGCCGCAAATGCTGACTGTCGTTGTGCTGCTGGTTCAGGTGCGATATCCCAAAGGCTTTCGTAGTAGAAAAAGCCGCTACCTAAACCCCGTTGTTGGGCTGCTTGCACCTGAGATTCGATTTGTGGCATGGAAACTGGACGATTTCGTAACCCCGCCATAATACCGATACCAGTTGGGATGACTTGTTGGGTTTCTAAAATTTCTGGGCGATTAATTTGAGCGATAAAACTTTCTAAATCATTACGGTATACCTGCATGACCAACTCATCGACAATACCCAACCGTACCCAATTCAGCCAGTCTTGCAGTTGCAGCTTGTAGGCAAAATCATAGTAATTGGGAGAAACTGCAAAGATAGCATTCGGTTTTCTGGCCTTCACAGTTTGGTGGAGGTCTACCATGAATGCAGTGATTTTATCTGCCCGCCATTTTATCCATGCTTGGGCTTGGGGATTGGTTGGGGGAGGATTGCCAGTTTCTTGAGTAAATAGATTAATTGTGTATTTATCGTAACCAAAATCTACAGGTAAACTCATGTGGTCGTCAAACTGAACGCCATCAGCATCGTATTGAGTAATGACTTCCATCACGAGTTCGCTGATAAACTTTTGCACTTCGGGATGAAACGGATTCAACCAGGCGACTTCACCAGCAGCACTAATTGAAGTTTGAGTCCCATCCGGCTTTTGTGTCAGCCAATCTGGATGCTGGGATGCAAGTTCCGAACTTAGGGGAACCATGAAACCAAATTCAAACCAAGGTATTGCTAGTAGCCCTTCTCTGCGAGCTTGGTTGATAATGTCTGCAATCACATCTTGTCCATCTGTTCCCTTGAAGAAGAAGGGAATACCCTTTTTTTGCATGATGGCACTAGGGTAATGTGTATAGCCATCGTTCCAGACTACTGGATAAACGGTGTTAAAGTTTAGCTGCCGCAGTTGGCTCATGGCTGCTTGCACCTGCGAACGATTTCTGAAAACGTTAAAATCGTTACCACTCAGCCATACCCCCCGAATTTCTTGACGAGGTTGAGGAGGTAGTTGGGCAACGCTAGGGGCAAAAGTGTTGAGTAGTAATACGGAAACGAATGATATCAGACATAATAATGGCAGCAGACGCTTCCTTAAAAGCCACCAACCTTGATGAATGAAAGGCGATGTCTGCCAACTAGCTGCAATACCAGACACTTTGCGTAACTTCCTGCGACATAGGATTAAGCCCCTACGCACAGGCTTAAATAGTAAGTTAGTTAGAGTAGCATTAATTTCTATGCTTTTTTTCCAGAACTGAGTTGCCATTACTTCTGCTTACTAAATGAGGTTAATTGGTTATATATTCATGCCATATCAAGGTTAAATTCCTACACCAGGAAAACTGATACAGTAATTTAGCTGCAAGATAGTTGACGCAGTTATCGAGTTAGCTGTGCCAAGTATAAAAGTTTCAAATGTAACCTGTAATATATTTTCGCTGCTCTCACGCCTATGCTTGGTAGATTTTTTGCATAGCACCCATTCCTCTCATTGGAATTAAGTCACAATGATAATACGCAATCATAGAGGGTGCTGTTATGTTTCGTCTAACTCAAACTGTTCGGAACTTGTTCCTTCGTCTTCAAGGCTTGTTTGGTGTTCTATTCAAAAGTGTTTCCAATTTTTTCGGAAATTTATTTGGCTTTTTTGCCAACCTGTTTGGATTGACTAGCTCTGGTTATTTCTTGGAATCTGATCAGCAGCAAGGTATAACACAAGCTTCTGCAAAAGAGCAAATTGAAATGAATCAGGATAACACTCCTAAAATTTCCGCCACTACTCGCCGTCGTCCTAATGCCAAAATTGACGACTACTTTCTCAATATGGCTCGTGATGTGAAAAAGAACTAACAAAAGCCATCAATTGAATGGTGCCACTCCGTGGAAGCAAGTTACGCGGAGCGTCTCCTAGACTGGAGTTTAGACTAAAAGTAGGCGATCGTTAACAAAGGAGTGTACGTGTCGTTAGTATAAAATTTTTACAAGGGCAGTCTGCGGTTAACACAGACCCCCTTCGCAGGAAGATGAGAGAAGAACCACCAACTCTCACTTG
>JBBSOX010000148.1:0-13910 GCA_038259325.1 Chroococcales cyanobacterium | reverse complement strand
GGGCATTGGGCATGGGGCATGGAAACAAGGAGAGAAGGGAACAAGGAGACAAAGGGAAAATGGAGATAACCAATGCCCAATGCCCAATGCCCAATGCCCAATGCCCAATGCCCAATGCCCAATCCCCAATGCCCAATCCCCAATGCCCAATGCCCAATCCCCAATGCCCAATCCCCAACATCCAAGGATTCATCTTCGACCTAGATGGTGTGCTAACAGATACAGCAGAACTTCACTATCAAGCTTGGCAAAAGCTAGCAGATGAAGAGGGTATACCCTTTAATCGGCAGGACAACGAAGCGCTGCGGGGTGTATCCCGTCGTGCTTCCCTGATGCATATTATTGGGGATAGACCGTATTCGGAAGCACAAATTGAGGAGATGATGGAGCGTAAGAATCGCTACTACGTGGAATTGATCCAACACATGACATCTAAGGATTTGTTACCAGGCGCGATCGCCCTCTTAGATGAACTGCGGCAAGCTGGGATTAAAATCGGTATTGGTTCAGCTAGCAAAAATGCTCAGACAGTAATTGAGCGATTGGGCATTGCTGACAAAGTAGATGCGATCGCTGACGGTTATAGTGTAGAGCAACCAAAGCCAGCACCCGACCTTTTTCTCTACGCAGCCAAGCAGCTAGGAATTGAACCAGCGCAATCTGTGATTGTAGAAGATGCAGCAGCAGGCGTTGAGGCGGCTATAGCCGCTGGGATGTGGGCAGTAGGACTCGGCCCCACTGAACGAGTTGGAGCCGCTCATGTTGTTTTTCCCAGCTTAGAAGGGGTCAAATGGGCAGATTTAAGAGCTAAATTAAGCAATATTGCCAGACAAAGAGCGTGAATTTGGACGAGTTAGCCTTACAATCATTCTGCCATTTTCGATAAATCTCCATGCATAGCAGCTTGTACTCAAGAATCCATCAATTTTCTTTATTGAATTAAAAACAAAAAGTAATTGCTTCTATCCTTGAAGGTCTTTAAACTAGAGTTAGCCGGTCAATAATAAGTTGATTGTAAAGGTTTTCTTAACAGTACCTTAGGAAAACCAACTCCAATACTTTGTATATTTAAGTGTGAGTTTAAAATATTACGCCTGTGGTAATCTCTAACAAATCAGAATACGCACTTCTAGCCCTGTTAGAGTTGGCAACCTGCTACCCTAACGGTGAAGCCCTACAAATTCGGGAGATAGCGGTCTTACAAGACATACCGAACCGCTATTTAGAACAACTCCTAGCCACATTAAGGCGTGGAGGTTTAATCAAAAGTATCCGCGGAGCCAAAGGTGGCTATGTTCTAGCACGAGATCCCGGAAAGATTACAGTGTTAGATGCTTTTAGCTGTATGGAAGGATCAGATATCGTTGTCTCTGATTGTGAGCCAACTCCCAATACGGTAGAAGGTGAGCTAATTCAGGAAGTCTGGCAGGAAGCACGTCAGGCTGCTAACTCCGTTTTGGAAAAATATACACTCCAAGACCTTTGTGAACGAAGAGCAATGCGACAGCAGAAGGAACTCATGTATTACATTTAGAAAAAATGAAGTGGGAAATTTTTCATCCATCCTTAGTATGAAAGTAATAAGCTGTGAGGCTGTTATATGCCCGAAGTCAATTCTCAACAGCCCATAAATAATGCCGCTACTCTTGTGGAGAGTTATGCGGCGGGAAAACGGGACTTTAGTAAAACAGAACTGGGTAATGCTAATTTGCAGGGCATTAACTTGAAAGGTTGTGACCTCAGTTATACTGACTTGAGTGAAGCTAACCTGAGTGGTGCAAATTTAAGGGGAACTGACCTAAGCTTTGCCGATCTTAATCAAGCTAATCTGAAGGATGCTGATCTTAGGGGAGCATTGTTGATGTCAGCGAATCTCCGCCAAGCTGATCTCAAAGGAGCGAACCTGCAAAAAGCAGACTATGATCACAGCACCCATTTTCCCCAAGATTTCGACCCAGTGAAGGCGGGTATGCAGATCAAATCTGAAAATTGATTTCTGCAAACCGCACACTCGTGACTTCCAGTCATGAGTTAGGCGCTCTATATTAAGTATGGCTTTGTGTTAAAATTGAAAGGTATTCAGGAAATTGAATGAATTGTCAACCATCCAAAAAGCATTTAAAGTTACTCTCATACCCACACACAATCAAGAAGTCTTAATCAATAAGACGATCGGTTGTGCGAGGTATGTATATAACCGCTTTTTGGCACTAAGACAAGAGTTATATACCACTGAGCAGAAGACTCTAAACTACAATGCTTGTAGCCAGCAGCTAACTCTACTCAAAAAAGAAATTGAGTGGTTGAAGGAAGTAGATAAGTTTGCTCTGCAAAACTCACTTAAGAATTTAGAGACGGCGTACAAAAACTTTTTTACTGACTTGAAGAAGTCCAAGAGTAAGAAGGGTGTCGGCTTTCCTAAATTCAAAAAAAAGTACGGTTGCAAACAGTCCTACAAAACAAATCTTACCAATGCCAATATCCAAGTAATAGAGAATCGTTTAAAACTTCCGAAGTTAGGATGGATAAAGTTTCACAAATCACAAGATATTGGTGGAAAGATTGTCAATGTTACTGTTACTCGGACGAATTCTGGTAAATATATTGCTAGTATCTTGTGTGAAACTGAGATAGAAAAACATCCTCAAGTCATCAAGAATACTGGACTAGACTTAGGAATCAAATCTTATCTTGTCACTAGCGATGGTGAAGTTGTAGACAATCCAAAATATTATCGACTTCAATTAAGGAAGCTACGCGCATCTTATAAAAAACTATCCCGAAGTGTAAAAGGTAGTAGTAACCGAGTCAAAGCGAAAAACAAGCTGGCTCGTACCTATGAACGCATTACCAATTTGAGAGACGATTTTCTACACAAACTTTCAACTCGTTTAATTAAAGAAAACAGTATTATCTGTATTGAAAATTTACGAGTTGCCAACATGGTGAAGAATCACAAATTAGCTTTGAGTATTTCAGACGCTAGCTGGTCTAAATTTACCACTATGCTTGAATACAAAGCTCTGTGGCATGACCGAATTGTGCAGAAAACTAGTACGTTTTATCCATCATCTCAGACTTGTAACTCTTGTGGTTTTTTGAACCCTCTAGTCAAAGATTTAAAGTTGCGCGAATGGTGCAAGTCCCTAGTTGCGCGAATTACAACTTGAGAGATAAAAATGCCGCGTTAAATATTTTGAGTGAAGGCTTGAGAATTCTAACACTTCGACTTCGCTCAGTGCCAGCAGCAGCCGTGGGTATCCCGGATGCTCTAAACGCCTGTGGAGAACTTGTAAGTCCTGAATTTCTTCAGGCACAGATCGTTGAAGCAGGAATCGCGTGACTTTTAGTCATGCGAGGTTCAAGAAATTAAGTTCACTGTTCGTACTTGCCTCAAGATAGAAGATATTTCTCCCAAAAGAGTTGTATTTTGGAAAAAAAGCCTATCTATGAGGTTGACAATGGAGGCGAAAAGTGAAACCCTCAGCCGACGCACACCACTAATTACTGCTGGAATTTTTCTTGGTGTGGGTCTTGGAGGGTTTATTGATGGAATTGTACTGCATCAACTCCTCCAGTGGCATCACATGCTTAGTAATATTCGACCTCTGAACAACACGGCGAATATAGATTTGAACATGGTATGGGATGGGTTATTTCATGCCTTTGATTGGGTATTCACCGTGATCGGAGTTGTCTTGCTATGGCGTGCCGGAGGGCGTGATGATGTTCCTTGGTCATCACAGACCTTTTTTGGGTCAATACTTATTGGTACTGGGTTATTCGACTTTGTTGAAGGTTTAATTGACCACCAAATTCTCGGTATCCATCATGTGAAACCAGGCCCAAATGAGTTAGCTTGGGATCTAGGATTTCTTGTATTCGGTGCGCTACTTATTGTCATCGGCTGGATAATGATTAAAAAAGAGCCAGTAGTTAACTGATTTTGGATTTTAAATTTTGGATTTTGGATTGATCCCGACCACAAGGGACATCTGATTTTGGATTAATGATTTTGGATTGACCTGAACCGAATAATCTAAAATTGAAGCGGGGCGGGGCAGGAATCGCAAATTTTCTAAAATCTAAAATCGGCACGGTCAAGAGTCGTTAATCAAGCGATCGCAATAGTTTTACCGTCAAGTTAACTACCGTGAAGCTTGCTCTAGTAAAAAAAAGCGAGAGATAGACACAAAGACTCATCCTCGCTTTTTGATTACCTAAACTGTGAGAGTTGCGATCGCTTTGTCTACAGCTTCTAAGGCAGTGTTTACTTCCGCCTCTGTGACAATCAGCGGTGGTACAAACCGGACAACTTTTGGCCCTGCGGGTACGAGCAATACACCCTGTTTGATGGCAGCATTGACGATATCTGCTGCGGTTAGTTGAATATCGGCTCGCAACTCCAAACCGTCGATTAAACCCCAACCCCGAACTTCGCCAATGTACTGAGGATATTTTGCTGCGATCGCTTTTAATCCAGATCGCAATTGTTCACCTCTGTCTTGCACATTCTGCAAAATATTTTCCCGTTCCAATGTCTGGCAAACACTGAGTGCTACACCACACACAAAAGGATTGCCGCCAAAGGTACTGGCGTGTTCCCCTGGTTGAAAAACATCACAGAATTTCTTGCTCATCATTGCACCGATAGGAATACCGCCACCTAAGCCTTTGGCACTGGTGAAGATATCCGGTTCAACGCCGAGATGTTCATAAGCCCATAATTTGCCACTGCGCCCCATGCCAACTTGCACTTCATCAAAAATCAATAAAATGCCAGTGTCGTCACAAATCTGCCGGAGCTTTTTGAAATAGGCAACATCTCCGGGACGCACACCGCCTTCTCCCTGCAATGGTTCGATCAGAATTGCTGCTACCCGGTAATCGCCTTCATCCAGCTCACTAACCGCCACTTCCACAGCGTTAATATCGTTGTAATTTACGTAGTCGAACCCAGGAACCAAGGGATCAAAATATTTTTGATACTTCGGTTGTCCCGTGGCGGTAACTGTCGCCAAAGTCCGTCCGTGGAAACTGGCATTGGCGGTTAGAATAATCGGTTTGTCAATGTCTAATACTGTGTGGGCATATTTCCGCGCCAGTTTAATTGCGGCTTCGTTAGCTTCAGCTCCAGAGTTACAGAAAAAAACGCGATCGGCACAAGAATGATCAACAAGCCATTTTGCCAATTCACCTTGCTCAGGAATATAGTACAAATTAGAGACATGGTGCAGCTTCTGAATTTGGCGTGTTACCGCTTCTACCATAACTGGATGGGCGTGTCCCAAAGTACAAGTGGCAATTCCCGCTACAAAGTCTAGATATTCGCGTCCCTCTGTATCCCAAACCCGGCATCCAGCACCCCGTTCTAGGGCTAAGGGAAACCGGCCGTAGGTAGACATGACAGCTTCATTAAAGCTATCTGCATCAAAGGGACTAGATGCTACAGACCCTGAATCTGGGGGGATGGTGGCTTGTTCAACGAGAGTTTGTAGGCTCACTACCGCTCCTCCTGAGAGTTTTTCATCATATAGTTATAAGAAAGACGCTGAAAACACCTGAGAAACAGCAACATCGTTGCGTTTTTCGTACTTTAGGCAGGTAATGAAAGCTAGTCGCACCCTTGAGGGTGCTTTAATGTTAAACTAATTTGAACAGGAAGGGTAATCAACCTGTATAAAAACCCGATGTTGCCTAACGGCTCTACGCAGAACCTTCTCCCAAAGGGAGACGCTAACGCGAAGACAATTGAAAATATGGGGTTCTATTCCATAGTTCTAGCTCAATACCAGGAATAGGTAAAATTTTCATGGGGACTAGACGACCAGCATTGTACAGGCGTATTGCAATACGCCCCTAGCAAACAAATTTTGGAGTCATCCAACTACGGTAGGGCATACCGAAAGTTAACGCTTGAGGAGAGAACCACCTCTGGGTGAGATACCGCAAGGGGTCTCATCTAAGTGGACTCGTTGAACCAAGAATCTCCGTGGCTTTAGCCCGGAGAGTGTCAATTAGCACAACTCGTACTTCTTCTTAGGCTAACGCTTATATAACCTCAAAGGCATGGCGGTAGTGAAAAAAAATTTTGTACTCAACGCTTGAGCAAGAGTATCAGCGACAGGCAATTTGCATAAGTGCAGCCCGTCCTCGTTATCGATGGTGATCTATACGAATTATGAATTAGTTATTTTTCTGTAATTTTCAGTTCATCAATATTCCAAAAAGTTGGCCCCAAGGCAGAAAACTTGATGGGATTGACACGTTCACGCACCGCCTGAAATGAGATTGGATTCACAAGGCAGAATATCGGTAACTGTTCAGCAACGATTTGCTGAAACCTGCCATAAATAGCCTTGCGCTTGTTTTGGTCTAATTCTTTGACTCCTGCGCCAAAAAGACTGTCAATTTCTCTCTCCCATTCAGAAACTACCCATCCTTGAAGTGGGGGTTTTCCTGGTGGAGTACCTTGGTTGAACTGATGAAATGAGCCTTGACTAGTCCAAAATAAAGATAGAAGATTAGGTTCAACATCTGCACCGGGAACACCAAACGCACCTACATAACAATCCCAATCTCGACGAGAGAGTAGCTTTTGCAATACTACGTTAAAACTGACTACCTGCATATCTGCTTTGATCCCAATTTGACTGAGGTCTTGTTGGATTTGAACTGCGGCATCGATTCTTGATTGATCTTCCGATTTCACCAAGAGATTAAATTGCACCCGATTTCCATCTTGGTCTAACAGTTCTTTTTGGGAGTTGTATCTAAAACCAGCCTCTAACAACATCTGCCTAGCTCTCTGGGAATTATAATCATAAACTTTTAACCCTGCTGCTGGGGACAAATAAAAGGGGCTTTGAACAGCAATTGGCGAATGTTGGATTTCCCCTAAACCGCGATAGATATTAGTTTTCATGCGGTTGCGATCAATAGCATAGGCGACTGCTTGCCTAAAAACTAAGTTATTAAACCATCGAGATTTGATCGGGTCTATAAAAGGCTTACCTTTGGGATTAATAGCTTGGTTGAGATTGAAACCCACAAAGCTAAAACCCGCAGCAGTCCCACCATTATAAATAAAGTATTTTCCTCGTTTTTCCTCTTTTTTGAGTAACCCAAATACTGCTGGTGTCACATTTAAATTATCAAGTTCTCCTGAGCGAAATCTGAGTAACTGAGTTTCTGTAGAAGCAATAATTTGCCAGACAATACGTTGAATATAAGGCTGAGGGTTTCTTTGAACATCTTTGCGCCAGTAATAGGGATTACGTCGTAAAATCACCCGTTCAGAAGGAGTATAACTTTCTATTTGGTAAGGGCCATTGCAGATGATTTTTTGCGGATCAGTATTGGTTCCCCACATTGAGAGAAACTGAGGATTACCATTGGCATCATTGGATAATACAGAATAACGCAAGGCATGAGCCGGCAAAATCGCTAGTTTTTCGGCGTATCTTAAAAAAGGAGCAAATGGTTCCACAAAAGTAAACTCAACTCGTAGTTCATCTAGTTTCTGCACTGACGGGAAAGTTTCTGTGTTGCCAATACGTAAAAAATCTCTATATAAAGTAGGAATTCTTCGATTAAGATAAATGTCTCGATAGGTAAAGACTACATCATCTGCCGTGAGAGGTTCACCATCTGACCATTTCAATCCTGTTTTTAAGGTAAAAATAATTCGCTTTTGATCGGCAGATATTGACCAAGATTCTGCCAGCCCTGGCTCCAACTTGGTAGTTATGACATTCTCATCGAGCAATCCCTTGTAAATGAAAGAAAAGACACTGTATGGAGAGTCATTAATGGCATAGTTAAAAGTAGTCGGGTCACTTAATGAGACTAAAACTAATTGAGCTACCTGAGATGCTTTGCTTTTCATCTGTGTTGGGTGACAGCTTGTGAGCAAAAAACAACAAGATAGCAGCAAAGCAATTAGCAAATTCAGAGGTCGAACAACAGCAGCAATCATCTCTAGTTATCTACACTTGCAGCTAATATCTACACAGTACAGTATGGTGATTGAGTAGTACTAAAAGAATGTCAGTAGAGCGAAAAGTTGTGCGTTAGCGTACCACTCCGTGGACGCAAGCTACGCGTAGCCTCTCGTAGAGAAGGTATCGCCTACGGTGGATGCTTGGATTATGTCTTAGGAGCATTGAGTTTGGACTATTAGTTTGGATAACTTTTAGTTTAAATGTACTAAATAGAACGAATGGTATAAAGTTAATAGAAAACTAGAAAAATTAGGCTAAAAGCACTATTGTTATAACATTTTCAACACTGGAGCAAAAATATCAACGTATCCAAAAGGAGTTAATGGCCGGGGCGATCGCTCTTGGCGGTGTTTTGCTAATTGGCACTTTGTGGTACTCGTTAGTGGAAGGCTGGTCATGGGAAGATGCGGCTTACATGACAGTCATCACCTTAGCTACTGTAGGATATAGTGAGACGCACCCACTGGGTAGCCGAGGACGATTGTTTACAATTGCCCTGATTTTGTTGGGTGTAATGAATATCGGTTACATTGTCAACAGATTTACAGAAGCGATTATTCAAGGCTATTTTCAAGAAGGAATTCGGCTACAACAACAGAGGCGGTTAATGGAATCCCTAACAGAACATTACATCATCTGTGGATTTAGCCGGACTGGTCGTCAAATTGCCAAGGAATTTCGGGCAGAAGACGTACCTTTTGTCGTGATTGATGCTGACATGGAATCTGTACAAAGGGCGCAGGCTGAAGGTTACACAGCATATCAAGGTGACGCTACCTTAGATGACACACTGCTGAAAGTTGGTGTTGAACGGGCGATTTGTATAGTTGCAGCACTTCCTTCGGATGCCGAAAATTTATATATTGTTTTATCAGCAAAAACCCTGAATACAGGAATTCGGGCGATCGCCCGCGCAAGTACAGAAGAAGCTTTGCAGAAGTTACAACGCGGTGGCGCAGATGAAGTGATATCCCCCTATATTACTGGTGGAAAGCGCATGGCTGCTGCGGCTCTCAGACCCCAAGTCTTGGACTTTGTAGACGGGATTTTGACAGGTGCAGACCGCCAATTGTATATGGAAGAATTTTTACTCGACCCGGCTTTTTGTCCCTTTGTGGGTCAAAGTTTGCAAAAAGCGAGATTGCGATCGCAATCTGGGGCATTAGTTCTGGCAATTCGCCGCGTTGATGGCACTTTAATCGGTGGCCCCACTGGTGATACGGTGTTAATGCCAGGCGATCGGCTAATTGGTATGGGTACAGCAGAACAGTTGCGTAGCCTTAACCAAATTCTCGGCCCAATTGGTTCTCAGAAATTGCGACGACCGAAAAATAGTTGATGGAAGGGAGATGGTGAGTAAGGGACTTCCAATTAAAAAAATATCCCATCACTTTGGCTTCTCTACGAGACGCTACGCGAACGCTCAGTGACCAGAGTGCAGGGAGAGGGAAGTCATTTTGAACGAATGAAATTGGATAATTTATTTTTTGAAGTTCCCTAAAAGTGCAATAAATCAATGATAACGATTGGGTATCCTAGATTCAGATCCTCCCGCCTACCGCGATCCCCAAGACTGTTTCGTTCGATATCGTTAACGAGCTAGCTGACCACCCGTAACATCTAAATCCATACCTGTTAACGATGTCGCTTGATTAGAAGCCAGAAACAAAACTGCTTGTGCGATTTCGTGAGGAGTCATAATTCGCTTTGTCACAAAGCCTTGAACTGCTTGTTCATAAGTGATCCCCTGGAAAGCAAAAGACTCCCGTAGTTGCGGTGTATCTACAGCCAGTGGCGAAATGGAATTGATGCGGATATTGTAGTTAGCATTTTCAATGGCTGCGGCTTTTGTTAAACCAATGATGCCATGTTTGCTAGCGTTGTAATGAGCAGTTGTACTGAAGCCGACGTGTCCAGCGACCGACGCCATATTGATGATAATGCCTCCACCCTGACGCCGCATACGGGGAATCTCGTATTTCATGCACAAAAACTCTCCAACAGTATTAGTTGTAAGGATGTCAATGAAATTATCGAGGGGAATTGTGTGAATTTCGGCTGGAGTCATGAAGATTCCGGCATTGTTGAAAGCGATATCAATCCGACCATACTTCTGGATGCAGCCTTCGATAAAAGCTTTGACATCCTCTTCTTTTCTAACATCAGCTCGCATATACGTAGCTTCACCACCAAAGCCTTTGATTTTCTCTTCAACTTGTTTGCCTAAGTTTTCACGTCGTCCGCAGAAGAAGACTTTTGCTCCTTCTCGCGTAAAAGCATAAGCTGTTTCTTCTCCAATTCCCGACGTTGCACCCGTAATCAGTACAACTTTACCTGCAAATTTGCCGTTGCGATCAATAGTAGTTTTGGGTTCCGGCGATTTTTGAGTATTTGCTTGGACACCTTCAGCAACTATCGTGGCTGCGACTCCAGTAGCAGAGACACCACCAAGCAGTATCCGCCGCCGAGAAATTCCTTTCATTAATCCTTTACCTGTATAGTTTGTCTTTGAAGAGGATGTATCCTCAAACTTGTCTGCCATTCGCTTCTCCTAATTTCTTCTTAACTAGCCCCTGTTAATGGGAGTTTGCAGCAGACTGCAATTTGAATTTACAATGAAACTTAACTTAACGATCATAATCTCTGCAAATAATATTTAAGACCTCAACCATCCTCTAGCCACTCCAAAATACTGGTTTTGCTCTCCACCAAGCCTTTATAAACCAGTGATTCCGGTGTCATAGACTGAATTGCAGCATATAGCTTAGACCTTAACACTGAGTCTTTTTTAACTACACCACAATCTCTAAAGTAAGTACGAATAGTAAACAGCGCTGCCTCATACTCCGGTACTCCCCAAATAACTTGGCGCTCAATTCGCAGATAAAGCTGGGGATGCTGTGAATCAAAACTTCTACCTTGCCATTGGTTAACTGATATACCAGGCGGTGGTTCGGGATGGTGATTAAGACGAGTGTCGGTACTCAAACCCCAAGCAAAGCGCACCATTGGTTTGTGGGTAATCATTGTATTAGCGATCGCATCTCCTCGCCGATTTATTTTTTCCATCCCAGCCACAGGTGCATGTATCGTCGCAAAATCCTTACCAATTTTCTCTTCAGCTGACCAGTGATTGGGATAGCAGAGATGAACTGCACTCAGCCAGTTGCTACCATCAGCAGAACGGCAGATAATTGTCAGGTCTTCTTGTACCTGTGCTGCAAGTGCATCAAGGGTAGAAGCATAAGCTGGAACAACTGAACTACCCTCAACTTGCTGCAACTGCAACTCTGCATCTAAATAGAGGGTTTCTTTGGTAAGTTGGCTGTGGAATTTCAGGGTGTTATCTATTGACTTTTGGCAGTGAAAATGCTTTGAGTGTTCTTGGGTGAGGCGATTAATTATTAAACGAGCGATCGCATCTGCCACAGCCTGAGAATAATTGCAGGTTTGGTAGTACTTGCTCAACCGTTCCCCACGGGCTAAAAGTTTAGCTTGACGGTAGTGGGCGAAATTATCATCAATTTGAAATACCTGTTGATCAGCTTGAGTATTACCCAAACAGGAACCAAAAGCCATCATCCCCGGCTTGACTTCGTAGCGTCCACTCATCAGAGGGAAGTAGCAAGCCGCACTATTAGAGGCTTCGACTGTCCTAGCTTCCTGAAAGAATTTGTTTGGAGACACAGGTGCTGCTATGCGTCTTTACATACCCATTTCTAACATACATGAAGGGGTGAGGAAGTAATAACCAATGCCCAATGCCCAATGCCCAATGACTAATCAATTTCTTTCCATCCATGCATGGATGCTACGCCTTTTGTAACCCATTCGATCACAATTGGGGGAGCTTCTGATATCAAAATGCTAGGATAAACGGCTGCACCCCAATCGGGATGAACTAACACACGGCATTGATTTTTAATCACTGGATAGTTGAGCAAAGCTTTGACAACTGCTGTGTCGTCGTGAGGAATTGCTCCGGGATGAGACAGTAAAGGATAGCCTGTACGAGGGTCAATCAGATCTGTTAAATAGCCGCGATCGCGCAGATTAAATGCTAAATCACAGCCAAATCTCATAAACTTTTCTCGCAAGCGTTCTTTCTCTGACTCTACTTCTGCTGTTTTTTCGACTAATTGATAACGCGATTGCTGTAATACAATCACTACTCGTAAAAATGGCTGCCGTTTCCAATCTGGTAATATCCGTTCGCAGTTGGCACAGATATATTGACTGGGAGCATGAATTGAAATTTGAACCGCTTGTCCTGTTTCGCCAACTAAATTAATGGGACAGGCTTGCTCCGAAGTGTAAACTTTGGGATAGTTCACTAAATTGATTCGGCTTATACAAATTTTTTAATTTAATCTACGGTATAGATGATACCTCTTAAAAGTTAAAAAAAATCATCATTTTTCTATAATATGTTACTTTTTTTGGAAGCAGTTAATAATAATTTGAGAAATTTAATCCGAATTTTATCCTTTATTAACCTGTTCTCATGAAATTTGCTGCGATCGCTCTAGGCATTGGCATAGGTGCAGGGTGTGGTAGACAAGCGATGCCTATGGCGGGCTACACCTACGCAGATGAAATATATTCGATCAAAATCCCAAAAAACGAAGCAGGTTAGAGTAAGCAGAAAATAACAAAAGTAATTATGTCTGCCAGGAGATACTTCGGCTATGCAGCCTAATTTCTATAGCACCCAATTAATTGAGTTTTAAAGAATTCACCGGCACTTCATCCCAAGAATCAACCGTCCGCAATCGTGCCATCCAACCTGAGGCCTTTTGCCTCTCGGTCAAATTATTCTGAAATGAATCATGACAATCTTTGGCTTGAGATTCATTACAAGTGGCAATACAGGCATGAATCATCCCAGACGGATCGATTTGCTCATTTACCCAAATAGTCATGGAATATTTCCTCAATAACTGTAGCGAACAAAGCTATTCGTTATTTTAGAATACTATTAGAGTCAAAATTTTTAGAGCAAAATCGGTAACAAATAATGAACTAATCCCAATTACCGATTACTAATTTACTATTACCCAGTTCCGCTTTATTTATTCGGCAGATATAATTTATCTCCTCTTTCGTAGCGACGGCGGTAGAGTAATTCTAACTGTCCGCCATATTCTTGAATCCAGGCAATCTGCCGCTGGTAGAGTCCCCGGAAGGTATTGGCAAATAAAAGCGTAAAGATTGCCACTACTAACCCTGATGCTGTAGATATTAAAGCTTCACTAATTCCAGATGTCACACCTATTGTTTTACTACCTCCCACATCTCCGATATTCAGAGAGGCAAAGGAGTTAATTAATCCTAAGACAGTGCCGAGAAGTCCTAATAGGGGTGCAAGACCAATAATTGTCTCAAAAATATTTTGGGAGCGTTTGAGCAAAGGGATTTCGGCTTGTGCTTCACTTTCTAATGCCAAACGAAATTCTTCTGGTGTCGGCTCCTCTAATTCTAAAGCTGCTAAAAAAATTCGAGCAATGGGTAAATCAGCATTTTTCTGCAACTTATCTAAAGCACTAACTACATTATCAAGGCGATAAAGCTGTAGCACCTCTCGCACTACCTTGTTTTGCCGATTATTTATCTTTACCCAAAAGATAATCCGTTCGATAATTAGCGCCACGCCTAACAAAGAGAATGCCAGCAGAGGCCACATGACTACGCCACCCGCCGTAAACAGATTACTAACCCAAGTTGCTAGTTATGACGAAGAGCGATCGCAGTAGGTAAGAAAAGGAATAAAATCCCCTCCAGGAAGAAAAAGAGGAGGGGTGTATGTTAAACGAAATAATTGCCGTCTATGCTATCACGGATGACCTGTTGAAAGGGATTGGGCATGATGAAGATAGTCGTAGAGTCGTAAGTGATGCAGAAATTATC
>JBBSOX010000147.1:0-13976 GCA_038259325.1 Chroococcales cyanobacterium | reverse complement strand
TTCTCTTCTTTACAAGCTTTACGCGAGCGCATCCAAGAAATATTTGACCAACTTACATTTGAGCAGGTAATTTCTGTCTCTTCTTATAACTTTATCCTGGAAGCTCTTTTCTATGCAGCTTCATATTAAATTGGTATAACTACTAAATTTAATAGTGTGTTGCGAGAAACTTTTATCCCAAATCGCTCCGAGAGTCTTACTCCTGCTGCACCACCATTAGCTAAAGCAATCGCACTTAGTCTTTGAGCTAAACGTAGAGTTCTTCTAGCCCAAGGTGCGGTTACATTGGTCAGCCTTTCTGTAAAAATGCGTCGTTTACATAAAGTGTTAATACAAAAAAACTTCCGCACCCTTAATTGTAAAGTAATGCTGTAATCAGCCCAGGGTAAGTCTGCTAAGAAGCGTTCATAGCGACTATGAATTTTATGAGTTGGTTGGTTACAAACTGGACAATTAACTACTCTATTGATAGCGGAAACAATCAACTTTATCTGAGTTTTTATCTCGTCAAGTTGGCAATTCTCAAGTTTCAGATTGTTTGAATCTGGTAAGAGGTGAGTTAGCACCGACATAGGGCATGAGTAAGGCTTATCCCTCAAATGTTTGATGGAGTGAAGTTTGAAGTATCTCAATTATATCTTTCTGACTTCCGACTTCTGCCTTCTGCCCTCTGCCTTCTGCCTTCCCCAACCAAGATCACCAAAAGTTGCCAAGAACCCATATTTTTCACTTGCAGTTTTTCATACGTCACAAGGTCGTTAGACCTTACTACGTATAATGCTTGCTTAACAGCATTATCTTGACGCTGGCGCGAAACTTTCAAGTGTTTTCGTTGCATGCGGTTAATAGCTTTTTTGCGGTTATTAGACCCTTTGTTTTTACGACTAACTGATGAGTGAAGACGTTTTAACGCATCGCGGAAGCCCCCACCTTCAATGTACTCATAAGGTGGGGATTGTGAGCGGGGAATGAGAATTACACCTGGAATTGATTTTTTACGCAGTAAAAACAAATCCTGGGTGTATGCCGAATTCCCAATTATTTTATTTTAGGGCTTTACCAGAATATACATATCATGGTAAGATACATATATCAAAGAGGTGATGTTGAGTGTTACACAAGGTTGTCCAAGTCCGTTTATATCCGTCAGTAGAACAGCAAATCCAATTAGCTCAAACTTTTGGGTGTGCGAGATGGTGGTGGAATTATGCCCTAAATAAGTCAATTGAAACTTACAAAGAAACAGGGAAAGGACTTACTCGTGCAGCACTCAACGCATTCCTTCCTGCACTCAAAAAGACAGAAGAGACTGTATGGTTAGCTGACTGTTATAGCCAAGTTTTACAGGCGACAACACTGAATCTAACTACAGCGTACAAAAACTTTTTTGAGAAACGGGCTGGATTCCCTAAATTCAAATCTAAGTTAGGGAAACAGTCTATTCAGTATCCTCAGAATGTCAAAATTGTAGATGGCAACGTGAAACTTCCCGGCAATATCGGGATAGTCAAAGCCAAAATACACAGACCGATTGAGGGTAAAATCAAAACTGTTACTGTTAGCAAAACACCTTCTGGGAAATACCTCGCATCCATACTGACTGAGGTTGAAGGCAAAAATCCGGTTATTTCAGAAGGTAAGATTTACGGTATTGACTTAGGGTTAAAACATTTTGCTGTTGTTACTGATGGCGAAAAAGTTTCTAAATATGATAATCCTAAGCACCTCGCCAAACACGAGAAAAACCTGAAACGGAAGCAGAAAAAATTAGCACGTAAACAGAAGGGGAGTAATTCAAGAAATAGGTATAGAAAAGTTGTTGCCAAAGTGTACGAGCGAGTTAGTAACTCAAGGCAGGATTTTCTACATAAACTTAGTTACAAGTTAGTCAGCGATAGCCAAGCTGTTATAGTAGAGAATCTTCATGTCAAAGGCATGGTATGCAATCACAAGTTGGCGAAATCAATATCTGATGTGGGCTGGGGAACATTCACTAACTTTCTAGCTTATAAGCTAGAACGCAGAGGTGGAAAGTTGGTTGAGATTGATAGATGGTTCCCCAGTTCAAAGCTTTGCTCTAATTGTTTCTACCAAATAGGTGAGATGCCGTTGGATGTCCGGGAATGGACTTGTCCTCACTGCAATACTCATCATTCGCGTGATGCGAACGCCGCAGTAAATATTAGAGCCGAGGGTATCAGAATGATAAAGGCGGAAGGTTCAGCCGTCTCTGCTGTAGGAGGGGAGGTAAGACCTAAGCTTGGGCGAAAGTCTAAGTTTGGGCACTCGCCTATGAGTACAGAAGCTCCTAGTTCAGCCGTTCGCGTAGCGTCTCCGACAGGAGAAGGCAACTAGGAGTAGTTCACTGTCTATGTGTATGCTTGTAGGAAAATAGCTAATTTCCAGCAGTGTTTTTGCGGCAGCAGCCAAGCTGCTAGCGTTTTGGACAGTTACTTGCGGTAGAAACTGCCTAAAGATGAATCCTAATAACAAAAGTTCCTCTAGCTTAAAACAGGAGAATCGGGGCTTGGTAATCGATCGCCTAAAACAGGACTTAAAAAACGACCTGATTGCTGGTTTGTTAGTAGTAATTCCCCTAGCAACCACTATCTGGCTGACGATTACCATTGCCACTTGGGTAATCAACTTCCTCACCCAAATTCCCAAACAACTGAATCCTTTTGATGGGTTAAACCCAATTTTAGTAAATCTACTGAATTTATTAGTAGGATTGGCTGTACCACTACTCAGTATTTTGTTGATGGGCTTGATGGCTCGCAATATTGCTGGGCGGTGGTTGTTAGATTTTGGTGAGCGACTTTTACAGGCAATTCCTTTAGCGGGACAGGTATATAAAACTCTCAAACAGCTTTTAGAAACAATCTTAAAAGATTCTAATGGCAAGTTTCGCCGGGTAATTTTGGTAGAGTATCCCCGCCGAGGAATTTGGGCGATCGCCTTTGTCACTGGTGCAATCAGCAGTGACATCCAAGCCCAGATGCCTCGCCCCGTGCTCAGTGTTTTTATCCCTACCACCCCGAATCCGACCACTGGTTGGTACGCAGTCGTTCCTGAAGATGAGGTGGTGAACCTCTCTATGTCGATTGAAGACGCCTTTAAAATAGTTGTATCAGGTGGCATTGTCGCCCCCAATACGCCCTTGGTTGTCCCCAAAGAGTCCACACTGGAAGAGAAACACGACGAAATCAAGCAGCAGGTTATTTCTGTTGAAGAAACTTAAAATCAATCTGGCAAAGTCACAAGCAAATGCGTAATTGTTGTTGTTTGACTGTGCCAAAATTGATAAACTTGTAAGTTTGCTCCGCCTAGTTAATCAGTTCTCGCACAATCACCCCTCAGTTTTATGCAACCTCGTAAACCCCAGCAAATTGCTCGTGAGTTGGCGCTTTTAAGCCTTAGCCAATTGCCAGTCAATCCCAAAAAATTAGATAAATTAGAAGACGATCAACTAGTATCCAAGCTGGTGCTAGGAGCAGTACGTACTCTGACCTCAGAAGTGCAAGATACCCTCGACAATGCCGCAGGTGAACTGCAACGCAGTAATGATCGCCTCTTAAGTAGCCAAACTCGGGCCTCCGACCTCAATTCTGCCAGAACAATGCTCCAAGAAGCGATCGCTTGCACCCAGACAGCAATTAATCAGTTAGGTACGGCAGTTGAGTTCCCAGTATTGATTCAGTTAGCTAATCAGGACAAGGGAGTTCGGAATTACGCTAAAGAGCTTGTGATTACCGTCAACGAAAATCGACACATTATAGATGAACTCATTTCTACTGCCTTAGTAGATTGGCAAGTAACTCGCCTTGCCCAAATTGACCGCGACATCTTGCAAATCGCTGTGGCAGAAATGAAGTTCTTAGGTGTTCCAGATAGTATCGCCATCAACGAAGCTGTGGAGCTAGCCAAACGCTACAGTGGAGACGACGGTCATCGGTTTATTAACGGTGTTTTGCGCCGAGTCACTGAGCAGAAAAAAACAGCATAATCCCTATACTGCCGTGGAGAAAAGTCTATAGCCGCTTCTGCGGCTTCCTCCGAGCGGAACTTTTCCCAAGGCGAGACGCTGCACTGAGGGAGGGAACCTTGTCTTGTACCGATTCTCCTCAAACTGGCGTTGAAAGGTGAGGATAACCGGGGAGTTTTCACCCCAAGAAAAAGTGCAAAGTTAAATTAAACTCATAACTTATAACTTATAACTCAATATAACCAATACTGCTGCAATGGTTTTTAATTGGTTCCGTCGTAAATATAACGATTCCTCTGACACTCCTTCTAATAACAAACAGGAAGAAACTCCTGCTGCACAAGAACTCCAACCAGAGCCAGCCGAAACTTCAACACCAACTGCTGAAACTGCACCAGACACAACGGCAGATTTGTTAGCGTTTGCTAAAGCTGCTTACAAAAATATTCAGCAAAAACAACAAACCGAGGTAGTAGAAACCCCGCCTGATTCAGCAGCATCAGCACAACCTGAAATTGCAGAAACGGCAATTGCAGAAATCACCGAACCAGAAGCAACTGAGGAACCTGTTAGTACAACCCCAGAAACATCACAGCCAGAAGATATCCAAGCTGCTACTGAAGAAGAAAGCACAGAAGATTTCTCAGTAGCAGCAATTGCTGAAGAACCAGATGTCAAAAGTCCAGAACTAACGGCAAGTGAAACTGAACCAACACCTACCGAACCACTAGCTACGCCAGAGGTAACGCAGCCAACAGCACTATCCTTCTTAGAACGGGCGGCGGCAGAACGGCAAGCGAAGCTGGAACAACTAGTAGCCACCGCCATCGAAGTCCCAGAACCGGAAGCAGCCCAGCCAGTAGCTACAACCTCAGAAACAGAAGAGGAAATGGTATTTGATGATGGGTTTGTCTGGTCGGCAAAAGTCCTAGCAGCTCAAGGTAGAAATCCAGAAGACGTTTCTATTGAAGAAATTACCTGGCTGAAAAAGCTCCGGCAAGGGTTAGATAAGACTCGCCGTAGCATCCTCAACCAACTAAAGGCGATCGTAGGTCAAGGGCCGCTAAACCAAGCTGCTGTAACCGAAATTGAGGCATTGCTCCTGCAAGCTGATGTGGGTGTAGAAGCGACAGACTTTATTATCAATGCCCTACAGACAAAACTTCGAGAAGAAGTTACTGCACCTGAAGAAGCGATCGCTTACCTGAAAAAAATCCTCCGGGATATGCTGGATGCGCCAAGCAAAGCATCGCATAAAACAACCTTTACACCAGAAAAAGAAACCTTGAATATTTGGCTAATCACTGGGGTAAATGGTGCCGGTAAAACCACCACCATCGGCAAAATTGCCCACCTGGGCCAAAAATCTGGTTATAAATGCTTGATTGGCGCAGCAGACACCTTCCGCGCCGCCGCCGTGGAACAGGTGAAGGTTTGGGGTAGTAGAAGTGGTGTAGAAGTAATTTCCAATCCGGGAAAGAATACAGATCCGGCAGCAGTTGTATTTGATGCGATCGCTGCCGCCCAAGCTCGTCAAACAGAATTACTTCTAGTAGATACCGCTGGGCGACTGCAAAACAAGAAAAATTTAATGGACGAACTCAGCAAAATCCGGCGAATTATCGACAAAAAAGCCCCAAATGCCAAAGTAGAATCTCTTTTAGTTCTAGATGCCACTTTAGGACAAAATGGACTGCGGCAAGCCGAAGTTTTCTCCCAAGCTGCACAGTTAAGTGGCGTTGTTTTAACCAAGCTCGATGGCACGGCCAAAGGCGGTGTTGCCCTTGCCGTTGTGCAACAGCTAGGTTTACCCATTCGCTTTATTGGGGCTGGCGAGGGAATTGAAGACCTGCGCCCCTTTTCTAGCTATGAGTTTGTCGAAGCTCTCTTGAGTGGCTAATTGAAAAATTTGGATTTAAATATTTTTCTTGACAAATAATAAATTTAAGGATAGATGATCTGGTATTATCACTTGAACTAATTAGAAACAAAATACTAGAAACAAATCAAGTCCTATAAATCATGAGTTTGTCAGCATAAATGGATAACTTTTGCTAAAATCTCAAGCTAATGCCCTTTTTTCCCACTCTGAATGGGCATTTAGTTGCAACACACAAAATCCCGCAAGCTTCCATCTTGCAGCAATTTCAAGGGCAAGCGAAACGCTAACCTTAAAAATGCAACTATTGTAGGATGGACAGCAGTTTGAGCGGTCAGTAGTGTCTTAGGGAGCCAGCGTAGATGAATCCAGCACTGTAAGAGGTTTGCCTCCGCAGGTGACTGGTGTTGATTATGATGGGTTGTCCTCTTTCCCTATGGGAAACTCCGCAAATAAAGAAGCAACTGCCTTAGCGAGTCGAAAGAACTGCACATTGCAGGTAACTTGCTTCAAAGTAGGAGTACGAGGATCAGCTGTTTGCCCAGCGCCAACATCAGGAAAAGGACAGCTTCCGACCATTAGAAGTTTGGAAAATCGTCCATTGTGAACTCAAAAAGTGAATTGCTGTAAGTAAGCTAGTTCAACACTCCCAGGTGTAGTCTCAGTTCCTACTTGCGATAGTATTCACAAATATTTTTTGTAGAAAATCGAGAGGTTTTAACTCTGATGGTTAAACTAAAACCCTCTTTCTGGCTTTTGATTTAAAGTTATTGGAGGATATTTTTTTAGATTTACTGTTATCTCTTCTATTCATATCTTACACTTACCAAATGACTCCACCCTAAAATCAATTAGAGGTTAATGCTTTAAGTCTGTTACTGCTAAGTCGAAGGATTGAGTTGTCTCACTTTTATCCTATTTCAATGGGTTGAATTTTTGCAGATTCAGCAACTCAAAACGTAAAATTCAAAATGAAAAGCTCTATTTTGGCAATTATCTCAGCAATTATGGTATACAAATTAAGTATTTGAAGACTTTTTTACATATTCTCAGGTATGGGAATTGAGTTTAAGTCTGTTATCTACCAAACCAAAGCTCGATTTGAGCGCTTATAGAGGTTTTTACTCAAAAACTTCCAGTCTCCTAGTTGCCTCTGCCCAAACAGTTACTCTGAAAGGATTATGAATCGTTTTTTTAATAAAGTATTTTTATGGCTTTAGAGATATGCTTTGGAAATTAAGTTATGGAAAAATGAAAACCTTTCTTAACTATCACTGAAAATAGTAATTTTTACGGGTTGGTTTTTGACTAAAAATACATAATTTGAAATTCCTAATATTCCATCAGAAACTACAAGAAGCAAATACAATACTGATAAAAGTTACCTGTTACGTCTTTATACTCTTGCTAAAGTGACAGGTCTTGTCTAAATATGGTTTAGCAATGCCAAAGCCAAAAGATTTATAAGTAATCTGAAATCTTCCAATATAAAGTGCAATAGTACCCGTGCCTGTGTCTCAACTGCCCTCTCAACCCACTGACAACAATAGTAGTACCGCGACAGATGTCACACCAGTCGTGGCACTCAAAGAACTCGTGGCAAGGTTGCACCGGGAACAGAACAAAATTCAAGATTTGCTAAGTTCTTTAGGATTTGCCCTGAGAAGTTTCAATAATTTGAATCAGTTTTTGGAACTGATCCCGCTAATGGCAACAAGAGTGACAGATGCAGACGGCAGCGCCTTGTTTCTCTACAAACCTAATGGTCAAGTTAGGTTAGAGCAGTTACATTGGCAAGATAGTGGCCAACGAAAAAATATTCGCAAAGCACTAGAAATAGCCACTAGTCAAATCACGCTTCTGCCCAATACTGCCCCTCTAGCGAATGCTACGGGAATTTTGGATGACCAAATGCATCGCTATTTGGGGCCAGATGTGCAAATCTTTGGTACGGCAATTCTGGTGAAGCATACAGAACGGGGATGGCTCTACGTCTTGAGCCGCGATCCAGAATATAGTTGGACAGAAACCAGGCAAAAGTTAGTTAGGTTAGTAGCAGACCAAACAGCGGTAGCAATCGAAAACGATGAACTAGCTGTAGAACTAAGAAAAAAAGAACGTTTAGACCAAGAACTAGAAATTGGCGCAGAAATTCAACGGCGACTTCTGCCACGTCAATGTCCCACAATCCCTGGTGCAGTTCTGGCTGCACGCTGTAAACCTGCCAATCGCGTCGGCGGAGACTACTACGACTTTATTGCTACCAATCATAATAAGATTCAAGCTAAGGCCAAAAGCGGCACGGAAACTGGTCGCTGGGGTTTGGTTATTGGAGATGTCATGGGTAAGGGTGTTCCCGCAGGGCTGATTATGACGATGATGCGGGGAATGCTACGAGGAGAAGTGCTACATGGTAATTCTCCAGCCGGAATTCTGCAAAACTTAAATAGAGTTATGTATGCGGATTTGGAAAATTCCCACCGCTTTGTAACACTATTTTACTCAGAATATAATCCCCATAACCGAATTTTGTCTTATAGTAATGCGGCACACAATCCTCCCTTGTGGTGGCACGCAGCCACGAAAACTGTCAGCCGTTTAGATACTCTAGGAATGTTAATTGGTTTGGATGCTAACAGCCAATATGAAGATGCTCAGGCACAGTTAGAGCCTGGGGATACAATTATTTACTATACAGATGGCTTGACCGATGCCGCTGCCGCTGGTGGCGATCGCTTTGACGAAGATAACTTTGTGGCTAGCTTCAATACGGCTTGCAAGTACTGCAATGGCCCAGAGGAGATTGTAGATTACCTCTTTGACCAAGTTCAGCAATTCATCGGTGCTGATAAGCAAAACACTGATGATATGACACTAGTTGTTCTGCAAATTTTATAGTCATTAGCCACTTTTGCTTGGTGAAGTCATCAGTCAATGCTTGATCTGATGGTGGCTGGGGATTCACTATAGTGATTCTACTAAATTTAATTTTTTATTTATTTTCTCTTGGATTTGCCCTTGCGATCGCCCAAATGTTCGCACATCAACCTTTTCCCAGATTCATTTATATTCATTCTTTGGGAGGATACATAAAAAATGATCGTTAGAATACTTTTCTCTGAAAGTAAAAACTATATATTTTGCACATCTAGCACAGTAGGAAACGCCAAGGGGGAGACTAGGTAAAAGGTAAAAGGTACAAGGTAAAAAGTAAAAGGTAAATTTACTTCTTCATTTTTGCTTTCTTTCTATCCTTGTGACGCAAGCATTTAGCCTGCTCCCTCTTGTCGTTTTAATTTTTCCTTTCTCCGCCGTAGCAAGTTCACAACAGCTACGACGGAGTTTTGCTTTCTTTGTTTCTTGCGCCTAGACTTGAGCTTTTTAATCAACTTTGGGGGTTTAAGTCCCCTGCAACTAATAAGCAGCGTGTTTTGTGTCGGCGTTTAAATCCCCTTCAATTGCGAATTGCGAATTGCGTTAGCGCAGCGTTAGCGAGGCAGGAGCGTCATTGCGAATTGTTTTAATTCTCCCTGGTATTTAAGTAAATAACCGTCATTTAATCATTTGTCAAGATATTTTTGAAAATATTTTACAATAATTCAAATGGCTATTCTTGCGCCCCAGCTTTTTGCAGACTCTGCACCACATTCTTATAACCATTAAATTCTGCAATCATTAAAGCAGTATAACCACCCCGGTTTTTCAAATTCACATCTGCCCTAGCTTGCAGTAACAACTGCACAATTTCGCTGTAACCTGCTGAGGCAGCCCACATCAATGCTGTTGCCCTCGCTGAGTCTTGAAAGTTCACATCTGCCCCCTTTGCCAGCAGCAAATGGATAATCTCTTTGTACTTGCGTTCGGTTGCCTTGATCAAAGCAGTTTTGCCATCATCGCCCGGAGTATTGACATTAGCACCATACTCTAGCAGCACTTTCACTGTTTGAGTGTGTCCTTGTGATACAGCCAACGTCAAAGGTACTTCACCAAGGTTTTTCCCATTAATATCTGCCCCAGAACGCAGTAATGCTTCGACGATGTGGCTGTGTCCCTGCAACGCTGCTACAAGCAGTGGCGTATCCCCCAGGTGGTTCCTAATTTGGACATTTGCACGCCCGTTCAGTAACACTTGTACGACATCAATGTAGCCTTCTACAACGGCAAGGTGTAAAGCAGTTTCACCATCTTGGTCTTGGAGATTAATGTCAGCACCTCGATCCAGTAAAGCTGCTGCGATCGCACTGTGTCCAGCCGCTGCTGCTGCCGATAGGGCAGTTCCACCATCAGCATTTTTCAGATTCACATCAGCCCCTGCCGCTAGTAGTGCTTCCACAATCTCCAAATGTCCCAAATCCGCCGCTAATGTTAAGAGTCTTTCACCCTCTTCATCTCTAATATTGACATCGACACCAGTTTGAATAATTGCTTGTAAAACTTCTATTTGTCCCTGCTTAACTGCTAGTTTCAACGCAGTATCATCATCTTTATCTGCGATATTCACCTTCGCACCAGCAGCCAATAGAACTCGCACTACATCAAGATGACCTTTGAGTACAGCTGCCATTAAAGCTGTGCTGCCATCTTCATTAGTGGCATTTACATCAGCACCTTTAGATAGTAAAAGCTGCACAATGTCAAGCTGTTTGGCACTAGCTGCCAACATCAAAGCCGTCAAACCATAGAGTTTTCTGGGGAAGTTGATATTTGCCCCAGCATCTAGCAGCGATCGCACAATTTCGGTGTAGCCTAAATTGGCAGCAAACATTAACGCCGTCGTGCCTTGGCGATCGCACGCGTCCACCCTCGCACCAGCAGCTAGTAGCGCACACAGATGCTTAATATCCCCGGTTTTAGCAGCTTTTAGCAGTAAAGTATCATTGTTTTCAGTCATGGATGAGATCCCACACAGGGGGTTTTGTTCGTCTAACCTCAAAATTTAGTCTGAGATTGTTTATCCACTTTGGCAAGAGGGTGAAGCAAAATAATAGAGGAAATGGCAGAGGAGAATTTTCTTTATTCTCTTTTAGTTTGTGCAACATTAAGCACAGAAAATAGAGTTATGCTAACTTTTATGAAGATTTAATCATTGGGCGAGAACACGATGAGTCTGGAACTTTCTGCGTCGGTGAAATATTGGCTAAACTTCTTTCATCCGGTGCTCATGTGGGCGCTATTAGTACTTTCAATTTATGCTGCCTACTTGGGACTGCAACTACAGCGTACCAGAAATGCTCAGGGTGAAGAAAAGAAAGAACTGATTAAAGGTAGATATAACGTCAGACACTACCAAATCGGTTCTATACTCCTAGCTGTGATGGTAGTAGGTGCAATTGGAGGGATGGGTGTCACTTATATCAATAATGGCAAGTTATTTGTCGGGCCTCACCTGCTGGCAGGACTAGGCATGACGGGTCTGATTGCATTTTCTGCTGCTTTGTCGCCTTATATGCAAAAAGGGGCAAATTGGGCGCGTGCAACTCATATTCTGTTAAATTTCACGCTTTTAGGACTTTTTGCTTGGCAGGCTGTTACCGGGGTGCAAATTGTCCAAAGAATTCTCACTAAAGCTTAGTTATTTGTCCTTTGTCCTTTGTCCTTTGTCATTTGTCATTAATTTTTGACAAATGGCAAAGAACTGTTGACTCACCGCTTTTGCTTAGAATTAGCAGGAAAGGGTATTTCCAAATATTTATGAAAATCTTCCTGAACTTTGCGAGTTAAGCGGCGGGAGACTTGGCGGACAATTTGGTTAAGTAAGCGATCGCCTGTAGATTGAATTATAGACTTGGGTAATCGCTGAATAAACTTAGGGAAGTGCAAATAGACCATTAAATCCAATTCCCACTCAACTCTGGTAATTTCACCAACGCTAGTGCAAGCATCGTTTTCTATTAACTGTAAAGATGCCCGATAGTCTACGTCATAACCAGGCGGTTGGTAATCAGGAATGGGGATTGTACGGATGCGGTAAATACTCTGCTCTGGGGGCAACAATTCTAAACCAATTTTTGGTTCGACATCATAACCAAGAGCACCAAAGCGACCAATTACTAAAGCGTAGCCATTTTCCCCCAATGGTTGCACCTTCATGGGTTCAGCGCAACGCGAAAACCATGAGGCGTGAGCATTAAGATACTCAGCAACCTTTTCCGCTGGGGCAGGCATTTCCATAAAATCTTGATAACGACCGGAGAATTTTGTGAGCGTCGCTACATTTGCTTCTATTAATGTTTCCTCAGCTTCTTCTTGGCTGGAGGCTACAGGTAAAACTGCTTCTGTTATTTCCCAGGATTTATATTCGCCTTTTCTTGAAAGCATAAATGCATTACTGTATACTTTGGCGTTCGTCTATATTAATAATTCCCCACATGCCTGGGTGATTTCGCACTCAGATCCTATTTTGACCGAAACCTCATTAATCTGCCATCAACTCCATAGAATTACTAAAATAAAGAACTGAACAAGCACACAATAGTTTCCCAGGATAGCATTTCTCATGAAAGCATTTGTAGCAGGGGCAACGGGTGAAACAGGTCGCCGGATTGTGCAAGAGTTGATAGCGCGGAATATTCCCGTCCGAGCTTTGGTGCGGGATATAGAGAAAGCTAGAGGTATTCTGTCTCCTGAAGCCGAATTGGTACTAGGCGACGTGTTACAACCAGAAAGTTTAACTGCTGCGTTGGGAGATAGCACAGTTTTGTTGGTTGCTACTGGTGCAAAACCTAGCTTTGACCCCACTGGCCCTTATAAAGTCGATTTTGAAGGCACTAAAAATTTAGTAGATGCTGCCAAGGCAAAGGGAATTGAGCATTTTGTCTTAGTTTCTTCTTTGTGTACTTCGCAGTTATTCCATCCACTGAATTTGTTTTGGCTGATTTTAGTGTGGAAAAAGCAAGCTGAAGAGTACATCCAGAAAAGTGGTCTTACCTATACGATTGTGCGGCCGGGCGGCTTGAAGAATGAAGATAACTCCGACGCGATCGTGATGCAGAGTGCTGATACACTGTTTGACGGTAGCATCCCCAGGCAAAAAGTTGCCCAAGTTGCTGTTGAGGCGCTGTTTGAAGTAGATGCACGCAATAAAATTGTCGAGATTGTTGCCAAACCTGAAGCAGCCTCAAAAAGCTTTCAGGAGCTATTTCAACAGTGCTGATATGCCAAAAGATTCTATTCGATGTCTACGACGGGCTACACCTACGCAGTTTGTCGAGTAGCTTGCTTCATCTAAATTGACCGCCTTCTATTTCACTCTCTGAAGCGATCGCTCCATTCCACACCCAAAATATAGGGTTAAAGCGCATTGCTTATACGGCGCTTTAATCCTACATTCATTCACGATAGACAAGCGATCGCTCTTTTATTACCTTCATTTCCACAAACAGCGTGTCTAATGCGGCGCGATATCGCTTCATTGCAATACTTCCACTTACCGTTTTGTCTCGACTTAAAAGAACCTATCCCACTAATATGAAAATGTGATAATCTACTATTCATTTGAGAAGAGTGTATCACTGTATGGCTGGACGTTATAAATAGTCATTTTCACAGGCTTTTTTCTTCAGAGCATTGGCTACATTTTTTAATGTACCGCTAAAAACTTTCTTGGCTAGTTCCTCTGGAATTGGTTGCTGCCAATTTGGCTTCTTTTGCTTGAGCCTAATAATCCATGTCTCTAGGTGTAAGAGGGCTTTCTTAACTGCTAGTTGAGCGCCTATATGAGAAAATTTGGCGCTGCCAGCCCCATCAGCAACAGCGCCCACAATCACATCGTTAAAAATTTTATAGTTTCCGTAGTCTTGGCAGGGGATCTCAAGCTTTTTATGGCTTGTTCCTTCTACAAAACTTGGTATAGCTTTTCACTTCATGAGACATCCTCACAATTAACTAGATACTTGACCCCATCCCTAAGATGGCAAAGCTACCATTGTTCCTCCTGGTTTGCTGTTAAGCTGTTGCGCTTTTAAATTGCACAATGGGAAATAGTAATTTTGAGGAGCAATCAAAAATATTTTCTCAAGTAATAAGATTATTCAATAAATATCAAACAGTTGTATTAGGGGACAGAGAATTTTGCTCTGTAAAATTAGCCAATTGTCTCAGGGAGCAAGAAGT